>CAVTFE010000050.1:0-122865 GCA_963733745.1 uncultured bacterium
CAAGCCAGCACACTCTGTCGGGGATCTGCTCACGCAGCATCTCGACGAGTTGGAGTAGGAGGCGGAGCGCGGGGGTGGTGTGCTGCAGATCCGTGCCAGCCACCTCGTCACAGTGTATGAGTCAACGATGCAAGTGGCGGCAACAGGTGAGACAGACTGCGTCTTCCCGGCGGTGTTGAGTGTGTGCGACTACACCTGGGAAGTCACGCCCAAGATTCCGGAAGGCTCCCTTTCCTGCCCTGACGGTGCATTGTTGAGCGCGCGTTGGCCTGCTAGGGCCGCTCGCGCCGACTGGGCAAGGATGATGACTTCCCGCTGGGTAGCAGGCTGGTCACGACGAGACGGGAGCTTGTCCAGACAGCTGCGCCAGGACCACGACGTTCCCATCGGGATCGGCGAAGTACGCCGCCTCCTCTCCCCAGTCTCGCAGCGCTCGCGGGCTGAGGACACGCGCGCCTGCCGCTTCAACGCGCGCGATGGCTGCGGCGAGATCAGTGGCGTACAGGTAAATCTCGACGCCACTGATCTCCCCATGCGCTGATGTGCGAGGGACTTGTCCGATGTTCTTTCCAAAGCTGGTACGCGCGTACAGGCCCAGGCGCTGGCTGCCAGGGAGCGCAAACTCGGCATAGACAGTTTCGTTGACCGTCTGGATCCAGGCAAAGGCCGCGCGATAAAAGTTGACCGCGCGACTCAGGTCTTCGACAGCGAGAATGAGGAGGGTCAGTCGAACTTCTGCCGCCATGGTCACCTCGCAATGGGCGTGACGATCTGACGAGTGCTGGAATAACGTGTCATCACGCCCTCTAGTCTAGCAGATCCTCCCCGTCACCTCCGGCTGCGCTCTTCCGAGTTTGCGTGCGAACCGTGATGAGTGAGCTTACTGCCCAAGCAGAGCTCTTGTCGACGGACGGGTGTGGCCGCCCTCGTGGGAGGAGGTTGGTAGGTGCGGAAACGTCGCCCCGATCTCCCACTTCCCCGCGCGATGAGCTGGTGCGGAGCAGCGAGGAAAACGTAACTACTGTGACGCAGTCGTAACAACCAGTTACGGGCAAAACGGGCATGGCGGACCCATGGAAACAGTAGAAGGCATTTCGGCGCAGTGACCCGCAGAGGGATACCACGGGGCGTCGAGAATGGAGGTCGGGGCAACAGGAATCGAACCTATGACCGAAGAGGTTTCTGCTCATTGGCCTTGGTAATGAGGTACGGCCAGAAGTTCACAGTTGCCATTGCGGCATGCCGCGGCGAAATAAAATTGCGTAACGAAATAAGATTTCGCTTACTTCGAGCACTTTCAACGCAATACTACAGTAGAAAGGAGAGATTTGAGCGAGACGTTACTTGCCGAGCGCCTCTTTGAGCCTTGCTACATCCTCGGGGCCGTAGTAGAGCTTGCGCAAGTCATCAGGGAATCGGCGCGGTTGAATGTCCAACCGCGCAATCAGTGTGCGCACCTTCGCAGGAGCAACCTGCAGCTCTTGAGCGATTTGGTCCAGCGTCTTGTATCCTGCTCGTTCGCTCATGCGTCCAGTTCCTTCGCTTCCCCCTACCACACTCGATTGTACACTGTTCTCCACGGTTCTTCACCCTTGTTGGTAACGCTTGACACCCTGTTGTGCACTATACGAAATTGGAGGCAAAGATGTTTCGTAACTGGTTTGAACAATTTTATCACTATTATTGACACCTTTTGCAACTGTGTTATAATGCATGGGCAAGGGGGGAAAGTCTCCCAAAGGAAAGCGGCCAGAGGTGTTCGAGACCCCTGGCCGCCTGGTAGTTCGCGTCCACCCAGTGACGAGCGACACGGCTACGCTAGCCACAGTATGTCAGATGCTGCCTCGGCGCGTCAAGCTGGCTGCTTGTGGTCCTGTCGGTTGTGGGTGGCACGCCTAGCTCGATCGTGAGGCGTCATGACCCAGCCTAAACCTGTCCCATCGCGCCCTCCGTCACCCCTCGTATCGCCCCTTAGTGAAGAGCGTCCCTCTCTGTCACTGGAGGCATCACTGCCCACACGCGCATTCGGCTACGGCACTCAACACTACTGGATCTTCGTCGAAGCGTTGATGGCTGGGCTTCGCGCCTATGAGGCGCTTCAGAAAGGTGGACAACGTGCCTCAGCGCCGTTACCAACCGCCTAATGTGGTGACGCCTGATGATGGCAGAATGCCCATGGATGGTCAATTGACCATCCTCACACGGCAAAGCACCTTGAAGCAGAAGGAGCGCCATGTCTATAGCCAGGAGCGTAACCCGAAGGAACTGGTCGATGAGGCGCGACGCATGGGGTTTGTCGATATTCAGGTCTATGACTGGGATACCGGCATTGGAGCCTACAAGACTACCATTAAGGATCGCCCAGCGCTTCACTTCTGGCTTACCGAGTTGCTCCCATCTGGCAAGAGCCGCGTGCTGATGGTCAGCCAGGAGGACCGCCTGTTCCGCGATAAGTGGGAGACGGAACACAACGCATTCATCCGCCAGGTGGCGACGCATGGTGGCTGGGTGATCTGTGGGCAGCGTATCTACAACTTCCGTCGCGACATGGACTGCGAACAGTTCCGTCTCGCCTGCAAATATGGCAAGCAGTACATCGAAAGCCATATCATTCGCCGCATGCTGCCTGCACTCCATCGCTCTGCGATGGCTGGGCATTACCCTGGAGGCTATGTTCCGTGGGGCTATGTCGTGGACTATGACGAGCACAGCCCCACCTACAGGCGACTTGTGCCCTATGTGCAGCATTCGGTATTAGTCGTAGAGAAGGTTTTTCAACGGTTCGCTGGCATGATTCAGCCGACGGTGACAGAGCTGGCACGATCTTGGCTTCGCGACGGTTTGGTGTGGCCTTTCTTCGGCGAAGATGTGGACCCCCGGCGCATTCGCTGGCTTGATGCCCATGCGAAGCGGGATGAGACGCTTGGGGGGTATCCTTTTAACTTCCGACAAGCTCAGAAGATTCTCACTGATGTTGCCTACCTGGGATGGCGTACGCGAGCTGGCGAAGTAGCTCGCGAGGCGGATGGCCGTCCAAAAGAGTGTCATGCGCCGTTAGTGGAGGCCGATCTGTTCTGGTGGTGCTTTGATCGTGTCGTGGCTGAGCGTCCTGCCTGGTCAGAGGGATGGGCGCCTCCGCAGTCAAAAGGCGGACGAACGTTCCGGCCACGTTTATTGCGCACCCGGCAGCAGCCAGGAGAAGTGCGGTTTCTCGCTCCGGGAAAGGTCCGCTGCTCCGTCCATGACAAGGCTGTCTCTGCGGCCACCGGGAATACGGGACATATCGAGCTCCACTGTGGTGGCGACAACCTTTCAGGCCTGACGCCGTGCGCGCGCGTGCCGGCGACGACCATCGAGCGAGCGCTTCTCATGGGATTCCTCGACCATTTACATCTGGATGCGCGTGACGAAGCGGCGCTAGCCAAGATTGCGCACCAATCTCGCTTCCAGCAGCAAGAGAGTCGGGATCAGGATCTTGGAGCGCCAATTGGCCGACATGCGCAGTGGCTATGGCCGGATCAAGAGGCTCCTACTCGATGCGCCCGATTTGACGGACGACCTTCTCGATGAGCTGCGACAGGCCAAGAAGGCGGTGCAGGAAATGGAGGCTCGTGTCGCGCAGGCGCAATCATCGATTCAGCCCACGACCCAGGCATTTCGGATGGCAGAACGCGCTATTTCCTGGGCGGATCGCATCCGCGCGACCTTCATTGACTGGCCGCGTGAGGCGCAGGCGCGCGTCTTGACCCTCGCCCTTGATGACGCCGCCTTTGGATGGGTTGATCGCTATGCGCTTGGCGTGTGGATGCGCTGGAAAGGCGGCGCTGAATCCAGGCGCGAACTCCTCAGTCGCAAGGGCAAGACCATTGGGTGGACAGCTGAAGAGAATGACGCCTTGCGGCGCTATTTTGGGACACTAACTCGTGAGGCATTACAGCAAATGATGCCAGGACGCTCTATGTCGGCGATCAAGCAGCAGGCAAGCCGGTTGGGCCTGTCGCGACCGCGAAGTGGTCGTCGCGAGGCTATCTCGCCCGTCGTCTTTTCCGCCCCACAGGTGGGCAACACCATGGCGCGCTATGGCTTTCCGCTTCGGAGCCAATCACGCGTACTTGAGTACGCTTCGGCTTGATCCAGCTCATGCGGTTGAGGCTGAACTCGCCGTCGAAGCGTCCATGCCGCGCCGCGTAGTGTCCAATGGCTGGGCGGTATGCCTGGTACACCACAACAGATGTCTCATCATACTGGGCAAGGATATGCCGTCCCTCGGTGGGCCAGCGCGCCTGCTGGTCGTGGTAACGTTCCAGCGTCAGCGCCGTGTCAGACTCCATTGACGATTCCTAACATGGCAAGATCATTGCGGCGTTCACGCGGACTTTAGTCCGCAGGGCGCCGTACTCCGGCTCTTCAGAGCCGAGAGGGCCATGAATCTTCTATCCTACGGCTGGCTGCGCGTTGCACGTTTTTGTGAAGTCGCTCTGGGTCCCGCGCTTCATCGTCAGCGAGACAGGAGCAGCGCCAGCGTCACCTGAGAGCTTCATGCTGTCGGCGGTCCCATCTACTAAAAATCCACCCAGGCTGGTCTTCTTGAGGCTGGTGTAGGTTCCATGTAGTTCAAGCCCTGGTCCGATTGTGACGCCCAGAAATGGAAGACCAACGGTGTTGGTTGAAGCGGCGAACGAGAGGCTGATCTTCTGACCATCGTCACGCTTCCCTGTTACGCCAGTGGCCACCGTCGAGATGGCGTTGGTGATTGGCGTCTTGGAGCAAATCGTCCCCGTCCCCACGAGATCGCCATTGAGATGCGTCGAAAGGTCTACGTATGCCTGGAGCGTCACCGTTGTCGGGCCGACCTGGAGCTTCATCGGCCCATACCAGGTCCCGTTGACAGCGAAATAAGCGGTGAGGAAGTTGTAGAGAAAGATGCCCGCGACGACCGCCACGATCAGCAGCGCTGCGATGGCGCCCAACGCCCAGCGACCCCGCGAACGACTGGCCTTTTCTGTGCTCATCGTGCGCATCCTTTCCCCAGGAAAACCCTCCGTTGCGCCACACTGCGCCTGCCGCTCAGTGTATCAGATAAGGCAAGTGGGAGAGGCCGTCGCGCGACCCCTCCCACTCACAGGCTACAGAGTTTACACGCTCGCCTACTCAGGCCACAACTCCTGGCTGCGCTCGTGGTCGCGCCGCGCCGCCACGGCGATGAACTCCTCTACCGGCACGGAGCCGATGTTCTCGTTCGTGCGCAGCCGCAGCGAGACGGCGTCGGCGTCGGCCTCTTTGTCGCCGACCACGAGCATGTACGGCATTTTCTGAAGCTGCGCGTCGCGCACCTTGGCGTTCATGCGCTCCTTGCGCGCGTCGACCTCGACGCGCAATCCCGCCGCACGCAGCTTCTCCGCGACCTGCTCGGCGTACTCGACATGGCGGTCGGCGATCGGGAATCACCACCGCCTGCACCGGCGCGAGCCAGAGCGGGAAGGCCCCCGCGTAGTTCTCGATGAGGAACGCCATGAAGCGCTCCAGCGTCGAGATGACGCCGCGGTGGATCATCACCGGGCGGTGTGGTAGCCCGTCCTCGCCGATGTACTCCAGCTCGAAACGCTCCGGCAGCGTGAAGTCGAGCTGGACCGTCGAGATCGTCTCCTCCTTGCCGAGCGCATTCGCTACCTGCACGTCGAGCTTCGGCCCATAGAACGCCGCGTCGCCGATGCTCTCGTAGTACTCCAGCCCCAGCGAGTCGAGCGCCTGGCGTAGCGCCTCCTCCGAGGAGCGCCACATCTCCTCGTTGTCGACGAACTTCTCCTTGTCGTTGGGGTCGCGCAGCGAGAGGCGGTACGTGTACTGCTTGAAGCCCATCACCGCGTAGACTTCCTCGAATGAGCTGCACCACCTTTCGAACTCTGGCTGCATCTGCTCCGGCGTGCAGAAGATGTGCGCGTCGTTGAGCGTCATCGCCCGCACGCGCGAGAGGCCCGCCAGCTCGCCCGACTTCTCCAGCCGGTACATCGTGCCAAACTCGGCGATGCGGATCGGCAGGTCGCGGTAGGAGCGCATCTTCGCCTTGTAGATCTGGATATGGTGCGGGCAGTTCATCGGCCGCAGCACCAGCTCCTCGCCACTCTCCATCTCCATCGGCGGGTACATCGTGTCGTGGTAGTGCTCCCAGTGGCCCGACGTCTTGTAGAGGTCGAGCTTGGCTAGCGTTCGGCGTGTAGACATGCTGGTAGCCCTGCGCGCGCTCGACACCGAGGATATAGTCCTCCAGCAGCCGCCGCACCGTCGCGCCCTTGGGCAGCCACAGCGGCAGGCCCGCGCCGATCTCCTCGCTGATCATGAAGAGCTCGAGCTCGCGGCCGAGCCTGCGGTGGTCGCGCCGCTTCGCCTCTTCCAGCCGCTCCAGGTACGCGTCCAGTTCCTCCTCTGAGTCCCACGCCGTCCCGTAGACACGCTGGAGCATCGGGCGCTTCTCGTCGCCACGCCAGTACGCCCCGGCGACGCGCATCAGCTTGAACGGCCCGATCTCGCCCGTATTCTCCACATGCTGCCCGCGGCAGAGGTCGAGGAACGGCCCTTGCACCTCGATACCGACCGTCTCGCCGGGCAGATCCTCGATGAGCTCGACCTTATAGGGCTGATCGTGCTCGCGGAAATATCCGAGCGCCTTCTCGCGCGGCCACTCGCTGTGGACGAAGGGATGCTTCGCCGCGACGCTGGCGCGCATGCGCTCCTCGATGGCGGGCAGGTCCTCCGGCGTCAGCGGACGCGAGAGTTCCATATCATAGTAGAACCCGTCCTCGATCGCCGGGCCGATGGCGAAGCGCGCGCCGGGAAAGAGGTCCTGCACGGCCTCGGCCAGCACGTGCGCCGCGCTGTGGCGCATACGCTCAATCGGCGTGTAGTTCACTGCCTGTCCAGGCTGCTCCTCAATCGCCATCGTATCCGCTCCCTTTCCACGGTTTCCAGGGCGCGACGCGCATGCAGGGCACGGGGCCAGCCGCATTCCGCTCCCACTCCGCCAGTGACTCGGCCTGCTCAAGACTCGCGAGCAACGCGCGTACCTGCTCTATCGCCACCTCGTCACATTTATCTTCACACAGAAGCCGCTCCGCCTGCGCGGCGCGTTCCCCTATCGCCTCTATCGCCTCTATCGCCTCTATCGCCTCTATCGCCTCTATCGCCTCTATCGCCTCTATCGCCTCTATCGCCTCAATCTCTGCGGCGCGCGCATGTGGGCGCGCCATCTCGTCCTGTCGCATCTCACTCAATCCTCTCTTCGTGAAGTCTCATCCGATTCAACGCCATCACTCGCAGTCACGCGGTGGCGCCGCCGGTGGTGAGCCGGCGGATCGAGACATCTTTCTGAGGATTGGCGAGCGCACGCCACATACGAACACTACTTCCACAACCTGGAGCGCACGAAGAGCGCGCAACAAAAAACCCTTCCGTCCACCAGGGACGAAAGGGCGCCGCCTTTCGTGGTTCCACCCACGTTCCGCGCACGAGAACGATAAGCCTCATGCGCGCTCTTGCCGGGCCGGTAACGTGGCCCTGACGCGACAACCTACTACGGCGACAGCGCGCTGGTTCGATGTCGGGCGAACGGGTGGTCTTCTCCACATGACACGCGCCGAAGATGGCTCTCAGCCGGTGGCCGTCTCTCGCTGTCGGGGATCATGCGGATATCTGTCCCGCTCATCGCCTCTGTCAAGAGCATACCACGCCCGTCCGCTCACTGTAAAGCCCCGCCCACTGTATCTGGCGCCGAGAACCCGCCAATCGAGCGTCACTGCCAGTCATCCAGTCTGACGAGTACAGCCACTGATGGAATCGCCTCCAGATTCCAGCGCCACGCCTTGCGCCGCCGTGCTACACTATTGCGGCTCACGGAAAGGAACGCCGTCGTCGTCACCTTATGAAACGCCGCAGGAGCGCACATGCAAAGGCCATCGCACCCCCTCGAACTACAGCCGCAGGATCTCCGCCGCCGCACGGACCCGACCTCGCTCGGCTTCCAGACGACACGCGGCCTGCCTGCTCCGGAGGGGATGGTTGGCCAGGATCGCGCCCTGGAGGCGATTGACTTCGCGCTGGAGATCCGGGAGAGCCGTTACAACCTCTTCGTCGCCGGACCTCCCGGCAGTGGTAGGCTCACGGCCGTGATGACGGCGGTGGAGCGGATCTCGCGCGAGCGGCCGGCGCCCCAGGACTGGTGCTATGTCTATTCCTTCGAGCAGCCCGAGGAGCCACGCGCCATCCCTCTGCCACCCGGCAAGGGGCGCGAGTTTGCGCGCGACGTGGACGCCTTTATCGACAACGCCCGCCGCGAGATGCGCCGCGCCTTCAGTTCGGACAGCACACGACAGAAACGTGACACACTGCTCAATGACATCGAGGAGGAGCGCAAAACCATCATTGCCTCCGTCAGGCGCGACGCCAGGACGCTGGGCTTCCTGCTCGAATTCGGCCCCAGCAGCGTAGCCATCCAACCTGGCCGCCCGGCCAGATCCGACGCTGGCGCTCCTCCAGCGCCAGTTGAGCGGGACGATGGGGAGCAAGACACGCTCATCCCGCTCACCGACGACGATTTTCAGCGCCTCTCACCACAGGAACGCGACGCGCTCGAATCACGCCGCCGGTCGGTCGAAGGCATGCTGGATCAGGCCGCTCCACGGCTACACGCGCTGGATGAAGAGGAAAACAAGCGTTTACGCGCGCTGGAACGCGAGACCGCCGAGGCGACGGTCCAGCCGCTGGCGGATGAACTCGCCGGCCGCTATGCCGTCTCC
Source organism: uncultured bacterium (assembly GCA_963733745.1). Classification (GTDB taxonomy): domain Bacteria; phylum Chloroflexota; class Ktedonobacteria; order Ktedonobacterales; family JADMIN01; genus DASWAC01. The sequence goes on from CAVTFE010000050.1 coordinate 8,790, forward strand.
GCCGATGCGCTTGACTTCATCCACTTGCTCGCGCGCGACGTCATCGCGCAGAGCGAGATATTGCGCAGCGGCGATGATCCTGTCGGCGCCGATTCAGCCATCACATCCAGCGCGGCGCCCGATGAGTGGCTAAGCAATCCTGGCGGGCCGTCCGCGCTGACGACGCTGCTGCATCGCTATCGCGTCAACGTCATCTGCTCGCACCGCGAAGATGACCACGCCCCCGTCGTACACGAGATCAACCCGACGCGCGCCAATCTGGTGGGTTGGCAGGAGTTCGGCACGCATGAGGGGCGTCCCTTCACCGACCACATGATGATCAAGCCAGGGGCGCTGCATCGCGCCAATGGCGGCTTTCTGGTCTTGCAGGCCAACGATCTTTTGCGCGCGCCCAACGCCTGGGATGCTCTCAAGCGCGTCCTGCGCTTCGAGACGATCTCGCTGGATGGTGGCGAGCCGCAGGGGCCGGTCGGCGCGTCGCAACGACCGGAGCCGATTCCCGCTGCGGTGCGTGTCGCGCTGATAGGCGACCGCGGCATGTACTTCGGCCTGGCCGAGGCCGACCCCGAGTTTCGCCAGCTCTTCAAGGTGCGCGCCGACTTCGATGTCGAGATGCCGCGCAACGCCGCAACCGAACAAATCTATGCGCGCTATGCCGGCAATGTCGCGCGCACGACCGGCGGCGCGCCGCTGAGCGCCGAGGCGGTGGCGCTGCTGATCGAGGAGGGCAGTCGCTGGATCGAGCGCCAGGACCGGCTCGCCACGCTCTTTGGCGAGCTGCGCGAGCTGACGGTGGAGGCATGCTATCGCGCGCGACGCGCCAAATCCGAGATCACAGCGGGCGAACATGTGCGCCAGGCGATCGAGGCACGCGAGCGGCGGCTGAGCATCCTCGCCGACAAGGACGAGCAGGAGATCGAAGAGGGGCGTACGTTTATCCAGACGGAGGGCGCGGTGGTCGGCCAGGTCAACGCGCTTACCGTCGCCTCCAGCGGCGACTACAGCTTCAGCAAGCCCACACGCATCACCGTGCGCACCGCGCCAGGGCAGATCGGTGTGATTGACGTGGAGCGTGAGGTCGCGCTCGGCGGGAGCTTCCACAGCAAAGGCGTGCTGATCCTTAGCGGGTATCTGCGTGGCCGCTACGCGCAGGAGTTTCCCCTCAGCCTGAGCGCGAGTCTGGCGTTCGAGCAGACCTACGGCAGCGTGGATGGCGATAGCGCCTCGTCGTCGGAACTGTATGCGCTGCTCTCCAGCCTCGCCGGTGTCCCGATCAGGCAGACGATGGCGGTGACAGGTTCGGTCAACCAGCAGGGCGAGATACAGCCGGTCGGCAGCGTCACCGAAAAGATCGAGGGATTCTTCACCGTCTGCCAGAAGCGTGGTCTGCGCGGCGATCAGGGCGTCATCATCCCGCGCGCCTCCGTCACGAGCCTGATGCTGCGCGATGAGGTGATTGACGCGGTGCGCGCAGGCAAGTTCCACATCTACGCCATCTCGACCGTGGACGAGGGCATCGAGCTGCTGACCGGCGTCACGGCGGGGCAGCCCGACAAGAATGGACGCTACCTGGAGGGCACGATCAACGCGCGCGTGTTGCGGGCGCTGCGCACGTATAGCGAGCGAGTGCGCGCCTACTATGGCTCCGGCGGCAAGTCATGACGTTGCTATCCTACGCGACTATCCCTACTGTTGCGGCGTGAGCAGGCCACGCCGTACGCCCATCGCGGCGGCCTGCAAGACATCGCGCACGAGCGAGCCGATGGTAGGTATCTGCGGCTGGATGAGCTTGACGTGGACATTGCCCATCAGCGTGAAGGCCTCGATCTCGACCTCCGCCCGCGCTTCCATCGCCTCTTCCTCCAACGCTGGCTCGTGCTCCTCGTGGCCCCACGCCGCCACCCCGCTGACGCTCTCGCCCAGCGCGTTGACATCGCCAAGCAGCGCCGTCGAGCGCACGATGACGTGGACATCCTTGGGGGCGAGAATGCGCACGGACCCCATAATCGAATACACACGCACTCTCGCCTGCGGGGGCAGGTCCGCCTTGCTCAGATCAAGCTGCACGTCACCCATGAAGGCGACCACGCGCGTCAGCGGAGCCAGCCGCCAGGCCCGCCGCATCTTCTTGACAGAACTCATGAAGGCGACGATGCGCCGGTGAGGATAGGAGACCGGCGTGATAAGAACCGCGCTCGCTGGTTCCAGCGCGCTCAGGATGCTCAGCGGCGCGGTGGGAAGCTGGCTCATCAGCGACTGGCACTCGTCAGGATCGCGCGCCAGCACCAGCGCGTCCAGCGTCTCCCGAAATGTCTCGATGGGCAACTCGCCACGCTCGAAGCGCGTCCGCAGGTCCTGTATCGCCACCCGTTGCGCCGCCAGCAGCGCCATCTCGCCCGCCATCTCGCTCGCCATCTCGCGCCCTCCGTTCCCTCCGTTCCCTCATTGAGTTCTGGAGGCACAATACCACAAACAGGCGCGCCTGTCTTCAATTTTCTTCAAGCATTCATCAATTTTCTTCAGTGGGCGCTGGTCGGGCGTGTTGAGAGCGCGCGCAGCCGCTCGACAATGCCGGGCAAGCGCGCCAGCAGCGTATTCACGTCGCCGTCGGTGGAAGTGGCGCCAAGGGTCAGGCGCAGGTGGCCGCGCGCCTCGCTGGAGGTATAACCCATCGCCGTCAGCACGTGCGACGGCTCGACATCGCCGGTCGTGCAGGCGCTGCCGCTGGAGGCCGCAATGCCCTCCAGGTCGAGGTTGAGCAGCATGGACTCACCCTCGACGCCCGCGAAGGCGAAGCTGGCCGAGCCGGGATGACGTCGCGTCGGGTGGCCAGTGAACTGCGTGTCGGAAATGCGCAGGACGCCGTCAATCAGCCGGTCGCGCAGCTTTTCCAGCCGCACTGTCTCCTCCTCACGCTCCGCACGAATCAACTCAAACGCAGCCGCCGCGCCGACGATCCCCGGCACGTTCTCCGTGCCGGCGCGCCGGTTGCGCTCCTGCGAGCCGCCGAGGACTTGTGGCTGGATACGCGTTCCCTGGCGCGCGTAGAGGGCGCCAACGCCCTTGGGGCCGTAGAACTTATGCGCCGAGAGTGTCAGCAGGTCTACCCGCAGCGCCGCGACATCCAGATCGAGCAACGCCGCCTGCACCGCGTCCACATGGAAAGGCACGCGCCGCTCACGGCAGATGCGCCCGATCTCCGCGATCGGCTGCACCGTTCCCACCTCGTTGTTGACGTACATGATCGTCACCAGCGCGGTCTCGTCGGTGATCGCCGCCGCGACATCGACAGGAGTGACCAGCCCGTCGCCATCCACCGGCAGGTAGGTGACGCTGTAGCCCTCGTGTTCGAGTTGCTCGCAGGTGCGCAGCACCGCGTGATGCTCGATGGCGCTCGTGATGATGTGCTTGCCACGCCGCCGTGGCGAATACGCGACGCCCTTGATCGCCAGATTATCAGCCTCGGAGCCGCCGCCGGTGAAGACGATCTCGGTGGGGCGGCAGTTCAGCAGCCGCGCGACGGTCTCGTGGGCGGCGTCAAGCGCGGCGAGGGATTTGCGTCCCAGGCCATAGATGCTGCTGGGGTTGCCGAAGAACTCACTGAAATATGGCTGCATGCGCTCGAAGACGCGCGGATCGAGCGGTGTCGTAGCGGCGTGGTCCATATAGATGACGCCATCGGGCAAGGACATAGCAGGGCCTCCAGTGGAATGCGGCGTCCGGCGGGCTGTTCTCGCGCATGAGGCCTGTCAGTTCGCCAGACAGTACAGGTGTATTGTAGCATCGCATGCGTTCGTGACGCCGGACCTCTCCAGCGGTCGGCCAATACTTCATCTGCTATAGCCTTGACCAACGCGCAAGGTGATGGTATCATGTATACGATACCCCGGTAGGGTACCGGGAGGTCGGGCGTTTTTCAACGCAAGAGGAGTTCCAGCGTGTCAGACACGATCATTCAGGTTACCGATAGCTCGTTTACCAAGGACGTGGTGCAGAGCAAGCTGCCCGTCGTCGTCGATTTCTGGGCCACTTGGTGCCGCCCCTGTCTCATGATGGCTCCGACCTTCGAGGCGGTCTCCAAGGAGTACGCTGGCAAGGTCACCTTCGCCAAGATGGACACCGACGAGAACCAGGATACCCCAATGCAGTTCTACATCCAGGGCATCCCGACCATGATCCTCTTCAAGGACGGCAAGGAAGTTGACCGCATCGTCGGCATGGTCCCGCGCGAGATTCTCAAGGCCAAGCTCGATCGCGCCTTTGGGGTGACGGTCTAGCCGTGACGACCGGAGAGAGCGCCATGCCAGCCCTGACCGAACGCGCGGAGAGTGACATCCAACTGCGCTTGCGCCGCATCGAAGGACAAATTCGCGGCGTGATCGGCATGCTCGGCGGCGGCAAGCCCTGCGAGGACGTGGTGACGCAGGTGCTTGCCGCACGCGCCGCGCTGGACCGCGTGGCGATGGAGATCCTGCGCTGCTCGGTCGAAGAGGCGGTGAATGACCAGCTCTCCGACGAGGCCAAAGAGGCAGTGCTGCGCGCGATCACGCTCATGGGCAAGGTTCAGTAGCGCACCCAGTTTTCCATTCGCTATGACGAGCGCCAGCAAGCCAATCGGTTTGCTGGCGTCTCTCGTGTGTCTATTCGCGCTGAGGCCATGGCTAAAACCGAGAGACGAGTGGCGTGTCTGGATTGAATAGTTACCCCGCGCCATTCTGAGTCTGCGCGGATATGTCGCCTGCCGGTTTTGCGCCGCCCTCTTCGCCATACAGAAAACAATGGACCCAGCGCCCATCTCCCAACTCTGTTCTCTGTGGAAAGCGCTCGCGGCACACGGGCATCGCATGCGGACAGCGTGGATGGAAGCGACAGTCCTGACGGCGGGTCGCACCAGGCTGGGGATCTCGCCACGAGCGGGCAGACGCGCCAATCCGCCTTCGCCAGTGAGACGGTCCGGGTCCGGCGCGGCGGAGAGCAGGAGGCGCGTGTAGGGATGCATTGGCCGCTGCGTGATCTCTTCGCTCGACCCGCCCTCAACCGTCTGCCCGGCATACATCACCTGCGTTTCCTCGGCGAAGTAGCGCGCGCTGGCGATGTCGTGCGTGATGTAGAGGACGGCCAGTCGATCTTCTTCCTTCAGTTTGGAGAGGAGATTCAAGATGTCGAGCCGGATCGAAACGTCGAGCATGGAGACTGGCTCATCCGCAAGCAGCACGCGAGGACGGACGGCCAACGCGCGCGCGATGGCCACGCGCTGCCGCTGACCGCCAGAAAGCTCATGCGGGTATTTGCGCAAGAACTGCTCGGCGGGCGTCAAACTGACGCGCTCCAGCAGCGCCAGCGCCTGATCGCGAAGTTCTCTTCGGCTCCTGGCGTGCCGATACACGCGAAGAGGACGGCTGAGGTGATAGAGGACGTCGTGAATGGGATTCAGCGACGAGAAGGGGTCCTGGAAGATCAACTGGACATGGCGGCGATACTCGCGTAAGGCGCGCGCGCTCTTCGCGCTGACCGGCTGCCCCTCGAACAGGATGGTCCCAGAGGTTGGCGCATACAACTGCGCAAGCATACGCGCCACAGTCGTCTTGCCGCTGCCGCTCTCGCCCACCAGCGCCAGCGCGCGACCGGGATAGAGCTTCAGCGAGGCGTCTTCTACGGCGTGAACGGCCTCTTTTGGCTTAAAGGGATTGAGGTTGTGGACGGGAAACAGCTTGCGCAGATGCGCCGCCTCCAGAATCGGAGCGCTGGCGGCGCCGCGAGCGGCTGCTGAGGTCGTAACATCTGGTGAGGGGGCACTCTCACTGGCGGACTGGGCCAGATCTGTCATCTGCGGCTCCCTTCCACCAGCGCCTGGTAGCCAGCCGCTACCTCGCTCGTCGTCAGGAGGCGCTGGGCGGTACGCGGGATCGTACAGATGGCAGGCGACGAGTTGATCTGATCCGGCGCTTACCTTACGCAATTGTGGTATCACCGATTGACACGCATCAAACGCCAAGGGGCAGCGTGGATGAAACGCGCAGCCGGGCGGCAGGGTACGCAGGTCTGGCGGCGAGCCAGGAATGCCCACGGCGGTATGGCGTGGCCCACGCAGCTTGGGGAAGGCGTTCATCAGTCCATAGCTGTAGGGATGGCGCGGCGCCTGGTACAGCTCGCGCTGTGTCGCCTGCTCGACGAGGCGGCCCGCGTACATGATGGCGACGCGATCGGCTAACTCCAGCAGCAGCGAGAGGTCGTGCGTGATGAAGATGACGGCGAACTCCAGTTGCTCACGCAGCCGCAGCAACTCGCTGAGGATCTCGCGCTGCACGACGACATCCAGCGCCGTTGTCGGCTCGTCCATGATGATGATCTGCGGCGAGAGCGCCAGCGCCAGCGCGATCCCCGCCCGCTGACGCATGCCACCGGAGAGCTCATGTGGATAGCTTTTGATCCGCTCAGGAGAGATGCCGACGAGCCGCAAGAGTTCATGCGCGCGTTTCCTGCGCTCGCGTCCACGCATCCTGGGCCGGCGTGTCAGGAGCACATCGTCGATCTGCGCGCCAAGGGTCATGACGGGATTGAGCGCGTTCATGGCGCTTTGAAAGACGACCGCCACGTCGCTCCAGCGATACCTGCGCAATTCCTTCGTCGAGAGGCGCAGCAGATTGATCGGGTCGCTCGCTCTACCGCTGTGTCCCTGTCGCGCATCCTGGATAAAAGAGAACCTCGCCCGCGCTGATGACGGCCGATTCCGGCAGCAGCCGCGCCGCCGCATAGGCGAGCGTCGATTTCCCGCTGCCGCTCTCGCCCGCCAGACCGAGCACCTCGCCGCGGCGCAGCGTGAAGCTCACGTCGGTAACAGCATGCACAGTTCCATGCTCGCCGATGTAGTCAACGCTCAGTCCGCGTACATCCAGAACCGGCGGGGAAAGCTGACCGCTCGTCATGCGACGCCTCCCTTGGCGAGCTTGCGCAGGCGACGCAGGCCTCGCAAGCGGGGATCGGCAAGCTCGTCCACGCCAAAGTTGAGCAGCGCCAGCCCTGAGCCGAGGAGCGCGATGCAGACGCCGGGCGGAGCGAACCACCACCAGGCGCCGCGGAACAACGCGCTGCCGTTGTACGCGTCGTAGAGCATGGTGCCCCAACTCAAATTCGCCGCTATCCCCGAAGCCGAGAAACTCGAGCCCCGCTACGGCCAGCAGTACCTGGATGGTCGTCGTGATGAAGGCGGCGGCCACAATCGAGATCAGGTTGGGAAAGATGTCGAAGAAGATCATGCGCCAGGTTGATTCGCCATTGGCGCGGGCGGCGGTGACGAATTCGCGGTTGCGCAAGGAGAGCGTCTGCGAGCGCAGTACGCGCGCGCTCCACGGCCAGTTCGTCAGCGCGACGATGATGGCGATGGTCAGCGTGGTACGGCTAAAAAACTCGGCGGCGACGATCGCCAGCGGGAACGACGGAATCACCAGGAAGACGTTGGTGACCAGCGAGAGGAAGTCATCGACCACTCCGCCGAAATACCCACTGACAAGCCCCACGGCGATGGCGATCAGCATGACCAGCAGGCCAGTCACCAGCGACCAGAACAGCGTGGAGCGTGTGCCGATCACCAGTTGGCTGAAGACATCCTGCCCACCCTGGTTCGTACCGAGCAGGTGTTCGGCCGATGGCGGCGCCATCAGGTTGAGGGTGTATTTCAGCGGATCCTGCGTGACGATCAGCGGCCCAAAGAGCGCCACCAGGATAAAGAAGAACAGGATGGCGGAGCCGATGGTCACTTTGCTGTTGATGGTGATCGCGCGCCAGACGGCTGCGAGAGGTCCGACGACATGCTTCGTTTGCGTCTGGCGGCGGGCGGAATGGAGCGGTCGGCCAGCGTCGGGCACGGTGCTCAACTGGCTCATGGCTAGGCGCTCCTTTCCTGGCGCATGCGCGGATCGAGCAGCACGTAGAGCGCCTCGACGATCAGGTTCATGATGACGGTCGCCACAATGACCAGGAGCAAGATGCCATCGGCCAGCGCGTAATCCTGGCTCTGGATGGCCTGGAAGAGCGCGAAGCCAATGCCTGGATACGAGAAGACCTTCTCCACCAGGAGCTGGCCGCCGACGACAGCGCCGATGGCGATGGCGAGCCCAGTGACGCTGGGCAGAATCGCGTTGCGCGCCGCGTAGGCAGAACATCACCCGTCGCGAGGTCAGCCCCTTCGCGCGCGCCAGCAGGACGTAATCCTCAGAGAGGGTCGTAATCATGGAATTGCGCATCGTCAACATCCAGCCCGCCATCGTCGAGACGATGATCGTCAGCGCGGGCAGGATGGAATGATAGGCCGCGCTCATGATGAAGTCGAAGCTCCAGCCTGGTGTGAGCGAGAGGTCGTAGCCATCGGAGAAGGGAAACCAGCCGAGCGTATAGCCAAGGATGTAAACCGCGAGCAGCGCCAGCCAGGGATAGAGGATGGAATAGAAGAAGGTCATAAGCGATGACAAGGAACTATCTAACGCCGACCCACGGCGCCAGGCCATGAAGATGCCGATCAATGTGCCGAAGGTGAAGCTCAAGACGACGCTGACGGTGAGCAAGAAGAGCGTCCACTTGATGTCCTGGGCGATGATGTCGATGACCGGCGTTGGATAGTAATTGGTCGAGATGCCCAGGTTGCCATGCAGCAGATTGTTCAGGTAGTTGAGGTATTGGACCCAGAGCGGATCAGTGGTGTTGACGCCGAATTCAAGCTCCAGCGCCTTGAGGGTTCTGGATTCACCTGACCACGCTGCGAGAGGCGCTCGAAGACGATCTCGGCGGGATTGCCCGGAGCCAGACGCGGCAAGAAGAAATTGATCGTGACGGCCACCCAGATGGCCACAAGATAGATGCCGACACGGCGGAGCAGGCGGCGCATCAACGCGCTCCTTCGTCAGTGAGTCGGCGCTTGGCGGCGCCTGGCGCTCATTGGTCAGTTCGCGAGAGGTGAGATTGAGTCCATCATAGAGCAAACGCCCAGGCGGCTCAAGCAGAGAGGGTGTGTCGGCGCGTTGACTGGGATCGGCGCCGACGCCACCCGGAGAAGCATGCGACGAATGTAATGCTCTGTGGCAAGTGAGAGGATGACCTCGCGATCACCCTCTCAGCGCGCCAGACGGAAGGCTAGGAAGCGGGCGTCAGGTGCAGGATGACCTGCTCGTTGTCTCCCGCCGCCAGCTGATAGGCGGAGCCGACCGCGTAGAGGTTCTGCGGGGTTGGCCAGCCGGTCCAATGCTTGGTGCTGTACTCGTAGAACTGCACGGCGTCGAGCACCGGGATGACAGGAAGATTATCAGCCATGATGCTCGCCAGGCCCTGAATGGCCTGCTTCTGCGTCGCCGGATCAGAGGTCGAGGCGTACTGGTCGAGGAGCTGATCGGTCTTCGGGTCGTTCCACTGCGCCCAGTTGGTGGCGCCGGTCCCGGTGATGTGCGTGCTGTGGAGCAGCGGCTCCAGATAGTAGTACGGGGTCGGCCCGAAGAACCCGCCGGTCATGATGAGGTCGAAGTTGTGTCCGGCGCGGTCGGCGCGCCAGTCGTCGTCCGAGACCTTATTCAACTGCAGGTCGATGCCCGCCGCCTTCAGGTTCTGCTGCGCGATCTGCAGGTCGGCGACGTAGTCGGAGAAGTCGCCCGGCACCGTCACCTTGAACGAGAGCTTGTGGCCCTGCGCGTCCTGGAAGATGCCGTCAGATCCCTTGCTGAAGCCAGCGGTCGTCAGGATCTGCCCTGCGGCGTTGGGGTCCGCCGCGGCGAAGGCTGGAATCTGGCCGTTGAACTTCGCGATCGAGATACTGCCTCCTGGCCAGGCATCAGGCCGGTGGGGCTTGCTGGCGGCTCGAAGCCAGCCTCACCAGAGACGGACATCTGCTGGCGGTCGAGCGCGGCGCTGATGGCCTTGCGCACGGCAAGCTGGCCGAGCAGCGGGTTCTTCAGGTTCGGCACGATCTGCGCCGGCACCACCGGAACCGGGTAGGAGAAGTTGTGCGCGGGATCCTTCTGGACAAAGGAGGACTGTACCGCCGGATCGAAGATGCCCGTCCAGTCGGCCTGACCGCTGGCCATCTTCAGCAGCGCGGTGGCGTTGCTGTCGACGACCGGATAATCCAGCTCCTCGACCTTGACCTTGTCGGCCTGCCAGTAGTCTGGATTCTTGACGTACTTGATCACCTGCGCGTTGAAGCTCGACAGCTTCATCGGCCCGGTGCCGACCGGATTCGTGTTGGTGAACTTCGAGGGATCGCCGACGGTGGCCCAGAGGTGCTGTGGCACGATGTAGGTACCCTCGATGGTCGGCAGCAATGTCGGCGCGGGCTTGTCAAACTTGATGACCACAGTGCTGGCGTCCGGGGAATCCACGCTGGTGAAATGCGTCCAGAGGCCGCCGCTGTCCGCCGCCGGAAACTGCTTGAGCAGGTTGAACGTGAAGGCCACGTCCTTGGCGTCGAACGCCTGGCCATCCGACCACTTGACGCCCTGGCGGATGGTGAAGGTCAGGGTGAGATTGTCCGAACTGAACTGGTGGCTGGTCGAGAGCATCGGCGTTTCCTGGCCGGTGACACCATTCACGTAGACCAGGTTCTCATAGAGCAGGCCGTCAACGCCACAGTTGACATTGGGACTGAATGGGCTCATGTTCTGCGTGTAGGAGCCGCTGACGGCGCAGATGGCTGTCAGGACTTTGGAGCCAGACCCATTCGAGTTTGACGAGCCGCAGGCGGCGAGCGCCATAGAGAAGATGACTGCGAGTGTGACCAGGGCTGGGATGGTATAGCGCTTGCGCCCCGATTCAGCGCGTGGGCGCGCGGGATGGGCCATGTCGAGCCTCCTGACATCGGAGAGGTGGATCAATTCATGCTGATCCAGATGGAACGCCACAAACGGGCGCTGTACGCTGCTTCGGCGCAGCCGCGTGATACCAATGTAAGAGCTTGAGGCAAGTAATCTTGCTGTGCTGATCGCATCCTCCACTTCACTGGCGGGACAGAGCGCCCCACCGCTTCCTGGTCTCCTTTCCCCACTCATGCTCATGCGCGAGGCGTTCTGTCATCACACATGTCATCTGGTCGTCTAGTTGACTAGCAGTCTAGCCGGTATGGAAGCCAGTGTAACTGATACCCAATAAATTTGTCAAGACATCTAGACCACTAGACCAGAAAGACGTATCATAGAACAAGAAGGCGCTCGCAATGATCCGGCTATTTATCCCGCGGCACGCCGGGTAAGGGAGGAATCATGGACACCATTCTCGAGGCCGAAATTCGCAGCCAACCTGTTATCATTGAACGATTACTGGAGGCCAGCGCGGAACATATCGCCGCAATCGTCGCGGCGCTCCCACCGTTTGACTATGTGATGATCGCCGCGCGTGGATCGTCAGATCACGCGGCGCTCTACGCCAAGTATCTCTTTGGCGCGCTCTGTCACGTACCGGTCGCGCTGGCGGCGCCGTCGCTCTACACGCTCTACCAGAGCGAGATACGTCTCGGCGGCGCGCTGGTGATCGGCATCTCCCAATCCGGGCAATCCCCCGATATCATCGCCGTCCTCGAAGCCGCCCGCGCCCAACACCGGCCGACCATCGCCATCACCAACGACGGCTCGTCTCCACTCGCGCAGGCTGCGGACCACATCATTGAGTTGCAAACTGGCGTCGAGCAGAGCGTCGCGGCGACCAAGACCTATACAGCGGAGTTGGCGGTCATCGCCGCGCTCGCCGCCGCCTGGAGCGGCGATCCGCAGCATAGCGAGGAGTTGCGCTATCTTCCTACGGCGCTCGATGAGACGCTTGCGCTTGGCGCCAACATCGCCGACGAGAGCGCGCGCTACCGCAACGCCGACGCGATCACGGTGATTGGCCGTGGATACAACTACTGCACAGCGTTCGAGGTGGCGCTCAAGCTCAAGGAGCTGACCTATATCATGGCGTCCGCCTACTCGTCGGCGGACTTCCGCCATGGCCCCATCGCCACCGTCGGCGCTGGATCGCCAGTCTTGCTGATCGCGCCCTCCGGCCAGCCCTTCGCCGACATGATGGACCTTGCCGCTGTCCTCCGCACCCGCGAGGCCGATCTGCTTGTGATCTCTGACGCGCCCGAAGCCCTGGCGCTGGCGCGCTCTCCCTTCCCGCTGGCGGCGGGCAAGCCGGAATGGCTCAGCCCGCTTATCGCAACGCTCCCTGGTCAACAACTCGCGCTACGTCTCGCGCAGGCCAAAGGCATCGACCCTGACACCCCACGCGGGCTGACCAAGGTCACGCGCACCCAATAAGCGTTAGTTCTCCCCGCGCGCGCGAGGCGCGTTGTGCTGTGTCGTGGCGCTCGGCGCCAGCGGCGCGGAAACGGTGGAGAGGCGCTCCAGCCACTCCTCCGTCGCATAGACGAATGCGCCGCCACGCATGCTGGCCTGTAAGGTGAGCGAGGCGTCGAAGATCAGAATGTCGGCGTCATAGCCTGGCGTGAGCAGTCCCTTGCGATCGCCGACGCCAGCCGCGCGCGCCGGATTGGCGGTCAGCATCCCCACCGCCTCCTGGAGGGAGAGTCCGGTCATCGCCAGCACGTTGCGCAGCGCCTGGTCCATCGTCAGCACACTCCCGGTGATCGTTCCGTCGTCAAGCTGGGCTACGCCACCCACGACGCTCGCGCGCTGCCCGTTGAACTCGAAGACGGCGTCAGGCACGCCAGCGCCCGCCAGCGCATCGGTGATGACGACGCTCCGCTCTGGGCCAAGGAGCTTGACGAGCAGGCGCAGCATTGCGGGATGGACATGGACGCCATCGGCGATGATTTCGCCATACACTTGAGGAGCTTCCACAATCGCCGGCAGCGGACCAGGGTCACGGTGGTGAAGAGCGCGCATGGCGTTGCAGCAGTGCGTTGCGTGTGTCACGCCCAACTCGATCGCCGCAACCGCTTGCTCATAGTTCGCGTCCGTATGTCCGAGGCTCACCCGAACGCCAGCCGCGGTCATCCGCTGGATCAGCGCCTCTGACCCTGCCAGTTCAGGCGCGACGGTGATAAGACGCAGATGCCCATCGGCAATTGCGAGTAGGCGCTCCGTCTCCTTCGCGTTGGGCATACGCAGCCAGGACGTCTGATGCGCGCCACGCCGGAGCGTGTTGATATATGGCCCTTCAAGATGAATACCCAGCGCCTCGGCGCCCTTCGGTCTGCCTTTCATCGCGTGGGTCGCTTCCACCGCCGCCCGCAACTCGGCTTCTGGCAGCCCTGTGGGGACGCCGACGACGCCGATCAAGAACGATGTGACACCAGTACTCGCCGCCCAGCGCGCGAAATCCTGGATCTCCGTGGCGTCCGCTGTATGAAGGTTGTAGCCGCCGCCGCCGTGCGTATGAACGTCGATAAATCCCGGCATGACGATCATGCCTGTCGCGTCAATGTACGTGTGCTTACCATGAAGCGATGGAGAAGCGCTTTCGCCAGGGTTGCGCACCGCGCGTATGCGCGAGCCTGTGATGACAAGATCGGCTCGCTGCTGGTCGCGCATGCTATCTACCAGCCGAGCGCCCTGCAAGGTACACTCCATAGTAGCGCCTTCCATCTACCTACAATACTTTTCGACTCGGACCGCGTGATCTCTTCGATCAGCGAGTCACGGCTGCGTTCAGTCGGACAACTCATGGCGTAGCGGACACCTGGCGCTTGACACCTCCGGTGCGATATGGCATCATAGCTGGTACATACAACATACCAACTATACCATTCACGCAAGCGCTTGTCCATCCGTCTCTTTCTTGCCACGCATAAACGGGAAATTTCCTGGATACAGCGGGCATGGAGAGAGGCTTGCCGGAGTACTGGAGGATAGAGGATGAGCGTCTAGTGAGGATGGCGATTGCTTCTTCGAGCCTGCGCGTATCGCCAGGTGAGCGGCGAATGGGTGAAATGCGGCAGGCAGGGGCGCATAGCTGGCTATAATGCAGGATAACGCTCACTCCAGACGTGTGTGGCCGATCAGAAAGCGAGTTCAAGGTTTATGCGTACGATCTATCGCAACAGCCCCGTGCCGCGCTATCACCAGCTCAAGGAGATCCTGCGCGAGAAAGTCAGCACGGAAGAGTGGAAGCCCGGCGACCTTATCCCTTCCGAGCGCGAGCTGAGCGAGACGTACAGCATCAGTCGCATGACGGCGCGCCAGGCCATTACCGATCTGGTCAACGAAGGCCTCTTCTACCGCGAACAGGGCCGTGGCACGTTCGTCGCCGATAACCGCATCACGCAGCAACTGCTGCAACTGACCGGCTTCACCGAAGACATCCAGGCGCGCGGCCAGCGACCCAGCACCATCGTCCTCTCAGCAGCGATGAGCCCAGCCGACGCCATCGCGGCGCAGCGGCTGCGCATCGAGCCGGGGCAGATGGTCTTCCGGCTGCGCCGGCTGCGCCTGGCGGACGAGGAGCCACTGGCCATCGAGGAGTCCCTGCTCAACTTCAAGGGATGCGAGGCGCTTGCGGAGGAGGATTTCGAGAACCATTCCCTCTATCAACTCCTCGAGACCCAGTACGGCATTCCGTTGATGGAAGCGCAGCAGGAGATCGAGGCGGGCCTCGCCGGACAGGCGGAATCCGAGACCTTGCGCATTCCCGTCGGCAGCCCGGTTCTCCTGACGCGGCGCACGACGTACACCGATCGCAACCGGCCCGTGGAATATGCCCGCTCGGTGTATTGCGGCGCCAAATATACCTTCTTCACCCACCTCAAGCGCGACCGGCTCTTCTCTTAGCCTTCCGCCGCGCACGCCTCGGCGGCTAGCAGACGAGGACCTCACGCATGCCTATCCAGGACGAGTCGTCGCGGCGGGCGCATCCACGGGCGCATCCACGGGCGCATCCACTGGAGAGCGAGCGTGTCAACGCCGCGACGCTGGACATCGACCGCATGAGTCCCCTCGAGATTGCGCAGGTAATGAATGCGGAGGACGCCAGGGTGGCGGGCGCCGTCGCAGAGACGCTGCCGCAGGTAGGGCTGGCTATCGAACGCATTGCTGAGCGCATGCGGCAGGGTGGCCGGATGATCTACGTCGGCGCGGGCACATCGGGCCGCCTGGGCGCGCTCGACGCGGCGGAGTGTCCTCCCACGTTTAACGTCTCCCCCGATCTGATTGTGAGCCGCATCGCCGGAGGAACGTTCGCCTGGACTACGGCGACGGAAGACGCGGAAGATCGCGCCGATCTGGGCGAGAGTGACATGGCAGCGCTCGATCTTGGCGCGCTGGATAGTGTGGTCGGCGTCACCGCCAGCGGTCACACGCCGTATGCGCTGGCGGCGCTGGCGCATGCGCGGGCCTGTGGCGCGCTCACGATTGGCGTCACGTGCAATGTGGATACGCCGCTACAGCGCCTGAGCGACATCGCCATCACGCCGATTGTCGGTCCGGAAGTCATCAACGGCTCGACCCGCTTGAAGGCAGGCGCCGCGCAGAAGATGGTCCTGAACATGCTGAGTACCGGAGTGATGATCGTGCTTGGCAAGACCTACAAGAACTTGATGGTGGACGTGCAGGCGACCAATACCAAGCTGCGGCGGCGGGCAGTGGGCATCGTGTCTGCGGCAACCGGTCTTGACGATGAGGAAGCGAACTGCCTTCTAGAGGCGTGTCACGGAGAGATCAAGACCGCCATCATCGCCCAACTGGCCTCCGTCTCAGCGGATGAGGCGCGCAGGCGGTTGCGGGCGAGCCAGGGCATCGTGCGCGCGGCGCTGGATTCGCCCTCATGAGAGCATCCACGAAGGGCAAGACGCCGAATGCTGGTGTGGAGTCACTCTTTCTCGCCGTAGATGGTGGCGGCAGCAAGACCCAGGCGGTGGCAGTGGATAGCCATGGCGCCGTTCGTGGGCGTGGAAGCGCAGGCAGTTCCAACCTGCGCGCAATCGGCGTCGAGCAGGCTGTTGCGCAGCTACGCGCATCCATCGAAGAGGCGCTCCCAACCGGCATGAACTGCGATGTAGACGCCGCATGGTTTGGCCTCGCCGGCATTCACGGGGCGGACGGCGCGAACCTGCTTGCGCCACACCTTCTCTCAGTCGCTCGCGAGGTAGCGATCACCAACGACGCGGAGTTTGCGCTAGCTGGACTGGACAGCGATCCAGGCGTCGCGCTGATCGCCGGAACGGGATCCATAGCCCTCGGACGCGACACATCCAGGCAGATGATCCAGGTCGGCGGATGGGGGCATCTGCTTGGGGATGAGGGCAGCGCCTATGATATCGGACGGCGCGCGGCACAGGCGGCGGCGCGCGCCGCCGATGGACGCGGACCAACAACCGCGCTGCTGCCACTGGTTCTGGAGCGCTGGGGTCTGACGGCGCCGCGGAGCATGATTGATCACGCCTATCTGACACAGGAGAAAGCGCCTATCGCCTCACTGGCGTCCGGCGTACTCGCGCTGGCGCGGCGCGGCGATCATGTGGCGCGCTTGATCCGTCGCCAGGCCTGCGAAGAACTGGCCCAGGCGGCGATTGCCGTCATCGACTCGCTCAACGTAGCTGGCCCCGTCCCGCTCATCCTCGGCGGCGGTCTGCTCATACATGAGCGTGATCTCCGCGCGGCAGTCGTCGCCCGAATCAGGCGCAGATGCGCGCTTGGGCGTGTGACCCTTGTCAAGGAGCCAGCGCTGTGGGCGGCGCGTTCACTGGCCGCGCAGGCAAGTCTTACGACATGACGACTGTACTTAGCAGGGAATAGCAGTAATCCGCGACGAGATGGTGGAGCGGGAGAAAGCAATGGATGACCTGACAGCCGGAATGACGCTTGATGAGCAGATTGGGCAACTCTTCGTCGTCGGCTTCCCGGAACAAACGCCAGCACCGGAGCTGCTCGACCTGGTTCAACGTGAGCGGGTCGGCGGAGTCATCCTCTTCTCGCGCAATATTCATGACCGCGAGCAGACTGCTACCCTAACACACGCGCTCCAGGCCGCCGCTCGCGCTGCAGGGCATCCCGCTCCAAGCTTCGTCATGATCGATCAGGAGAACGGCCTCGTGCGCCGCCTTGGACCTGACAGCACCCCATTTCCTGGCGCCATGGCGCTCGGTTCGATTGAGGACGCAGAGGCGAGCGCTCGTCTCGTCGAAGAGGTTGCGCGCGCGACGGCGCAGGAATTGCTCGCGCATGGCGTCAACATGAACCTCGCGCCAGTGATGGATGTCAACAATGCGCCCGAGAATCCGGTGATTGGCGTGCGCTCCTTTGGCGCCGATCCCGAAGTGGTCGGGCGGCTTGGCGTCGCCAGCATGCGCGGACTGCAGGGCGCCGGAATTATCGCCACACTCAAGCATTTCCCCGGCCATGGCGATACGAACGTCGACTCGCATCTGGCGCTGCCGGTCGTCACCGCGCCGCCGGAGCGATTGGAAGCGGTCGAGTTGGCGCCGTTCCGGCAGGGTATCGCGGCGGGAGCTGAATGCGTCATGACGGCGCATGTCGCGTTTCCCGCGCTCACCGGAGACGCCACGATCCCCGCCACCCTCGCGCCAGAGGCGCTCACTGATCTGCTGCGCGAGCGACTGGGTTTTGCGGGTGTGATCATGTCCGACTGCCTGGAAATGGACGCCATCGCTGGAACGGTGGGCGTTGAAAGGGGAGCGGTCCAGACCCTGAGAGCGGGCGCTGATCTCGTCCTCATCTCGCATACGCTGGAACGCCAGCGTGCGGCCATCGCGGCTGTGCGCGCCGCAGTGGTGGATGGCGCGCTCAGCGCGGAGCAGATACAGCTCGCCGCCGAGCGCGTCCTGCGCTTGAAGCGACGTTTCCTCACGTGGTCAGATACGCCACCGGCGCCCCTCGACGCGGATCTCCTGCGCGCGCATCAAGAGTTGAGTGTTAGCGCCTATCGGCGTGCGGTGAGGGTCATTCGAGACGTAGATGGGCTCCTGCCGTTGCGCCTGCACCCAGATCAGGAGCTCCTGATACTCGACTGCCCACCACGCGCGATCACAGCCGCCGTAGACATCCCCTATCGTTCTAGCTGGCTCGTTGACGCAGTCCGACGCCATCACGACCGGGTACGCGCCTTTACACTTGGACCTGACACACTCGATGACGCCCTCCAGGCGGCGCGAGCAGCGGACATCATCCTCCTCTCCAGCGTCGATGCGTTTCGTGATGCGGGGTTATTGGAGGTTATGCGTCGTGTCGCGTTTATCGAGCGTCCCGCGATTGGCCTTGCGCTCGGTCTTCCCTATGACGCGGAGTCTTTGCCAGAAATCGGCTCCTACCTGGCCGCCTACGACTACTCCCAGCCAGCGCTCGCCGCCGCAGCCAGCGTTCTCCTCGGAGATGGCTAGAATGTTGCGTATCTCTGGCGGCGGTCAACGCGGTTGCATACGGATCGCGCCATCCAGGCGGATCGTCTCGCCGTTGAGCATCTCGTTCTCGACGATGTGGCGCGCCAGCGCCGCGTACTCGTCGGGGCGGCCCAGGCGTGGCGGATAGGGAACTTGCTGCCCCAATGACTCGCGCGCCGCCTCGGGCAATCCCGCGAGCAACGGCGTATCGAAGATGCCCGGCGCGATGGTGACGACACGGATGCCGTAGCGGGCTAATTCCCGCGCGATGGGCAGCGTCATGCCGACGATGCCACCTTTTGAAGCGGAGTAGGCGGCCTGGCCGATCTGGCCGTCGAAGGCGGCGACCGAGGCGGTGTTGACGATGACGCCGCGCTCGCCGGTCGTGTCGGGCTGAACCTCGCTGGTGGACATCTCGGTCGCGGCGAGGCGGATGACGTTGAACGTGCCGACGAGGTTGATGGTGACGACCTTGGCGAAGACGTCGAGCGCGTGTGGCCCCTGCTTGCCAACGACGCGATCGGCGATGCCGACGCCCGCACAGTTCACGACGCCTTGCAGGCTGCCAAACGCGCTCTTCGCCAGCGCTAGCCCTTCCTTGACGCTCTCCTCGTTGACCACATCGGTCTGGGCGAAGCGGGCATGCTCCCCCAGTTCCTGCGCCAGCGCCTCGCCACCCTCTTTGTTCAGATCGGCGATGACCACGTTCGCGCCGCCCGCGACGAACGTCCGCGCGCAGGCCGCGCCTAGCCCCGACGCCCCGCCGGTGATGAAAAATGTCGCGCCGTCGAGTCGCATCTTGCTCTCTCCTTGATGTGCAGAGGTGATTGCCGTCTCGGCGCATTGTAGCAGGAGACGCCGTGCGCTGGTATCCCTGCTCGCCGATGCCTGTCGTATGGACCGTTAGCGCCGCCTGCTGGTTGTGGCATCGGCCCGCGACGTATACTGAAATGACGCCGTCGTTCGTTCACGGCGTGCGGAAGGTACCCACACCATGATCTTCAATGTCGCCCAACTCCTCAAATCTCCCATCGGAACCACACAGGACGTCGTTCTGGACGATAGCGATTCCCTCGACCTGCGCGATGGCGAGGCGCGGCTCGTCGGCCCAATTACCGGGTACGCGCGGCTGCACCGCACCAACGAGTCCATTGTGGTGGATGGCGTCGCGCATATCCCCGTGCTGCTGGAATGCTCGCGCTGCCTGACTGAGTTCACGACCACGCTCGACGTGCCGCTGCGCGAGACCTTTTACCCGTCCATCGACATCGAGACTGGCCTGCCCGTGCGGCTGCCAGAGGACGAGACAGCCTTCACCATCGACGATCACCACCAGATCGACCTGCGCGAAGCCATCCGCCAGAATCTGGTGCTGGCGCTGCCGATTCAGCCGCTCTGCCGCGAGGATTGCAAGGGGCTCTGCCCAGAGTGCGGACGTGATCTGAACGTCGAGCCGCACACGCACGAAACCGAGGCGCGCGACGAGCGCTTCGCCGCGTTACGTCAACTGTTGGAAGCAGACTGATCCTCGGCTGCCAATTGGAGCCTGACACTCCCCCGCTTGAAAGCGGGAGGTTCTAGCTCGCGCTAGCGATTTCGCCCGTGTCGAGGGCGCTACTCCGATGGGACGGAGATACTTGACGGTGTCGGCTTGCACCTTAGCGTAGACGCCGTGGACGCCCTTGGAGCAGATGTTGTTCGCTCCGTTGACGTCTCGGTGGATGCGCGCTCCACAGCCGGAACAGCGGAATCGCCGTCCCCGTGGAGAGGTCTTGCGGACATGCCCCGAATGGCTGCACGTCTTGGTCGAATACGCCTCGTCGATCCAGTCGACCGCTATCCCACGGCGAGCTGCCTTCTCGGTAACATAGCGGGTGAACTGCCCGTGGGGCCACTGGCTGATCTTCTGGTTACTCACCTTCCCCAGACTCACCCCGGTCTGAATGTCACGCACATCCCCCACCACAATCCGGCGTACGCCCTCTGCCGCGCAGAAGTCGACGGTGAGCTTGGCGGCCTTGTGCAGGAAGTCCCTCTGCTGACGATAGCCCTTCGCGCTCACCTTGGCTTTGGCCTCCACAAGTCGTTTGCTTCGGCGCGAGCCCTTCTTACACCGGTCCAGCTTTTCGCTGATGCGAGCATGACTCTTGTTGCGCCACTGCTTGAAGGAGCGGAGGAGGCGACCCGAGAGGACCAAGGCATGGCGTCGACTAGTGGTGATGGCGGCGACGTGTACCTCGCCCAGATCGATACCGGCCACTTCGCCGGTCTCCCGTGGTGGTGGCACAGCCTGCCCGGTGTCGAAGGTGAGGGCCAGCTCGTAGTGGTCTGCCCTCCACAGCAGCTCCGCCTTGCGCACGTTGGCACCTCCATACTTGGCAGGCACTGGAAGATACAGATACGGCCGGCCGAGGCCGTTCTTGAGCCCGATGTGCCCTGGCCGATCCCAGACGACACCCTGATCCTTCCAGATGACCGTCTGGTAGGACTTGGCGTGATGCGGGTACTCCGTCTCGATCCGCCCGGTGTCCGCGTACTCCTGGCGGCGGAGTTCGGTGGCGGTGGCCACATTGGCGGTCAGCTTCTGGCAGAGGGCTTGCACCGTCTGGCTCCCCAGTGCGTACTGCCCGCCTTTGGTGGCCTGTTCCAGGTCCTGTGAGGACAGCCACTGGCCCGCCAGCCGGGCCTGGGCGTGCCGTTCCACCAGGTCCGTCCATAATCTGCCCGCCTCTTGACGAAGCGCCTGACACTGGGCAAGCAGAGCTGGAGAGAGGACGCGCAAGGCAATCAGGTGGACCCGGAATTCGGTGTCCCTGGTGCGATAGGGCATGGAGTCCCCTCAAGGCTACGAACATGATAACCCTGTGGTCCTCTTCTTTCTCATCGCCCGACAAACGGCAGCCCATTCATCCCCCGCTTAAAAGCAGGGGCTTTCTGGCCTCTCTTCGGTAAAGCCGGCGTCGGGAAAGCGCGCGCCGAGTTGAGTAATCGTCGGCGCGCTCTCGACACCTATGCGCTCGACGGAACAAGCTGCCACATGATTCGCAAAGCGTACAGCGGCGCGTGCATCGCCTGTGCGGTCCAGCCAGCAGAGAAACGCCGCCGCGAAGACATCGCCTGCGCCGGTCGGGTCAACTTCATGCGCCGCGACGCCCGCGAACAATTCAGCAGAAGCGCCATCGACGAATAGGTCGGCTCCATCTGCTCCGCGCGTTACAGTGACGAGCGGAACATCTCGCGCCCACCCAGCGATCACCGCGTCGGTGTGTTCTTTCTGCTCAGGAGAAGCACCAAGAGGCTGCAGATCGTCGCGGCTCAGAACTAGGGCGCGCATGTGTGGCAGGAACTGCGGTGCGATATCCAATGGACTGGGGAAGACGGCGCCTGACGTGTCCCAGCGACGCAGCCAGCCCTGTGGCGCGGCGGCGACCAGCGCGCTTGGAAACGCCTGGGCAAAGGATGGGTCCACTTCCTGCGCCACCGGCGCGAGCAGGACGATACGCGCCTCAGCCCATGCGGACGGCAGATGATCGCGTGTCAGCGACTCGGCGCGGGCGCGCAGAAACTGACGTCGTCCAGTGGCGCCGTAGATATTCTCGAAGGTCGTCGCCTCAAGCGTGGGAATGTTGATAATGGCTGCGTTAGGAAGCGCCGCTCGTAGCGCAGCGAGCACATCCGGCGGCAAGCTGGTGAGGATGCCAACGCGCAAGCCGAGCCGGATGGCGGTGACTCCGGCATAGGCGACGCCACCGCCCAGCCGCCAAGTTCCATCGGGCAGCAGATCGCGCGAGGCGTGCCCGATGACGACGAACTCTGGCGCGGTCTCAGATTCACTCATGCGCTGCCACCAGGCGCCGTCCGCAGGCCAAGATGTCTATCCGCGTGGCGCTTTCTTCAGCGAGACGACGACGCGCCGCTGGTCGCCCTCGCCGATGCTCTCGGTGCCGATGTCGTCAGTCTCAGCGAGGGCCATATGGACGATGCGGCGCTCGTTTGGCGGCATCGCCTCCAGCGTGATGGGATGCCCGGAGCGGCGCACCTGCGCGGCGACCCGCATCGCCATCGAGCGGAGGTTGTCCTCGCGGCGCAGCCGGTAGCCCTCGGCGTCGACAATGATGCGCTCGTGGTGATCGGTCTGCTTCGCCACGATCAGGTTGACGAGCAACTGGAGCGCCGAGAGCGTCTCGCCACGCCGCCCGATCAGCAGACTGAGCGCCTGTTCGCTCTGCGTGCGGATGTTGAGCGTCAGCGGCTCCTCCTCGGCGGTCTCCTCGCTGGTCGGCTCGACGACCTCGACCAGCGCGGGCATCGCCATATGCGCCAGGATCGCCTCCAGCGCCGCGACGGCGATCTCCTCGATACTCGCGTCGTCCGGCAGCAATTCACGCAACGGCGCCGTTGGAATCTCGACTGGCGCGGTATCTACTGGCCAGGAAGCGTCTTGCTGCTCAGCGTACGGCGCGGATGTACCGCCAGCATCGGAAAACTCTGGACTCTCATCCTCATAGCCGTCGCCAAACTCACCCTGATCGAGTTTATCTTCATCGGGCAGCGGTTGCTGAGCCGCCGCGCGGGATGGCTTGAGACGGACACGCACACGCGCCTCACGCGCGCCCATGCCCCGGCTACCGCGGCTCGGCTCCTGCAGGACGGTGATATCTACCTCGTCACGATTGCGTCCCAGCCGCACAAGGGCCTGTAAGATGGCGTCCTCAATTGATTTTCCAGACGCCTCAACACTCTCCACCGCTGACTACCTCCCCATACGACAAGCCCGCCGCCGTGTAGTTCGGTCAGCGGAACTCGCCACTATTCCTGCGCGCCGCCGCATGCATATCGTACAGCCATGTGTTACAGCCATGACTCTATGCGTCGGCCTCATCGCCGTCGCCATCCGCAAGCGCGTCGCGTTTGATCGCGTCTTCCGGCGCCACCGTCTTGCCGTTGGACGAACTCGAGGCGTCGCGCAGGATCTCATCCTCCGGTCGTGGATTCGTCGCGCTGGGCTTGACCAGCTTGACGCCCGACTTAGGCGGGCGTGGCTTCTGGTTCTTCGTATAGCTCGAGGGCGCGCTCTTCGTCGCGCCGTTTGCCCCCGCCGCTCCATTCGCGCCGCCGGACCCATTCGTTCCGTTCGATCCATTGACGCCGCCAGCGCCGTTCGCGCCACTGGCCTTATCCGCCGCCTGCTCAGCGGCGGTCTGTTGCGCCGCGGTGAACGTCTCGCGCATCTGCTTGAGCATGCCGCGGAATCCGCCTTCTGTGGCGGGTGGAGGCGAACTGGCGACCACGCCACGCGCGCCAGCGCCCGCAATGGCGGGAGCGACCGTTGTCGTGACGCTGTTCTTTGGCGGCTTCGAGTATTTTTCCTCCCACGGCGTGCTGACGAAGAGCGAGCCCCAGCCACTAATGAAGTATTGCTGGACGGCGGAGAAGGTAGTCGTGACGCACCAGTAGAGCGCGAGGCCCGACGGGAAGCTCAGGCCGATGAAGAGCGTGAACGCGGGCATGATGTACTGCATCATGCTGGTGGACTGTGTGACCGCGTCCTTCTGACCGCCCCGTTGTGACTTCGGTCGATATGGCATCGCCATGCGCAACTGCAGGAACGTCAGGAGGGCCGCGATCACCGGCAGGATGTGATAGGGATCGGGCAGCGCCAGGTTCATCCACAGGAAATGCAGATCAGGCGGTGTCGTCAGATGCGGCAGGAAGGGATAGATATTCGAGTTGATCGTGCTCAACTGCTGGGCAGGGGTTTTGTGTGGATCGAGTACGGCGAAGAATGAGTAGTACAGCGCGTACAGGAAGGGCAACTGGATGAGCAGCGGCAGACAGCCCTGCACGGGATTCACGCCGTTGGCCTTATAGAGCGCCTGCTGCTCGGCCATCTGCCGCTGAGGATCGTTGGGGAATTTAGCCTTGATCTCTTTGAGTTGTGGTTGTATCTCCTGCATCGCCTTGCTCGACTTGAGTTGCGCGCGCGTCAGCGGGATCAGCGCACAACGGATGAGCAGTGTCAGCAGGACGATGGAGATCGCGAAGTTCGGAATGACATGGTAGATCAGCATCAGGACGTTGAAGACCGGCAGGAAGAATACGTAATGAAACAGACTGCCGATTGGACCAAACAGTTGTCCGAAGAAACTGCCGATATCCACGATAATTGCCCTCCCTGCGGCGCTCGGACGGATCGTTCCGCCACCTGGCCCCGCTCGCGGCGCGCTGGCCGCCTGATCGATCAACTACCGGCGCGTCCTACGCCAGCCGTATATGTGAATGTTTCAGGTCCGCCGCCCTGTTTGCTCAGGGGACGGGATCGTACAGATTGCCATGATAGAACGGATGGCAGCGCCCGATGCGCTTGGCCGTCATCCAGCCGCCCTTGAACAAGCCGTAGCGGTTGATGGCCTCGTAGCCGTACTGCGAGCAGGACGGCGTGAAGCGGCAACTGGACGGCAGGAACACCGAGAACGTCATCTGATAGAAGCGGATCAGCCCCATGCCGATGTACTTCATGCTGTGCCCCGCTCCTCTGTTCGCCAGAGTCGCGCGCGAGAGAATATCTCGCGCATATCTTCCTCAAGCGCGCCGTATTCCGCCTCAGCGGCGGACGCTCGCGCCGTTATTACTATATCCCACCCTGGCGCAACGTGCGAGAGCCGTTTTCTCACGATCTCGCGCAGTCGCCGTTTTACCCGGTTGCGCACGACCGCTCCACCAACGCGCCTACTCACCGAGAAGCCGATCCGCGCGGGAGGCTCAGCGCCTTCCACGGTAGCTTCTGCGCGCGCGTAGCCAACGATCAGAAATCGTCCATGGGCCGAGCGCCCGCGCCGCCGCACGCGCTGGAAATCGCTGCTCGCCCGCAGGCGGTTTGTTCGACGCCAGCGCGCTCGTTGCGCTTCTCCTGGTGGTATACGAGTGGACTGGTCCTGCTGTTCCACGGATACTGCGCCTTCGCCGCGCCTCAGCGGTCACTCTGGACAAACAGAATGCGCCTCGTGTGTCGCGCGGGAAATGCAGACGGGAACGAGACGCACTCAAAGGTGATCGCGGTTGATCACACGGTCGCCTAGACGACGGTGAGCCGCCAGCGACCCTTCGCCCGGCGCGCCTTGAGCACGCGGCGACCGTTGTGCGTACTCATCCGCTTGAGAAAGCCATGCTCACGCTTGCGCGGGATGCGTTTTGGCTGCCACGTTCGCTTCATGGTATGTCACTATTCCCTTTCCTGCCGACATTCTCAACGATTATATCTGGAGCGCATGTGGCCTGTCAATCAGGATGGCTCTGCCAGATACGCCTATCACGCCTATCACGTCATGGCCAAATTCAAACACTAAACTGAGTCACAAACTCCCAGTCACTCGCGCCTAGCTGGTACACAGAGATAATGCGGTTGGTCGTATCGCCGTTCCGGTCGAAGGTCGTATGGCCCGTGACCCCGTTGTAGTTGATCCTGGCGATCTGATCAATCACCGCCTGGCGGAAGGTCTTCGCGCCAGCGGCGTCGGCGCTGTCCATTGGATTGACCGCGCCAGCGAATAGCGCCTTTCTGATCGCCTGAATCAGAATGTTCGTCGCGTCATAGGCGTTCGCGCTATAGGCTCCATAGGCGGCGGGATCCGGGAACTCCTTGGCGAAGTCGGTCTTGAACTGCGCCGCCGAGGCAAGTCTATCCGCATTGACCGAGGTGGCTGTTACGACTGCGCCGGCCGCGTTCGCCTTGAGGGTGGTGTTCTTGAAGAAATCCGTCAAGAGGTCATTGTCGCCGCCGAAGAGCAGATTGTCGGCGCCCGAAACCGTCATCATTTGCACGCGGCAGAGCGCGCCACCGTTGAGCGTGACGCCATCGGAAGAGGCGGCGCCGCCATAATAGATACCCTGCGCTCCAAGCGCCACCGCTTCAGAGATCGTGGACTTATAGTCCCGGGTGTTCGTGTCGAGGCTCTTGCGGCCGGCAATACTGCCGCCGAGCTTCTCGAACTCCTTGACAAAGCTGTCCGCAGCGCCCTTGCCGGAGGCCCCAGTGTCGTCAATGACATACGCCTTCCTCACCTGGGCGATTGTATAGAAATAATCGGCGCCAGCGGGACCTTGCAGGTCGTCGGTCGTCGAGACGCGGAAGTAGGTCACCTTCCCGGTCGGGCGAAGGGTAGCGAGCTGTCCGTACTGTGGTTTGGTCAGCGCTGCGTCGACATTGGCAGGACTAATGAGCGCGAGCGGCGCCTTGTTTGCGATCGGCATCTCGGTCTGGGCGGCGCCGCTGTCGAGGGGGCCGATGCAGCCCGCGACGAGCGCATCGCTGACGGCGGAGCGCATATTCTTGGCGTCAGTATCCGGGTCGTGCGCACCGGCGGATCCAGCATCATCAAATGGCGCGTGGACGATAGTATAGCCAGGAATCACTCTGTTTTCGTTCGCCTGTTTGATTGCGAGAACCACGCCGTTCTCGACCGACTTGCCCACGCTCCCGTCCGCGCCAGAAACGGGTAGCTCAGTGCAGACTTTGATCGTGGCGCTGGCGCGATTAGCAGAGGCAAGGCGTAATCCGCCACTAGACTGCGCGGATACCAGCAAGCCGACTAGAGCTACTACCAGAGCGCAAATAGCAAGAACACCCGCGCCTCGGCTGGCCCTCTTTAGCTCTGTGGCGAACCGCGAATTGAGGTTACGATCACGCTGAATCCGAGCGACAAGCCAGATGACTGCGCCGAGAATCCCAAGTATGCCAGAAATCAGTCCAATCCACTTGCCCACTGTATCGAAGTTCATGCGACCTCATTGCGCTAGGTTTCTTCGGTTTTTTCAGGAACTTCATCAGGCGCCAGCGGGCTGGATGATAGCAATTCCTCTGGCGCCCTGTCAATCAGGATAGCCCTGCGCTCTGGCTATGCATCCCGGCTATTCGATGTACCTGCATCCCGGCTATCATCCCGGCTATCATCCCGGCTATCATCCCGGCTATCATCTGGGGCTACAGGCGCGGGTCCACTGGCTCGCTCTCCAGCGCGAGGACGCCGAAGACCGCCTGATGTGTGCGCCAGAGCGGCTCGCGGGCGACGAAGCGTTCCAGGCTCTCGACGCCGAGCGCGAACTCGCGCAGGGCGAGCGCGCGTTTCGCGCCAAGGCCGCGCTTCTTCAGCCGCGCCAGATGCTCCGGCTCGGTGTAGTCTGGCCCATAGATGATACGCAGATACTCGCGCCCACGACACTTCACCGCCGGCTGGAGCAGCCCCTTCGCGCCGCGCGCCACGAAGTCGAGCGGCTTGACGACCATACCCTCGCCGCCCTTATTGGTCAACTCCAGCCACCAGTCGGTCGCGGCGGCGCAGGCGTCGGGATCGTCGAGCGCAACCTCACGATACGCCGTCGCCAGGAAGAGCGGGTCTCCCGCCGCCAGCCGCGCCAACTCCTCCATGTGCCAGGTGTGCGGGCGGTCGAGGTAGGTCTTACCCTCGCTGGCGAGCAGGTGGAATGGCGCGACGCGCACGCCCTCCAGCCCCTGCGTCTCCCAGCAGTAGGCGCGATAGGCGGCGGCGTAGCGTTCGGCGTTCTCGCGCTGTGTCCGCAGGTGGGCAAGTTCCGCGCCGACCTCGATGCCCCGCGCCTGAGCCGCTTCGGTCGCGGCGATGGCGGCAATCCAGCGCAGCCTGGGCAGCAGTAGCGACCGGCGCATATTGCTCGCGCAGCAACCCCTGCGCCTTGGCGCTCCACGGCAACAGCTCGGCGTCCATGCAGACCCAGTCCGTCTCGAAGCGCTCCCAGTATCCAGCGGCGCCGAGCGCGGCGGAGGCCCGGTCGAGCAGCGCGCGGTCGAGCGCATCGTCGTCGAAGAAGCGGCGTCCGGTCCGCGTGTAGCAGGCTCCCAGCGCCTCACCCTCGGACACGCCGAAGC
Source organism: uncultured bacterium (assembly GCA_963733745.1). Classification (GTDB taxonomy): domain Bacteria; phylum Chloroflexota; class Ktedonobacteria; order Ktedonobacterales; family JADMIN01; genus DASWAC01. The sequence goes on from CAVTFE010000050.1 coordinate 36,998, forward strand.
GTTTGCGCGCAACAGCGGGATCGCGGCAGACGATGAACACGGCGCGGCTGCCCATGTGCTTCTCCTCGCAGACTACACGAGCCACGCCCGCCGAGCGGTAGTACGCCAGCGCCTCGGTCGGATATTCGAGGTAGTCGGGCTGGCTCGATGTCTCGCTCGGCGACATCGTCGGCGGGAGGTAGATCAGCCAGCGCGGGTCGAGCGCGAAACGGCTCATTACCTCGAGCGCGGCGGCGGCGCGATCGGCCTCGACAATGACGTTGCTCATCAGTCGGGTCGTGATGACCTGCTTGCCCAGCGCGTCCTCGATGCGCAGCAACGTGTCATCGCTCTCAGAGGGGGGCTTTGCGAGCGGGCGCGCGGGCTGGGCGTAGGTCTGGCGTGCGGAGACGCTGACCAACTCGCGTTCCGGCCAGCGCAATGCGGTGAGCCGCCCACCGAAGACGCAGCCGGTATCAATGTTGATCGTGTTGTTGAGCCAGACCGCGTCGGGGACTGGCGTGTGGCCGTAGACGACGCCCGCCGCGCTGCGATAGTCGCTGGCCCAGTTCGCGCGCACGGGCAGGCCGAACTCGTCGGTCTCTCCGGTCGTCTCGCCGAAGAGCGCGAAGCTGCGCACACGGCCCGATGTGCGCCCCTGATATTCTGCCTTCATGCCGGCGTGGGCGACGACGAGCCGCCCGCCATCCAGCACGAGATGCGAGACGAGGCCATCTATGAAGCTCATATAGCCCTCGCGCCAGACCGCGCGCTCATCCGCAGGCTGCGCCTCGATCTGCGCGAGAGAATCCGCCAGACCATGGCTGACCTGCACATTCGCGCCACTCAATGCGCGTTGCAGCTTGACGTCGTGGTTGCCCGGCACGCAGAAGGCGACACCCGCTTCGACCATGCGCCGCACGAGGTTGACAACGCCGACGACATCTGGCCCGCGATCCACCAGATCACCGAGGAAGACGACTTTGCGCCCCTCAGGATGGCGTCGCCCCGCCTCGGCGTCGGGCAGGTAGCCGAGTTGATCCAGCAGTTCCTCAAGCTCCTCGTGGCAGCCGTGAGCGTCGCCGATGATGTCGAACGGGCCGGTCTCCGTCTTGCGGTTGGACCACAGCGGCGTCCGCTCGATGCGGATGGCGTCAATCGCCTCCGGCGAGCGCAGGATCGCCACCTGGCGGAAACCCTCGCGTTCCAGCCCGCGCAAGCTCTGGCGTAGCAGCCGCACATGGTTGCGCACGACATGTGGGCCGAATTGCCGATCTTGGCGTGTGACGTTGCGCTTCTGGCAGGTATGCTCGTCCACGTCCAGCACGATGGCGATGGGAAAGACGTCGTGCTCGCGGGCGATGCGCACGAGCGGCGCGCGGTCCTGCGGCTTGACGCTGGTCGCGTCGATCACAGTCAGCCGTCCCAGGCGCGAGGCGCAGCCCGGCGATGTGATGCACCGCGTCGAAGGCCTGCGCCGAGACGGTCAGGTCGTTGGCGTCGTCGCTCGACCACCTCGCGGTAGTGGTCCGAACTCACGACCTCGCTCGGCTTGAAGTGGCGCGCCGCGAACGTGCTCTTGCCGGAGCCGCTAGAGCCGATCAGCACGACGAGGCACAGCTCCGGGATCGAGATGAGGTCGCGCGTCTGCGTCATCGTCGGCGCGCGGTCGGAGGAGGCGCGTCTTCTGCTCATGCCGTCGCCTCCTTCCCATTCTCCATCGCGCTTGTCATTTGCACTGTCAGTTCATCTTGCCGGTCGAAGATCACCATCTGCGAGGGCGCGCCCAGCGTCTCATCCGCCGGGCCGATCTCGCGCCACTCGAAGCTGTAGCCATATGTCTTGCCGACGCGCTCGGCCCACGCCTGGCATTCGGCGCGCGTCCACTCGAAGCGGTGATCGCGATGGCGCAGCTTCTCCGCGCCCAACGCCTCCCAGTGGACGTTGTACTCACGGTTGGGCGTCGTCACGATGACGCGTCGCGGGCGCGCATGCGCGAAGACGACGCGCTCCATCGCGTCCAGACGCGGCGGATCGAGATGCTCGACGACCTCGACGAGCGCGGCCACGTCGAAGCCCTCCAGCCGCTTGTCCCTATAGAGCAGCGACCCCTGGACGATCTCGATGCGCTCGCGCTGCGCGGGCGGCATGTCGTCCAGATGCAGATACCGCCGCGCGCGCGCCAGGGATGAGCTGGCGACATCCATGCCGAGGATATGCTTCAGGCCGCGCTCTTTGAGCGCCAGCGTGAGCAGGCGTCCCTCACCGCAGCCGAGATCCACCAGCGAGGTCCCGTTGGCCGCGCGGATCGCCTCCATCACCGCGTCGAGCCGCTGCTGGTGGAGATTGGGCGACTTGTCGGCTGGTATGGCGGGCGTCTCATCGGGCGATTCTTCCGTGCTGTCAGTCGCCACCTTCGCGTCGGCGTCGCCTTCCTCCAGCACGAGGTCGGCCAGACGAGCCAGAGCGCTCGTCACGAGCGGGCGGCGGTAGCGCAGGTAACGCCGGGTGATCAGGTCGCGCTCAGGGTGCGCCGCTAGCCATGCCCCACCGTGGCGCAGCAGCTTCTCCGTCTCGCTCGCCTCGATGTAGTAATGCTTGGCGTTATCCAGCACCGGCAGCAGGACATAGAGGTGGCTGAGGACAGTCTGAACGGTCTGTGCGCCAGACAAGTGTATTGTGTAGAGATTCGATGGTCCCCACGCTGGAAACGCTGGATCGAGCGGCAGGCGTTCTACAACGACCTCGTAGCCAAGCGGCGCGAAGATGCGCGTGATGAAGTCCTCGCCCGCGTCGCAGGCCACCACCGGCAGGCTGACCTCCCAGCGCAGAACCTCATTCACCCGCTCCGGCCGTTCGCGACTCTTGCCGCCCAGCGCCGAGCTAAACGCAACATTCAGCGCGACACTGGTCAGGCTGGAGGCGACATAGGGCCGGTCGTTGACGTACTGGTCGAGGCCGTGCGCGCCGCTCGCCGTCCGCACGAGCGCGATTGGGTCGATCTCGGTCAACAGCGCGATGGTCAGATGGTCATCGGCGACCTCAGGATAGAAGACGAGGATGCGCCCGCCGGAAAAGTCGCGCGCAAAGAGCGAGGCGGGATTCTTGCCGAAGAGGTAACCGACATCCGGCGCGTTCGGCGCATAGCAGGTCAAGGTAATGAGCATGAATATGTCTCCCTTTCACATCGGGAGGAAAACAAGTAGGGGCGCTCTCGGCTCTCAAGAGCCGGAGCACATGGGACGGACTGAAGTCATTGGATGCGGCGAATGGGGACTTTAGTCCCCACCAACCGTGCGACGGGACTTCAGTCCCGCGAAAGCCGATCTGATCCTTAGCGGGCGGTGAGCGCGTCGCCGATCAGTTCGTTCTCCGTACGCGGGCCAATCGCGCCAATGACCAGTGGTGAGGTTAGCGGGAAGCGCTTGAGCAGGCCGAGGATCTGCTCCTGGCTCACCGTGTCAACCGCCTCGGTGATCTCGGAAATGGGGATCAGCCGTCCCTCGAACCACCACGCCCGCGCCAGCGCCCCCATACGCGCCGCGCTGCTCTCACCGCGCATCACCAGCTCACTCTTGAGTTGCACTTTCGCGCGCTCAAGCTCATCGGCGGTGACGCCCTCGGACTGCATGGCGCGCATCTGGTCGAGCGTGACCTGGACCGTCTCGTGCGCCTTCTCCGGCGTCGTGCCAGCGTAGATATAGCCCGCGCCGAAGATACCATTGGGCGCATACATCGACGAGACAGAGTAGACGAGGCCGCGCTTCTCGCGCACCTCACGGAAGAGACGTGAACTCATCCCGCCACCGAAGATCTCGGTCATCACCGAGGCGGCGTAGTAGTCGGGGTCGCCATACTTTGGGAAGGGATAGGCCATGCCGATGTGTTCCTGGTTGCCGTCTTGCAGTTCGATGTTGATGGCGTCCTGTGGATGCGGCGTCTCGACCGGCGAGGGCCTCGCGGAGCCTTTCCAGCCGCCGAGATATTTCTCGACCAGCGCGACGACGTTCTCCCAATCGAAGTTCCCGGCTATAGCTAAGAGCGATTCTCGCGCATGGTAGCGCGCGCTCCAGAACGAGAGCAGGTGCTCTGGCTCAAGCTCTTCAACGCTCTCCTTCGTGCCGAGCGCGCGGCGGCCCAGGCTCGTACCGGCGTAGAACTTCTCGCGTACGAGGTCGAAGATGCGGCGCATCGGCTCGTCGTCGCGGCGGCGAATCTCCTGCAACTGGATGGCGCGCATCTGCTCGAACTCGGCCTCAGGGAAGGTAGGATGCATCAGGATGTCCGCGAAGAGTTCCAGCGCCTTCTCCAGTCGTGTCCCGACGATCTGCGCCGAATAGCGCGCGAACTCTGTGCCAGCCTCCGCGCCACGCCGCGCGCCGATCGCCTCGAACTCATCAGTGAGCTGGCGCACATCGCGCGTCTCGGTACCCTGGAACATCATGTCCGAGAGCAGGTTCGTCAGCCCACCACGCTCCTCCGGCTCGTCGCGCAGCCCCGCCGCCACCTGGATACCGAACGTCACCGAGGCCAGGCTGGGCATGCGCTGCCCGACCAGTTGCAGGCCATTCGCCAGTTTGTGAGTATAGTAATTCGGCGGCAGCCCGGTCTCGGCGGTCGAATTTCCAGAGGTTGGCGTGGTCATGAGCGGCGATCCTTTGCGCTTTGGGCGCCACATTCGGCTGAGGTGTTAGGGCAACACTCTCGGCTCTGAAGAGCCGGAGCACGCTACAAGTGGGGCTGAAGCCCTCATCCGTCAACAACTCAGCGCGATTAGGCATGAGATAGTCGCGAGGCGTCGAGTGGCCTCGAAGCTATAGCGTACCCCATTGCGCACGCCCGGCTCAAGTGTTCTTGTCGGTCTCTCCACGTCGCCGCTGTAGCCATGCCTGAATGGATGCCTCATTTCCCTGCACGCCCGGCTCGTAGTAGCGTCGTCCTTTCAGCGCGTCGGGCAGATATTCCTCCAGTCGTTGCGGTGGCGGACGGGTCGGGTCGGCAGGATCGGGCTGGCCGGCGTAGTCGTCGTGCGCGTAGCGGTAGCCCTTGCCGTAGTCCAGCCCCTTCATCAGACCGGTGACGGCGTTGCGAATATTCAACGGCACAGGATCGTTGCGTGTCGCGCGCACATCCTCTTGCACGGCGCTGTAGGCGCCGTAGAGCGCGTTGCTCTTGGGCGCTGTGGCCAGATAGACGGCGGCCTGCGCGAGCGCGAGCGCGCCCTCTGGCATGCCGATGAAATGCACCGCCTGCTGCGCCGCCATGCAGACGACGAGCGCCTGCGGATCGGCCATGCCTACGTCCTCGCTGGCGAAGCGGATGAGCCGCCGCACGATGTAGAGCGGGTCCTCGCCCGCCTCCAGCATGCGCCCCAGCCAGTAGAGTCCGGCGTCGGGATCGGAGCCACGCAGCGATTTATGCAACGCCGAGATCAGGTTGTAGTGCTCCTCGCCCGCCTTGTCGTAGAGCAGCGCGCGATGTTGCAGCGCATCCTCCACGCCCGCCAGATCGATCACCCGCGCGCCAGCGTCGTTGCCCGGTGCGGTCGTCGCGGCAAGCTCCAGCGCATTGAGGGCTGTGCGCGCGTCGCCGTTGGCGTAGGTCGCCAGGAAGTCGAGCGCGTCGTCGCTGATGTTCAGCCGCTCGCCGCCCAGGCCGCGTTCTGAATCAGCTAAGGCGCGACGCAGCACAAGCTGGATGTCCTCGTCGCTGAGGGCGCGCAGTGTGAAGACGCGCGTGCGCGAGAGCAGCGCGGCGTTGACCTCAAACGAGGGATTCTCGGTCGTCGCGCCGATCAGGATGACCGTGCCGCGCTCGACATGGGGCAGAATCGCATCCTGCTGCGACTTATTGAAGCGGTGAATCTCGTCGATGAAGAGAATCGTGCGCTGGCCAGTCGCACGCAGGAGCTTGGCGGCGTCCTCGACGACACGACGTAAATCGGCGACGCCCGCCGTCACCGCGCTCAATGCGACAAAGCGCGCATGAGTGGAGGCGGCAATGACGCTGGCGAGGGTCGTCTTGCCGCTGCCCGGCGGCCCCCAGAGGATCATCGAGGGGACCTGATCACGCTCCAGCGCTCGGCGCAGCGCGTGTCCCGTCGCCAGCAGGTGATCTTGCCCCAGAACTTCATCCAGCGTGCGTGGACGCATGCGCGCCGCGAGTGGCCGCGCGTGTTCCGGAGCGTCGTCGGCCTCGGGGCTGCGCGCCACCCTGGTTTGACGCGATTGCCGCGCCGGTCCACCGCCCGCCTCGCCAAAGAGCGACGGCTGCTGTTCGTCCTCGCTCGCATCGTTGCTCATGACGCGCCTCCCGCCTGTTCATACGCTTCCACAGAGCGTCATATTGGCAGTATAGACGAGACAAGAGACGCGCTGGGCAGGACTGCCCTATTCAGATGGCGGACTTGTGGCCTACCTGGCAATGCGGAGGCGCTGCCGCATTAAGAACGCTATCCGGAGACACACGCGATCTTGGCAAGCGCCTGGCTGCCTTGCGCGGTGAAGGTGACTGTGAAGAAGGAGGTCGTCGTCGCACGCCCCGAGATCGTGACCGCTGCGGAGGCCCCTGCATCCAGGCTTCCGGTGAGTGGCGTGACGGTGACACCGGAGTCGTTCACACTGGCCGACCACGAGACCGTCTGTTGCGTGGTGTTGGTTACGGTCACGGTCGGATACGAGCCAGTCGCGCAATTTGCGGCGCCGTCTCCCATGCGCACGCTAAGCGCAGGCGGGCCGAGGGTTGGCGTCGCAGTGGGTAGCGAAGTGAGCGGAAGCGCGCCGCGCACGAGCGTCGTGAATCCAAGCACGGTCACGAGCGTGAGAACGCCAACGAACCCCAGGAACGGCGCGAGCGAACTGCTGGACGCTGATGCGCCTTGCGGGCCTGCATCCGTGACTGGCGCAGGGCCGATCGCGCCATAGATCAGCGTTGAGAGCGGCAGGAAGACCGCGGCGAGCCACCAGGAATCAGAGAGACCCACGAGGTCGGTGACCATGAGCACAGCGGCGAGGATTGGTACGACTGGCCAGAGAAGCAGACCTACGAACCATCCCGTCTGACGGCTGCGCGCTGTCGCGGTCAGGCTGAGGGCTAGAGCGATGAGAGTAAGAACGAGGCCAGGAATATAGCCAATCAGCGCGCCGACGATACGGCGAGGCGAGGTCGGCGGTAACATAAAATCAATGGCGAATCCAGATGCGGCGAAGAAGAAGCCACCGATGACGTATAAGAGGATGGGGGCGATGATTGAGAGGACCAGCACAGTGCGTTTCACCCTAGCATCTCCTGACTAGCCGCTGCCTACTTGGCACGTCTAGTGTACGAGCGGATGTTACAACGCTAGCGCCTATAGAAAATCAGATGAAGAATCAGAAAACGAGCCTTCTGACGAGTGTTCCTCCAGCCGCAAAAGCGCCCTAGTCCACCAGCTCGGCGGGGCGCTCGGCGACTGTCTCGGCCTCCACCTCAGCTTCGGATGGGAGGCTGCGGACACCCGTGATCAGATCTGGCACGGCAGGAACAACCTGGGCGGCGGTATCAGGCTGTGGGGCAGGCGTTCGACGCCAGAGCCAGGCGGCGACAAGCGCGGCCAGCAGGCAGGGCACGCCAGAGATCACCCAGGCCGCTGGCACACCCCAGGTCGCCGCTACCCCGCTCACCAGCAAATTGCCGATCGGCGTCGTGCCGACGAAGAGGGTCGTGTAGACACTCATCACACGCCCGCGCAGGATCGGCGGACTGGAAAGCTGTGTGCGTGTGTTCGCCGAAGCCGAGAAGCTGCTCATCGCGAAGCCAGTACCGGCGATCAGCAGCATCACGATCCATTGCGACGTGAAGAGCGCGACCGCGACCTCGAAGACGCCGAAGGCCAGCGCCGTTCCAATGAGCAACCGGTTCGGCGGCTCGCCGCTGCGCCGCGCCAGCAGCAACGCCCCTGTCAGCGCGCCCACACCCAGCGCCGAGCTGAGCAGCCCGAAGGCAATCGCGTCGGCGTGCAGCGTCACACGCGCTTCCAGCGGCAGCAGGACGTTGAAGTTGAAGCCGAACGTGCCGACGATCCCGACAAGCAGGAAGGTGATGGCGAGCGAGCGTGAGGAGCGGATGAAGCGGATGCCATCGCCCATCGCACGCAGCCGCGCCATGCCATGTGTCTTGGGAGCCTGCGGGACCGCAACCAACTCCGACGAGCGCATCAGCAACAGGCTCACGATGACGGCGAGAAAGCTGATGGCATTGAGCAGGAAGAGAAACGGCACGTCGAAGAGCGCGATCAGCAGCCCCGCCAGACCCGGACCCGCGATGCGCGCGACATTAAACTGCGCGGAGTTGAGCGAGACCGCGTTGATGAGCCGGTCGGACGGGACTAATTCGCTGACGAACGCCTGGCGCGTCGGCATATCGACGGCGTTGACGATCCCAAGTACGAGCGCGAGCGCGAAGACCTGCCAGATCTGTACCGCTCCAGTGACGGTGAGAAGCCAGAGGACCAGCGCCAGAGCGCCAGCGGTTGATTGCGTCGCCACCAGCACTGCGCGACGCGGCCAGCGATCGGCGATAGCGCCCCCGAAGAGTCCCAGAAAGAGCATCGGCCCGAACTGAAGCGCGCCGACGAGGCCGAGCGCTAGCGGGTCGTGCGTCAGCTTGAGCACAAGCCACTGCTGCGCCGTACTCTGCATGAACGTGCCGGTCACGGAGACAAGCTGACCGGTCCAGAACAAGCGATAATTGCGAATGCGCAGCGCGGAAAACATCGAGCCCCGCGCGGATGAGTTCGATGATGAGTCCACTGAAACGCTAGCGCCAGGCGCTACTGCGATTGCCTGTGTCTGGCGTTCGGCTCCTTCCGACGAGGCCATTTTCCCCTGCCTCCAATGTGATAATCGACTTAACATGCTCTTAATATGTTTCTGATTGTACGTGTGATGGGCATCAGAGTCAACGTATGAGCGTCGTCATACGCGATAGCCAAAGAAAAGGCCCCCAACATGGCGTGGGGGCCATCCGAGCGGAATCTGTATGGAATCTTCGACTGGTCTGCGCGCCTGGTTTCTTCTACCTACTGTACGTTGAAGTGCTGCTTGTGGTAGTAGGCCATGCCCCGGCCCATCACCTTCACCGGCTGAAGCTCCTTGAGCATGATCGGCTCCCCGCACTTCTCGCAGACGCGGCCCGTCATGAAATTGGTGTCGTCGCGCTGACCCAGTGAGGCGCGCGCCGTCTTGGAGAGTTCGCCCTTCTTCGCCATTGTCCTCTTGCTCCCTGTGCTGTATTGGAATGATCACGAAGATCGCTAATCGATCACTCCGCGCGCGCATGTGGCCTTTGCCAGCGCGCCATTCAGTATACCACACGACGGCCAGACGCCGCTATTCGTTAGGGGTGATGACTCCCCAGGCGTAAACGCCGGGGCTTCTTGCCCGAAGGCTGGCATTGTCATCCCAATGCCATTGGTCGCATTTGGCTATCCTGATTGAGCAGCGCCTTGCCACGCGCCAGAATATTCAGCGACGCGTTGCGATCTCGGTCGAGAACCAAACCACCATACCACCATCAGGTCGCGCCGGATTCTGGCAGTGGAACATGCGGTCGGCGAGCGTCAGGCCAGGATGCCGCCAGCCACAGCCGCAGCAGTCTTGACTCGTGTACGCCGGATTCACCGCTACCAACCGCCGGTCGGCCCATGCTGCCTTACAGGCGAGTAACGATGCAAACTGGGTCCACGCCGCGTCATGAATGCTTTTGGCCAGGGCATGATTCGCCATCATGTTCTGGACTGACAACGCCTCAACCGCGAGGAGATCATAGTGATTGACCAGCCGACGGCTCGCTTGATGCGTAAAGTCGCTCCGCCGCCAGCAGATACGCTCATGCGTCCGCGCTACACTGCGCCGTCGTCGCTGCCGTTCCTGCCGTTCACGCCATGCTTTCTGCGCATCCCTATCCTGGCTCACGCGCATCCAGACGGCAGCGCATCCAGACGGCACGCGCATCCAGACGGCACGCGCATCCAGGTCGGGACACGCCTGTTTGATTTGTTGCGTGAGCGTGGCGCGAACGGCCTTATGGACATCGAGGGCCATTTGCTGCTTGCGTTGGACTTTGCCCAGTTCGTGTTCCTCGGCGCGGAAGAAGCGTGGGGGTTCGAGGGGATCGCCCACGCTGGGCATGGCAAAGACCTTCAGGCCCACGTCAATGCCAACTTCCTGCCCCGTCGGAGGCAGTGGCGTCGGTTCCCACTCGCACGAGATGGTCACAAACCACTTGCCGGTCGGCGTGCGGCGAATCGTCGCGGTCTTCGGCGTGCCTTCCAGGAGCGATCGATGGGCGATGGGCGATGGGCGATGGGGATGGGCGATGGGCGATGAGCTTCACATCCCCGATCTTGGAGAGATTGAGCCGTTTGCCACTCGCGCTGAGTTTGACGCCGTTGTCCCACTGAGGGTAGGTGAGCGAATCATAGCGTCCCTTGCCCCGGAAGCCTGGGTAGCGCTGGGTCGCCTGGGTCGCCTGGGTCGCCTGGGTTCTCTCCCGCTTTCAGGCGACGGAAGAAGGCGTCCATCGCCTTCTTCCGTCGCCTTCTGCAAACGGCGGATGACATCTTGCACAACGAGAGAGTGGACTTGAGCGAGGCGAGGGCGAGGGGAGGGCGAAGGGTGGTTTTCGGCGAAGGGTGGTTTTCAGGGTGGGCAGAGCGTTTCGCTGATCATAATACAAAACAGCTTCCTGCCGCTCTTCCCAGGCGCTCTTGCGTTCTGCCAGCAGCGTATTCCAGAGCCAGCGCACCTCCTCCAATTGCTCAGTGAGCAGGCGCTCTTGCCGTTTGGTCGGGGAGAGGCGGTACTTGAAGGTCTTGAGCATGCCCTGGCGCTCCCACTCTCCTGGTTCTTTGCTACTCTACCATGCTACTCTACCATGCTACTCTACCTCCCTTCTACTCTACCATTCTTTCTTCTTCTTTTTCACTGTCTGCAACTCGGAAGGGGGTCCCCTGCGCGCGGCGGCGTTTCATCCCCAGGCTTGACAGCAGGGGACTTCACGCCGTATTCCTGTTAACCGGGACGCTGGGAAGCCGCGATGGCCTACGTCGCGCCGCGCGACTTGGATCACGCGCAGACTTTGGCAACAATGTACACTGCCGTCAGTCAACATTGAGTCGGGAGTAGTTGCGGAAAGGCGCTGAACATGCCAGAGTCATCAGGCGGCGCGGTGCGTGTCATACAAGCGGCGAACGAGCATCTGGAGGCGCTGGCCACGCTCTTCGATGGCTACCGTCAGTTCTACGAGCAGGCGCCTGATCTCGACGGCGCGCGGGCGTTTCTCGCCGAGCGGCTGGAGCGCGGCGAATCCGTACTGTTCCTGGCCTTGCTCAACCAGGATGGACGAGAGATTCCCGCCGGTCTGGCGCAACTCTATCCCTCATTCTCGTCGTCGTCCATGCAGCGTTTGTGGATTCTCAATGATCTCTATGTGGCTCCAGAGGCGCGCAAGCATGGCGTCGGGCATGCGCTCTTACAGGCGGCGCGTGAGCATGCCGAACGCACACAGGCCAAGGGGTTGGAGTTGATGACGGCGCGCGACAACTACGCCGCGCAGGCGCTCTACGAATCCATGGGCTGGCAACGCGACGAGGTCTTCCTGTCCTACACGTTATACTTTACTGAGGGCTAGCCTCGATGACTCGCGGTGGCGCGAAGGATCAACTTGCGCAGGCGCTCGGCGTCGATCTCTTTCAGCGCTTTGCCCGTCGGGTCCAGCTTGTACTCGCGAACGATGGCGCGCAACGAGCCGATGCGCAGTTCATCCAGCGCCGCCGCCAGACCCGCCTCGCCCAGCCGCGCACGCAGGGCAAAGGGATTGGGCACACCAGGGCCGAGGTCAGGTCGCGCGCCCTCGATCACACGCGGGCGGAACGTGCGCCCAGGCTTCCTTGCCGTCGTTTCAGGCTCAGGCGCATTAGATGCGCTAGCTGAGTCAGGCGTCTCGGCGCGCATCGCCTCGGTGACACGCTTCGCTAAGTTCGGATCGCGTTCTAGCTCGCCCGCGATGGCGCGCAAGGCGCGCGCGAACTCATCAGGCGAGAGCGCCTGCTGCTCCAGCTTCTTACTGGCGCGCTTCTTGGCGGCAGGCCGGTCGGAGTAGGGGTCAGTTGGCATGGGCCGAGCGCCGCCGGTCGTAGGGACGTGATTGCGCCGCGACGAGCTTTTTCACCTCGCGCGCAAGCTGCATGTACGCCTGCCCGCCGCTGCTCGCCGGGGCGTGGCTCAACACGCTCTCGTTCGCGCGGTGCGCCTTCTCCAGGTCGAGGTTCTTCGGGATACGCGTCTCCATCAGGCGCCCCTCGAACTTCTTCTCAAGGATGCTCCATGTCTCGCGTGCGGTTGTCGTATCCTCATAGAATGTGGCGAAGACACCAAGTATATGAAGATCGTCGAGATCGAGTTGCTCACGCAATTCCTCGATGGTCGCGTCGAGCTTGTCCATGCCGATCAGGCTGAACTCGGTCAGCGCGACGGGAATCAGGACGGAATTCGCCGCCGCCAGCGCGTTCTGCGTCAGCACGCCGAGCGCGGGGGGCGTATCGAGGAGAATGTAGTCGAAGTCCTGCCCGTTGAGCGCGCGCGCCAGCTTCCACTCGCGTCCGGGCCGCGCCGCCAGCTCCACGTCAATGTTCTGCAGCCGCCCATCGCCCGGCGCGAGCCAGACGTTCTCCTCGTTCGACTGCCAGATGACCGTCTCCAGCTTGCGCTCGCCCACCAGCACGTCGTAGATCGAGGGAACCGGATGCACGCGCCCGCTCAGCGCATATGTCGCGTTGGCCTGCCCGTCCAGATCGATCAGCAGCACGCGCTGGTTGAGGCGCGCCAGCCCCGCGGCCAGATTCACCGCCGTCGTGGTCTTGCCGACGCCGCCCTTGTTGTTGGCGATGCAGATCGCGGTCATGCGCGCTTCCTTTGGCCTGCTGAACGATGTTTGGGGAGATACCGCGCAGTGTAACCCTCTGCTGGCAGGCTGTCAAAATGACCGCGACCTTTGGTAACGATGCAGCGGATGGATAAGCGTGCGTACAATGCGGGATGGCAGAGAGGAGCGCGATATGACCGAGCAGATCAAGCAGCGCAAGACCGAGCACGTCAACATCTCGCTGCAAAACGACATCTCCGCGCCACAGGCGGCCTCCTGGGCGGATATCCGCCTCGTGCATCGCGCGCTCCCAGAGGTGGACCTCGACGAGATCGATCTTTCGGTGGACTTCCTTGGCGCGCAACTGCGCCATCCACTGTGGATCTCCTCCCTCACCGGTGGGCATCCTGATGTAGCAGCGATCAACGAGCGGCTGGGCAAGGTCGCCGAGGAGTACGGCCTGGCGATGGGCGTCGGCAGCCAGCGCGCCGCCCTGGGAGCCGAGGCATTAGAGGAGACCTATCGCATCGCCCGCGCCAACGCGCCGACCGCGTTTCTCGTCGCCAATATCGGCGCGCCGCAACTGATCGACCAGAAAGAGCGCGCGGCCTTCACGGCGGAGCAGGCGCGCGCGGCGGTCGAGATGATCGGCGCCAACGCACTGGCGATTCACCTCAACTACCTGCAGGAAGCCTCGCAGCCGGAGGGCGATGGCCGCGCGACGGGCGCGCTCGCCGCCGTGCGCCAGATTGCCGAAGAGGTCGGCGTGCCTGTCATCGCCAAAGAGACCGGCGCGGGCATCAGCTACGAGCAGGCGCGCGACTTCAAGCGCTCCGGCGTCTCGGCGATTGACGTCGGCGGCGCCGGTGGCAGCAGCATGGCCGCGCTGGAGAGCTTTCGCGCGCGCTCACGCGGCGATACGCGCGCCGAGGGCGTCGGCGTCGTCTACCGCGACTGGGGCATCCCGACGCCGCTCTCAGTCGTCGAGGCGCATGCCGGAGCGCCAAGGTTGCCGCTGATCGCCACCGGCGGAGTACGCTCCGGGCTGGATGCGGCGCGCGCGCTGGCCCTAGGCGCGACGCTCGTTGGCATGGGCTTCCCTTTCCTGAAGGCGGCGAGCGAGGGCGAGGAGGCGTTGCATGCCTTCCTCGACCAATTCCTCACCGAGCTGCGCGTCGGGATGCAACTCACTGGCGCGGCAAGTCCCACGGATATGCGCCGCGTCCCCGTCGTCGTCACCGGCGCCTCGCGCGAGTGGCTAGAGCTACGGGGCTTCGGACAGGAGTTGCGTGAGATGGCGCGCCGGGGTATGTGAGAAAGTGGGCCCTCTGGCGCGTAGGAAACATAACATCATTTGACTTCTACTCATGCGTGATGTCATACTCCCTGTATCATCCGGCGATGGGAAAGGCCGGATGAACGGCGGCCCGCTTACCGCCGCCTCTTGTCGGACCTCGTAGGAGTTGGTTCGGCCCTCCACCCACCAGACGGCACGGATCGCGTCTGATGCAGCAGGACCCAAGTCTTCGCAAACACAGTGCGCGGGCCGCCGCGCCCGCCGAAGAGGAGGAATGCGTCAATGGGGGTGTTACGAGTTTTGTCCCACCACGGCGATGATCGTGTGACGTGGGACTCCGCCGCGCTGGCGGTGCATGATCCCGAAGCGGAAGCGGCTGTGCAGGAAGCAGAGCGCATCTTCGAAGAACAGCGACGCCGTGGAGCCTCGGCAGTCATGGTCTCCCCTGGGAAACCCGCCGAGCGTATCGAGAAATTCGACCGCACCGCGGAACAGATCATCATGATCCCGCGTGTCGTGGGTGGCTGAGCGACTCGACATGACGGACTTCACTTCCTGGGCGGCTATGATCGGCGCCGGGGTCGCTCTCCTTTTGCTCTTGGGCAAAGGCGGAACGTTCCTCTCCAATGCGCCTGCCGATCTCCTCACGCCTTTCGCCGTGGCTGCGTCTCCACGCCTGGTGGCCTGTCCCGGCGGAGCGGCGCGCGGAGACCCTCCTGCGTGACATGCTTTCGCAGGAGGAGTACCGGCATCTGCTGACATTGGGGTTCCTGGAATTCCCAGCCCGACGCGACCGGATCGGGTCTACCGCATCCCGCGCGGCCCAGGGCAGGTGCTGGTCGAGGAGCGGGGGCGTGTGATGGAGCGGCTCTGTCTCCAGCCGGAGGTCGCTGGCCTGCCGGAGGCGGACGTCGTCCTGATGCACAAGCTGCTCATCGAGGCGGATGAGGACCGGTATCTCGCGACCGCCAACCACTTCCCGCGTTCGCTCTGGCGCTACTAGCCCTGCTACTAACGCCGGTCAGGAACCTGCGGGACTCAGGCGCGCCGTCACTACACGCGCAAGGAGCTCGCGCTCGGTGGCGTCTGTGCGCCTGAAGGCGTCGAAGGTGTAGACGACGTCAAGGATGAGGTCAGGCTCGGCGCGGAGCGCGCCTGCGAGCCAGCCATGCTGCGCCCAGAGGACATTCAGCGTGCGCTCGCCATCTCGCAGCAGCAACCGCAGGTTGCGTCCCTCCGCGCCGCTCGCCCAGCTTCGCAGCAGGCGTACATCTCTGGCCACGAATACCGGCTCCGGAAAGCCCTGCCCAAACGGGGCCAGCGCGCCGATCTTCTCGTAATAGTTCCACGTGACACGGTTCAACGGCAGGTGGCAGTCGGCAACGATCTCGGCGTGACTGGCGCCTGTCGCGCTTGTGTTTATCTCCGCAGGATCGGATGGACGAGCGTAGCGTGGCGATGATGGCGTCTAGATCGCCCGCTGCGACGGTGAAGCCTGCGGCGCGCGCATGCCCGCCGAAGTAGCGCAGGCGGTCGCGCTTGCGGCCCAACGCCTCGACAAGGTTCACGCCGTCCGGTCCGCGCGCCGATCCCCGGCAGATATCGCCGCTACGGCTCACGACGACAGCCGTGACGCCATAGCGTGTCCAGCAGCCGGTTCGCCACCAGCCCAAGCAATCCGACCGGCCAATCTTCGCCGCTGACGACAACCAGCCTGTCCGGCGCGGCGACGATCTGCGAGCTCGCCTCGGCAAGGACACGCTCAGTCAACTCCTGACGCTGGGTGTTGAGCTCATCCAATCGCGCGGCGAGGACTGTTTGCAGTATTCATGTCTTCGGCAAGCAACAATTCCAGCGGCAAGCGAGGCTCGCCCATGCGGCTGCCAGCGTTCAGCCGCGGCGCGAGCTTGAAACTGATCTCGCGCTCGCCAATTTCGCCAGGAGTGAGATGCGCCCGCCTCGCCAGCGCCAGCAGTCCCGGACGTGGATGAGCGTTCATTCGCGCTAGTCCCGCGCGCGCGAGCGCCCAGTTCACCGGACTGAGCCAGGCCACGTCGGCCAGCGTCCCCAGCGCCACCAAGTCCAGCAGCGGCGCTACCGTTTGGGGCTGCTTGCTCGCCAGCAGCGCCTCAGCCAGTCGGAAGGCGACCCCCACGCCAGACAACTCCCAATCGGGCGAAGTCTCCAACCCCAGGCGCGGATTGACCAGCGCGAGGGCGGGCGCGAGCGGCCCCTGCGGCGAGTGATGATCGGTGACGATGACCTCCAGCCCGCGCGACGACGCGTAGGCCTAGCTCATCGGCGTTGGTCACGCCACAATCGGTAGTGAGCAGCAGATCGGCTCCACGCGCGCAGATGGCGTCTATTGCGGCGTGGCTGGGGCCGCGCCCGTCGTCGGCGCGCGAGGGAACGTATGGCTCAGCCTTGGCTCCCAACGCCCGCAGTGCGAGCAGCGCCACCGCGCATGAGGTCACACCATCCACGTCGAAATCGCCGAAGACGACGATGCGCTCGCCGCGCTCGATGGCGAGCCGCAGCCGCGCCACCGCTTTCTCCAGGTCGGGCAGGGGAGCGCTAGCGCGCCAGTCCGTCTCCAGAAACGCGCGCATCGCCTCTGGCGTCGTGTAGCCGCGATTGTACAGTAGTTGCGCCTGGAGCGGCGTCAGGTCTGGGACGGCGGCCAGTTCCTCGCGCGAGAGCGGCGGCAATTCACGCCAGGGCGCGGTGCGTGTGGACAGATATTCGCGCACGCTCATCCCATCTGGCAGCGAGGTTGGAGACGATGGGAATGGCATGAGCGAAGCTCCGATGGGATGAGAGAGTGCAAACGCTCTCGGCTCTGAAGAGCCGGAGCACAGGAACGGCGGACTGAAGTCCGCACAGATGTCAAACAGATTTCAACGGTACGGTAGATCCCCTACGAAGTGGCGCCTGTATAGCAGAGCATCGGCAGAGCATCGCACGTACGAGCGCGCTCATGCCATCTAGGCGCCATCTTTGCCTACCCTAACTGGCTGGCGATCACCTCACGGGCGTGGTCGAGGGCGGCCCGAAGCTGGCCGGGGTCCTTGCCGCCGCCCTGGGCCGAATCGGGTCGGCCCCCGCCTTTGCCCCCCAGGCGCTCGCCCACCGCCTGGGCGATCTTGCCCGCGTGGACGCCGCGCGCCGTCAGGCTCGCGTCCGCCGTCACGATGAAACGCGCCTGGCCCTCGATCTCGGTCGCCAGCAGGATCACCCCCGAACCGATCCGGTCGCGGATCGCGTCGCCCATCTCCCGGAGCGCCTTGTCGTCGGGGACCGAGACCTGGGCGATCACGACGTGGACTCCATGGACCTCCTCTGGAGTAGCCGCCAGACGGGCGGCCTCCTCGCGCGCCTGGGCGCGCTGGGCCTGCTGGAGGGTACGCCGGGCCTCGGCCAGCTCGTCCTGCATCTGGCGCATGCGTTCCTCGATAGCCGTCGGGTCGGGCGCGGTCTGCAGGCGCGTCGCGATTGAACTCACGAGGTCGCTGCGGCGGCGCAGATGGCCGAGCGCGCCGGTCCCCGTCAGCGCCTCGACGCGGCGGATACTCGCGCCGACGCTCGTCTCCTGCGTCGTGAGGTACAGGCCGATCTGGCCCGTCGCCGCCGACGTGGGTCCCGCCGCATAGCTCCTTGCTCGGGCCCATCGTCACGACGCGGACCTCGTCGCCATACTTCTCGCCGAACAGCGCCATCGCGCCGGTCGCGATCGCCTCGCGGTACGGCAGTATCTCGGTCTTGACGGGGAAATCCTGGAGCGTCCAGTCGTTCACGCGGCGGTCGATCTCGTCCATCTCCTCGCGGGTCACGGCGCGGGGCAGGTTGAAATCGAAACGGAGCCGGTCGGGGGCCACGAGGCTGCCATGCTGGTTCACCTGCTCGCCCAGCACGTCCTTCAGGGCGCGGTGCAGCAGATGGGTGGCGCTGTGATTGCGCATAATCATCTGGCGGCGCGCCAAATCCGCCTCGGCGCGGATCTCCGTCCCGACGCGCAGGTGGCCTTCGATCATCTGGCCGTAGTGGACGATCAGGCCGGGAACGGGGCGCTGGGTATCGGCCACGCGGAACGTCCCGGTCGTTGCGTTGATCGTCCCCTGGTCGCCGATCTGGCCGCCGGCCTCCGCGTAGAACGGCGTCTCGGCGAGGACGAGGCCCGCCGCCTGGGGCGCGGTCACCTCGTCCGCCGGTTTGCCGTCCACCAGCAGCGCGAGGATCTCGCTCGCGCCGTCCACTCCGTGGTAGCCCGTGAACTTCGTCGCCGGAAGGCTCTTGCTCAGTTGGGTCCATGCTATCTCCTCGTTTTCGCGCACGAACCCTGCCGTCTGGCGGGCCTGCTCCTGTTGGCGCAGCATCGCGCCCTCGTATCCGGCGTGGTCCACCAAGAGGCCATGCTCGCGGGCGACTTCCTCGGTCAATTCGAGCGGGAAGCCGTGTGTGTCGTAGAGGCGGAACGCGACCTCGCCCGGCATTTCCGTCGCGCCACGCTCCTTCAGCGTCGCTATCTCGCGGTTGAGCAACTGCAAGCCCGTCGCCAGCGTCTGGCTGAACTTGCGCTCCTCGACACTGAGGACTTCAATGATACGGTCGCGACGCTCGGCCAGTTCGGCGTAGTGCCCCTTGAAGAGGTCAATCACCGTGTCGGCGGCCTTCGCCAGGAACGGCCCCTCCAGGCCGAGCAGCCGCCCATGCCGCACGGCGCGGCGCAGCACCCGCCGGAAGATGTAGCCGCGTCCCTCGTTGCTCGGCAAGACGCCATCCGCCGCGAGGAAGACGAGCGCGCGCCCGTGATCGGAGATCACACGCAGCGACTGGTCATGTTCAGGCATTCTTGCCGTACTCGGTCCCCACCAGCGTGGCGAATTCATCGATGATTGGACGGAAGAGATCGGTGTCGTAGACCGACTCCACCCCCTGAAGTACTGTCGCCAGACGCTCCAGCCCCATGCCGGTGTCGATGTTGGGCTGCTTGAGCGGCGTGCGCGTCCCATCGGTATCCTGGAAATACTGCATGAAGACGAGATTCCAGATCTCCAGGAAGCGGTCGCAACGCTCGCAGCCCGGCGCGCAGTCGGCGTTGCCGCAGCTACGCTCTACGCCACGATCAAAGTAGATCTCAGAATCAGGCCCGCAGGGACCCGAGGCTCCCGGCGGCCCCCACCAGTTGTCTTCAAGACGCGTCAGGCTCTCGGCGGGGATGCCAGTGATCTCGTGCCAGTAGTCCGGCGATTCAGCGTCGTCGGGATGGACGGTGGGATAGAGCCGCTCGGCGGGCAGGCCATAGCCCTCGGTGAGCAGCGTCCAGGCGTACTGGATCGCCTCGCGCTTGAAGTACGTCCCGACCGAGAAGTTGCCGAGCATCTCGAAGAAGGTGAGGTGCGAGGTGTCGCCGACCGAATCGATGTCGGTGGTGCGGAAGCACTTCTGCACAGAGGTCAACTGGCGCGCGGGCGGCGATTGCTGGCCGAGGAAATAGGGAATCATCTGCTGCATGCCGGCGGTGGTCAGCAGCACGGTGGGATCGTTGCGTGGGATCAGCGAGGAACTTGGCACGGCGAGATGGCCGCGCTCGGTGAAGTACGCGACGAAGCGCGCGCGTATCTCATCGCCGCTCAAGCTGGGCGGCGTCCACTCGGTGCTGTTGGCCGTATTCTTGAGGGTTGATCGTTTGGCAGGCATGCGGGTCTGGCCTCGCTCTACAGGGTTGTGGAAGAAGTGAAGCAGGAAGTAGGACGAGCGCCAACAGGCGCGCATCCAGATCATTATATGCTACCGGAGATTCGCTGCGTTTTCATGCCACTGCGAAGTATGAGCGCTGGAAGTGATATTCGACCGTGTTACGGTGTGTGAGTGATAGCGCAGATGATTCGACATTGACACCTGACGGTGATAGGAGGTTCGCATGCACAGGCGCAAGGTCTATCGTACGAGCCTCCTTGTCGTTGTCACTCTCCTTGTTATCTTCAGTGTAGGCTGTGGGACGCAACCACATGTCTCCAACGATAACACCAGTGTACACAGCACACCTACGCCTATTCCTACTCTGATTCCGCTGGATCTCGACTCCCCTGCTGGCGCCGCGCAAGCCATCGCAGGCGATCCAATGGTGGGCGGCCTCGCGGATCGCTTCGGCACCCAATCACTCGACACGCCTGCGCTGGTCTGGTATCAGAATGGGCGCCTTGGGCCGCAACTCACGGATAGCGATCACTGGGTGGTCACGGCGCGCGATGCGACTGGCCGACGTGTCAGCATCTTTGATTTCCATTATGTGCGCTCGAAGCATGTCTTGCAGGACGGCAGTGTGGGCGTCATCTTCTCAGAAGACCCGCACTCCAACGCGGCGTTTCCTTGGTTGGGGTCAGCGACCGCCGTCGAGCGGCTACAGAAGCTTCGCGGCCTTGCTCCAGCCGCAGGCATCGCGCCCCATATGATCTGGTTTTCCATTGACGAGCGCTGGCGCGACCCCAACTCGCCGATCAAGTGGTACGGCGGTGGAGAGTCGCCGATGGACCCGATGTGGCAGATTCAGGCCACCGATGGCGCGACCTACTACGTCGGGCAAGACCTCAAGGTCTACGTCTACGCCGACCTGCCGATTGAGCCTGCTTACAAGTAGCCGCGTCTTTTGTCGAGCGCATAGAGAAAGCCACGCCCGGCGATCCAGACGTGGCTTCGGTGAAAAGGTGAAAAGCTGTGCTGGTGAACCTAGCGGGCGCCGGCCAGTTCGCCCTGGCGCTGTCGCAGGAAGTGCTCCAGCGTACCCTCGTCGGAGGCGCTGGCGCGCTCGTAGTGTGGCGTGTCACTCGTCTCGTGAACCCAGTCCGCGAGCTGGACTAACTCGCCCAGGTCCAGCGTCGCGCTGAGGCCCTTCTCTCCACTTGCGTCGACCGCCTCGACCACCAGACCACTCTCCGAACTCGTGACACTAAAACGTTGCGTCTCTGCCTGATCCAGGATCCGTCCTACCGCGCGCAAAATGGTCTCGTAGCTGTCCTGCCGCATTGCGTCCTTCACTCCTCTGCCGCCACTTCCTGTGGCCTGAACCACACTGTTCCATTAGGGGTATGTCTTGGCCCCGACAAAACATGTTACCAGAAACACAAGGCAATTTCAATAGGATGGCCCTCACAGTACGGTCACATCGCTTGCTGTAATGGAGAGCGCAGATAACCTTGCAGGCTAGCCCGACCATATGCTATACTGCGCGCGGGTAAGGGCCAGTGGATGTCATACCTACAAATGACACCATCAGGGTTCTCACACTAGAAGGCCGTCTCTCGGGGTGTAGCGCAGGTGGCTAGCGCGCAGCGTTCGGGACGCTGAGGTCGGAGGTTCAAGTCCTCTCACCCCGACCAGGCCGTAGACGCAGTAGTGGATCTCTTCGGAGGTCGCGCTTCTGGGTATGCGGCGTATGTCTGGAGAGCACGCCATGCTGGCGAGGGAAACGACGACGAGCGCAACTGCGCTACCGTCTCGCCCTTCACCCGCGGGGCGTGCTTTTTGCTTGTCCAGGAAGTTATGCGACTGTGATGCAAGGGTCTGATGCGGCGCGTGGAAAGGAACGCGCCTGCCCAGTGGGAATCGGCGTCCGGCGGAGACGGCGGAGATAGCGAGTGTGTGTGCGGAGCGGCTCTGGCCGCCCGCGAGACGCCTCCTCATCCCGTCCGTAGCGAAGGAACGCCGGTTCGGGGAAGTGAGGGGTCGCCAATGCCGGTACTCGTGCTCAATACGTCGCTCCAGCCGCTCTCGGTCATCCACGAGCGCCGGTTGGTCGTGCTGCTCTCGAAGCAGAAGGTCGCGTTCGTCGACGACAACGTGCGCCGCCTGATCGAGGAGGGCATTGATTCGCGCCGCCTGCCGACCGACGAGCCGGTCATCGTGCAACTGCTGGCGAACGTGCGCGTCCCACGCATGATCCTGCGCCCGACCCGCGCCAACATCCTGCTGCGCGACGACGAGACCTGCCAGTACTGCGGACGGCGCCAGCGCGACCTGACGCTCGACCACGTGTTGCCGCGCTCGCGTGGCGGCCAGAGCACGTGGGAAAACCTCGTGGCCTGCTGCCGCGCCTGCAACGGGCGTAAGGGCAACCGGCTGCCCAAAGAGGTCGGCATGCATCTCATCCGCCAGCCCAAACCCCTCAACCACGAGTATGTTGGCTTCTTCCTGCTGCGCTACCCGCGGCTGCGCGAGGCCTATGAGGCCTTCCTGCTCAGCGCGCAGTCCAGCGCTTGATCGGAAGCTGACACCCAAGGCTGAGTCCGAAAGGACTAAGTCCATTTTGCTACGACGTTACCAACTGAACTGGTGGCGTCGTAGTCCTATGTACAGGCATCTCGGCGCAGGTGTCGTACCTGCCGGAATGGCTAGGACCATCACCTCTGTACACGTTAGTAAAGAGCGTGTACAATCTCAATCTACGAATAGACGCGCCGCCTGCTATTGAGGCAGACGGCAGTGCAATAAGCGGCAATGGTAGAGCAGTTCCAAAGAGACCCGGTAGGTCGTGACGTGTCAACGCCGACATGCACGACTGACGTCCCCAGAGCGGGGCGCGTCCCAACGAAGTGGTCGTTTCCGGAAGGTTTGACAGACGAATGACAGTGACAGGCCAGTATCTCTGTGTCTACGGACACTTCTACCAGCCGCCGCGCGAAGATCCGTTCACTGGACAAGTGCCCCATGAGCCGGGCGCCGGTCACTACGACAACTTCAACGAGAAGATCACTGCCGAATGCTATCGCCCCAACGCGACGGCGGGCGTCTTTGAGCGCATCAGCTTCGATCTCGGCCCCACGCTGGCGAACTGGCTCGAAGCGCATCATCCCGATGTACACCAGCGCATCGTGGATTCCGACCGGCGCCACCACGAACGCTACGGCGCCGGCAACGCGCTGGCGCAGGCGTACAACCACACCATCCTGCCCCTTGCCTCGTCGCGCGATAAACGCACGCAGATTCACTGGGGACTGACCGATTTCGCCCACCGCTTCGGTCATCCAGCGGAGGGCATGTGGCTCGCTGAGACCGCTGTCGATCTGGAGACGCTCGATCTGGCCGCCGAGGCTGGCGTGCGCTACACCGTCCTGGCGCCATGGCAGGCCGCCGAGCCTATCGACCCGACGGAGCCGTATTTCGTGCGGCTGCCGAGCGGACGCGCGATCACCGCCTTCTTCTACAACCGCCATCTGAGCGGCGCCGTGTCGTTCGACCCCGAGGCCACCAACAACGCCGACCGCTTTGCCTCGTCCTCGCTTCCCGGTCAGGTCAATCACGCGAAACGCGAGCGCCGACGAGCCTCAGCTCATCACCATCGCCACCGATGGCGAACTCTACGGCCACCACAAGTCCTTCCGCGACCACTTTCTCTCGCGCCTGGTAGAACAGAGCGCAGCGGCGAACGGCTTCGAGGTCGTCACCCTGGCGCGCTACCTGGCCATCCGCCAGCCAACCCTGACCGTCACGCTGAATACGCCTAGCGCATGGAGCTGCGCGCACGGTGTCGCGCGTTGGAGCGCGGGTTGCTCCTGCACGGACGGCGATTCCTCCTGGAAGCCAGCGCTGCGCCACGCGCTGGACGCGCTGGCCGGGAAGCTGAACGAGATATTCGAGCGTGAGACAGCCAGTGGCCTGCGCGATCCCTGGGCCGCGCGCGACAACTATCTGGCGCTACGCAACGGATGGATGAGCCAGGACGCCTTCTGGGACAGGCACAGCGCCAAATGGAAATGGTTCCGCAACCACACGCTGGAGGAGCGCACGCTACGGCTGCTGGAGGCGCAATATTACGGCCAGGCGATGTACACGAGTTGTGGCTTCTTCTTCGACGACCTTGATGGCATCGAGCCGCGCAACGACATCGCCTACGCGCGCAAGGCGATCAGCGCGGTCTGGCAGGCCACAGGGACTGACCTGCAAGCGCAGTTCGTCGCCGACCTGGAGCGCGCACGCAGTTCACGTAGCGGCGCGACCGGAGCCGACCTCTATCGGCTGCTGCCCTCGCGCCCCTCGGACGAGTTGCCGCCACGGGCAGGCACGACCGACGAGCCAGCAGCCTGAGCGGGCGCTTCTTCCTGCTCAGCGTTGGACCCAGGCGTCTCCTCATTCGCCGTAGTGGAGGCGATAGGCAGTGTAAATGAGACGACGCTGCCACTATCCAGCTCGCTCTCCGCCCAGATCTGGCCACCGTGTAGCTCGACCAGGTGTTTCGCAATCGCCAGGCCAAGACCCGTTCCTGTCGCGTTCGATCCAGCGTCGTTTTGTGGGGGATCAGCGACGCGGGTGCGCGCACGGTCAGCCTTGTAAAATCGCTCGAAGACCCGCGACAAGTCCTCAGAGGGGATGCCCACGCCGGTGTCGCGCACGCGAACCGTCAGCGCTGGCTGGAGCGTGGCGCGTGGCGCGCTTTTACGTCCGCGTGGCTGCGATTTGTTCGGCGGACCGGCGCCCGCGCAGCATTCCGCCGAGACCGTCACGACGCCACTTGCCGGCGTGAACTTCAGGGCGTTGTCGATCAGGTTCATCAGCGCCTCGCCGACGCGTTTGCCATCCGCCAGCGCGTCCGGCAGCCCCTCTGGCGTCTCAGCGCGTAGCGTAATGCCCCGCTCGTCGGCGATGGGGCGCATGCGGTCGAGCGCGACCTCGATCACGCCCGCAATGTCCGTCGGCTCTAGACGCAGCTCGATCTTGCCTGATTCGATGCGCGAAAACTCCAGCAGCTCGTTGACCATTTGTGAAAGGTGATCGACCTCGGTGAGGATGCGCCGAGCGAACTCACGCGCGCCCTCGGGATCACGCTCCAGCGCCTCCTGCAGTGTCTCCGCCATCAAGCGTACGGCGGCCAGCGGCGTCCGTAACTCATGCGAGACGTGGGCGACGAAATCCTTGCGCACAGTTTCGAGGCGCCCCATCTCGGTCAGGTCGTCGATGGTGAGGAAGAGATAGACCGCGTCGCGCGCCTCGGGATGGGCAAGCGGCCCCGCCATAATCGGCGCCGAGAGCCGCATCGGCGTCACGGCGATGCGCCACGTCTGCCCACTGCCCGTGCGCTGCACGATCTGTTCCTGCGGCTCGTTCAGGCGCGCCGCGTCGATGAGCATCTGCGTCGATTCATAGTCGTGCATGACGCGCGCGGCAAGTTGCCCCAACACGCGCTCGGCGCTCATATCCAGCAACGTGAGGGCGGCGGGATTGGCGTAGAGAATCTGGCGGCGGCTGGAGGTCACCAGCACCGGGCGCGGAAAGGCGTCGAGCGCGACTCCAAAGACCTCGCTGAGCCGCTCAGCCTCGCGCGTGGCCGCGTCGCGTTCGCGCCGCATGACACTCAGCGCGATCTCCGTCTCGACGCGCCGCGCGGCCGCGCGGCGCCACTGAATCCACAAGAATACCGCGAGCAGAGTGACGAGAAAGAGTCCGATTAACAGCAGCGCCCCGGCGCTGGCGTTCATGAGCAATAGACCTTCCCTGGCGGCTATAGATCATCCAAGTACCCTTGAGTATAACCCACCGATCATGCGCTTCTCCAGAGCCGCCCCATCTCTTAACAAGCCTTTAACAAGGCGTTAAATCGCCATTAATACGCGCGCGATAGCGTACAGAGTGGCGGGTATGCGTACGGGAACCCTCGCGCATGGATGCGGTGCGGATTCCGGGAGAAGCGCCCACCGAAGCGATAGTTTCCCCCATCGTAGGGAACAGCAAATGCTACGGAGGAACACGTTGATTCGTTCTCTCGCTACGAAGCTTGGCGTCGGGGTGGCGCTCGGCACGACACTCCTGCTTGCCGCGTGTGGCAGCACGTCTACGAGTGGCAACACGGTCTCGTGCCCAAACGCGAAGGGTCTGAATGGCGCAGGCTCGACATTCGATAACCTGCTCTTCACACAGATGTTCGCCACCTATGCCAAAGGCACGTGTGGCATCAGAGTCAACTACCAGTCCGTTGGTAGCGGCGCTGGCATCACCCAGTTGCTCGCGCAGACCGTTGACTTCGGCGCGACCGATTCGCCGATGACAGACGCGGACATGGCTAAGAGCACCAATGGCCCGATCGTGCATATCCCTGTCACCCTCGGCGGTGTCGCGATCTCGTACAACCAGCCAGCCTTCACTGCAGCCAAGCGCCTCCAACTCAAGGGCGACACACTGGCGAACATCTTCCTTGGCAAGATCACCAAGTGGAACGATCCAGCCATCGCGGCTGACAATTCCGGCGTGACGCTGCCCGATCAGGCCATCACGGTCGTACACCGCTCCGATGGCAGCGGCACCACCGGCATCTTCACTCACTACCTCGACGGCGGTCAGCCCCGATTGGGCGGCAGGCCCGAAGTCCGGGCACCACGATCAACTGGCCAACTGGCGTCGGCGCCAAGGGCAACGACGGCGTCGCCAACCAGGTCAAGAACACCGCTGGGGCCATCGGCTACAACGAGCTGGGCTACGTTCTGCAGAACGGCATCGCCTACGCGGCAGTGCAGAACAAGGATGCGAGCGGCTTCATCGTCCCTTCGGCTGACACCGTCACTGCCGCCGCTGGCGCCGTCACAGACATTCCTGACGACCTGCGCTTCTTCATCGTGAACGCGCCAGGCGCGAATTCCTATCCGATCTCTGGCTTCTCCTGGGTCATCACCTATCAGAACCAGAAGGATGCGGACAAGGGTCAGGCGGTCGCGCAGACACTGTGGTACATGGTCCACACTGGCCAGCAGTTCGCAGTGCCGAACTACTCGCCGCTGCCCGACACAATGGTTACCAAGGCTGAGGCGAAGATCAAGTCCTTGAAGTGCGGTTCTGACGCCTGCTTCAAAGGTGAGATCAAGTAGCGCCGTGTTGTCCTAGTGGAGACCTCCTGCTCACAGGCGAACAAATCGACCTCGGCAGGAGGTCTACCGTATACTCAAGTGGAGAGAAGCGCGACTGACGCCGCTGGAAGTGTCCGAGCAGGCGGATCACGCGTCATGAGATGTAGGGCTGAGTGAAGGAGCGCTGGATGGCGACGACTCCTGTAAGTACGGCGACAGCGACGAGACAGCGTAGCGCCTCTTGGCTGGAGCGGCTCCGCATACAGGCGCGCCGACCCGGCGACTTCTTGTTCCGTGGAGGGATCTATCTCTTCGTCGGTATCGTGCTCTTCATCGTCGCCGGCATCGCCTTTGTGCTGGTGGCGCAATCCTGGCTTTCCATCACGACGAATGGGTGGTCTTTTCTCACCAATGAGGCGTTCGATCCGAACAACAATACCTTTGGAGTAGGTCCCGCTATCTTCGGCACACTCGTTACCTCCGCCATCGCACTTCTACTCGCAACCCCCATTGGCATTGGAACCGCGATCTTTCTGGTGGACTTCAGTCCTCGGCGGCTTCGCGCTCCCTTTGCATTTCTGGTTGACGCGATCGCCGCGATTCCCAGCGTCGTGATTGGCCTATGGGGCTTGATTGTCTTTGCGCCCTGGATGCAAACGTCTGGTGGCCCCTGGTTACAGAATCATCTCGGCTTCCTACCCTTCTTTCAGGGAACGCCACGCGGTGTCGGCATTCTAACCGCTGGCCTGATCCTAACGGTGATGATCCTGCCGATCCTTACTGCCATCGCACGCGAGGTCATGTTGGTTGTCCCGGTTGCACAGCGCGAAGCGCTGTTAGCTGTAGGCGCAACCCGCTGGGAGGTCATTCGCCATGCCGTCCTGCCGTTCGCGCAAGTGGGCATTGCTGGCGGCGCGATCCTGGCGCTCGGCCGAGCGCTCGGGGAAACCATCGCCGTCACGATGGTGATCGGCAATCAGGCCACCAAGCTGAGTCCAAGCCTCTTCGACACAGGCTACTCGCTCTCTAGCGTGATTGCCAATCAGTTTGGCGAGGCTACGCCAGGAGTGTTCCAGTCGGCGGTGCTTGAGGCTGGCTTGATCCTACTGGGCATTACTCTGGTCACCAACATCTTGGCGCGTCTGCTCATTTCACGCATGGGCAATCAAGAATCATCCCGAAGGGGACGTAGGACTCGATCCTCGAGCAGCGCGATTGCAGTCGAAGGTCGCGCGGAAGGGACAAGCAAATGAGCGCTACGGTGAGGGGCAATCGCTCGCTCTTTACGCCTGAACGCGGTCTGTTCCACGCACAGCGCAGGGTTGCGACCTATGCAGCTATAGTGGCGACAACCGTCTTCGCCAGCGCCGCGATACTCTTCCTTGGCTACTTCATCTTCTACATCGCCAGAGAAGGCATTCAGTACATCACGCCTGGCTTTTTTACCGAAGAGCCCCCGTTGTCAAATAGCGGTACGGGCGGCATCGTGACGGCCCTCGAAGGGTCGGTGGTGATGCTCATCATTGCGTCGCTCATCGGCATTCCGCTCGGGATGGCGGTTGGCATCTACTTGTCTGAGTTTGGCCGCGGACGGCTGGCGGGTGTCGTGCGCTTTCTGGTCGATATATTGACAGGGCTTCCCACCATTATCTTCGGGTTGTTCATCTGGGTGCTGGTCGTGGCTCCGACACGAACGTTCTCGGGCTTGGCAGGCGGACTCGCCTTGTGCATCATCATGATCCCAACGGTGGCGCGCGCCACTGAAGAGATCCTCCGTCTTGTTCCTGGGAGCCTCCGTGAGGCATCCATTGCGCTGGGCGGAACAGAATCACGCACGATCTTGAGCGTCGTCGTGCCGGCTGCGCGCAGTGGCATCATCACCGGCATCCTGCTGGCGCTGGCTCGCGTCGCGGGCGAGACCGCGCCGTTGCTCATGACAGGATTTGGCAACAACTTCTTTATCCCAGTCGACCAGCTCAACATTACCAATACACCGCTGGATGCGGTTCCGCTGCGCATCTTCATCTTCACCCTTAGCCCGTTCCCTGTGCAGCAACACCAAGCATTCGGCGCTGCTTTCATCTTACTGGCACTAGTCATTGTCACGTCTCTGCTGGTGCGTTTGGCGACGGGCGGATTCAAGGAGCGTGGCCGATGAGCGTCCCAGTGGTTGACGCGCAGAGCGCAACTGAGATCGAGGTTCAGCGCCTCAATGCCTGGTATGGAGACACGCAGGCGCTCTTCGACATCAACCTCACCGTTAAACGGCAAAGCGTGACCGCCTTGATTGGTCCATCAGGCTGCGGCAAATCAACATTCGTCCGCTGCCTGAACCGCATGCATGAAGAGATCCCAGGCGCACGCGCCGAGGGCGCCGTATTGGTTGATAGGGTCGACATCTACGGGCGAGCGATCTCGCCAATGCAAGTGCGTCGACACATCGGGATGGTATTTCAGCAGCCCAATCCCCTGCCGACGAAGAGCATCTATGACAACGTCATCATCGGCGCGCGGCTCAATGGCATGATTCATGGGCGCGCCTCCGCGGATGAGGTTGCCGAGCGCAGTCTTCGCGGCGCCGCATTGTGGGAGGAGGTTAAGGAGCGCCTCCAGGCTCCAGCAACCAGCCTCTCTGGAGGACAGCAACAGCGCCTCTGCATCGCGCGCGCACTCGCCGTCGAACCGGAAGTCATCCTGATGGACGAGCCATGCTCAGCGCTCGACCCCATCGCCACACTCCAGATCGAGGATCTCATCAAGGAGTTGGAAAAGCACTATACCGTCGTCATCGTCACGCATAACATGCAACAGGCCTCACGCGTGGCGGAGACGACAGCCTTCTTCCTACAGGGGAAGCTGATCGAGGTCGGCGCGACAACTCATCTCTTCTCGCATCCGGACAGGAAACAAACAGAGGACTACATCACCGGCCGCTTTGGCTAGACGCAACCCCGATGTTGTCCGATCCGGAAGCGTCCCGACGATAGAGAAAGTCATGGCTCCACGTATGGTAGACGATACGACAGATGCAATGCTGACGGACCTGGAGGACGCCTCTCCTGGCGTTGGGCCAGTTCGGATTGCGGAGCCGATCAAAATGAAGGTGCAGCGACCTCAACGTCTACTATGGCGAGACTCACGCCATCAAGAACGTCAGCATTGACATCGCCGAGCGCGAGGTGACGGCGCTGATGGGTCCGTCCGGCTGCGGCAAGTCCACCTTACTGCGCGCGCTCAACCGCATGCATGATGTCACCCACGGCGCACGGGTCACAGGTACGATCTTGCTGGACGGGGAAGATCTCTACGCGCCTGGCGCGGATGTGGTGCGTATACGGCAACGGGTGGGGATGGTATTCCAGCGTCCAAACCCTTTCCCAAATCGATCTTCGACAACGTCGCCTACGGACTTCGCTTGAAACGTCGGCTTCAGCCAGAGCGAGATTAGTGTGCGAGTCGAACAGAGCCTGCGACAGGCGGCGCTGTGGGAGGAGGTCAAGGATCGGCTGAAGAAGGATGCTCTCGGTCTCTCCGGTGGACAGCAGCAGCGTCTCTGCATCGCGCGCGCGCTCGCCGTCGAGCCGGAGGTCATCCTGATGGATGAGCCATGCCTCCGCGCTCGACCCCATCGCCACGCTCAAGATCGAGGAGCTGATCGAGCAGCTCAAGCAGAACTACACCATCGCCATCGTCACCCACAACCTGCAACAGGCGGCGCGTGTCTCGAAGTACACGGGCTTCTTCCTGACGGGCAACCTCATCGAGTTTGGCGAGACGACCGAGATCTTCTCGCGCCCGCGCGACAAGCGCACCGAGGACTTCATCACCGGGCGCTTCGGCTAAGTTCAGCTTATCCGGTCGCCTGTCCGGCGCATGACATAATGATCCATCCTCTCGACTCCGGCGGGTCGGTGGTTATTGTCGCGTTACAGGAGGAAGGCGAGAAGGCCCGTCTTTCATGACGGGGATGAATCGCCCCTGCACATTGACAGACATCTGTTCTAGCGAGTATCCTGTGTTGCGAGGAGGAGGGGGCATGCCCTACAAACAGACGGCTACCCATTGCATCGTCCGCCTCGTCGTGCTGCGTGGCCTCGCCTCCGCCACGCGCGCCCAGTGTCAGGCGGTGCGCGCGGAGGCCGGCCGCCTCTGGACGGATCTGCTCACCCTCCATGCCCAGGCGCGCGCGCAGGGACGGTGGCTGGGTGCGGGGGAGCTAGAGCAGGCGACCAAGGGTGGGCAGTATGCCCTGCACAGCCAGAGCGTGCAGGCGCTCTGTCAGAAGTTCGCCGCCAACTTGGAGACGGCCACCGAGCTGCGGCGGCGGGAGCTGGCTGAAATTGGACATATCCAGACCGCCTATCCGCACCACCCCAAAGTCTACCAGACGGTGATCTGGAAGGACCAGGCGCTTCAGATTCTGCCCAACGGACTTCTCCGCTTGCCCACAGGCGGGCAGCGCCCTCCCCTCGTGCTGCCGCTGCCTGCGGAGTATCATTCTGCCAATGTGCGCCGGGTGGAGTTGACCTGGCGGGCGGACCACTATGAACTCTGCCTGACGCTCGACACCGGCGCAGCGCTGCCGCCTTCCCTGCCGGCGGGAGCGGTTGCTGGAGTGGACCTGGGGGAGGTCCATGTGGCCGCCGTGACGACGACCAACCGGCATGCGCTGGTGGTCTCAGGGCGACAGTTGCGGTCGTGCAAGCAATGGCGAAACAAGGTCCACAGTGTGTTGCAGGAAAAGGTGAGTCGTTGCCAGCCAGGCTCACGGCGCGCCAAACGCTTGCTCAAACGCAAAGCGCAGGTGAGCGCGAAGCTCTACCGGCAACAACGTGACATCCTTCATCAGGCGGCTCGGAAGGTCGTCACATTCTGCCAGATCGAGGGTGTCACACGTATCGCGGTGGGGGATGTGCGCGACATCCAGACTGGTTTGAGCCTGGGCCGGAAGACCAACCAGAAGATCAGCCAGTGGCCGCATGGGCAGGTCGTCCGCTACCTCAACGAGAAGTCGGCGCGGCTGGGGATCAGCGTGGAGTGGATCGACGAAGCGTATTCGACGAGAACCTGTAGTCGGAGTGGGCACGTCCAGCCCTCCTCGCCGCGCGGACGCCGGTTCCGGTGTGCGGGCTGCGGCGCGCGGGTGCATCGGGACGTGAACGGGGCGAACAACATCTGCTCGAAAGCGACGTACGGTCGCTACAGCAAGATCCAGGCCGACACCGTCAAGTATCTCCGACCGATCGGAGTAGCGCCCCTGACACGGGCCAGAAGTAGCTGGCGGTGAGCCAGAACCTCCCGGCTTTAGCCGGGGGAGTGTCAGGATTGGATTATTGGAAGGACATGCCTCATGGCGCGCCAGACGTTTCATCAGGAACTGCGTGAGATCGAGGAGTCGGTTATTCAAATGGCGGCGCTCGTCGAGCGCGAGGTGGCGCGCGCGATGCAGGCGCTCAGCCAGCGCGACACCGTCCTCGCCACCGAGATCGTGTCCAGCGACGGCGAGGTCAACGAGTTCCAACGCAGCATCCGCAGCCGTTGCATCGCCGTGATGGCGCTCCAGGCGCCCGTCGCGCGCGACCTGCGCGAACTCATCACCGTCCAGCTCGTCATCAACGAACTGGAGCGCATGGGTGACCATGCGGTTGGTATCGCCAAACAGACGATGCGTATCCGCGAGTACGAGCCGATTCCTACCCTGGAGAAGCTTATTCACATCAGCAATCTCGTCGTCGAGCAGATACGCCTTGGCATTCAGTCGTTCGTGGATATCAACGTCCAGCAGGCGCGCGAGGTCTGCGAGCGTGACGACGAGATCGACGCGCAGTATCGCGCCGCGTTCACCGAGTTGATCGCCATTATGTCCACCGACTCCTCGCGTGTGCAGCCGGCGACGAGCCTGCTCTTCGCCGCGCACGACCTGGAGCGCATCGGCGACCGTGTGACGAATATCTGCGAAGACGTGATCTACATGGTCACCGGCGAGGTCGAAGAGTTGAACTGAGGTCGGGTCATGGGTTCCAGCGCGCAAGATGAGCAGCGTACGATTCTAGTCGTGGAGGATGATGCGCCGCTGCGCGATACGCTGGCCTATAACCTGCGCGCGGAAGGATACCAGGTGCTGACCGCGAGTGACGGCGTCACAGCGCTCGAAATTGCCCGCCAGAAGCCAGTCTCGCTGGTGCTGCTGGACCTGATGCTGCCACGGCTGGATGGGTTGGAAGTCTGCCGCCAGTTGCGTAGCAGGCCGGAGACGGCGGAGATCGCCATTCTGATGTTGACGGCGCGCACGGAGGAGACGGATCTGGTCGTCGGGCTGGAGCTTGGCGCGGATGACTACGTGACGAAGCCCTACGCCTGGAACGAGCTGCGCGCGCGCATCCGGGCGCTGCTACGGCGCGGCAGCTACAAAGGCGTATCTGAAGCGACGGATGGCGTGCGCCAGTTGAGCGCTGGCGACCTGACGGTGGACCTGGACCGGCGCGAGGTGCGACGACGCGGCGAGGAGATCACACTGCCCGCGCGCCTCTTCGACCTGCTGGTCTACTTCATGCGCAATCGTGGCAACGTGCTGACGCGCGACCAGTTGCTGGAGAAGGTCTGGGGCTACGACTACGAGGGCGACACGCGTACGATTGACGTGCATATTCGCTGGCTGCGCGAACGCATCGAAGACGACCCCGCCAACCCGCAGTTGATCCAGACGGTGCGCGGCGTCGGCTACCGCTTCAAAGGGTAGGCGGCGCATTGATGCACAGTCTATGCGCTCTTATCTCCACGACGCCATGCGCGCACACCTGCGACACATAATAGAATGAATGCGCCAAAGAGCATCAGGGCTACTGCGGGGTAGATGTAGACCAATTTTGACTCATCTCGCCAATATACGGCGACGAATACAAGTGTGGCCAACGGAGGAATTACCAGAAGGGCTGTGGCGAAGATCAACGGAATGCCGCGACTGGACATCTCCCACAAGTACCGAGATGGCTGCGTCTCTCCCAATGAAACCACCTTGTGCAACCCATTGCGAGGCAAGAAAGGATTTGAGGGAGATAACTCTAGCCACCACACTAGCGCCATCAGAGAAAGTGAGCCGCAACAAAACGCAACTCCTCCAAGCGCATTCTTATGATTACTTGGCAACTGATTATCGGCAGCGTTGATCGCGATGGCAACGACAAATACTTCAAACAGAAGAACTGAAGCCACGTAAAAACTTCTCGCTAACCAACTCTTGGGAACGAAGAACTGGTCGCTAGCCGCACCTGCTAAGCCAAGACTGAAAGGGATCGCTGCATACAGCAGAATTTGCACTGTTCCATGCTGACCGGGCAAATGCGCAAGAATGCTAGGATCGAACAGGAAAATGAGGAGCACGGTCCAAAGCACAAAGGTGAGCATAATTCCGCCAAGTAGAAGCAGCGCAGTGCGCCTTCTTGCCCAGGGAACAGGCGCAGACTGCCCCGAGGACTCATCACCTGATGGAACCACATCTTCACTCATTCACCAATGGCTTGGTCGCAATAGATTGAGCATGATCCCCTTCTTTGGCATGGCAAGAGGATCACACCATTCGCTGCTACCCCCGATAGTTCACGAACTGGAGCGGCACAGGGAAATCCTTGCCCTTCAGATACGCGATCACCGCTTGCAGATCGTCGCGGCTCTTCGCGCTCACCCGCACGGCGTCGCCCTGAATCTGTGGCCGCGCCTTGGGGAAGTTGTCTCGGATCTGCTTCGAGATGTCGCGCGCGAGGTCCGCCGAGATGCCCTGTTGCAGCTCGAAGACCTGGCGCACGCGGTTTCCACCTGCCTGCTCGATGTTCCCCGGCTTGAGAATCTTGAGCGAGAGGTTGCGGCGCACCAGTTTCGACTCCAGCACGTCGCGCACGCTCTTGAGTGTGAACTCACTGTCGGTCAGAATCGTGATGCTCTTGGCCTCGTGCTTGATCTCCGTGCGCGTGTCCTTGAGGTCGTAGCGCGTGGTCACCTCGCGCCGCGTCTGGTCCAGCGCGTTGACCAGCTCCTGCTCGTCGTACTGCGAGACGATGTCGAAGGTGTTCTCGGCGGGCATATCGTCATTTGCTCCTTCTCTGCTCAAACGCGCGCTTAACGCCCCGCCAAATACCCCAACTTTGCCCCACTCGCGCGCCAAACGCATTCTATCATCCGTCTTCACTATCACCGCGCACATGCGTGTCTGCTGCGCGAGACATCAGGTCTCTGCGCTTGCGTGGCCGGAAACGCCTATGTTATACTAACTTGGCGTCCTTGCGCGGGCGTCGCCGTGGGATGAAGCCGGCCAATCGCCAGTCGCTCATGCAATGAGCGCGGAACCGGGCCGCCGTAACAGAAATTGCCAGGAATCATGAAGACATACAAGCTCAAAACGCACAAGGCCACCGCCAAACGCGTGCGCACGACCGGCAGCGGCAAGTTCATGCACCTCAAGTCGGCGCGCACGAAGTACCGGCGCAAGAAGGACCCAACGCGCAACCGCTCGCTCAGCCAGTTGAATGTGCTGGCCGAGGGCGATACGAAGAAGATGAAGACGCTGCTGCCCTACAGCTAGGCAGACGAGACGGCTCCCCTTGACGCTAGAAGGCGCTGACGAGGCCGTGACGGAGGACGACGATGCCACGAGTGAAACGCGGAATGACCTCCCGCGCGAAGCATAAGAAGGTTCTGGATCGCGCCGAGGGACATTACGGCGCGCGCCACAAGCTCATCAAGACCGCGCGCGAGTCGGTGATGCACGCGCAAGCGTATGCCTACCGCGACCGCCGCAACCGCAAGCGCGACATGCGCGCCCTCTGGATCACACGCATCAACGCGGCCTCGCGCCTGTACGGCATGCCCTACAAGGAACTGATCCACGGCCTGAGCCTCGCCGGTGTGCAGGTGGACCGCAAGATCATGGCCGATATGGCGGTCAGCGATCTGCGCGGCTTTGGCGCACTCGTTGACTCAGCGCGCAACGCGCTAGATGCGCAGGCCACCACCGCAAAAGCTTAGTTTCCCAACATCATCAGGCGCCATGTTGTCGAGTAGACGGACGTGGCGCCGTTTGCTATCCATCTCACGTGATGACTCCCCAGGCGTAAACGCCGGGGCTTCTTGCCCGAAGGCTGGCATTGTCATCCCAATGCCATTGGTCGCATTTGGCTATCCTGATTGAGCAGCGCCTTGCCACGCGCCAGAATATTCAGCGACGCGTTGCGATCTCGGTCGAGAACCAAACCACCATACCACCATCAGGTCGCGCCGGATTCTGGCAGTGGAACATGCGGTCGGCGAGCGTCAGGCCAGGATGCCGCCAGCCACAGCCGCAGCAGTCTTGACTCGTGTACGCCGGATTCACCGCTACCAACCGCCGGTCGGCCCATGCTGCCTTACAGGCGAGTCACGATGCAAACTGGGTCCACGCCGCGTCATGAATGCTTTTGGCCAGGGCATGATTCGCCATCATGTTCTGGACTGACAACGCCTCAACCGCGAGGAGATCATAGTGATTGACCAGCCGACGGCTCGCTTGATGCGTAAAGTCGCTCCGCCGCCAGCAGATACGCTCATGCGTCCGCGCTACACTGCGCCGTCGTCGCTGCCGTTCCTGCCGTTCACGCCATGCTTTCTGCGCATCCCTATCCTGGCTCACGCGCATCCAGACGGCACGCGCATCCAGACGGCACGCGCATCCAGACGGCACGCGCATCCAGGTCGGGACACGCCTGTTTGATTTGTTGCGTGAGCGTGGCGCGAACGGCCTTATGGACATCGAGGGCCATTTGCTGCTTGCGTTGGACTTTGCCCAGTTCGTGTTCCTCGGCGCGGAAGAAGCGTGGGGGTTCGAGGGGATCGCCCACGCTGGGCATGGCAAAGACCCTCAGGCCCACGTCAATGCCAACTTCCTGCCCCGTCGGAGGCAGTGGCGTCGGTTCCCACTCGCACGAGATGGTCACAAACCACTTGCCGGTCGGCGTGCGGCGAATCGTCGCGGTCTTCGGCGTGCCTTCCAGGAGGCGATGGGCGATGGGCGATGGGCGATGGGCGATGGGCGATGGGCGATGGGCGATGAGCTTCACATCCCCGATCTTGGAGAGATTGAGCCGTTTGCCACTCGCGCTGAGTTTGACGCCGTTGTCCCACTGAGGGTAGGTGAGCGAATCATAGCGTCCCTTGCCCCGGTAGCCTGGGTAGCGTGGGTCGCGCTGGGTCGCCTGGGTCGCCTGGGTCGCCTGGGTTCTCTCCCGCTTTCAGGCGACGGAAGAAGGCGTCCATCGCCTTCTTCCGTCGCCTTCTTCCGTCGCCTTCTGCAAACGGCGGATGACATCTTGCACAACGAGAGAGTGGACTTGAGCGAGGCGAGGGCGAAGGGCGAGTTTCGGCGAAGGGTGGTTTTCAGGGTGGGCAGAGCGTTTCGCTGATCATAATACAAAACAGCTTCCTGCCGCTCTTCCCAGGCGCTCTTGCGTTCTGCCAGCAGCGTATTCCAGAGCCAGCGCACCTCCTCCAATTGCTCAGTGAGCAGGCGCTCTTGCCGTTTGGTCGGGTAGTGGCGGTACTTGAAGGTCTTGAGCATGCCCTGGCGCTCCCACTCTCCTGGTTCTTTGCTACTCTACCATGCTACTCTACCATGCTACTCTACCATGCTACTCTACCATGCTACTCTACCATTCTTTTCTTCTTCTTTTTCACTGTCTGCAACTCGGAAGGGGGTCCCCTGCGCGCGGCGGCGTTTCATCCCCAGGCTTGAAAGCAGGGGACTTCACGCCGTATTCCTGTTAAAGCGCCTGAGAGAATTCGGCGAAAGGCTGGTTCGCTCTGCGCCAGTGCGTTCCTCTCCTCTTCGACTCTCCGGTCGTGTGCTACACTGGGCGTCAAGAGCCAGACACGAAGAGAGGGAGCATACGCCATGGACCCTCAACACTTGCCGCGTGAAGGCTACGCGCCAGTCAAAGGCGCCGCGCTATATTACCGCGACATTGGCCAGGGACCGCCGATCATCGTCCTCCACGGCGGACCTAGTTTCGATCACAGCTACCTCCTGCCCGATCTGGACCGCCTGGCCAGCGCGTTCCGCCTCATCTACTACGACCAACGGGGACGCGGCAAGTCTGCGGAGAATATCCAGCCCACTGAGGTCGCCATCCAATCAGAGATGGATGATCTCGAAGCCCTGCGCGCTTACTTCCAACTTGAGTCGGTCGCGCTGCTAGGGCATTCCTGGGGCGGGCTGCTGGCGATGGAATACGCGCTACGCTACCCGGAGCGCGTCTCCCACCTGATCCTGCTCAATACCGCCCCGGCTTCTTACGACGACTGCGTGCTGTTCGAGCGGGAGCGCGACGCCGCTGCTGGCGATGACGTGGAGACGTTGCGCACGCTGGAATCCCGTCCAGGGTTTGCGGAGGGCGATGACCTCGAGGCCAGAGCCGCATACGACCGCATCTATTTCCGCTCTACCCTGCGCTCGCCAGAGCTGCTCGACCGGCTGATCGAGAACCTGCGGGTGAGCTGGACGAAGGAAGGTATCCTCAAAGCAGGAGCCATAGGAAATCAACTCTGGCGCGAGACCTATGAGTCGGCTGGATACGATCTGCTGCCCGCGCTGACTCAACTGCGCATCCCAACCTTGATCGTGCATGGCGACTATGATTTCGTCCCCGTCGCCTGTGCGACCCACATCGCCGAGGCGATTCCTGGAGCCAACCTTGTCGTATTGCGAGACTGCGGGCATTTCTCGTATATCGAGCGTCCTGATGCGGTCCGTGCAGCGCTCGACGAGTTCTTCGAGGCTGGCTAAGCGTCCCGATCAGCCGAGACGACAAAAGAGACCAGAATGATAGCCGAATCTAGCCTGATATCCCCAGACCTCGATGCCCATATCCGTGAGCAGATGGCCCGCTGGACCGTCCCCGGCGTCGTTGTCGGCCTGCTCCGCGATGGCGAGCGCGAGACACGCGCCTACGGCGTCGCCAGCCTCGAGACTGGCTACCCTATCCGCCCCGACACCCTCTTCCCCATCGGCTCCATCTCTAAGGTCTACACCGCCGCTCTGGTCATGACACTCGTAGACGAGGGCAGACTCGATCTCGATACTCCCATTGCCGCCTACCTGCCTGATCTGATGCTCGCCGATGTGCGCGCCCGCGACACGATCACGCTTCGTCAACTCCTGAGCCACCAGAGCGGCCTCTTCGGCGACTACTACGACGACTTCGGCATGGGTGACGACGCCCTCGCCCGCTGCGTCGCCAGCTTCGATACGCTCCGCCAACTCAGCGCCCCAGGCGAGTTGTGGGCTTACTGTAGCAGCGGCTTCATGCTCGCGGGTCGCATCATCGAAGTGGTGACAGGTCAGCCCTTCGAAGTCGCCATGCGCAAGCGCGTCTTCAAGCCGCTCAGCCTAGACCACTCGTTTCTCTTCGCCCACGAGGCCATCGTCTATCCCACCGCCGTTGGCCACTTCCTCAAGGCTCCCGGCGACGACGAGCACGAGGTGTGTCGCGCATATCTGCTCCCACGCAACGTCGCCCCTGCTGGCGGCGTAATCTCAGACGCTGGCGACCTTCTTACCTTCGCCGAGTTCTTCATGGGCGATGGTATATGGAACGGCAGGCGGATCCTCAGCCCACCCGCGCTGGAGACGATGCTGGCTCCCCAGGTTCGCGCCGCCAACTACCTTGCCGCTGGCTTCGCCGAGTGGGGCGGCATTGGCTGGGCGATCCGCTTTATTGACGGCGTGAAGGTCGTCGAGCATGGCGGCTCGCTCAACGGTTTCCAGGTCAAGCTCAAGATCGTCCCGTCGCACAACTTCGCCATCGCCATCCTCACCAACAGTGGCCGTGGCGGCGTCCTGGGCGACCGCGTGGCCGGATGGGCGTTTGATCACTTCCTTGGCCTGCGCGCGCCTAAGCCTGGACTCATCACGCTCCTTGACAAGTCCCTCGCGCGCTTCGCC
The DNA here is from genome assembly GCA_963733745.1 of uncultured bacterium. Taxonomy (GTDB): domain Bacteria; phylum Chloroflexota; class Ktedonobacteria; order Ktedonobacterales; family JADMIN01; genus DASWAC01. The sequence continues at coordinate 76,968 of CAVTFE010000050.1, forward strand.
GGACGGTATCGCTTCTCAGAGGGTGAGGAGGCGACCTTCACCGTCGAGGATGGCGGGCTTCGCCGCGTCATCAAAGAGACCGACCCCACAAGCGACCGTGAGCAGGCGTTCCCGCCAAACCTGCTACGACCCATCTCCCAGCGCGAGTTCGTCGTCGTGACACAGGACGAGAATGAGGGCGCGCAGGTAGACTTCATTGTGGGGGATGATGGCGCTATTCGCTTCCTGCGCATGGACGGTCGCCTCTACGATCCTGTCGTGGATGAGGCAGGCGCCTGACGCTTATCTACTGCCACACATCCGACTAGCAACAGGCTAGCAACAGGCTAGCTGGCTATCACGACCCTGGTCGCGTATAGGCGCTCTTACCAGTCAGGGAGGCTACTTCCATGCCGGAGCAAATTTCCAGCCCATCCAACAAGCGCATCCAGTGGCTGCGCTCGCTGCATAGCCCGCGCGGACGAGCGGAGGCAGGCATCTTCCTCGTCGAGGGGCCGCACCTGCTGGAGGCCGCGCTCGACGCGCGCCTGCGCCCAAAGCTGATCGTCTATGACGACGAGGCGCTCAGCCGTACGCCGCAGGGAACAGCGCTCATGGGGCGCATCGGCCAGGCGGCGGCCAGCGGCGTCGAGATTCTGCTGGCGACGGCTCCGGCCATCGAGCGGGCGAGCGAGACGCAGACGCCACAGGGCGTCGTCGCGGCGCTCGCGCTGGCGGATGTTGCTGCCGAGAAGACGCGCTCGCGGCGGCGTGGGCGCTTCCGTCCGCTCGTCCTCATCCTCGACGCCGTGACTGACCCCGGCAACGTCGGGACGCTGCTGCGCAGCGCGCTGGCGGCGGACGTGGACGAGGTCCTGCTTTCGGCGGGCTGCGCCGATCCCTTCGCGCCCAAGGTCGTCCGCGCGGGCAGCGGCGCGCACTTTACGCTGCCCATTCACGCCGGACTGGCGTGGGGCGAGATCAGCCGCCAGTTGCGTGGCGCGCCGTCGGTCGAGCAGACCATCCTCGCCGATGTGACGGGGCGGCGCGCGTATGATACGATAGACATGACAAAGCGCACGGCGATCATCGTCAGCAACGAGGCGCACGGCGCGTCGGCGGAGGCTCTGGGACTCGGCGCCGAACTGGTCAATATCCCGATGTGGAACAAGGTCGAGTCGCTCAATGCAGCCATCGCCGGAAGTGTGGTACTCTTTGAAGCGGCGCGACAACGTCGCGCGGCAAACAAGACAACCGAAGATGCAGAATAGGCGATGACGGAGAGAGTAGGCGAACGAGCGCCAGACAGGGAGCCGTGGTCGGCGACTGAGAGCCACGGCAGGCGCGGCGACGCTGAAGTTCACTCCTGAGCTGGCGACTGAAAACCTGAAGAGGGTGTGTAGGCGCCACGGAGGCCCACCGGTAGCGGGGCATGAGAGTAAGTGTATGGCTGCAACGGTCATATGCTCGCTGGTGTTCGGCTGTCGGGCCGGACGTTGGTGAAAATGCGGGTGGTACCACGGAGCGCGTACGGCGGCTTCGTCCCAGGATTCGTCCAGGGCGAAGTGGCCGTTTTTTGTTGGAGAGAAGTCGCCGGACTGAAGTCCGGTCACACGGTCGGGTGGGGACTGAAGTCCCCATTCACGGTTATCGGAGGACTTTAGTCCGTGGCGCGTGCTCCGGCAGTTTACTGCCGAGAGCGCTCACCATTTCAGCGCGTGCTCCGGCTCTGAAGAGCCGAGCGCGGGATTAGAAGGAGACAGGAACAATGGCGATTGATGAATCCGCCACGACCGAGGAACAGCGGCGGCTCGCGGAGTTGCGTGAGCGCGCCACGGCGGAGCTTGCGCGCATCGAGACGACCGAGGCGCTGGAGGACTGGCGTACGCGCTACCTTGGACGCGAGCGTGGTGAACTGAGCGCAATCCTCAAGGGGCTGGGCAAACTTCCCGGCGAGCAGCGCAAGCTCATCGGGCAGGCGGCGAACGAGGTCAAGGTCGCGTTGGAGGGACAACTGGAGGAGCGGCGGCAGGCGCTGGTCGCACGCGAGCGGACGGCGGCGCTGGAACGTGAGACGCTGGACGTGACGCTGCCGGGGCGAGAGATTCCACGCGGCCATCTGCATCCGCTCTCGGCGACGATCCGCGAGATCGTACATGTCATGGAGCCGATGGGCTTCCAGCTTTTCGACGGGCCGGAGGTCGAGACGGACTACTACAACTTCCAGGCGCTCAACATCCCGCAGGACCACCCTGCGCGCGACATGCAGGACACCTTCTGGATCGCGCCGGGGCAAATCCTGCTGCGCACGCAGACCTCGCCGATGCAGATCCACGTCATGGAGCACATGCGCCCGCCGGTGCGCGCCATCGTGATCGGCAAGGTGTATCGCAACGAGGCCACCGACGCCAGCCACGAGGCGGTCTTCCACCAGATGGAAGGCCTGCTGATTGACGAGCTGTGTACGATGGCTGATCTGCGCGGCGTCGTCGAGCGGTTCGCGCGCGAGATGTTCGGCGCCGACCGCAAAGTGCGCTTCCGCCCCAGCTACTTCCCGTTCACCGAGCCAAGCGCCGAGTTCGACATCGACTGCATGACCTGCAAGGGCGCGGGCTGCCGCGTCTGCAAGTATTCGGGCTGGCTGGAGATGGGCGGCTCGGGCATGGTGGACCCGCGTGTGCTGCGCGGCGTCGGCTACGATCCAGCGGTCTATCGCGGCTTCGCCTTCGGCCTGGGCATCGAGCGCGTCGCCATGCTGCGCCACGGCGTAGATGACATGCGCCTCTTCCAGGCCAACGACCTGCGATTTCTCAGGCAATTCTCGTGAGAGATTATGGACCTCTCCCCCCAGCCCCCTCTCCTCATGGGAGAGGAGGGCAGGGGGTGAGGTCAACTCGCTCCACATGAAAGGAGACCCCGCATGCCACACCTGCGCGTCGCGCTGCTCGGCTGCGGTAACGTCGGGCGCGCGCTGCTGACGATGGTCGCCGAGAAGACAGACGACCTGCGCGAGGAGCACAATCTGACGTTGACCTTTACCGGCGGCCTCACGCGCGCGGCGGGCGGCTGGATCGCGCCCGATGGCGTAGATGCGGCGGCGCTGCTGGCGAGTGGCTGGCCGAATGGACCGGCTCCAGCAGGCGCGCAGGCGTTTACCGGCGATGGCGTGGCGTTCGCGCGCGAATGCCCGGCGGATGCGCTGGTCGAGTTGACCGCGCTCAATCCGCTGACCGGCGAGCCCGCGACGGACCACATCCGCGCCGCGCTGGAGTCCGGCAAGAGCGCCGTCACCGCGAACAAAGGCCCCATCGCCCATGCGTATCGTGAGTTGCGCGACATCGCCGCCGCGAAGGGTCAGCGCCTGCGCTTCGAGTCCACCGTCATGGACGGCACGCCGATCTTCGGCATGGTCGAGGCGTGCCTGCCCGTCACTCAGATCGCAAGTTTGCGCGGGCCGCTCAACAGCACGAGCAACTACATCCTCAGCCGCATGGCGCGCGGCCAGTCGCTCGAAGACGCGCTCACGGGCGCGCAGGCATTGGGCATCGCCGAGGCCGATCCGAGCTACGACCTGGAGGGCTGGGACGCCTCGGTGAAAGCGACGGTGCTGGCGAACGTCCTGATGGGCGCCGACCTGCGACCGGCGGACGTGCGTCGCGAGGGACTTGGCGCCGAGGCGATGCGCCGCGCACAGGCGGAGCTTGCGCCGGGGCGAACGCTCAAGCAGATGGTTGAGGTCACACACGATGGCGATGACATCACCGCCCGCGTCTCCATCGTCGCGCTGCCGGAGGATGACATCCTGGGGCGCCTCTCTGGCATGGAGACGGGACTACAACTGCGTACCGACACGATGGGCGAGCTGACGCTGATCGAGGGCGAAGGTGGGCCGGGGCAGACCGCGCTCGGCGTCCTCGCCGATCTCGTCGCCATCGCCCGGCGCTAAGGAGCGTTGCCGATGCTGAAGCTACATCTAGACACCGACATTGGTGGTGACATTGATGATTTGTGCGCACTCGCTATGCTGCTGCGCTGGCCCGATCTGGAGATTACAGGTGTCACGACCGCCGCCGAGGATGTGGGCAGACGAGCCGGATACGCCGATTACGTCCTGCGGTTGGCGGGACGAACTGATGTTCCGCTTGCCGCTGGCGCCGACGTTTCGCTGGGTGGGTATCGCTGGGAGCCTTTGGAGTATCCGCCTGAAGAGGTCTACTGGTCGGAGCCGATTCCACGCCGACCCAGTGCTCTCGCCGATGCGCTGGAACTGCTGAAGCATAGCATCGAAGCAGGCGCAGTCGTGGTGGCTACCGGCCCTTACACGAATTTACGTCTGCTCGATGAGGCCTATCCAGGGCTTCTCCGCAAGGCAAATCTTGTCCTGATGGGAGGCTACATCACACCTCCGCGCACTGGCTTTCCACAGTGGGGAAACGACATGGACTTTAACATCCAGGCGGACATTGGCTCCGCGAGGCATGTCCTCGAACATGCGCGGCCCTTGCTCGTTCCACTCACGATGACGATTGAGACTGCCTTGCGCCGCGCGGACATCCCGCGTCTGCGCCAGGCCGATGCGGTGGCGCAACTGGTGGCGCGGCAAGCCGAGGCTTTTACGGACAATGCTGACTATGGGCGACTCTACAGCGGTTTGCCGGACGATTTCATCAATTTCCAGCACGACCCGCTCGCCTGCGCCGTCGCTCTTGGTTGGGACGGCGTTACCATCGAGGAGACGCCTGTGACAGTCACGATCCAAGATGGCTGGCTCGTCGAACGAGTGGATCCATCCGGCAGGCCAATGCGAGTCGTGACCTCCGTGGACGCCAACCGCTTCAACCGCCTTTGGGCGGATGTCGTGACACAGCACACTTGATGCAGAGAAAGACAAGAGGTGAAATCTATGCGCATTCCCTACGAGTGGCTGAAGGAATACGTCGAGGTCCGGCTCAGTCCGGAGGACCTTGCGGACGCGCTGACGCTGCACGGGCTGGAGGTAGACCGCGTCGAGTATCCCTGGCCGGGAATCGTCACAGCGCAGATCGTCTGGCTGGAGCCGATCAAAGGCTCCGATCACCTCAGCGCCACCCGCGTCACCGATGGTCAGCGGGAGTACAGCGTCGTCTGCGGCGCGCGCAACATCAAGCTGCACGATAAGGTCCCGCTGGCGACGCTCGGCGCGAGGGTCGGCGAGATCGTCATCGCGGAGAAGAAGGCGATGGGCGTCTTCTCGCAGGGCATGCTCTGCTCGCCGCGCGAGTTGGGCCTGAGCGACGACCACGCCGGCATCTACATCCTGCCCAAGGACACGCCGCTCGGCGTCCCGCTGGGCAAACTGCTCGGCGACGCGGTGATTGACCTCGACATCAAGGCGCACCGTGGCGACCTCTTCTGCGTCACCGGCGTCGCGCGCGAGGTCGCGGCCTTCACCGGCCAGAAGCTGCGCCTGCCGGAGATCAAGATCAAAGAGCAGGGGACGCCCGCCGCCGAGCTGATGAAGCTGGAGGTGCGCGACGCGACGCTCTGCCCGCGCTACACCGCGCGCGTCGTCCGTGGCGTCAAGATCGGCCCTTCACCCGACTGGATGGCCAAACGGCTGCTCGCCGCGGGCATGCGCCCGATCAACAACGTCGTGGACGTGACCAACTACGTCATGCTCGAGCTGGGCCAGCCGCTGCACGGCTTCGACTATGATAAGGTGGCCAACCACACCATCGTCGTGCGCCGCGCCGAGAACGGCGAGCAACTGACCACGCTTGACGGCGTGACGCGTATGCTGACCAGCGAGATGATGCTCGTCACCGATCCCGCCGGGCCGAATGTCATCGCGGGCATCTTCGGCGGCGCGCGCGTTGAGGTGGACGACACCACCACCAACGTCATCCTGGAGGCGGCGCACTGGTCCCCGCCAAACATCCGCCGCACCGCGCAGGCGCTGGGGCTGCGCACAGAGTCCTCCAGCCGCTTCGAGAAGAACCCCGACATCGAGCTGACCACCGTCGCGGTGGATCGCGCCGCCCAATTGATCGTTCAGCTTGCCGGGGGAACCATCGCGCCAGGCCGCCTCGACTTCTATCCCAATCCCATCAAGCCGCGCACAATCGAGTTCCATCTCGATCAGGTTGAGTGGCTCACCGGCCTAGCCGTCACCGCGACCGAGGCGCTGGCGGCGCTGCGCGCGCTCGGCTTTGGCGTGCGCGAGCGACCGACGCACGGCGGCGAGATAATTCTCGACGTGACCGTGCCAACGTGGCGTGGCGACGTGGAGGAGAGCGCCGATCTCGTCGAGGAGGTGGCGCGCATCGTCGGCTTCGACCGCATCCCCAGCACGATCCCGACCGGACCACTCCCGCCGGAGTATCGCAACATCTGGTTCGAGCGCGAGGAGGCGCTGCGCGACATCCTCGTCGGCGCCGGGCTGACCGAGGCCCTCTCATATACCCTCACCAGCCGGGCGACGATGGCGAAGCTGCTGCCACGCGAGGCAGGTTCAGCCGCCGCGCTGCTCGGCGCGCCGGTCCCAATGGCGGCGCTGCCTGAGCCTGGCAAGAAAAGCGGCGTGAAGGGACGCAACGCCGAGCGGCGCGAGCTGGAGGCTGTCGCCGACCGCATTCCCGCCATCACACTCACCAATCCACCGAGCGCCGACCTGGAGGCGCTGCGCCTCACGCTGATGTCAGGCCTGCTGGCGGCGGCGCGCGAGAACGGCAAGCACGAAAGCGCAGGTGTCTGGCTCTTCGAGCTGGGACGCCGCTACCTGCCGACACCGGAGTTGACCTCCGGGACGGGGCTTGCGCAGGAGCGGCGCACGCTGGGCGTCGTCATGACCGGCCCGGCGGCGACTAGTTGGGCCAGCGCCGACCGCGACGCCGACTTCTACGATCTCAAAGGCGTGACCGAGACGATGCTCGACGCGCTCCAGGTCAGCGGCTACCGCTTCACCCCGGCGCGCCATCCCACCTTCCATCCGGGGCGCTGCGCCGCGCTGGAGGTCCTTGCCCTGCCGCAGGGCGCGCCCGCTGATTCTGACCGCGCGGTTGGCGTGAGCGGGACATGGGTCGCGGTAGGCATGCTTGGCGAGGTCCATCCCGAGGTGGCCGAGCAGTTCGATCTGACCAAACGCGCATATCTCATGGAGCTAGACCTTGAGCGGCTGTATAGCGCCGTCCCCGAGCGCGCGCTGAGCCAGTCGATTCCGCGCTACCCCGCCGCCCAGCGCGATCTGGCAATCATCGTGGAGGCCAGTGTACCAGCCGCCGACGTAGAGGACACGATACGCACCAGTGGCGGCGTGCTGCTGCGCGATGTGCGGTTATTCGACCTCTACACCGGCGAGGGTGTGCCAACGGGTAAGAAGAGTCTGGCGTGGTCGCTCACGTATCAGTCGCCTGAGCGCACACTGACCGACGCGGAGATCGAGGCGGCGCAGAAGGCGGTCGTCGCGGCGCTGGCGAAGCGCTTCGGCGCGAAACTGCGCAGTTAGCCGCAGTCACTCTGGTTTCAAAAGACGCTTGTTGACAGAGCGCTAGCCTTTCCGCTATGCTGGCGGCTGGCTGACGGCGATATCATGTGAATACGATGTGAAAGGAGATTCTTCTCTATGGCAGAGACAGTCGCCGGGCCTCGCGCCCATATTCTGCGTATCGGCCCAGGACGCCCATTCGCGCCGGATTTCACCTTTGCGGTAGCGCGCGCCGACTTTCGCGGGCAGACCGAGGCGGGTCGCACGGAACACGTGATCGTCTACACCGACGGCACGCCCAATGGCGACGCCTCGGCGCAGGCCGTCCTGAAAACCGCTGAGGCTGATTATCAGGCGGTCACGAACTGGTTCGGCGGCATCTCGCTCCCACCTGGACAGGAAGGCGACGATCAGACGACGCCACGCACCGCGACACCGGTGCAGGTCCTCATCGATCAGCAGGCCGGTGGCGCGTATCACTTTGGCTGTGACGCGACCGACATCTACATCGAGCCGACTCCAGAACTGGCCAACGGCTTCATGGTGGCGGAACTGGTCGAGATCTTCGAGGCGGCGATCAACAACGGCTGGCAGTGTGGCAACACCAATGGCGAGGGTCTCTCGCGTGTCCTCGCCGGCGAGCGCAACGCGAATCTGGGTCCGCTCTTCATGCAGACGGCCCAGGCATGGTGGCAGGCTGGGCACGCCGACTACGTCAACTCGAACGCCGCCGACGACCGCGACGAGAACAGCAACGGCTGCGCGACGCTCTTCCTGTTCTACCTGAACAAGCAGCTGGGCTTCGATTGGCGCACTATCACGACGACTGGCGGCTCAACCCTTGGCGAGACCTACCAGAAGCTGACCGGCAAGCCCGGTACCCAGGGCTTCAACGAGTTCATCTCGCTGCTCAACAGCCTTGCCCAGGGTGGAACGCTGAATCTCCCGGCAAACGGCAATCCGTTCCCCATCGGCGCGCCCGCACAGCCACAACCTCCTGTGCAGCCGCCCACGCAGCCGCAAGCGCCGGTGGATCCCAGCGATCCCGGCCAGGCGATCACATCCCCATCCGGAGGCATGCTGCAAGGAGTCCTGATCGGCGCGATTGTGCTGGTCATCGCGCTCATCGCTCTGGTCAGCGCCTATGCCTTCGGCTGGTTTGGGCTATAAGGTCGACCCCTATCGACGCCGACGAATATGCGAGCCTCGCGCCCCTGACGATTGTGACGCCAGGGGCGTTCGCTATTGTTGGCGCTAAGAACAAGTCACCGTCGCAGGGATGTGACTCTGATCTTGATGTGAGTTGGGCGGCGTCAGCGAGAACTTGTCAGCAACGTCCTCCGGCTGCAGATACTCGATCAGCGTGAAGTACGAGCACTTATCGCCCCCGAAGACCTGATCTGTTTGCGGTGGATAGCTCCAGACAACCCCTGGCTTCACTTCCATCTTGACGACCTGCTTGGTCTGCTGATCAATGTAAACATGCGTCTCGTTCGGCGCGCTCACCAGAATATAGTCGTAGACATTCGTCTCCCCCACCTTGGCTGTCCCGCTGTACCAGAGTAGCCCGCTCTGCAGCAGCGTGTAAGGGTCGCGGAAGATCTGCGTCACGTTTTGATTGCCATTCTTATCGGGATTCATCTCGCCGCTGAACTGGCTGCGCGGTCCGATGGCATAGGCGCCTGTTTGCGCATCCAGGCGGTAGCCCTGCGACCCCTGGCTGACATCTATATAGCGCTTCGTCCCGTTCGCCCATACCTCGACGCGCTGGGCGTCGTGCGCCGAATCGACGTAGACGTCGGCCGACCAGGCTGGCGTCTCGCCAGCGGTCACCTGCGATTGCGCCGTATAGTGGAGCACCAGCCCGGTCGTCGGACGCGACGCCAGCAGGATGTCTTTGTTCGGGCCATCCAACGAGAGCGTCATCTGGCGCAACGTCGCGCGCAGGCTCTCTATATTCCCCGATGGTGGTCCTACTGCTTCCACCGCGATAGAGAGGTCGTTACCACGCTGCTCGCCCGCAGCTACAGACTTGCTGTCGACGACCGTCCCAGTGATCCGCCCATGTCCATCGCTCTTGAGCGGCGTCCACGCGCGCTCAGGGATGAGCTTCCAGCTCACTGCGCTGTCGCTGGTGTCAGACGTATAGCCTGGATAGTCGTACCCACCCCTGATCTCACGAATGCGCATCGCTTGCAGGTTGGCGCTGAAGGTCACGGTCCAGGTGATATCGAGGTAGATCACGGTCTTGTTGTCGTTGGCGTAGCCCAGCGAGACGTCTACACCACTGGCCCCGTTGGGCGTATTCGTTGGATAGACCGGTCTGAAGGGCAAATGGACCGCCCTGTCGACCGCCTCGATCTGCGCCCGCGTTCGCTCTACGATCGTTCCGACGGCGGTTGGTGTGGCGGCTGGACCCGTACGTGGCGCCATCACCAGCCCACGGAACGCCAGCGCCGCCAGCGAGACCAATAGCACCGCTGCGACCGCAGGCGCCACCGTCGCAACCCAGCTCTTCCTGCGCGCGCCGAACACGGCGGGAATATCCTGCTGGCGTGGCTCCGGACGCACAACGCGCAGCCGACGCGCAGCCAGCCCCGCGAACGGCGACACCAGCGTCTCGCGCTCCACTGGCTCGGCGTTCTGCTCGCGCGCCGCCGCCATCACCGCATGGAAGACCTCTGGCGCAGGCGTGGTCGCCGGCAGACTCGCCAGCAAAGCGTCCGTCGCGTGATAGCTCTCGGCGCGCGCGGCGCACTCGGCGCAGCCCGCGAGATGGCGCGCGACCTGCGCGCGCAATGGCTCGGCTAGCTCGCCATCCACATAGGCGGAGAGATAGGGCCTGACTTCGGCGCACGACATCGGCGCGCCTGCTGAAATTGGCGTCATAGGAGGAGGCGTCTCGCTCATCGCGGCTCTCCTCCCTTGATCTCTTCATATGCTTTGGCGAATAAATCACGCGCGCGCGTCAGCCGCACCGCCGCCGCCCCCGGTGTCAGCCCCAGCGCCTCGGCGATCTCGCGGTACGACAGGCCATGCACGCTATGCAGGACGAGCGGCGCCGAGTACTTCAACGGAATCTGGCGCAGCGCCAGCGCGATGTGGTCGCGCTCGGCCACTCCCTCGATGGCGTCTGTCCCGCCGGGCTGGGCGATCTCCATATGCGGCTGCGTGTCATCCTCAGGTCCGGCGGCATACAGTGCGACGGGAATGCCCAGGATGCGTCGCGCGCGGGCGCGCTTACGCAGGAGATCCATGCACAGGTTCGTCGCGATGCGATAGAGCCAGGGCTTCAATCGCGCCGCGTCGCGCAGTTCAGCTAGATGGTGGTGCGCGCGGATGAAGACATCCTGCGTGACATCATCGGCGTCCTCCTGATTGCCGAGCAGACGAGACGCGTAGGTATGAATTGGGGAACTGTACTCGGTGTAGATCTGCGCGAGAAACGTCTCGGCGGCGGCGCTATTCGCCGAGGCGCTACTCGCGCCGGTATCGCTCTGGCTCATTCCATCGACTGTCTCGCTCGCGCGCACGGGAGTACCGGATGCAATCGCGCGCAGCGTGGCCTCAACGACGTCAAGGCCTTGCTGGTAAGACGCGGGCCACTCCATGGAAAGCCATTCTAACATAAGATCGTGCGGATTCCGCCGGTGAATCTCGATCACGTGTATGACGCGCGACCTCGGGCGTGATTTTCACATTGCGAAAGTGGGACGAACTTAAGCGCTCTTGCCCTCCAACAGCGCTGGCAGGCGCAGGGCGAGTATCCTCCAACCCACATTCCGCAGCGTGGGATGACGGCTTTGGGGAGTTTTGGGTAGCATGAGGCCCTGACCCACGGGAGGGAGGGGCGCCATCCGGGAGATGCAGGTCGAGCGGGTGGGTGTGCTCGCTCCGGTATGGGCCAGCCCAGGAGAGGGCCTGCGGGGTCCTCGACCGCTAGCGTCGCTTCCGCGGCTAAGACTGCTCCGCCCAGCCACTTAGCCGCTCGATCGCCAGCCCGACGTAGGTGAGATACCGCTTGGCGGCGGCCTGCACCGCCGGCTCGGCCGCGTGGTCGGGAAGCCCTCGCATCAGGTTGAGCCGGCTCGTGGCGATCCACGCGGAGAGATCAGGCTCGCTCCGCCAGCGCGCCTCCGCGCTCCACGTGCGGCACATCATGCGCGGCCAGTCGTGGGGGCTGCTGGGGTAGGCGTGGGTGGGGCACAGCCGGTTCTTGTCCGCGTCGTCATCCCGATGCGCCTCGACGAAGCCGATCAGGGCTGCGTTGAACGTCGGCGAGAGATAGCGGACTTGCTGGAGCACGATCCGGCCGGGCTGGAAGATCGCGGTGGCGGGGGCGCTGTTTAGACCAAGCGCCGTGCAGTCGACGTGCAGGACCTCGGGGCCGGTGCGGGTCTCCCCGCGCTCGAGCACGATCCGGTCGACCTCGATCCGCCGCACCCGGCCGAGCCTGACCACGTCTTCGATCCGTCGCAGGGCCTCGAGCTCCCGGGCGCTGAGCATCGTGCCGCGGTACATCGTGGCCGGCCACGCGGGGTCGATGCGCACGAGCCGTCCCGACGCCTCGAGCCGCTCGAAGGCCTCCTCGACGTTCGCCGCCTGAGCGCCGGCCTCAGCGTCGCGGGAGATTCCCTCCATGATCGCGCCGACCTGCTCCAGTGGTTGAAAGTAGCGGCGGTCATAGAACCACGCGTCGCGTGGACGGACCCAGCGAATCCGGTCCGGCGCGACGCCGTTGTCTAGCAGCCAGACGCAGGCGTCCACCGCCGTTTTGCCGGATCCGAGGACGGCGTAGGAGGAAGCCGCCTCTGCGGCCGCCGGCAGGTCGTTGATCGGGATGACCCGTGCGGAGGCCGCCACTTCGAACGGGAGGGCGTGCGTGGCCGGGATCGACGCCTCTAGGTAGCGCGCGTCGACGACCTTGCGGCGGACCGTCACCTCGTGAAGCTCCCCGGTGCTCAGGTCTTGGACTTGCTGACCGGTACTGCCGTTATTCCCCTGGCCCAGGTGCTCGTGCCGTAAGAGCAGGCGGACCCTGCCCGTCTGTGTGAGCCGCGCGGCTGCTTGTGCGAAGTGCTCGCGGACCTCGCCGCCGGTCGCGCGTTCGTAGAACCCTGCGTTCTCGCCCACGTGATCGATGCGGTTCTCGCCCAGCGGCAGCGAGTTCACGCCGTAGTACGCCGAGGGCGTATGCAGGCGCACGAACGGATAGGCATGCAGCCAATGCCCGCCGGGAGCCGCTTGGCGATCTACCACCGTCACATCCGCATTCGCCTCGGCGACCAGCGCGTCGGTGAAGGCAAGGCCGCTCGCACCTGCCCCAACAACCAGATAATCAGTGGTGAACCGCATGCTCTCGCTCCTCATTCCCGCGCCGGAAAGCGCAGTCGTCCCAATGGGCCCGGGCGGGGAAGAGTCCGCAGCCCGCAGAGTCATTATACATACCCCACATTCCCCAGCCTCACGCGCCCAGTCTGTAGAGTTTCTCGCAGTCGGGCCCCAGCAAGCGGATTACCTGCTCGTGGAGCGGCTCGACGCCCGTGATTTCCTGGAGTGGCGGGCCTTGGAGCGGGACGAAGCGGACGAGATTAATCCCCTCGAAGCACTGGAACATCCAGCGCATGGTCGGCCGGTCTGTGGGTTGCTTGAGCTGGTTGGGGACGGTTTGGCCGGTGGCGGCTAACTGTTCCCGCAGGCGATGCTCGGCCAGGCGGTAGACTAGCAGGCACAACACCATGACCAGCGAGAGGGCGACGATACGCTCCGGCTTCTTCACGAAGATGGAGGAGGCGAGGAAGAGGGGATCTTTGAGGAAGGCGAAGCCCCGCTCCACGCTCTGCTGCGCTTTGTAGGTGTGGATCAGTTCCTGGTCAGGGAGCTGCGCAGGATCCAGCACGTTGGTCGCGACCAAGAAGGCGGCTTTATGCCGCGCTTCCCGCGCGACCGCCGCCTCGTCCACGGTCAGGGTGGTCAGGATCTGCCACTCGACGAGGTCGGGAGGGGCATCCTTGCGGGGGCGTCCGGGCCGGCGGTGCTTGGGCTGCATGACGAGCACGCTTTGCACCTGTAGCCACGCGGGGCACGGCTTGAGCTGCTGCGCGAGGGCAGCTCGCGCGTCGGGCACACAGGCGAAGCGCTGGTTGCCCAGATGCCACAGGATTTTCTCCCATTGGACCAGCGCCTGCTCGACCTGGCGCGTCAGCGTCGCGCGGGCCCGTTGCTCAGCCTGCGCCGTGCGGACCACGACCCAACGCTCTCCTGCCGGAGCCTGCGGGGCTGGCGCCCAGAAGAGTTCCCCATCCTGATCCCGCTGCCACGTCTGGTCGGCGACCGCAAGCGCGGCCTTCGCCTCCTTCGAGGTGTCCGGCACGCGGCTGATCCAGCGCACCCCCGCCGTGCTGAGACGGGCGCTGTTGGTGGCGCTGTAGAGCCCACTGTCCGCTACAAAGATCGGCGCCTCCTCTCGTCCTCCTCGTCCTCAGCGCGCAGTTGTTCGGCCAGCGCCTCCACCACGGCGACCAGGCTGAGCTTGTCGCTGGCGTTGCCGTCCAACGCCTGGCAGAACAGGGGCACATCCCCTTGCCGCGTGGTCGCCAGCGCCAGCATCCACTGCTTGAGATCCTCCCGGTGATCCCGCGAATAGCCATAGGTCACCGCGATCGTGTGCGCGTCCGGCTCCGGCTCGTACTCCCCGCTGACGGCAAACGAGGTCGTATCCACATGGACCTGGCGCGCGGCAAGGCCAAAGCGCTGGCGCGCCTGGCGCGCGATCCCAGCAAACAGTGCCGTGGGGTCATGGTCGTAGAGCCAGTCCAGCGTCCGTCCCAGGCAGTCGTCGTGCAGTTGCTCGGCCGTGATCCCCGGACCCAGCAGGTATTCCACCGGCTTGGTGGCAAAGAACTGGGAGACCAGATAGAGCCGGCGATTACTGAACCCCAGCCCGTTGAGAATCATCGCCACCGTGGCAGTGCCCACGCTCACTTGCTGCTGGCTTGGTCCTGCCAGCGTATTCACGTACTCCGCCAGCCCAATCTCGCGGCAGATCCCGGCCACAATGCCCAGATGATCCAATCGCTCGACGCGCACACCTCCCATGAGGTCCCCTCCTCCCTTCCGATGGGCCTCATGCTACCAGAAATGCCAAAAACGTCTCACCAACCACTGCGAAAGGTGGGCTCCAAGAGAACAAGAGGTGCCATGGGAAGCGGGGAAACGACGCTGACGACTCCAGCATATCATGCGCTGGCTTGCGATTCTGTGAGGTGTGCAGAGGAAATGAGAGACGCCCAGGTAGGACAAATGTTCAAAAGTAGCGGTTTTCTGGGGATAAGTCAATGGGATTGTGGAAAACTTGTTCTAATGAGAAGACGCGGTCTTGCCTAAAAAGTACCCTAAATCGGTGACTTTCTAGGCAAACGGATTCAGGCAATGTATGAGTTGGGAAATGAGGCGGACTTCACTCGATAACTTCTGTTTGGTGATGACGTAAGCATGGCTCACAACGGGATTCATAGCGTCGCCATGTCGGACGCCCCGCAATGCTGCGTTCCCTGGCAACTACCATGGTCTGATGAGACCAACATAGGTGTGTTCCACATCCGCCACAGATGGCGTCTGACTTCTTGAAGCACACTGAACATAACCAGCAAATGGGCGCATGTTTGCCTTCCTTTTTCTTCATCTCCTCTGCCCTGAGCCGGGCGAGCATTTGTCCGTTTAAGGACGACGTTTTACTCGGTCACTATATCATGTAACCGTCCGCTTTCTACACGAGCTTTTGGGACAAACGCCCGACTTTTTGGGCAGAGAGACTATTTAAGCAAGGCCAACAGGCGCTCACACGCGGCGGCGGCTCTTGCTCAGCGCTTTGCGCGAGAAGCCGAACGGCAGCCCCTCGCGCTCCGCGAACTCCTGGAATAAGCGATAGAAGCGCGCGCGGTCCTCCGTCGTGATCACCGCCACCGCGTCCGCCGCCTCGATGGGATACGGATAGCCATTGCCGACGATGGTCTCGGCGCGCACAGCGTCCATCACCGCGTCGAGCAGCCCCGCGTCCAGCACCCAGCGCGGAAACTCGATGCGCGCTGGCGGGCGGTCCAGCGCCGCCTGAAAGTACACGAACGCCACATCCTCCCCCGTTGTCTCAGCGTTATGCGGCTCCTCGCCGGGCAGATCGGCGCGCGCGGCGAGAAACGCTGGCGTGCGGTCGCCCCAGCCGAGCGCGCCACGCCACAGCAGCGCGTCGCTCACCCCACGTGGCGCAGGCAGCGCCTCTCCCGTCGCCGGCAGCGCGCGCAGCATCATCACGACGTCTCGCGCGAGGCTTGTGTCGATGTAGCCAACCAGCGGCGCATGATACTCCTCCGAGGCGGCCAGCAGTCGATGCTCAGCGCGCAGGTAGCGTTCGCGGTACGACGGCGCCATCCGCCGCGCGAAGGAGGCGATCAGGCTGCCGTCGCAGAAGACGACGATGGGACGCTCCAGTCCGCCGCGACTGCTGGCCCGGCGCTCGGCGTGGATGCGCATGCGGGCGATCAGCGTCTCGACCTCCAGTTCGAAGCGGCGCAGATGCACCATGCGCTCCGCCTGCCCGGCGACGCTCATGCGCGTCTCGTCGCCTTGCTCTTCCTGATCGTCGGCGGCGAATAGCTCCTCCGGCGTCAGCACGACCGTCACGACATCCTTCAAATACGGCGCTGGCGGCTCATGCGGATTCTCGTAGACGCCCGCCTGCACGATGGCCACCGGCAACGAGGCGTCGCGCCAGGGGAGGAGCTGACTACCATCCACGGCGACGGTCGTGACACCGCGCAAGCATTCCGCCCACGCCCGCGCCTCTTCGTGATTAGCGAAGCTCGGCGAGAAGGGCAGCGCAGGCGCAGCCTTGCCGGTAGCTGGCTGGAGCGCGCGCCAGCGGTCATACTCGGCGGTGGGACGCGCGCCGCTGGCGTGTTCATGGGCTGAGAGTGTGGCCTCCAGCGCCGCAGCGGTTGGATAGCGTTCAGCCAACGAGCCAAGCGCGGAGCGATACGCCTCGATCTGGCGGCCAAATCGCGCCGAGTAGCGGGCGAAGGCGTCGCGCTGGCGTTCGAGTTCGGCGAGCAACTTCTCCGTGTAGAGCATGCTCGCCTCCCCAGCGCAGCTAGCGCCTGCGCGCGCAGAACTGCTAGTACGCGATTGAGCCGAGATCCACCGCGCAGAGCGGCCCGACCTTGATCGAGTAAAGATCGCCCGCCGCGCCGTGGTAGTAGTGGAAGTCGGTCTTGAAGCCCAGGTCACGCGCGGTCGAGAGGTTGTAAGCGCCCGGCTTGACCGCCGCAAACGTAAAGGCTCCGGTTGTAGCGTCCAGTGCCGTGGCGTAGTCATTGGAGAAGACGAACGCGGTGGGATTGGCAAACTTCGAGAGACGCACGCGCGGGATGGGATTGCCTGCCGGCAGGCCGGTGAACTTACCGGTGACCTTCTGCGGCGCGGCGAGCGCTGCTGCGGCCTGCTTGCCTTCGGACGTATCGCTATAGGTCTTCGTCAGCGTCTGGTAGGTGGGCACGGCGTCTGTACAAGTCTTGCTGGCGATCTGTTGCTGGCCCAGCGCGAGGTATGCCGTCGCCGCGGCGGCGTGCGCCTGGCTGGCGTAGGCGCTGCTGGCGAACTGTGTCTCGATAGTCGAGAATTGGCTGGCGGCTTCGGCGTAGCTCTGCGCGGTGGAAAGCTGCTGGCCATAGAGGTAGCGCGCCTGCGCCTCGAACGTCGCGCTCTGGTCCTGACAGGCCGCATCGCAACTAGACGCCTTGTGTTGCGCCGCAAACACGTCAATCGCGACGGGATAAGGGACATGCGCGGCATCTGCCTTCATCCATCCGACGAAAGTTGTATAAAGCGCAGTGTTCGCCTGCGCGGCCAGGCCGGCGTCGCTGGGGTTGGCGACGAGCGCGGCGGAGAGATGAGTGGCGGCGTCCGACCACGCCTGCTTCTGCGCCAGATCCTGTCCCCAACGCAAGTAGACGCGACCCAGGTTTGGCGCGTGCGGCGCGCGCTCGCCGTAGAGAGCGTATTCCGTGGCCGCCTGGTTCCACTGGCCTGACGCCTCGAAGCTCTGCGCCTGGACCAGATGCAACTGCTGCGCCATCGCCAGTGCGCCACCGCCGGTTCCGAACAGAACGACGAGCAGCAGCCCCGCCAGCGCATAGAAGACCGTCGCGCGGCGTCCCAGCGCGTAGCGAATTCCAGTGACCACGAGGGCGAACAGGGCCAGGCCAAAGGCGGTGTAGCCCGCCACCAGCGCGCTCTCCGCCCAGTCACCGCGCACGGCGAGCGCCTGGACCAGAAACGCCACGATCAGCGCTAGCGCGACGCCTCCCGCAACCAGCAGCATCCACGAGCGTGGAAACGGCTCAGCGAGCACCGAACGCTCCCGCTCTTCCAGCGGCTTCATTATCAGATTCGGCATCAGATTCGGCGCGGTTGGCCTGTCGAAGACCGGCGGCACGGAAAGGGAAAGCGGCGCCGGCGCCCAGGGATCATCCAGCACAGCAGCGGAAGCCGAGCCACGCTCGACATCGCTTGCTCCAGACCACTGCGAATAGCTATCCGCGGCGCCATATGCATCACCGGAGCCGCTCTCACCTGTTGACGCAGAAGCCTCATAGGATGGCGTGGAGCCAGTGGACTCATAGACCGGCGTGTAGTCCGCCTGATAGGCTGGTGGGGTAGCGAATGGGGCAGTCGCTTGTGACGCAGGATCAGACCAGCCTGCTGACTCCGCTTCGCCGGTCGTGTTTGTGTACAGATCCTCTGGCTGGTCGCCCATCGCCGCCCCCGCTCCTCTATCCGCCGCCTGTCACGCGCGCCCGGAATATCAACTGTAACGGCGCCATCCGCGCGCCGATCTTCCCGCTTCTCGAAAACGCGGCCCTCCTGATGGATGAACGCGTCAGAGCCATTATAGAGTGTCTGGCAAGCAATGGAACGTAAGGTAGGACCGTTCGGCTCATCTCACGCGAGGGCGAACGCGTCGTCCTCCAGCAGGACCGTCTCGCCGTTGCGCTTGTCCAGGTGAATGACGCAATCCAGCCCCTGCTCGAAGGTGTCGTCGTGGCTGATGACCACCAACTGCTCGAAGCCGCGCACCCGGCGAATCTGTTCGGCCAGGTTGCCGCGCCGCTCGCCGTCCATGTTCTGTGTCGGCTCGTCGAAGAAGGCCATGTCCAGCCGCGAGAGGCCACGCAAGAGCGCCAGCCGCACCGCCAGCGCCGCGCTCATCTGCTCACCGCCGCTCAACTGTGCGAAGCTACGCTCGCGACCATCACGTCGCAGGATGATCTCGTAATCCTGCTCCCACGAGAGGACCGATGAGCGGTCGCCCAGAATCTCGCCGAAAATGCGGTTCGCCTCCGTCGAGATCGCATGCAGCACCGCCTTGAGGATGTTCGGCCCCGCCTCCTTGATCGTCTCGCGGAACTGCTGGAGCATCCGCTCAAGCTCCTCCAGCGTCGTCAGCTCCGCACGCGCCTCGTCCAGCGCGCCGATCAGCCCCTCCACGCGCGCTATCTCGGCTTCGAGCGCCGCTCGCTCGCGCTGCGCCTGCGCCAGTCCTTCGGTCGCGCTGCCCCGTTCCGTATTCAACGCCGCCAGACGTGTGGACGCCGCCTCTAATGCGCCCGCATCGAAGCGCTGACTCAGACCTTTGTAGACGCCGACAGCCTTCTCGTACGTCGCAATTGCCGCCGCACGCGCCCGCTGCGCAGCCTCCAGCGCCTGCTCGGCCTGTGGCAGCCCTGCCGCGAGCTGCTCATGGCGCAGATAGCGCAGATGTCCCTCGCGCGCCTTCTCCAGCTTCGCCTCCAATGCGGCAATCTGGTCATCCAGCCCGGCGTAAGGCGCCAGCGCGCGCTCGTGTTGCTGCGCTTCTGATTCCAGCGCCGCGACAGTCTCGCCTGCCTTGCGGAGTTGCGCCTCACGCGCCGGACGCTCCCCCGCGATGCGCGCGAATGATGCGCTCTGCCCGCGTGGATCGCCAAGTTGGCGCAACGCCCCCTCGGTCGCGGCCAGTGTCTCCGGCGCGGCGCGCAGGTTGTCGAGTTGCGCCTCCAGTTGCGCGCGGTCGTGGTGGAGCGCCTCACGTCGGGACGAGACACGTTCGAGTGTTGTGTGTAGCTCCGGCAAAGCGGCGCGCTGCCGGTCGGCGCGGTCGCTGCGCTCGTACGCCTGTTGGGCGCGTTGTATCGCCGTCTCATCGGGCGCCGTATCCAGGGCGCGCGTAATCTCCTGCCGCTCGGACTCCAGATCCGCCAGCCGCTCGTCGCACTCGGCGCGCAAGGCTGCGCTGCGTGTCGCTAGCTCCTGATACTCCGGCAATTTCACGAAATACTTCTGCACCTGCCGCGCGCGCTCCAATGTGAAGGACACATCCTCCAGCTTCGCGCGCAACGGCTTGAGGCGTATTTGATCGGCGGAGATGAGGCCATCGAAATACGTCACCAAGCTGTTCTGCCCGCGCTTCTGGATGTTCAGACATGGCTCATCCAGGAAGGGGCAGAGGCCCGTGCTCGATTGCTGGCGCGAGCGCTGCTGCGCTGTGATGTTCGTCTCGATCAGGCGGATCTCGCTCTCAAGCTCAGTGTGCCGCGCTTCAAGCGCAGGCAATTCGTCCATTACCACCTGCTGATCGAGCAACTTGCGCACGTTCTCCTGCGCGCGCCCCTCGTCTGCCGCCGCGCGCTCGCGCTGCGCCTCTGTGCGTTCCCTATCGTCGCGGATAGCCGCCAGCCGCTTCTCGCGCTCGGCGCTGGACGAACGCTCCAGCAGCATTGCGTTGTACCCCGCCTGCCGCTCGCCCAGCAGCGCCGCCTCCGTCGCCAGCGCCTCCAGCGCCGCGATCTTCTCTTGAGCCTCACGCTCATCCTGCTCGGCCTGCGCCTCCTCGGCCTGGAGCTTTTGCTGCTGTCGCCGCGTCTCGGTGAGCCGGTCCACATCGCGCTGTGTGACCTCGCGCCGCGCCTCAAGCTCCGCCTGCCGTTGCGCCTCCACAGCCAGCGCCACAACCCGCTCTCCCGCCGCGACCGCCTCGGCCAGCGACGAGCGCGCATGCTCCTGGTTCTGCCGCGCCGCTGCCAGCCGTTGCGCCGTCTCCGCCTGCCGCCGCACGATCACATCACGCGCTTGGGCGCGCTGTCGCGACTCCGCGAGGCCAGCCTCTGTCGCCACATATGCCCTGTGCGCTGGCGCGGTCTCGGCGCAGACGCGGCTCGCCTCACGCGCCTCCTCGACACGCTGAGAAGCGACACTGTACTGGCTCTCCGCAGCAGAGCGCTCTGCTCCGGCGACCTGCGCGGCGCCCTCTGCCTGGCGTAGCTCAGCCTCCTGTTTCCGCAGCGCCTCATACCGTGCGCCGACCTCCTGCGTCTCGCGCTCGATCCGCTTGAGCGCCGCCGTCAGCTCCTGGTCGCGCTCGATCAGTGCAAAGCGCGTAGCGCGCCAGGTGGGCAATTGACCTGTCTCGCGCTCCAGATCGGCGATGACACGCTGCTGGTCCTTCTGCTGGAGTTGCAGGTGCTGGCGCGTATCATTGAGCTTCTCGGCGGCCTTGCGATACTCCTCCACCTGCAGCAGCGCGTCGAACTTCTTCTTGCGGTTCGCGCCAGTCTCCAGGAAATCGGCGGTCAGCGATCCCTGCGGCACGCCGAGCGCGTCGTTGAAGAGCGCTGGCAGCTCTACCTCGCCCTCGATGCGCAGATGCTGGCGCAGGAAGGCGACCATATCCACCTTCTGCTCGGCGATGCGCGACCCAATCGCCGGATCGTAGGCGTACCACTCCGTGACGCCACCGCACTTGCGCACCACCTGATACTCGCGCTCGTCCAGCGCCGAGAGGAACGTCACCGCGACGGCTCCGACACGCTCGCCCTCGCGCACGAACTGCGCCTGTTTATAGGGCAGCGCGTCGAAAAGCGCGAAGCCGATGGCCTCTACCAGCGTGGACTTGCCCGCGCCGTTGCGCCCGCGAATCGCCGTCGTCCCTGTATGGAAGCCGATGACAGCGTGGCGATAGCTTTTGATATTGGTCAACTCAACCGAGATGATGCGCATGGAGCCTGCTCATTCTGGTCACGCGGCGCGGCGACAACTGGGGAACGTTGCCTACGGGCGCGGACCCTCTTTTGCTCGCATTCCTCGTGGAGTGGCGAATTGCGGAAATCACCCCGCGACGCCGTAACCTCGTCAGCATAGCATCCGCCTGCTCGGCGCCTCCGCAGAATAGGCCGATGGGGTAGTGACGATGGCCCATAATCGTGCGATGACATACGCTGAGACGAGCGATCGCCGCGCGCAGTCCCGACGCGCATGACAAGAGGAGAGCGACAATGCCTGAGCCGTTGAGCCAACCCGACCAGATCGACGCGCTGTGGGACTACGATCATCCCGCCGAGTCCGAGGCCGCCTTTCGCCGCGCGCTGGAGGAGTGGGACGCGCAGGCTGATCTGGATCTGCAACTGGAGCTGCTGACACAGATCGCGCGAGCGCAGGGATTGCAGCGCCGTTTCGACGAGGCGCACGCCACGCTCGATACCGTCGAAGTTCAATTAGGTGGGGCGACGTCGCGTGTGCTCATCCGCTATCTACTTGAGCGTGGCCGCGTCTACAATTCCTCGCGCCAGCTGGAGCGCGCGAAGTCGTATTTCGCCGGGGCGTGGGATCTTGCCTCCACCGCTGGCGATCATCGCGCCACCGGAGGCCAGCCTGGAATGGAACGAGCGTGCTCTCGAACTGGCGGAGCGCTCATCAGCCCCGCGTGCGCTGCACTGGCGCGGCACGCTCTACAAGTTGTTTGAGACAGGATTGACGGCTTGACGTGCTGGCAGCGTAACCGGCGCGCTGGTAAAGCCAGCGAAGTTCAGCACGATTTTGTAGCGCTGCGGCCAGCCGTCTTCATGCACATGATCGGCGCGCCAGATTGTCGCCTGCGCGCCCAAGGCGAGCAGCACCGCGCGTTGCTCTTCTCGGGTGAACGTCGGCGCCTGTTGCGCCACAACCCGCACCCACTCGCGGATGTCGCGCTCGTCGCGGGCGCGGTCGGTCGCCTCGCTCGCCTCGCGTAGCAGTCGCTCGCGCTTGCCGCTCTCACGCGCAAGCTGAGTGGCTAACTGGTCGAGCTTCTCTTTCAACACCTGCCGACTCTCGCCCTTGCTCGTCTCGCTGATGTCGTCGGCGAGTGCGGTCATCCTGTCGCGCAGCGTCGCAATGGTCGCCGCGCTCGCCTCAAGGCGCGAGGCGACGCTCTTCTCGGCGCTCTTCTCTTCCTGTTCCCACTCAGCGAGGAGGCGCGAGACGTTCTCCGGCTTACTGAGCCACTCCCGCACGTCCGCCCAGCCTGCCGGGTCAAGCGCGCTGGCGAGCATACTCACCCAGCCGCCGGGGCAGGCAATGGGCAGGGCGACGCCACCACCATGAGTGACGGCTATACGCGAGTGGCAACAGTAGCGACGACCGTTGATCCCTGGGGCGGTGAACATCTTTTCGCCACAATGGCCGCAGATGGCCATGCCACGGAAGATCGTCGCCAGCGGGTCGGCATTGCGTCCAGGGTTCTCTTCCTTGTTCTTGACGAGCCGCGCCGCCACACGCTCAGCCAACTCTTTGCTCACCAGCGGCGGGCAGGCGTCAGGCAGCGCCACGCGCTCCGGGTCATCCACATCACGCTCACTGACGCGCTGAATCTTGCGCGTCACGCAGGTTTCAACTGGCCGCACCTTTTCGATGCTGTACTTGCGGCGATAGGCGCTGTGTTCTCCCCAATACGCCGGATTATGCAGCATGCGAAACATCGTCCCGCGCCCCCAAATGGGGCTGGCGGTGCGTCCTTTTGGCAGCATCCCGCGCGCCGCAAGAATCTGAAACGGCGTGGGCACACCCTCGGCTTCCAGTTCGCGCGCAATCTGCCTAATGGACACGCCATCCGCGACCGCAGTGAAGATGCGGACGACAATGGGCCACGTCTCAGGGTCTTTCACGTAGCGCGTACGCTCGCCCTTCTCAGGGTCGGCCCACAGATACCCATAGAGGGGGAACGCGCCCACAAACATCTTGCCCTCAGCGACACGCGCCTTTCTTCCACGTTGCGTGCGACGGCGAATCTCAACGCGCTCCATCCGTGCCATGATGCCGGTGAGTGTGCGCAGCGTGCGCCCTTGCTCGGACTCGTCTCTATCCTCTGACGCCAACTCGACACACACGCCAAATCGCCCGCAATGATGGTAGAACGCGCCACGGTCGCCCTCATCGCGTGAGAGTCGGTCAAGCACATCCACCACCACGGCGTCTATCTCATGCGCCTGGATGGCGTCCCACAGGCGATCCATACAGGGGCGATACAAATCCTCGCCGCCTTCAACCTCATGGTAGACATGCGCCTCGCTGACTTCCCATCCAAGCGAGGCGACCGTTTCACGGCATAAGCGATCTTGTTCGGGGAGGCTAGTAGTATTCTTCTGTCCAGGCGTGCTGACCCGACAGTAAATGGCCGTGCGAGTCATGACTCCTCCTCCGCCGTTGGCTCGGCATTGCGCATGCGTTCAATCTCGCTGACACGCACATACGCGCGCTTATCCATCGGACGCTTGTAGCGTTTAATCAGCCCAGCGCGAACCCATGAGCGCACCGTCACCTCCTTGCGCCCATAACGTTCTGCGGCCTCCGCATAGGTCAGATACTCCTCGTCTGTCGCCATCGTGTTCCGTCCTTCCTGTCACAACTTGTTAGTTTCATTCTTGATAAATAGTTGGTAATATGATATCATATTAGTAGATACATGTCAAGTCAGAAGCAGAAAAGAGGGACCATCATGACAAGCGACAAAGAGAAAGCGCGCAGGAGCGCAAGGAAGATCGCAAACGCATCGCCACCATTCGGGCGCTGGCCGCAAAGCGCAATACGACGCCGCTGGCGCGCAGCAATCGCCCCTTTAGCATCTGGGCGGATGCATCTCACGATCCGAAGTAGGTGAGGGGGGAGGCGACGCATGAGACACGCAAAGACACAGCAGGTCATTGACCAAGCGCACAGCATCCTGGCGGCGTTCCACCTCATGACCCTGCGCCAACTGTTCTACCAACTCGTTTCGCGTCATGACGTAGATAACAGTCGCGGCGCATATCAAGCCCTGGGGCGCGCGCTGGTGGACGCGCGGCGCGAGGGGCTAGTTCCGTGGGAGTGGATTGAAGATCGCACACGCGCCCCGCATGGACTGCACCTCGGCTGGCGCAGTGTCGAGCGCTATCTTGGCGTGCAGGTCGAGACGCTTGGCAGGCGCTAATCTGCGACCATCTGGCCGACACAGCTACGCTACATCGAGGCGTGCGTGGAAAAGGATGCGCTATCGGCCATCTTTGAGCAAGCACTCGCGCCGTATCGCATCGGCTTGATCGTGGGGCACGGCTACCTCAGTGCGTCGGAGGTCTATCGTATCGCGCAGCGCATCAAGAGCGAGCGGCAATATGCGTCTCCGCTCGTTCTGAACGGCCAAGATGTGAAGGGCTATCGCGCTGCGGTGATCCTCTATTGGGGTGATTTTGACCCATCGGGCGAGGACATGGTGAGCGACCTGCAAGGACGGCTGCGGGAACTGGACTGTCACGCGGCGGTCATCAAGATCGGATTGACGCGTGAGCAGGTGGACCAGTACACCCTACCTCCGAACTTCACCAAGACGACGGACAGCCGTGCAGCTGCACACATCGCCAAGTACGGTGACATCTCGGTGGAGTTGGACGCCCTGCCGGTCGGCGTCTAGCGCGGACAGATACGCAAAGCGGTAGAGACGTTCTTGGACATGGGCGCGCTGCGCGCGATGCTGGCGACAGAGCAGCGTGAGAGCGACGCCATCGTGAATGCAGTGGAGAGAGTGTTCAGCGACCTCGCGTTGACAACTGGCGATTTTGAAGAACGAGACTAGACCGAAAACGCGCCGCCCCGGCGAGCGGAGCGACGGCGCGAAAGAACGGGGAGCCTCGCCGAGAGGACCCCGCGCGTACGCACGCGAGCGGGTCAGGGTGATGTGGTAAATCGGTATTCGGTAACGCTAGTCGTATTCGTAGATTCGGCTCTCGCGTGCGAGGAGCGGCTAGTCCGGCGTATTGGCGTGATCCTTCGCCGCTTTCGCTCCGTCCGTGACACTCACCCAGAGCCGCAGCGGCCGCTGCCGTGGCTCTCCGTCACCGCAGCAGCGTCACCGCAGCCAACGCTACCCATCCCAGGTCCGCCAGGATGTTCACGCGGTTCGGCCAGCCGATACGCACGTCTGGCGCGCCAACGGCGTCTGGGCGCGCGTGCCGGACGCTCGTCCCGAGGAACCAGACGAGCGTGATCCAGGGAACGACCGAGGCCCAGGCCAGCACAGGCCCCACCGCTGGGGCACCGGCGACGCTGATCCCTGCGAGGGTCGCCGCTAGTGGGAAGCCGAGGATAAACAGCGAGCCCAGCGCTGAGTGGATGTTGCTGCGCTGCGACATCTGGGCGCGCGGTGTGGTGATGGGATCAGTATCGATGAAGGCGGCGCCGAGTGGGCCGATGGCGACGAGGATGAGGCCGAGACTCCACGGCCCTGCGGCCCCCCAGAGCGCCACGGCGACTGCGATGACGGCTGTGCCCATCGCGAGAAAGGCCACCCGCATCAGGACGCCGTAGCGTCCCAGCGAGTACTCGCTCAGCATCCGCCACGACGGATCGAATTCTGGCTCAAGGAAGTGCAGCAACACGATGAGACCAATCGCGACTGCGGTCGCGCCCAGGGAGTAGATAGCGGCGACGGTCGTGATGGTTGAGACGGATACCATCGGTCAGACCCCAGTTCACATATCAGCCCACATCTTCTGCCCGCTAGTATAGCGGGGCTGTTCCGGGGTTACAAGCGATCCCACCTCCTCACGGAATCGAACTGGATGTGCTACCCTCGTGCTGAAGGCGCTTGGAAAGAGGGTAGTCGCATGGTGGGACGAGGTGGGTTGACTGACACAGAGAAGGGCATTAGCCCGCCGCAAGCCGCCGGGGTTCAACCCGTGCGGTTCGTCTGGCGCGTAGTCACGTACAGCGGGCGTGTCGTCAATAGCTGGAAGCTCAGCGACCGCACGTACTACCGGCTAGTGACGCGCGACCATCAGGCATTTGATCTCTACCGCGACGACGCCAAGGACGGCCTCTGGATGCTGGCGAATATTCACGACTAGGGGCGCGTCTGGGCGCGCCGCGAAGCCAACGACCAGGCGAAGGGCGCGGGCGTAGTGCGGCTCAGCCGCCGGGGTGCTGCAAGGGCGGCATCTCGGTACGCGCCCGAGGCCACCGTACGTACCGGGATGCCGCAGTCGCTAGCTGGCCTTCCCGTCTTCGCTGGAGTAGATCACGGTAGAGTCAGTACAGAGTCGGCGGGCGAAGGAGGTCAACTGCGTTCAGACAATCAGAGAATGGGCTTGTTCGACACATGAAGATCGACGGCGTCACGCCACCATGCCAGCTCAACGGCATCTGTCCTACTCCCTGTCGCCGGCAGGCGCCGATGCCGCGACACGACGCGGCGAGCCCCAGAATGCCCAGTCGCTGTACCACAGCAAGATGTTGGCCCATCCATACCGCTTGGCCTGCCGTGCCTTCGCGGCGAGGTCGGCGTCGAGCAGGTCCCAGCCCCGATGCTCCAGCGTCACCCGCGTGCCACCCGCCACTGGCTCGAAGCGGATCTCCACTGTGGTGCCGTCGATCTCATGGCCGGCGTCGCGATACGTGAATGCGAAGCGGACTCCAGGTTCCCACGCAGTGATGCGGCCCGCCTCAAACCCCTCGCCGGTCTGTGCGTCATCGACCTCGATCCAGCGACCACCCACCCCCGGCTCGATTCGGACGCCTACCGCACGGCGATTGTCATTCCAGTTGATTGGGCCAGGACGCCACCACTGCCCAATCTCCTCGGTGAAGATCGTAAACGCTGTCTGTGGGTCGACACCCACCTCAATCGTCACGACCACGCTCGCGGGTGATGGCGCGCTCATACGGGATGCTCCTCTGGTTCATTGCCCTCTTCGTTGGCCTGCTCAGCGTGTGTGCTACGCGATGGCTTGGCTCGTTGCGCACGTGCGCCAGCCGTGTGCTCGGCGTGCTCCTTGAAGGCGGCGAGTTGGCCGGTCCAGTAGGCCTGCACTTGATCGAGCCATGCCTGAAGCACAAGGAAGGGCTCGGGGCGCAGCTGGTAGAGGTGGATACGCGCATCCGTCTCCACCCGTTGCTCGTCCACCACGCCACTGGCTCGCAGGACACGCAGATGCTTGCTCATCGCTGGGCCACTCGTTCCACACGCGGCGGCCAGCTCGCCAGTACGGCGTGGACGGTCGCGGAGCAACTCGACCACCTGTCGTCGGGTCGGATCAGCCAGGGCGTTGAGCGCCGTATCCAGATCGGTAACCATTGAGTAATATAGTAACCGGTGAGTTACCGTTTGTCAAGGCTGGGATCGACCGCCGTCGCCGTGATGGGACCTGCGGCACGCGTGGCCATACGGCGAATGGAGTGATGAAACCGCCTCTAGAACACTTCCATAGTCATCGCCGATTGCTCCCCCCGCTACGCCAGCGGCCGTCACTCGGATGAGCCGCCGCACCACGTCGCGAAGGAACTGCACAGCCGTGCAACATCGCTTCGTGGGGCCAGCGATCCGATGCTTGCTCGCCCCGATCTTGTGAGCCGCGTGTGAGTGCAAAGCCCGCAAGTGTGCATGGGTCGTGAGCAGCCGGACGTACACTTGCAGCCACATTCACAGACAAAGACGCCCGTCTGCCCTACTGGTAGGGGGGGCGACAACTCACACAGGAGCATCCCGATGGCTCGCTCACCGTTTCCCTGGGTCAAGGCCAGCGCGATCGCTGCGACAGCCGTGACAGCGCCGCTTGTCGCTGGCATCGCCTACAGCAGCATAGCCATTGACCATGCCGTTCCGCTCCCGCCGGCTCTGACGGGCGAGCAACGTCACATCCAGAGCACTGCGGCTGGCGGCCTCACCTATTACGCGGACGAGCATGCATCTGGACGTCCCCTGATCCTTGTCCACAGCATCAACGCCGCTGCGTCGGCCTTTGAGATGCGCCCGCTCTTCGAGCGCTATCGGGGCCAACGACCAGTCTACGCGCCCGATCTGCCCGGATTTGGATTCTCCGAGCGCACTGATCGCACGTACTCACCCGAGCTTTATACGGCTTCGCTGCTTGACGTCCTCGATGAGATCACGACCGGGCGGGAAGCCGCCGATGTTGTGGCGCTCTCCCTTGGCGGCGAGTTCGCCGCTCGCGCCGCGTTACAGCGGCCGGACCGCGTGCGCTCATTGACGCTCATCTCACCAACCGGACTGACACGTCCTACCAAGAGGAACCGGTCGGAGCGCGCCGGAGGCAACGTCACTGGCGATGTGCTGTACACGTTGTTCCGTTTCCCTTTGTGGACGCAGGCCTGCTTCGATTTGCTAGCTAGCGGGCCGAGCATTCGCTATTTCCTGCAGCAGAGCTTCGTGGGCGCGCCTGCGCCGGAACTGGTCGCCTACGCCTATGCCACAGCACACCAACCGGGGGCGCGCTTCGCTCCCTTCGCGTTCATCAGTGGTCGATTGTTCTCGCCGAACATTCGGGAAGCGGTCTACGAGCGACTGACCATGCCCGTATTGGCGCTCTACGACAAGGACGCCTTCATCCGCTTCGATGAGCTCCCAGACATGGTAGCGCGCCATCCCAATTGGCGCGCGACGCGTCTCGCCCCCAGCAAGGGGCTTCCCCACTTCGAACGGCTTGACGAGACAACCAAAGCGCTAGACACCTTCTGGCAGGAGGTCCAAGCTGGACACGGAGCGGTGGCCCCTAGGCATCCCTAAGTGGACCTATTCCAGCCTAGTCACTGTACGCCCTGCGCTCCGCATGCTGCCTTACTCTGGCACACCTCTGTGTCCCGTCTGTGTCGGCAGGTGGGACGTGGGACATGGGACGTGTGGACGGGATCCCCTAACGCTCAGACGGTGTCTCAAACACGTCACAGTCGCCCGCCAAGGCCTCTTTCCTCTGGACACAAGCAGATGGATGTGCGAGACTGAGACTTGTAAGAACGACACGACGCGGACAGCGCCGCTCACGTAAATGGCCCTCAGCAGTAGCTATCGTTCCCTAGTGCCGAGGTCGTGAGTAACTTCCCAGCGTGACCATGCAAGGGAAGCCTGCCAAGTCCAACCGCGGGAGGAGTAGCTCTCCTTCTGCCAAGGCAAGACTCTCGCTCATCCATGGGCTGCGAAGCTAGCGGTGAGCGAGAGTTTTCTGTGTGTCTGCCCTGCGCCCGTCTGTGCAGCGCGATGCCCCCCAACTGACCGTCGGGACATGCTCCCATCAAGATGAGGAGCTCTCTATTCATCGGCCAGGCAACGATGGAACCCTCCTGGCGCGAAACCCGCCCAACTCCTCTTGGTAAAATTCCTGTTTGAATACTGCTAGTTCGGCGGCCCTCCGATAGAAGTCATCCGCCCACCCCAGGTCAGAGCGGCTCGCATGAGCGTTCTCTGTCCTTTCGGCGACGCGCCCTTTGAGATAGAAGGTTTCCGCCAACTCAGCCGCGATATCGACAGCTGCCCCACGATGCCAGTTCTCCACGTTGCGATTGTGGATCTCCTCAAAGTCTTCGAAGGCTGCATCAAGCGAGTGCTCGCATCTGACGCCTGATCGCCAGCAAGCTGTGCTTTCGCTCTCACGAGATGGGCCATCCCTTCGTCGCGCAGCTCGAGATCGCTATCGGCCACAAGATGGGAGATGGGATGTTTCATCGCATGCAGGGGGGATGCCAACCGGACATGGGATGCCGCCTTTCTTGGTGCTTTCCTGGCATGGTCTGGCCCATGTAGTGGAGACAGAACGAGCCCTCGCCGCGATAGGTGGGGCTCGTTGAGCCGTGTCTCTTATGAGACGCTGTCTGTCTAGACCCGTTCTCTCAGACCCAGCCGCGCCCGGCGGCTACGGGTGGTAGGCCTGTGCGCCGCCAGCCGGTGGCCCCCACCGCCCCTTCAAACACCGCACACTGGGCCACCGGCGCGCACCGCGAGCTAGTTGCGCGTGGAGGAAGCAGTGACAGACGCATGCGTCTTGATCGGGATAACCGTGGGTTTGGCTTGCTCGGTCTTGGGGATGCGCAGCGTCAACAGCCCATGCTCGTAGGTCGCGACGATCTTCTTCGCGTCGAAGCGCATCGGCAACTCGACGATGCGGGTGACCTCTCCCGTGGCGCGCTCACGGCGCAGATAGGCGCTACTCTTCTCTGCCTGTTTTGACTTCTCCTCCGTCTGGCGCGCGCGTATGGTCACGACGCTCTCCAGCGCAGTGATCTGGATGTCCTCTGGGGTAAAGCCAGGCAGCGCGGCTTCGACGATGTAGGCGTCCTCGGTCTCCAGTAGGTCCAGTGGGAACGCCCGCCCTGCGAACCAGGGTTCAATGCGTCCCAGCCCGACCACACTCTCCTCGAACAGCCGGTTGATCACGTCGCGCAAGGGGGTCAGGGGTTCGACGCCATAGTGTTTCACGACGTCTCGCTTTACATCACTCTCCACACCAGTCTTCGCCCCATGCGTCACGCCGTTCTTCGACGCCATTCTTCGTGCTCTCCATCTGCGGTTCCTTTCGGGAGCCACCATCGCCTCAGCCAATTCTTGGCAGCGTCTCGATCGCACAGCTCGTCGCCCTCGCACCAGCGAGAAGCGGTCGAGAAGCGGACGATGAGGTGACGATGAGCAGGAATGCTCCTGAGGGTCCAGGCGCCTCCTGGCACGAGCATACTACTGCAGGGTCTCATCGCCTCTCACCGCCACCGATCCAGATCACAGGCGTATCACACGCGTGTCACAACAGCGCACGCTGTCCAGTCACGTACCCCGGGGTCTCGTATCACGCGCTCCTCAGCAAGAGCACCTGCCACGACACTGGGAGCAATAACTACCGACGCCAGGGGAGTCCGCCGCTGGGTCAGCGCAGGATCGCTGGGCGTTCCTTGTTCGTACGCCCGTCTGCGCGTTTCACTTGGCGCCCATGCGCGTGGTGGGTCCAATTGCGCTGCCTCTCGGCAAAAAGTGTAGGCCGGTATCAATTTGTGGTGGCGTCATTTGCGAATGTGATCAGGACGAGACAGTCACGCGCCACACTCACTGTGATCGAGGCGAAGGTCCTCGCGAGCTGGCTCAAGGCCGAGGTGATGTGCTTCCTGGAGACGGGGACATGACCGCGCGACACAACTGGATCCGTGTAGGCGACGCGCCGCCGTGTGCGGTGATTGCGCTGGAGGAGAGTGGCTCGACTCGGTGGACTGCCTCGTGCGCGCCACTCGTTGTCTGAGGAGAGGAAGACGATGGTGACCGAGGCGATGATGGCCAACCCGGAACAGAAATGAGACGCACATGCCCTACATCCAAGCCACGACCACCACCACCAAACCGGATCAGATGCCGGAGTTCCTAAACCGTGCAAGGAGCGCTCACAATGAGAGACCGCAACACCCCTTGATGCGCCAGCCCTGACAGTTAGCGCGTGTCCCGCGAATGGAACCGTGCGTCGCTGCGCCCTGCACCGTGACGAGCTCGCGCGCGATCGTGTCATCTCCGCCGACGGCTGTGAGGTCGTCGTCACGACTGTTCGCGCGCCACAGGGCGCCTGGCTGACGGGAGCTTACGAGCGGAAGCCCCTAATCCCAAGCATGGGCGCTATACCGACGAGGTGATGTGCTTCCTGGAGATGGGGCATGGCCGCGCGACACAACTGGATGCGTGGAGGCGACGCGCTGCTGTGTGCGGCGGTTGCACTGGAGGAAAGTGGCTCGACTCGCTGGACTGCCTCGTGCGCGCCACTCGTTGTCTGAGGAGAGCAGGACCATGATGGCCGAGGCGATGACGGTCGAGCTGGACCAGAAGTGAGCAGCACATGCAGCATACCCACGTCACGACCATCACCACGAACTCCGGTCAGATGCCGGAGTCCTCGTACCGTGCAAGGAGCGACCTACCATGAAGACCACAACACCCCGTGATGCGCCTGCCCAGGCAGTTGGCGCGCATCTTGCGAACGGGGCCGTGCGCCACTGCGCCCCACATCCTGACGAGCTCGCGCGCGACCGTGTCATCTCCGCTGACGGCTATGAGGTCGTCGTTACGACCGTTCACGCGCCACACGACGCCTGGCTGACGGGAGCGTATCCTGTCCAGCAAGGCTACCTCGTCATGATCTGCCAGCCCCACTTCGAAGCACACAGCGCGACGGAGGAGGCCGCCGGTGAGCAGCGCGAGCAACTGGTGCGTGCGCTCGCTGGCGCAGGCTTGGGATCGTGCGAGCGCGTCGCGGCCTGGCCGCGCGGCAGCGCGCCGAACAACGCGAAGCGAGTACCATCCAGGACCGCCATGACGATCTGGCCGTCCAGTCAACACGCTAATCAGTGACGCCCTCTCTCCCCACCAGCCACCGCGCCCGCTGAGCGCCGCAGCGGCGCGATGCCCATGCTCGTTGACGAAATGTCTGGCCGCGGGCCGTGGAGCAAGCGGGCCGTGGAGCAGGAAACGGGAAGAGGTGTAAGGAGGCGAACCGATGCGGGAGACGATGCGGGAGCAACGTCCAAAGGGAGAAGCGGAATACTGGCAGGTAAGGCGCGCGAAGGCTGGCTCCGCCAAATCGACCCCAGAACGAGACGGATGAGAAGAGAGAGGCAAGTGCAGATGAGACGTGTTACAGTTTGTCGTCAAGACCACCGACGGCTTAGTTGTTCGCCTGCTGCTAGGAGCGACCTTCAGCGGTCTGCTGGCGGCAGGCATGACGTTGCTGGTGGCCTCTGAGGGCACGGGGGAGTGGCCACCCCAGCAGTTGACCTATGTGGCGATGGTGGCGATCGGCGTACTGGTGGCGGCAGTGGTGAGCCTCTTCATCTTGCTGCGCGCCGCGCTGCGGAGCCTCGTGCGCGTGAGGACCCAGCCAGAGCAGGTGGGATCCGCCCTCCCCGCCAGCGAGAAGTCGGTCAGCGAGCAGCACCCTGCCGTCATCGCCACGTAGGTGACAGACAATCAGACGCCAGGAGATCAGGCGCTACCAGCAGCTCCCTTCATCTCTGTTCAGATCCCATCAGACGCATTGAGAGAGGACACGGCCCCATGACCACCGTACAAGACTGCCTGGAAGAAGTGATCGCACAGGGACCAGGCTACCTCATTCACAGCTCCGTTCGCGTTGGCATGCATCGCACAACGGACTGGGAGCCGAGCGCTCTCCTCGCCGATATGCAGGTAGAGTCCCCGAACGTGCTTCGGGACCATGCGTGGACCGAATGGCGTCGCCTTGCGGATGGAAGCCAGTCCTGCGCCATTGTCTACGGCAAACGGAGCGATTCACCTGGTGAGCGGGGCGTGCCTGGCTATGGCGTCTTGCATGCCTATGAATCGTGGCATAAGCAGGCGGTCGCGCCGCGAGGCGAGCGAGGCGAGCGAGAGGACGAACTCCTTACGACCGGATTCCGCCGCGATTCCTGACATCGGCAGGGCAACTGCAAGAACGGCAAGGCGAGAGGAAGAGGAGGACGTGCATGCGAACGAGCGCGTATCGCTGGGAGACACAGGATGTGCTCATCCCACTTGGCTTCTCCGTCATGCGCTGGCCGAAACCTGATTATGTTGGGGCCGCAACGCCCAGAGCGCAGACCATCATCGAAGCACGCCTGGCGATAGAGGCTGACGATGGCTGGACAGCAGATGAACCGACCGATTTCCCCACCCTCTTCAGCCGTTCACGGGTGAGAAGCCACAACACCCTCCTCCGCTGGCGGGTCGATTCAGTGACCATCCGCATGACGCGCCGCGTCCCGTATCGGCGCATCGCGTAGCACGAAGAGACCAGGAGCGCCATGTCAGGGAACAATCACGGGAACAATCAGGAGGCGGGAGAGCATATGAGCAGAGAAGGACAGGCGTACGCGCAAGAGGTACAACGGGAACGCGCTACGCGGCTAGCGACTGACCTCATTCGCGCGCATCACGACGACCCAGAGGCATGGGCACGGCTGCTGGTCAGTGCGGGAACAGGCGACGAGACCGTCTAACACTTCGATGTGTACTGGCCGACATGGGGTGAGCAGTCGCGTGTAATTGTCCAATCTGTGAGAGTGGATCGTTGGACGGCCACCTTCGTGGACGAGCCTACCGCGACATCATGACTAAGTAACTATCTCAGAAGAGACCAGCGATGCAGGCGACGGAACCAAAGCAAGGCACACGCGTACTGGAGCAGCCCGCGAAAGTTGGCGGCGTGCTTGTCATAGCGGATGACCAGCGCCCGACACTTGGAGAGCCAGGCCAGGGTACGCTCGACGACCTAGCCTCAAGACCTATTGGACGATCTGTGTCTGTCATGCGGTCGACCCTTTCTGGTGTTTTGAGCTGCTGGGCACTGTAGTCGAGTGAGGGGGAAGTTCGCGCCACGGTCGCGGTGGCGATACGCCTGCAAGCGCTCAAGCTCTGGGGCATCGGCCCACACGATCCAGCGCTGTATCCCGCCCATAGATGGCGCGCAAGACGGGGTTGTGGCGCACGCCGACCAGGGCCGCCATGGAGAGCGCCGTGCGCACCTGCCGCCGACCGCCCCAAATGGCACGGCTCCCGCGCCACGTACCACTGTCGCGATTGAGCGGACGCCAGCCCCACCAACATGGCGATATACTTGACGGAGCCCTGACCCAGTTCCGGCCGGTGGGCGAGTACCGTCAGCGAGACCGTGGGGCCGACCCCGGGCACACGGCGCAGCAACTGCTCCCGTTCGCGCCACAGCGGGCTCGCGCGCAGCAGCTGGTCCAGTTCCCCATCCAACTCCTTGAGCGCCTGCTCCAGCCAGGCGATGTGTTCCGCGGCCTTGGGACGCACTGGCGGCAGAGCCTGCTGCAAGCGATTCTTCTCCGCCCTCAGCATGCCCACCACCTGGTGACGCCGCTCGACCAGGGCCGCGAGCCGCCCGGTCGCCTTGGACCGCGTCGCGCACCTGGCGGGGATGGACGCCGCGTCGGCACAGTGGGCGGCATTCTGCTCTGAGGTGTAGTGCGAGGTCAATGAGCGCACCGTCGACGTGGGAGGCAGCGGCGGCACGCCTCCTCTCGTACAATCATGGGGTGGGAGGAGAGAGCGCCACAGTGTAGCAACGGGAAAGGGGAGAGCAATGGAGATCGAGATCAAACATCAACCTGCGTTTGCGCTAGCCGTCGTGCGCTTGGCGCCCAGCGAGGAGATCAAAGTCGAACCGGGGGCGATGGTGAGTTTCAGCGCGGGGGTAACCTCCGAGACCGATGTGACCGGGGGATTGATGCGCGGCATCCAGCGGCTGTTCGGCGGCGAGTCGTTCTTCCAAAACACCTTCCGCGCGCCAGAGGCAGGCGGAGAGATCACGCTTGCCCCAACGCTCGTTGGCGACATTGGTGTCCTCGAGATCAGCGCAGACTATTCGCTGTTGTTGCAGAGTGGCGCGTACCTCGCCGCTGAGCACGACGTGACCTTCGACACCTCCTGGGGTGGGGCTCGCGGCTTCTTCGGCGGTCCTGGGCTGCTGCTCTTGCGCGTGACGGGGCAGGGCAAGGTGCTCTATGCCGGCTACGGTGGACTCGAGGAGAGAAGGCTTGATGCGGGCCAGGTCTACACCGTCGATACCGGGCACATTGTGGCAATGGACGACTCCATCCACTACACCGTGCGCGGGATGGGCAATCTGAAGGGAACCCTGTTCAGCGGTGAGGGTTTAGTGGGTGAGTTGACTGGGCCGGGACGGGTGATCATGCAATCGCGCAGCGAGCGCGACTTCATCGCCTGGTTGACGCCGCGGTTACCAGCTACCTATCGTACGAACTAGCGCATGCCCGCATACTTCGCATGCTCTTCATAAGGGTCATTCCTCGTCGCGACTCTGGTGGAACAACTCGCTATAGTCATCCCTTGGTCAGGAGGGAGGCGGATGATGCATCATGGCGGATGATGCATCATGGCGGATGACAGCACAGGCGCTGCCGGGAGGGCGCGTTCCGCGAGCTGGGAGTGGGCGACACATACAGCAGCGATGCGAACGAGAAAGGAAAGTCGATGCGCAGACTGCGTCGCGTGGCGGTGGTGACAAGCGGCGGCGACGCGCCAGGGATGAACGCCGCTATTCGCGCGGTGGCGCGGACCGCAAGCGCGCAAGGCATTCATACACTTGGCGTGCCAAGCGGCTATGCTGGCCTCGTGGAGGGGCGCTTCCAGCCGCGCTTGCGTCTGCGGAAGGCAAACAAAGCCCCGTGAGCGGTCTGTGAGGCTTGGGCGCTGGATCTTGATCATCATCGTGGCGCGCCTCTCCTACACTTCACACTGGCGGATGTCGGGCATGCGCCAGGCGCTCTCAGGGGATGAGTGCTGAGCCTGGCGCCGCCAGTCACGCCTGGCCGGGATGACGGTCGGCGTTCGGAAGGAGCATCTGTCATGTTCAAGCGCATACTGATTCCGCTCGATGGCTCAACACGCGCCGCGGAGGCGCTGGAGTTCACGCGTGCGCTCGCACAGGCGTCGCAAGCCAGCCTGGCGTTGCTGCATGTCGAGCCGTGGGGAGCGCCGGTCGAAGCTCGCCGCCGGGATCACGTCAACCTGGACGCGCTGGTGGAAGACCTGCGCGCCGACGGCCTAGACGCGCACGCCGTTATGCGCTTCGACGAGCCAGAGGATGGCATCGCCGCCACCGCCGCGCTGGAGAACGCCGATCTCGTCGTGCTGGCGCCACAACGGCGCGAGGGCATGGAGGCGCTCTTGCATCCGAGCGTCACAGCGCGCACGCTCACGCGCTCGCCAGCGCCGCTGCTCATCCTCCCTGACGCTATGCCGTCTATCGGCGCCGCGCCGCTGCTGGCTGATGCAACCGCGCGCATCCTGGTCCCGCTGGACGGCAGCGCGCGCGCAGAACAGGCGCTGAGTCGTGGCCATGGACTTGGCGCGTACCTATGACCGTGAGGTGCTCCTCGCGCGCGCCTCAGCTCCGCCCACCTACCTTCCTGCAACAGAGGTATACCTCCCAGCCAGCGATACTGCGGTGACAGACCAGCAGGAAGCCGAGCGCTATCTGGAGGTGGTCGCCACCCGTGTCAGGGACGCCGGTCTGCGCGCGCGACCGCTGATTCTCGCCGGACCGCCCGAGGCGGAACTGATGGCGTTGCTCGCCAGGGAGTCCATCGGCCTCGTCGTGATGAGCACGCATGGCCGGACCGGCGCTGCGCGCATGTTGCTGGGCAGTGTAGCGCGCCATCTGATCTATCACGCCACCATGCCGCTCATCGTGCTGCCACCGCGCTACCTTGCCACGCGTGGCGCTCCGCTGGATGCGCAGGAGACACCCGCACGTTAGCGCCCGCGCGCTGAAGGACGCCCCAGGCGCCATGAATCGTGAAAGGAGGAATGCGATGCTGCTGCTCAGAGCCTGCCCACACTGCCAAGGTGATCTCGTGTTCGAACAAGATCGCGCCTGCGGCTCTTTCACCTGTGAGCAGTGCGGTCACATGCTCACGGTTGCGCAGGAACGCGCACTGGGGTATCGCGTAACCGCGCTGGGAGCGCTCCATATGCGCGCTGGTTCCCGTCCGTCACAGCGCCTACATACGCCGACGCGCCCACGCTCCACCTCCGCGTGTCGACCTCGCGCGAGCGGCCCTGCGCCCCGCAGACACCTCCGACTCGTGGAGACATCAGCCGGGTGAGTGCGCTTCTACTGGTTTTGCCTATCATGGGCGTGTTCGCTGGAACGACACGGTGGTCGAGAGGAGATCCTGGTGTTCAAACGTCTACTCGTTCCCCTCGATGGCTCTGCGCTGGCAGAACTGGCGTTACCGGTCGCCGCGCGTCTCGCGCGCGCCGCTGGTGGCGGCGTGGTTCTGGCGCGCGTGATTGGTTTGTCGGCTTCGACTCGCTTTGGCGCCTCTCCGCCCGAC
Source organism: uncultured bacterium (assembly GCA_963733745.1). Taxonomy (GTDB): domain Bacteria; phylum Chloroflexota; class Ktedonobacteria; order Ktedonobacterales; family JADMIN01; genus DASWAC01. The sequence continues at coordinate 115,414 of CAVTFE010000050.1, forward strand.
GCCATCGAGAGCACGCTGGCCGACGAGCGTGAAGCGGCGACGCGCTACCTGGAGGCGGTCTCGCGCCGGCCCGAACTGGTAGACGTCCCGACTCAAATAGAGGCGCGGGGAGCGACTGCCGTGGCTCCCGCGTTGCTTGAGATCGTGAAGACCTCCCAGGCGGATCTGCTGGTCATGTGCAGTCACGGCCGCAGCGGGTTCACTCGCTGGAGGCTAGGGAGCGTCGCACAGAAGGTTGCGCGTCATGCGACTATTCCCACCCTGCTTCTCCATGCTGATGGCCCTGCGCTCTTCCCGACTGCCCAAGGCGAGCCGCATCCGATGCGCGCGCTTGTGCCGCTGGATGGCTCACCGGAGGCGGAGACGGCGCTCGAACCAGCGGCGCAGCTCGTTGCCGGGCTGAGCGCTCCGGCTCAGGGTGCGCTCCATCTCCTGCATGTCGTGCAACTCGAGGACACGCCGCGTCAGACGACTGACGCCGAACAGAAGGCACAGGACACTCTGCGTCTCGAAGCGGAGCGATATCTGCGCGCGGTGGCCGAGCGCCTCACGCAGGCGTCGCCGGCCAGCCCGCCACTTGATGTTACCTGGTCGATTGTCGTCGATCCCGATGTGGCCGCCGCTATCCTCAGCGAAGACACTGCGGCGGATGGAAGCCTGGAGGACGCGCCCGCGCGCGCAGGTCATGACTACGACATGATCGCCATGGCGTCGCATGGGCGCAGCGGCTTCCAATTGTGGGCGTTGGGAAGCGTCACGGATCGCGTGCTGCAGACGAGCAAGCTCCCCCTCCTCATCGTCCATCTCCAGGATTCCTCCGGATCGCAGCGGATTCCCTACGGTATGGCGGCGGACCAGACCAAGGCCGAAATCGCGGAATGGCCCGGATACTAGGGCATGCCATAGATCGCCATACACAGACTGGCGCGTCGCCGATGAGTCATGAAACGGTGGGCGCTGTCGGCTCAAGCGCCAGCGTGGCGCGCTATGATAGTCAACACACCAATGGGGGCGTCATGACAGACGAGCGCGCGACCGGCGACTATGACCGCGAGCTGCTCCGCGAGCGGCTGGCCAAGCTCGTGCTGGCGGGTCTGCAGCGTCGCTTGCCGCGTCTGCGCCATCTGTGGGCTGACCAGGCCTACACCGGTTCGATCCTCGACTGGATCAAGGAACAGGTGGGCTGGAGTGTCGAGGTCGTCGAGCGCTCTCCTCGCCGCGGCTTCGTGGTCACCGCCGACAGCCAGTTCCAGCGGGTCGCGGTGCCGAAGACCTTCGAACCCTTGCCGAGAAGATGGGGAGTGGAGCGGACATTGGCATGGACCAGTCGCTATCGCTGCATGAGCAAAGACTACGAGCGCCTGCCCGCCACCAGCGAAGTGCTGGTCTATCTCTCTGGCATCAGGCTCCTCCTTGGTCGCTTGACTCGAGACCAGAAACGGACCTTCTTGTACACCCTCTATTGATCCCGACTCCATTGCCTAAACCGAGTAACCGCAGTGAGTCGAGCAACTGCGGATAATGTGACGTTTGTGGCGCAGGCGCTTGGTATCTAGTTGGTATCTTGGTATCGAGGAGGAACACAAAACTCAAGGCGAGAGCCGATTAGGACGATCGCCTCTTCCCGTCACTCCTGCCCAAGCTGATTGTGTGGCGTCATAGCGGCGGTCGAGGCCGTATTCGTAGCCGCCGTCTGATGTGGACGCACCACCATAACCGGAAGCTGTGCCGCATGCAGCACCCGCTCGGCGACGCTGCCCAACGCCCAGCGCAGGAATCCCGTTCGCCCATGGGTGGTCATGACAATCAGGTCGCAGCCACCAACCGGATTCGATGGACTGGCGCCTTTCGTGTCCTCCCCGCCCTCCGCGACGAGCAGGATGCCCGTGGCCGCATCCACATCACTTTGGATCGACCAGCTCATTGTTATCTGCGGGTGCTCGGCGCGCAGGCGGTCGGTGAGACGGAGCAAATAGCGCCTGGCGTCGTCGACGACGGTGCTTTCTGGCACACTCTGGCGCACGGTGGCCTCGAATGGGTCGACGACGGCCACCAGGTGGAGTCCAGCTGGTCGTGGGGGCGCAAGCACGGTAGCAAGGTGAGCAGCACGCTCCAGCGCGGCCTCCGCCAGGCCACAGCCGTCCAGGGGCACGAGCACACAGAAGAGACGCTCGGGATCACGTGTATCGGGCGAAGCCAGCGCCGGCGCGCCATCCGCGCGCACCACCAGGGCTGGCATGGGCGCATAGCGTGCGATGTGGCCGGCGACACCGCCTGACACGGTTCCGGTTCTTGCCGACCGCGCTCTATAGACCCTTCATCTGGGCCTCCAGCGGGATCGCGAGGAGGCGTCCGCGGCTGTGGAAGGAGAACATGGGGACAGTGGGCATCACGTCCGCGGGCATGTTCGGGAACGGGGCTGGCAGGAGTATTCCTGCGTCTTCGCCGACGGCGCTCATGCTGACGGTGGGGGGCGTTGGCGAGAAGCAGGCGGTCGTGGATGGGCACACTGCCGTCCGGGAGTATCTGAGCCTGACAATCAGTGTGGCTCACGACATCGTGGATGGCGCTCCCGGCGCGCGCTTCGCTCGACGGTTGATAGAGTTGATCGAAAGTGGCCACGGCTCGGGCGACGTCACGGCCACGGTCGCGTCGCTGCGCCAGCCAGGTCTCCCGCTCAGCATCAGTCAGGTCGCTCGGGCACGTCGTCCTTCTGCAGGGGAGCGTACGGCGTTACGGCATATCGGCGCTTTCCAAGACCCACTCTGAGGTGCCTGGGGGAGCAGCCCCCGAATGCAGCGTAGCAACTCCTCCACGTCGAACGGCAGCACCAGACACGCGGTGGCCCCACGCTCTTGGGCGTGTGGTTGTAGATACGCCTCCTCGCGCTGCAGCACTAACACGATCGGAAGGGACGAGGCTGCGCGTAGGCGCGCACAGATGTCGAACTCGTCGCGCTTGGCGAGGCCGCGCTCCAGCACGACTGCTGCCACCGATTCAGTGAGCGCAGCGGTGAGGACCTGCTCTCCATCGGCGAGGACCTGCGGTTCATAGCCATCAAGCTGCAAGGCTGGGGCGATGAAGCGGGCAATCGGGGGATCGGTCATAGCGACCACGATCTTGGTAGGTGGCGGGGTAGGCTGCGTGGTGGGCTGCGTGTACACGGGCGTTGGTCTCTCTTGAATGGTCCCATGGACCCAGAAATCGCTCGTGCGCTGGGTGTAGCCGTTGTGCAGTCTCGCATGCTCACCTCACAATGCCCTGTGCCGCGTGTCTTCTCGTAGCACGGACGCATCACAACCGACTCACGCGGCAAGGATTGAGTTGGAAAAGGGATTGAGTTGGAATTGTGAGATCTGTGCAGGTGTTTGAGCACTACCTGAGACAGGCGCCCACTATCATCGGTGTGCGACGGTGAGATCTGCTTCAGAGTGGGATCTGCGCCAACGCATGGAAAGCTGCAGGTGACTCGTGTGGGTACACACTTAGCCGACAGCGCACATGCTCGTGCAGCCTCCCAACCGGTTGTGCGGCGGCATGAACTCGACTGGTTACGTTCATTCGCTGTGTTTGGCCTCATACCCTTTCATGCGGCCATCGTCTTCACGACTGGCTCAGGCGACTATGTCAAGAATAGTGAGACGAGTCCGGCGATTGATATTCTTGTCTCGTTTATTGCCCCTTGGGGCATGCCGCTCATCTTTCTTGTGGGCGGCGCCAGCGCCTGCTTTGCGCTGCGAAGCCGTCGACCACGCGCGTATGTCACAGAGCGTCTCTCTCGTCTGGTCGTCCCCTTCATCTTTGGTATGCTCGTGATTGTCCCACTCCAGATGTATATTGGCCAGGTGTATCGTCTGGGCGCGGCTCCGCCTTTCATCCTGTTCTATGCGGGCCACGTCGCTGAGCTACTGCGTATTCCAACGGGCGCTGTGCCGCAGAATAGCGCTGACTGGATTGGCCACCTTTGGTTTATCCCGATCCTCGTCGTCTTCGCGCTACTCGCTATGTCGTTCGACTGGCTCCTCCACCGCCACTACAGCAAACGAGCGCTCGCCGCGCTCACCATGCGCCATACGTCACTGGGGTATTTGTTCCTCTTTGGCCTGCCTCTGGGAGTCGCGCTGTTGCTGTTCCAGGCCAGCGCGAGCCAGACGCCTGCCCTTCGTCCACTCGCGAACTGGTCCCTGTTCGCGATGTTCCTCTTCTTCTTTCTGTCCGGCTACCTGATCTACAATGACCTGGCCTTCACGCGCCGTATGCGCACTGCGGCCCCTTATGCGCTTGTTATGGCCATCGTGAGCCTGGCTGCGTTGGAGGCCGTCGACCGCACCCATTCAGCGCCATCCGCTGCCTTCACCCCTCCATTTGTCTTGTACTGCTTCCTTCGTGGCTATGTCTCGTGGTTCTGGGTCGCCGCTTTGCTTGGCTATGGTATGCGTTTTCTCGCGTTTTCGCCGCGGTGGCTGCCCTATATCACTGAGGCGGCCTATCCCGCCTATATCATCCACATGCCCATCTTGAGCCTCATCGCCCTCTACGTCGTTGGCTGGCAGGCGCCGCTGGTGATCAAGCTTGTCATCATCATCATCGCCACCTTCGCCGTCGTGCTGTGCGTGTATGATCTCGCGATCAAGCGGATCCCCGCTCTCCGGTTCTTGTTTGGGCTCAAGCCCCTGCGTCACCGAGCGCCCCTTGATACTCCTCTTTCTGGTATCTCTCAGCAGATCCCTCAAACTCCGTCGAGTTCAGCTCTGCTGTCTGTTCGCCAAACGCCCTAGACCCGGCAACCCGACGAGTGAACCAACGGCGAGTCCCGCTGCCATTCCCTGTGCGAATCGCAGGGACGGATCCGCTGGCTGCCCTTGCAGTTCCACGACACCAAACAGTGCGATAGCGACGATCACCGAGAGACTACAGAATGTTGCTTCCACCGCCCAGCGCAGAGCCCTGCGATCAGCTATTGGCCGAGCAAACGCTTCCACCGCCACGAGTAACAGCGCCTCGACCACCAGCGCGATCCCGATCCCGGGGACGAATCCATGGACAAACAAGGGTGGTGCAAAGATCGCATCAAGGACAAACGCAGCACCGATGATGGCATAGCCTGCGCCATAGTAGACCATGAGCCACCAACGCCTAGCGAGGCGCTTGGTCGCGGCATATGCGATCACGGGCGCGGTCACGACCAACGAAAGGCCCGCTAGTGCCAGGAACTGCTCGTGGGCGGACATACCTGTTTTTCTCTTTACTGGTGGACAGTTTCACAATTGCCGCGCAGTGTACATCAATTGGATGAGGTGCGCATCAACACGTGTATTGATAGCGCAGAGGCGTCACGCGGCCCATGCACGCAAGCAGAGCGCCCTCGCTTGTCGTGCGACTCTCTCTGCGCCGTTGATCCAGACGCGCGATCCGTGCTGCGCACGCCGAGGGAGTCCAGGCGCCATTTTCTACGAGCAAACGTATTCATGAGCGTGACATGCTAGAGGAGGTGGAGTAGGGAGCGACATGCGCTCACATCGTTCACTATCGTTCACTATGTTCACTACCGAGCACGAGGAGATAGTCCTTTCCATGCGCTTCCTATCATGGCTACGCCAACCAAGACGCAAAGGTTCTCTGCCCACACCCTCGCCTTTCACTCGCCACTGGCTCCTCGGTCAGTGTACGCTGCTGTTCGTTCTGCTTGCTACTTTTGCGCTGGCGGCGGTCCAGGTGCATCGGTATGAGGATGGCATCACGCGCTCCACCTTCATCCTGCGTGGCTCCTCCCCTGTCCCCGTGTTACGCTTCACCCCTGCTGGTACGGCGCTCAATATCGTCGCAGTCATCGCTCATGGCTATTCCGCCGACAAAGAGTTGATGTCAGCGTTCGCGGTGGATCTCGCCAAGCAGGGGATCGTCGTCTACACCTTCGACTTTCCTGGCCATGGCGCTTCCAGTGTCCCGTATGGGACTGCCAACGGCAAGGGCGTCGTCAAGCAACTCACAACAACGCTCAGTGAAGTAGTGGACTATGCCGTGGCGCACGGCCCAGCGCCCAACACGCGCGTCGTCCTACTCGGCTATTCGCTCGGCACGATTCCCGTCAGCGAGTACGCCTTACAGCATCCGCACATGACCAACCTGGCGGCGACAGTGCTCGTCGCTGGTATTGTCGGCGACCATCCCACACGCAGTGACCCACACAACTTGCTCGTGCTCACGGGCCAGTTCGATCTTCCTGGGATCAACGACACCGCGCAGAGTCTCATGGCCTATGGCTGTGGTGTCGCGCCTGGTACCGTCACTGATACCTATCAGTGTGGCTCTCTACCAGGAGCTGAGCGCCGGAGACTGGTCCTCCCTGGACTCGATCATATCTCCATCGTCACCGCTGAGTCGACGCATTCGGCGACGATCGATTGGCTCCGCACGACAGTCGATGCGCGCATCGGCGCTACGCCCATCTCCGCCGACGACCGTCTCCACTGGCTACTGCTCGCTTTCCTCTCCGCCGCCTGTGCGCTCCTCCCACTGCTTTCGCTCGGTTCCTATGCCTTTGGTCTGACACCCTCACAGGAACCTATTACCGCTGAAGATACTGAGGTTCACGTTTCATCGTCGACTGCTCTTGAGACCCAGGCGGTTCGCTGGGCAGCGCTGGGCGCCTGTTTCGTCGCGCTGGCAGGCGCTGTCATCCTCTTGCGCTTGTACCTCCCCACCGATTTCTGGTCGCCGGAGTCGTTTCCCTTCGCGTTTCTTGGACAAATGGTCTCGGCGGATGTCGCCATCTATTTCTTGCTCGCCGGACTTCTCCTCCTGGCGCTCCTCGGAGGCCTACCGGCGTTGCGGCGGGCTGCCGCGTGGCCAAAGAGGAACGCCATCTTGGCGCAGGTCGTCCTCGCGCTCGCGCTGGCCCTGTTCCTCTACGTGACCAACGGCGCACTCTCCTCGTTCGCCTGGGAAAGTATCCTGCTCGGGCCAGCTCGGCTGTGGCGCGCTGCTGTCTATGCGGTGATGCTCTTGCCATTCTTGCTGGGAATGCGCGCTGCGATGATCGCGTTCGCACGAGATCGGTTAGGCGTAGCGACCGCCGTTGATCTGAGCGTCACCGTGGCGATCCTCGGAGCGCTGGGCGCGTCGATTGCACTCAATTTCGCGCGCCTGAGTTACCTTGGCATCTTGTTGCCGATCATTGCGCTTGCGATGCTAGCGTTTGTCCCCATCGCGATCTGGGCGCTCCGCGTCATCGCCCGTCCGACGCTTCTGCTCGCCCTGTTGCAGGCGCTTCTTCTCGGCTGGGCCCTGGCGGCGACGCTCCCGTTGATTGGGTAACGAAGCGCTGGAAGCGGCGACATCGCGGCCACGTCACAGCCAAGGCGTGGCTCTGTAACGTGCTCATCCTGTGATCTCGTCACCTCTATAAGTGAGCGCGCTGTGACACCACGGAACGATACTATCCTTGGACCG
>CAVTFE010000051.1:0-20303 GCA_963733745.1 uncultured bacterium
CGCAGCCGGCATGGCTGCTCTATATCATGCAGTTCCTGATCGCCTTCGCCGTCACCAACGTCGGTCTGGCGCTGCTCAATATCATCCCGCTCTATCCGCTCGATGGCTACTACATCCTCTTCGCCATCCTGCCCTCTGGCCCGGCCATCACCTACCGCAACGCGATCCAGTATATGGAACTGATTCTGCTGCTCATCCTCTTCCTGATCCCCTATCTGCTCCAGATTTTGCAAATTCATTTTGATCCCGCCTTGATCATTGGCAATCTTGCGCGGTCGCTGGTCTACGCTGTGGGCAGTCCCGCGTTCAGTTATTATCTCGCGTTATAGGGGCGGCAGCCTCATGAGCAGACCCGATCTCCGCGCGCAAGACACCACACCTGAGGGGCCTCCTGATAGCCCGCTGCGCGCCGCGCGCTACCGCGTCTATCAGTTCTTCCGCTCGCTCGTTCCGCGTCCGCTCGACGCCGACGACCGGCGCATCCTGGAGGCGACCCTGCCCTCCGCCGGACGCGCGCTCTTCGTCACGATGTCGCGCAACGATCAGCGCCATAGCCTGACCGTCTATCGCTCGCTGCGCGCGCGTGGCTGTGATGATGCCGATCTGCTGGCGGCGGCGTTGCTGCATGACGTGGGCAAAGGCGGAGGCCGTGTGCCGCTCTGGGCGCGTCCGCTGGTGGTGCTGCTGCGCCGTTTCGCGCCGGAGAAGCTAGACCAGCTATCAGAAACACCAGATTCGTGGTGGCGGCGTCCGTTCTACTATGCGCGGCGGCACGCCGGGATCGGCGCGGACCTGGCGGCGCAGGTGGGACTCTCGGCGCGCGCGGTGGAGATGATCCGCACGCATCACCAGCCGGACGGCCCCGCCGCCGAGCTGCACGCCGTGGACGACGCCGTGTAACCAGAGCCCGGCTGAGGTTCCATGCCTTCAGGCACAAAGATGAAAGTAGGATAGCCCACCAAAGGCACCATAGTACCTATACTTGCCGGTTGTGCGCCGATCAGACAGAATACTAGGGTATGGAACAGCAGAGTGTCTGTAAAACCTACAAATATAAACTCAAGCCGACTCCTGAACAGGAGCGGCTGCTTGATCGCGCCCTGATGCTCTGTCGCCATGTCTACAATGCCGCCATTGGTGAGCGGCGTGAGGCATGGCGGATGCGTGGCGTCTCTGTCAGCTACTACCAGCAGAAAGCTGAATTGCCTAGTATCAAAGAAGCTATGCCGGAATATGCAGAGATCAATGCACAGGTATTGCAAGATGTGATACTGCGTGTTGAACGTGCCTATCATGCTTTCTTTCGTCGTATAAAGGCCGGAGAGACGCCAGGGTATCCCCGCTTCCGTGGTCGCAACCGCTATAACAGCTTAACCTATCCCCAAGTAGGGCAGTATTGCAGCGCGCGCCTTGATAACGGATCTCTAGTCTTGTCCAGGATTGGGCGCATTGCTGTACGCTGGTCGCGTCCGATAGCAGGAACGCCCAAAACAGTCACGATTCGGCGAGAGGCCGATGGCTGGTATGCCTGTTTCTCGTGCGCCGACGTACCAATACAATCCTTGACCGCGACAGGTAAAGAGACAGGCATCGACTTGGGACTGGAGGCATTCTCTACACTATCGGATGGCACACGAATCTTTCATCCTGGCTGGTATCGGAAAGCCGAACGCGCGCTCAAGACCGCGCAACGTCGGGTCTCGCGTCGCAAGCAGGGAAGTAATCGCAGAAGCAAGGCAGTCATCTTGCTTGCCAAGGCGCATCAGAACGTGCGGCGCCAGCGTCAGGATTTCCATCACAAGACGGCGCTGGCCCTGGTTCAATGCAACGACACGATCTATCACGAAGACTTGCAGATCCGCAACATGGTAAAGAACCACCACTTTGCCAAGAGCATCAGCGATGCTGGTTGGTCTGGTTTCTTAATCATCCTGAGCTACAAGGCAGTATGTGCCGGTCGCTCAGTGATTGCGGTCGATCCTGCATTCACTAGCCAGACCTGCTCTGGCTGTGGGGTGCTGGTCCACAAAGGCTTATCCGTTCGCTGGCACATTTTGCCCAGAGTGCGGAACGAGCCTGCATCGGGACCATAACGCCGCCAGAAATATAGAACGGGCCGGGCAGGCCCTTCGGGGAGGCGTGGCATAGGCTGCGTCGGAGAACCGAGCATCCCTTCTGGGGGGTGTCAAAATGCAACATTGGCTGATTCTGAAAACTGGCTGCAATAGGAGGCGATATGGGCGCGACACGCGAGCGCACGCATGCCTCCAAGCAGCGACTGCCAAAGACGAGAGCGCGGCGGAGAAGCCAGCCTACACACAGCCGCGCCTTATCCCTTATACCGTGCATCTGCCGGGCTTCGACGGCCCGATGGATCTGCTGCTGAGTCTGATCGAGCGCAACCAGCTTGAGATCACGACTATCTCGCTCGTCGCCGTGACCGATCAGTTCGTGGCGTACCTCAAGACCTGGGATGAGCCGCCGATGCCACGCCTGGCCGAGTTCATCGTGATGGCGGCGCGGCTGCTGCTCATCAAGTCGCGCAGCCTGCTGCCACGCCAGTCGCGCCAGGAGGACAGCGACGACGGCGATCCGCTGGACGACGCCGAGCAGCTGCGCCGCCACCTGCTCGAATACAAGCTGGCGAAAGAGATCGCGCTGGCGTTGCGCGCGCGCGAGCTGGCCGGGACTGCAATCGTTCTCGCGCCAGAGTCGTCTGATCGACGCCGAGGCTGCAATCGTCTGGAGTCCGCCGAAGCTGGTCGGGCTGAACGTGGACGCGCTGGCGGCGGTCTTCCGGCGCCTCTTGCTGGAGCAGCGCTTCTCCACGCCAGAGGAGTTGCCGCCGCCGGTCGTGACGGTCGCCGAGAAGGTCGCAGAGGTGCTGGCGCTGCTGGCCGAGCGTGGCCGCATCCAGGTTGAGGATGCGCTGGCGATGGCGACCTCGCGCTTCGCCGTGGTTGTCACCTTCCTGGCGATCCTGGAGCTATGGCATCGGCGGCGCATCGTCGTCGTTCAGGAACAGCTTTTCGGCCCCATCGAGATTACCCTTGCGCCGCCACAACCAGATACGGACAGCTCGACGCCCATCGTCTCCGAATTCGATACGGCGACGCAGCCTTTTTGACCATGGCATGCGTCAGGTATCGCGCTATGGCGTCACCGGCGTCTCGCGGGTGTCCTCAGCGTGGTCGTGAGAAAAGTACATGCGCGAGAGCTTGCGCGGCGGGTCGATGATCAGGCTCAAGACCTGCTGGCCGAGGTAGGCGGAGATCGGCAGCCGTTCCGGTGGCCGCTCCATCCCGCCGGGCTTCGTGAGCTTCGCCAGGATCGAGGCGCGCAATGCGGCGGCGGACGTGCCGGGGAAGAGCGTGTACGCCGCGCCGATGTGCTGCCAGAAGTGGGCGTCGCTGCCGCCGGTTCCCGCGAGGCCCCAGCGCGCGTTGGCTTCAATGACCTGCGCACGCGCCTTGGCGTTGGCCGGCGAGGGGTTGTAGAGCTCGATGGCGTCGAGTTGGTAGCCCTTGTTCAGTAGCTCCTCGATCTTGCGTCGGCTGAGGCTGGGCACGATCCGGCCCATCGGATGCGGGATGACTGTCAGGCCACCCTGATCCTTGATCTGCTCGATGGCGTCCTCGACATGCAGCAGGAATTTGATGGGGCGTTTCATGAAGAGGCCGATGAAGTGCCCCTCGCGTGTCGTGACCTCGCAGCCCCAGATCAGTTCGATATCGGTCGCGCCAGTACGGTCGAGGATCTCCTGCACACGCTTGGCGCCCTCAAGATGGTCGTGGTCGGTGACGGCGATCACCCGTAGGCCATGCTTGCGCGCCTCGTCGAGCACGCGCTGCGGGCTGGCCGTACCGTCGCCGAGGTTGGTGTGCATGTGCAGGTCGGCGCGTGCGAACGGGACGTGTCTTGGCGCTGTCGCCGCATCCTGCTCTTGTATGGTCACAACTCGCCTGCCCTTTCGCGGCATGCGCCCACTTTATCGTGTTGATCGTACGCTAGAGCTTTCCTCTACGCAAGCGAAAATGGATTTTGGGCTGGGCAAGGCGTTGTATCATGGCCCAGGTAAGGGCCGAACTGACGACAGTTCGGCGCAGAACAGCTTCAAACATCTCAGAAAGCAGCATGAATATGCCCTTCACTCCGCCGGGACACGACGACTGGGAGAATCCTGAGTTCGCGCAGCACTGGGACGCGGTGGTGAGCGCCGCCAATCTCAGCCGCGCCAAGCAGCTCGACATCCTCGCCGCCATCACTGAGCGCGTCTATGTTCCCGGAACCAGCATCCTTGATCTCGGCCTTGGTTCAGGACTGGTCGAGCTAGCGCTCTTCGCGCGAATCCCAGAGGCGCAGATCGTCGGCGTCGAGCAGTCGGAGGCGATGATCGCGCTGGCGGAGCAGCGGTTGGCGCCATTTGAGAGTAACTGCCAGATTGTGCTCCACGACCTCGCCGATATAGATAACCTTTCGCTGCCGGAGCGGACCTATTCCGTCGCGTTCAGCGTGCAGACGCTACACCATATTCCCCACGAGGCGCAGCGGGCCGTCTATGGATTCGTCGCGCGGCTCCTGCCACCCGGCGGTGTTTTCCTGCACATGGAGCGTGTCGCGCTCGACGCCGAGACGTTCGCAGATGTCATCCCGCCCGCGTGGGAGGCGCTGGAGAGCCGCGCCGAGGTCAACAGTGGTGGAACCGCCGAGGACTTTCTGGCGCGGCTGAGCCACAAGAGCGAGTATGCCGCTCCGTTGGAACAGCATCTCGCCTGGCTGCGCGAGGCAGGATTCGCGTCCACCTGCCTGCATCTGCAACTCAACCGCGCCCTGATAGTTGGCGTCAAACCGGCGCGCTAGGACGAGAGCAGCCCTGTGTGCGTCGCCAGGAAGACATCGGTGACGCCAAAGGTCTTCGACTGTTGCTGGAGATCGAAGTAGAGGAACAGCGTCCCATTCTGATAGAGCAGATTCGCCAGGAACATGAACTGCCAGTTCTGGTGATCCAGCGTGGAAAGCACCGGGTTCGCGCTCGATTTTGTCCACGTCACGCCGTCCGCGCTTGTGGCGTAGCCAACCGCGGTGAACGGCTTGGGAACGACGCTCACTGGGCCGAGTCCGAAGTACGCCATCACGTAGCCATTGGGCGTCTGGACGACGTTGGGATCGAAGATGATCTGGTTATCCCAGGCGTCGCCTGTCCCGGCGTTCAGTACAGGATCGTGGCGCTTGGTCCAGTGGATGCCATCGGGCGAGGTGGCCATGCCGATGGCGTTGTGTGGATCAGCCGCCCCGCTCGAACCGCTGTAGTACATCACATAGCCCGCGCTGGTGTGGAGAACGCTCGGATGCGCCACGCTGTAGCTATCCCACGCGCCTGCCGCGCCAGCCGTGAGGACCGGCGCCGCGTCGGGCGTCCAGGGACCGGTTGGCTTCGGCGCGGTCGCCCGTCCAATCGTCCCATGCGATGGGGTGCTGAGATCGACCGTGTAGAAATAGAGCGTCCAGGTACTGTCGTCGCCGACGAGGACACTGGATACGAAGATGGCGGCCTGCGCGTAGGTGACCTTGTCCGAGGTGAAGACGGGGTCTTTGCTAGCCAGTGACCAGGTGTATCCGTCGGGCGAGGTGGCATAGCCAATGGAGGTCACGCCGGGATAGGAGTTGAAGCCGTTGATGAACATGTGGAACGCGCCGTCGTGGTAGATCATCGCGCCGGGGTCTACATAGCGCGCCGCCCAGGCCGTCGCCACGCCATGCGGAATGACTGGACTCTTCGCGTAGACAGTAAACTCGCCAGGGCGGAGGGGTGTCGCGGTTGGGGTGATGTTGACGGCGCTGGACGCACAGCCAACGAGTAGCAGAGCCGCCGTGATGAGCGCCAGCGGCAGGCGAGTGAAGCGGGTATTGAAAACCTTCTCAGAGAACATGGTCATATGTTGACTCTCGTGGCCATCTATGCTACCACACAGGTATGAAACTCAGCGACTACGCCCAGCATAGGGGTGTGAGCTCCAAGACGGCGTGGCGCGCCAAGCACAAGACCGCGACCATCATGCGCGGACTCACTCGCGAGGATGCGCGGGTGGCGGACGAGCAGGAGGTGGTCGAGGATGCGACTCGTTGAGCAGCACCGCATCGACCGCCACGACACGCGCTTCGCCGCCATCGACGACGCCGCCTTCGCCTCCAAGCACCTCTACAACGCCGCGCTCTATGTGACGCGACAAGCCTTCATACACCATCGCCAGGTGATCTCCTACGAAGAGTTGGCACGCGACTTGAAAACGAGCGCGGAGTTTCGGGCGCTGCCAGCCAAGGTGGCGCAGTGGGTGCTGCGGCAGGTCACGCTCGCTTGGAAGAGCTATTTCGCTGCGTGCGCCGCGTGGGAGGCCAATCCGTCCCGCTTCTTGGGCCATCCCAAGCTGCCGAAATACCTTGACAAGCGAGGGCGCAACCTGCTGACCTACACTGAGCAGGCCATCAGCCGCGCGCCCAAGCATCGCGGGTATGTCGTCCCCTCGGGGCTGGATATTCGCGTCGAGACCCGACAGGCGGCTATCGACCAGGTGCGCATCGTGCCGCACGCTTCCCACTACACCCTGGAGGTGATCTATGAGCGCCCCGTGACGCCCGCCGACGTGGCCCCATCGCGCGTGGCGGCGGTGGACATTGGGTTGAACAATCTCGCGGCGGTAACTTTCGACCAGCCCGGCATCACGCCGTTTCTGGTCAACGGCCGTCCGCTGAAGGCGATCAATCAGTGGTACAACAAGCGCCGCGCCCGCCCGCAAGCCAAACTGCCCGCGGGAGTCTTCGCCTCCCGGCAGCTCGATACACTCACCGACAAACGAGCGCGCCAGATCAACCATTACCTGCACGTCGCGAGCCGCCGTGTTTTGGAGCGACTCGTGGCGCACCGCATCGGGACGTTGGTGGTGGGCAAGAACGACGGCTGGAAACAGGCCATTGAGCTGGGCAAGCGAACGAATCAGAACTTCGTCTTCGTGCCGCATGCGCGGTTCGTCGAGATGCTGCGCTACAAGGCGGAGTTGGTGGGCATCCACGTCGTCGTGCGCGAAGAGAGCTACACCTCCAAGTGCAGCTTCCTCGACCTGGAGCCTATCGGCAAGCACAAGCTCTACGCTGGCAAACGCGTCAAACGCGGGCTGTTTCGCGCGAGCACTGGGCGCTGCCTGAATGCGGACATCAACGCTGCCTTCAACATCCTGAGAAAAGTAGTCCCGGACGCCTTCGGCAACGGGATAGGGGGTGTGGTAGTTCACCCCGTCAGGATTGCCCTGGCGAATGGGCCCCATGGCAGCAATGTCCATGTTGCTTAGAACTATACATTGTGGATCCACTTTCTCGCGCTTCCTCCAGGGGTATGGTATGGGGTTTGATCTGACCAGCAGTGAGCGGGATCCCGTGCTTCTCGCTGGTTTCCTAGACGCGGCAGTTGCGGCGGATTTACCGTGACGCCGCTGTGGCCTCGCGCGGCCCCACTTCGTCCGCTATACTAGAGTCAGACGGCAGCAGCGCTCATAGGGGATGGAGGCTGGGAAATGGCGCGCGAGACGAAACGACCAGCACGATTCGGCGAGACGCTGCGCGCGCACGTCGGCCTCGCGCCGAACCCAATTAGCCAGACCTCACGCTCACTTGCCCCGCGCACGCGCGACGCCCAGGTCTATACCTCCGTCTGCCCCTTCTGCGCCGTCGGGTGCAGCCAGCAGGTTTTTGTCAAGAACGGGCGCATTATCGAGATCGAGGGCAACCCCGCCAGCCCGATCAACGACGGGCGGCTCTGCCCCAAGGGCGCCTCGACCTACCAACTCATTCACAACCCCAACCGCCAGACACAGGTCCTCTACCGCGCGCCGAAGAGCGACCACTGGGAGCCGCGCCCGCTGGACTGGGCGATGGCGCGCATCGCCGAGCGCGTCAAAGCCACGCGCGACGCCGACTTCCAGATGAATGGCGCTGACGGGACGCGTGTCAACCGGCTGGAGAGCATCGCGCACATCGGCGGGGCCACGCTGGACAACGAAGAGAACTACCTGATCCTCAAGCTCTTCCGCAACTTAGGCATCGTCCACATCACCAATCAGGCCCGTATCTGACACAGCTCTACGGTTCCCGGTCTGGGAACAAGCCTCGGACGCGGCGGCGCGACGACGGCGCAATGGGACCTGGTGAACGCCGACTGCATCGTGATTCAGGGGTCGAACATGGCCGAGTGCCATCCGGTCGGCTTCCGCTTCGTGATGGAGGCGCGCGAGCGTGGCGCGACGATCATCCATGTGGATCCGCGCTTCACGCGCACCTCGGCCACAGCCGATGTCTTCGCGCCGATCCGTCCCGGCACGGATATCGCCTTCCTCGGCGGGCTGATCAATTACGTCCTGACGCACGACAAGTGGTTCAGGGAGTACGTGCTGGCCTATACCAACGCCGCCACCATCATTGGCGAGGAGTTTCCAGGACACCGAGGATTCGGCGGGCGTCTTCTCCGGCTACGACGTCGGGAAGCGCGCGTACGACCCGGCGAGCTGGGCGTACGCGGGCGAAGAACAGCATCCAGCCAGCGAGCCAATTGAAGCGCGCACCGGCGAGAGCTACTCCGAGCGCCAGAGCCGCACAAAGGCGGCGCCGCCGCCGCGCGACGAGACGCTCCAGCACCCGCGCTGCGTCTTCCAGATCCTCAAGCGCCACTTCGCGCGCTACACGCCGGAGCTGGTCGAGCAGGTCTGCGGCGACGCCACAGGACATCTTCCTGCGCGTCGCCGAGGCGATCACCGCGAACTCTGGACGCGAGCGCACCACCGCCTTCTGCTACGCCGTCGGCTGGACGCAGCACACCGTCGGCGTGCAGAACATCCGCGCGGCGGCGATCTTGCAACTGTTGCTCGGCAACATCGGGCGGCCCGGCGGCGGCATCCTTGCGCTGCGCGGCCACGCGACGATTCAAGGCTCGACCGACGTGCCGACGCTCTACAACCTGCTGCCGGGCTACCTGCAGATGCCGCTGGAGTCGCAGCCTGCGCTCGACGACTATATCGCTACCAATCAGTCCGCCGGCGGCTGGTGGAACAATCTGCCCAAGTACATGGTGAGCCTGCTCAAGGCCTGGTACGGCGAGCGCGCCACCGCCGCGAACGAGTGGGGCTACTCAGTATCTGCCCAAGCTGAATGACGCCGAAGACTACTCGTACTACCCGATGTTCTTCAAGATGAAGGACGGCAAGATCAAGGGCCTCTTCGTGATGGGCGAGAACTTCGCCGTCGGCGGCCCCGGCGCGCGCGTCGAGCGCGAGGCGATGCGCAAGCTGGATTGGTGTGTCGTGCGCGACCCATTCCTCGTCGAGACGGCGGACTTCTGGAAGCTGGATGGCGTGGACCCGGCGATGGTAGACACCGAGGTCTTCTTCATGCCCGCCGCGTGGCCGCCGGAGAAGGAGGGCAGCTTCACCAACACGCAGCGCATGCTGCAGTGGCACGAGAAGGCGGTCGATCCGCCGGGCGAGGCGCGCTCGGAGACGTGGTTCATGGTCCACCTGGGGCGGCGGCTGCGCGAGCTCTACGCGGGCAGCCAGCAGGAGCGCGACCAGCCCCTGCTCGCCATGACGTGGGACTATCCGATTAGAAGGCGAGCTGCAGGAGCCGGAGCGCGCAGGCGGTCGCTGAGGAGATCAGTGGCTATCGCGTAGCGGACGGCGCGCAGGTCAGCGGCTTCGGCGAGCTGCGCGACAATGGCACGCACGGCCTGCGGCTGCTGGATCTACAGCGGCGTCGTTCCCGAAAAGGGCGTGAATCTGGCGGCGCGGCGCGAGCGCGACAAGCCCGGTGAGCAGACGAACCACAGCCAGCTGGGGCTGGGTCGTGGCCGAACAACCGGCGCATCCTCTACAATCGCGCCTCGGCGGATCCCGATGGCCAGCCATGGTCCGAGCGCAAGCGCCTCGTCTGGTGGGATCGCGAGCGGCGCCGTGGACCGGCTACGACACGCCGGACTTCCCGCGCGACAAGGCGCCCGACACGCCCGCGCAGCCTGACGCCCTGGGGATTGACGCGCACACTGGCGCCGACCCGTTCATCATGAACGGCGATGGCCGCGCTTGGCTCTACGCGCCCTCCGGCCTCAAGGATGGCCCGCTGCCCGCACACTACGAGCCGTTCGAGTCGCCGGTCAGCCAACGCGCTCTATCCCGATTGGCAGAACAACCCGTGCGTCGTCACCTTCGACCGGCGCGACAACCCGATGCATGGGCGCGAGAACCCGCGCTATCCCTACATCATCACCACGTACCGGCTGACCGAGCACCACACCTCCGGCGCGATGTCGCGCTGGAGTAGCTGGCTCTCCGAGCTACAGCCGGCGCTCTTCTGCGAGATTGACGCGCAACTGGCGCGGGAGAAGGGCGTGGCGAACGGCGACTGGGTGACGATCACGACCTCGCGCTCGTCCATCGAGGCGCGGGCGCTGGTGACGGATCGCGTCCAGCCGCTGAAGATCGGCAAGCGGCGGGTGCATGTCATCGGGCTGCCGTACCACTTCGGTCCCAGCGGGCTGGTGACGGGAGACGTGGCGAACGACCTGATCGGCGTCGCGCTCGACCCCAACGTGCGCATCCACGAAGCCAAGGCGTTCACCTGCGACCTGCGCAAGGGGCGCGCACCACTGGGCGAGCGATTCCGTCGGGTGGGCCAGATGCCAGCGTGGCCGAGGGTGGCTCGGTCGCGCGTATGGACAGCGAGGGCGCGGAGATGGCGCATCTGTCGACAAGTGTCGAGCCGAGACGACGACTACTTTCGATCGAGAAGTGCGAAGGAAGAACACAGCGAGAGCCATCGGCAGAAGCGGCCAGATGAAAATCTTTGGATTGAGGTAGAGAAGTAGCATGGCGAAGGGCTTCTTCACCGACACGACGCTCTGCATCGGCTGCAAGGCGTGCGAGGTCGCGTGCAAGCAGTGGAACCAGTTCCCGCCGATGGCTACTCCCTGAGCGGGATGAGCTACGACAACACCGCCGGCCTCGGCGCGACCACCTGGCGTCATGTCGCCTTCATCGAGCAGTTCGACAAGGGCACGGGCCAGTTCATGGGGCTGGAGGGCATGAACGGCGGTCCGGGCGGCGAGGCTATCGCCGGGCGCGTGGCAGCGGATGGCGCGAATGACGGCCTGCTGGGCGACTCGCGCTGGCTGATGATGAGCGATGTCTGCAAGCACTGCACCAACGCGGGGTGCCTCGAATGCTGCCCCACAGGCGCGATCATCCGCAACGAGTTCGGCGATGTCTACGTCCAGCCGGACATCTGCAATGGCTGCGGCTACTGCCAGATCGCCTGCCCCTTCGGCGTGATCGAGTTGAACCACACCGATGGGCGCGCCTGGAAGTGTACGCTCTGCTACGACCGGCAGAAGGACGGCCTGATGCCCGCCTGCGCCAAGGCCTGCCCGACGCAAAGCATCCAGTTCGGCGAGGTCAGTGAGTTGCAACAGCGCGCGCGGGAGCGGGTCGGCGCGCTGCACGCGCGCGGCGTGACCGACGCCTATCTCTACGGCGTGGACGAGCGCGGCACAGTCGGCGACCTCAACGCCTTCTTCCTGCTGGTGGATAAGCCAGAGGTCTACAACCTGCCGGAGGCGCCATATGTACCGCAGGCGCAGGTTCTGCCTTCCTATCTGGTGACGGTGGCGACGGGAGCGCTGCTGGGCGCGGCGACACTGCTGACGCTGCTTCTGAGGCGGAGGACATCGTGACGGCGGGAAATACGCGCTACGACCGGCCACGCAACCAGATCCTGCTGCCTGGATTGCGCGCCAGACGCAGCTCGACGCCAGGCGTGTCTCACAACCTACTATGGTCGCCCGATGATCAAGGCGCCGCACTGGAAGTGGTACGTCCCCGGCTACTTCTTCATCGCCGGGATTGCGGCGGGCGTGGCGTTCTTCGGCGCGCTGGCTTGCTTCTTCGGCGGACCGCGTCATCGCGTCACCGTGCGTCACGCGCGCTATCTCGCCTTGGCCCTCTCGCTGATCTGCCCGGTCCTGCTCATCCTCGATCTGGGGCGGCCACAGCGCTTCTTCCATATGTTGCGGGTCGTCAAGATACGCTCGCCTCTGAGCCTCGGCACGTGGATTCTCATGGCCTTCGGCGTCACGTCGGGACTTGCTTGTCGCGCGCCAGATGGCCGAGGACGGCGTCATCCTGCATCGCAGGAGCTTTCTCTCTAAAATGGCGCTGCTACTCCCCGACCGGCTGCTGACGCTGATACAGGGCGCGCTCGGATTAGGGCTTGGCGGCTACACCGGCGTGCTGCTGGCGGCGACGGCGGTACCACTCTGGGCGGCGGCGGGCATCCTGCTGGGGCCGCTCTTCCTCGCCGCCTCGATCACCTCCGGCGCGGCGGCGTTGATCCTGCTCGGTCTGCTCTCCGGCCGGCAGAGCCGTGCAGCGCGCGCTGATCTGGAGATCGTGGCGAGCGTTGGCGCGTTCACCCAGCTTGGACTCGCGGCGGCGCACGAGGCGTTTGTCCCGGAGCGCATCGGCCAGCCGTTGCGGGAGGGCGTGTGGGGGCGCGTCTTCCGCTACGGCGTCCTCGGCGGGGGACTGATCGCGCCGATGGGGCTGCGGCTGTTGGCCTGGCGCAGTGGCGCGCGCTTGGAGCGCGTCTTCTCGGCGCTGAGCGCGATCTTCACGCTCCTCGGCACGCTGGCCGAGAGGTTCGCCTTCGTCGAGGCGGGCAAGCTCTCTGCGCGCGACCCATTGGCCTATCAGGAACTCACCGCTGGCAATCCCGGCGAGGCGCGACCCACTCCCGCCGAGCAGGGCCGCCGCGCTGCGAATGCGCAGCCATATCGCCCTGGCGTCTCCGCACGCGACACCACCCCTCAGACCTCGCCGAGCGCGAAGCCAGTCGAGTAGACCGTCACGCCCCAGTACGAGTCTCCGGTCGCCGCGTTCAGAGCGACGATGCGACTTGCCTGCTGATTGTGTTGCACGAGCGGGAACTCGTAGACAGGGTAGTAGCCATTGAGGGCAAAGAGCGTTCCCTGCGCTACGACCGGATACGAGTAGAAGGGTGTGTCGCCGCCTGTCTTGCGCTCCCACACCGTCGCGCCGTCGCTCAGGTGGAACACTCGCAACCCGCTCTTGGTAGCGATATATACCCGCTCGTCATCCGCGGCGATAGTTGCGGAGATGTATGGCCCGTTTGCCTCTGTGAGAGGGAAGTCGCGTTGCCAGAGGACGTGGCCATCCTTCAAGTCGAATGCGGTGAACTTCTCCGATGTCAGGTTCGACTGCCCCGACTTGATGAGCGCCAGATTCGGGACGGAGGCGGCAATCAGTCGCTCACTGCTCAGACCAAGCGCAACGACAGACTCGATCTGCGCCTGCCAGACCGGCTTCCCATCGCTGACGCGCACAGCTGTCACGTCGCCGCTTTTCTCCCCCGCCTGATAGAGGATGCCGTTTCCAAGCGCGAGCGCGCAGGGAGAGGGACCACCTCCCGCTGGTGTTTCTGCCAGCGCCGAGGCCTGCCAGGCAAGGCTGCCGTCGCTGGCATGATATGCGGCGAAGGAGGTGTTCGCGGCGCTCTCGTTGTTGAGATAGAGGTATGAGTCGCAGCCGATGATTAAGCCGTTCGTCACGATGAAGCCGGTGAAGATCGGCAATGTAAACTGCTGCTTTGGCGCGCCGTCGCTCGCGTCAAAAACGCGCACCAGCGAGGCGTCCTCCTGATACTTCAGCAGCATATAGACCTGCCCATCCGCCACGTCCATCGCAAGCGGCGGCGAGTCGAGCGCCACGCGCCAGATCTCGCCGCCATCGCTCGCGCGTAGCGCCAGCAGTGTCACGGCGACGGCGCCAGGCTCTGCGCCTCCACGGAGGGTGTAGAGGACGCCATCGCGCAGGATCGGCGCGCCGAAGAAAGGGTTCCCTCCGTTCTCTGGTGGGACATCGACGGGCGAAGTCCAGCGGGTCGCGCCGTCGGTCGCGCGTAGGTTCAGCAGAGTCTGCGTCCGTGTGCCACAGGCGGAATTGAAGGTAGGCGGCGCAGGCTCACAGGTCTGACCCGTCAGGTAGAGCGAGAGGCTCGGACTGACGGGCGCCTGGGTCACGCTGGAGATGGGCGCGAGAAAGACGGCGAGCGTGGCGACGATGAGGACTCCCGCGACCGTGGCGACCACAGCTACACGTGGTCCACGCCGGTTGGGGACGGCGAAGAAGGCGATGGCGCCAACTAGCGCGAGTCCGCCAATGACCGCCAGTAAGATCGCGACACGCAGGCCCATTGCACTCTCCCTCTCTAATGCGCGCCGGCGCGCAGACCGATCAGCGCCACAATCAGCTCGACGGCGATCAGGATGATAACCAGCGCCTCCAGCAAGATGCCCAGCGCTTCCTGCGCCTCGTCGCGCAGCACCGACGCGCGCTGCTGCAAGATGCCCAGCGATTCCGCCAGGCTCGACCGCCACGCCTCGATGCGCAGCGTGCGCACCGCCGCCGCATAGACGCGGTTCCAATACACATCCTCGGTGACCTTGAGCGCGTTTTCGACACGCGCGTTCGTCTCGTTGATGTCGGTGATGAGTGTCGCCACCTCGCGCTGGACGTTCGACGAGGCCGTGAGGCGCGTCCAGAGCAGGCTGCGTCGCCGTGGCTTGTATGGCGTCAGGCGCGCCAACTCGCGCTCGACCTCCTCGTCGTAGCTGCGGAAGGCGAGGAGCTGCGTGTTGGCGAACTCCAGCAGCAGCGCGGCGTCCTCGCGCGCGTCGGCGTCCGGCTCGATCACGATGGCCGCGCTCCATGTCAGCAGGATCAGGTCATCCTCATAGTAGCTCAGTGGCGTCGCCAGCGCCCGCGCCGAGGCGCTCAGCTTCTTGCGCTCGCACAGGGCCGCCTGCAGCAGGGTCGGATGCTCCGCCAGGCGCGCGGCAGGCGATCTCGCCCGCAAGCCGCTCGACTATGAGTAACAGGTAGTCCTCGGTCAGCACATGCGCGTTCGGGCGATCAATCGCCGGCTCCAGCGCGGCGCGCAGCCCTTTCAGCCGCTCCTCGAAGATCGCCAGCGTCTGCTCCTGGGCGGCCTGTACGTCGGACATCAGCGCCGTCACCTCATCCCACGAGCAATTCCCCAGGCAGCGACAGCGAGAGCCGTAGCGCGAGGATGCCGAGGTCATAGATGCGCGCGAAGGTCCGAGCGCTATAGCTGTTCGCGCCGATGGTTAGCTCCGCATCCTCCAGCCGAACCTCCAATGGGAGCTGCGGAATCTCGATGTTGCCACCACGGCTGACGACCGGCCGCACGCGCGCGCTCGGCGTCGCCAGCGTCTCGCGGGCGCGGTCGAGGTCGATGCTATAGCTCACGTCGTAGAGCTGGTAGAGATGCACGGCGCCGCGCTCGATGGCTGGCGGAGGGTTGATCTCGCTCGTCACTGGCCTACCTGTGGGCGCTAGGCGTCATGCGCGCACACGCCTGCCGACACTCTACCAGCGCGAGCGCCCGCCTGGCAAGCGATAAGCCAACGCCTGCCCCTCAGCTGAGCTTAGCGGATACCGGTGTCGAGCATGATCTTGACTGTCGTGATCTGCCCAGTGATGACGTTCGCTTTGACGTCGCTCACCTGGCGCATGCCGATCTGGCCCTGCTGTATCGGCACGGAGACGGTGTAACTTCCCGGAGCCAGCGCGACACTGAAGTGACCCTTGCTGTCCGTCATAGCAGTCGCGACGACCGCGTTGTTGGCGCCAAGAATCTCCACCTCGCGGTTGGGCACGGCCTTTGGCGGGCAGGGATCCTCCGCGCGCTCGACCGGGCAGGTCGGCCCGGCGACGACATCGCCCACGAGCGTCCCCTGCGTTCCAGATGTTCCAGATGCGGGCGTGGTTGTTCCCGCCGCACCCGATCCGCTGACGGTGATCGAGGCGCAGCCCACGAGCGCCAGCGCCAATCCAAACACCAGCAGCGCGCCCAAGGGTATGCGCCGCAGACGGGTCCGAACCGACAGTTTAATGGCGGTATGTCATGGGAACTCTCCTCAGGGAGACCAGCGGCTCCAGGTCTGTGATGCTCCTTCACTTCTCTCATCAGAATACGACGCAGCCACCGGAAGGATTGTTCCCCGCATCAGCGCATGCGCTGCGCAACTCGCTAATAGCGCAGGATGAGCGCGATACGTTGATGCTGTTCGAGCGCGCCGTCGTCCACGAAGACGACGCTCCCGCCCTTCGCCATGACCTCCTCGATCACCTCGTCCACCGCATCGTCGATCACGCCTGGCTCGGCGGCGTCTTCGGCGGGCGAGAGAATCATGCCCGTCTCGTCCACGGTAGCTGGATAGTGGTAGTTCTGCTCGACGAGCAGCGTATCGCCGCGCCCATCCTTCGCCATGCGCCAGACCTCACCTATGGTCGAGGAAGATCGCTGCGCGCCCACGGCCGCGTCCAGCCGCTCCAGCGTCTCGGCGCGCCGCCGCGCCAGATAGTCCTGGATGACCGGCCAGACGAGCTGCGCCAGCTCATGCTCAGAGGCGTGATCATAGTTGCCCTCGACCGTCCCGACGATGTCGTCGGTGTAGCGCGAGATCTCCCGATAGAACGCAAGGTAGCGATCTACTCCCACCACTACCAGTGGAAGCTTCTCCTCAGTCTGGAATGCGCCGAATTTCTCGTCCACGGTGCGGAAGAAGTCTCGATGCGCCTGATCGCGGACGGCTGAAGGGTTGACGCCCGGCCCGCCGGGAAGCTTGCTGGCGCCGCCCGGACCACCGTGGCGCATGGGCCAGCCGCCACCACGAATTTCCTCCAGCGTTGCGCCGAATTCCTCGAAGAGGCGCGTATCGTTCTCGCTCAACGCTAGAACGTAATAGCGTGGTGTGCGGTTGAGCGTGAAGACGAGGGCGCGCGTGGCGAAGGTTGGATCCACGACGACGCGCTCAGTCACAGTAAAGGGCAGCGTAAACGAACGCGCCAGGTCTTTGTTGACGTAGAGCGCCAGCCCATCGAGCAGCTGCTCGTAGTCAATGCCCTCCACCAGCGCATCCAGCTTCGTGAAGAGGGGGTCCATCTCGCGCGCCGAGAACTCGCCGAGCAGCCGGGTCTTCGTCTCGGCGACGAGGTTCTTGACGCGGATGGGGTCCTGCTTGTTGTCCGGCGAGGTGCGGTGCGTCGGCAGCAGGATCGAGACGGACGGATACTCATTGATGGCCTGAAGCTGGCGCAGGTCGCTGCGGTGAATCATAGAGTGGGCTCCTTGTGGCGCGAAATCCTGGAGAGTGGTCGCCTCATCTGGCTCCCTCGTTATAGCACCAATTAAGGTATCTTCCGGACGCCGTGCATGTGATATCGTATGGCGTTGAGGGGGAATTTATATGGAGCAGGTCGCGCATCCACGCGTCAAAATTTGTTGCATCAGCAGCGCCGAGGAGGCGTCGCTCGCCGTGCGCTACGGCGCCTCGGCGTTGGGGCTTGTCTCGACGATGCCCAGCGGTCCCGGCGTGATTCCCGACAACCTCATCAGCCGAGATCGCGGCGACTGTCCCGCCGGGAGTGGCTACCTTCCTGCTCACCTCCGCGCAGGACGCCGAGACGATCATCGCGCAGCAGCGCCACGCGGGTGTCAACACGCTGCAGATCTGTGACCGGCTCACCGGCGGGTCGTATGAAGATATACGCGACGCGCTGCCAGGGATCAAGCTCGTGCAGGTGATCCACGTCACCGGGCCGGAGTCGCTGGACGAGGCGCGGCTGGTGGCGACACAGGTAGACGCGATCCTGCTGGATTCCGGCAATCAGGCGCTCGCGGTCAAAGAGCTTGGCGGCACTGGACGCGTTCACGATTGGACGATCAGCCGAGCGATCCGCGCCGCGATTGACATCCCGCTCTATCTAGCTGGTGGCCTGAACGCTGGCAACGTGGCCGAGGCGATTGACGCGGTGGGGCCGTTCGCGCTGGATATTTGTAGCGGCGTGCGCACGGATGGCTGGCTCGACGAGGAGAAGCTAAGCGCGTTCATGCGTGCGGCAGGTGTTCTCGGCCAGGATGCGCGAATCTAGCGTTCGAGGGAGTGTGGCGAATGTCTGGCGGTGAGGGCGCAGGCGACGACGATAAGAAGCGATCTCAGATGACCGCGCGCGCCTCAAATGGCTCGCATACTGAAGAAGAGATTCTGGCCGTGCGCATCGGGCCTCCAACGCCGAACGAGGGGGTCGTCGTTATCGCGGACTACGATCCCGAATGGCCAGCCCTCTTCGAGCGCGAGGCCACGCGCATCCGCGCCGCGCTCGGTGATACACTTCAACTGCTGGAGCATGCTGGCTCGACCTCCGTGCCAGGGCTGGCCGCCAAGCCGCGCATCGACATCATCCTCGCGGTCCCCGACTCTGCCGATGAGCCGTCATATGTTCCAGCGCTGGAGGCGGCGGGCTACATCCTACGCATCCGCGAGCCAGACTGGTACGAGCATCGCGTCTTCAAGGGACCAGACACCGACGTGAACTTGCACGTCTTCACGGCAGGTTGCCCAGAGATCGCGCGCATGCTGCTCTTCCGCGACTGGCTGCGCGCAAACGAGGCTGATCGCGAACACTACGAGCGCGTCAAGCGGGAGCTGGCGCAGAAGCAATGGAAATATACGCAGAACTACGCCGACGCCAAGACCGAGGTCGTCGAGGAGATATTGGCGCGCGCAAAGAGCGCCGAGGGGTAAAGGAGCGGGCAGATGGCGACGCTGGCTGAGCGCATCATCGAGCATGGGCATGAGACGCCGGAGCGCAATCGGGGCACAGCGCTGGACCTGGCGCGCGTCGCGTCGGTCGAGGTCAACAGCAGCGCGGTGGAGCGGCGGGCGGCCACGTTGCCAGCGCGGCGCACGGTCAAGAAGGAATGGCAGGCGGCGTGGCTGTTGCGTGCGATCACCTGCATCGACCTGACCACGCTCTCCGGTGACGATACCCCCGGCGCGGTGCAGCGGCTCTGCGCTAAAGCCCGCCAGCCGGTCAAGTTTGAGCTGCTGGAGCAGTTGGGCGCGCTGAGTCTGCCGATCCGCGCCGGCGCGGTCTGCGTCTACCACGCGCTCGTTCCGGTCGCGGTCGAGGCGCTGGCCGGCTCCGGCATCCCCGTCGCCGCCGTCTCGACGGGCTTCCCCGCCGGGCAGAATCCGTTGCCGCAGAAGCTGGACGAGATTCGCGCATCCGTCGCCGCGGGCGCGCGCGAGATCGACATCGTCATCTCGCGCGCGCACGTCCTCACCGGCAACTGGCCCGCGCTCTACGACGAGGTGCGCGCCTTCCGCGAGGCCTGCGGCGAGGCGCACATGAAGACGATCCTGGCGACGGGCGAGCTGGGCACGCTGCGCAACGTCGCGCGGGCAAGCTGGGTCTGCATGATGGCGGGCGCTGACTTCATCAAGACCTCGACCGGCAAGGAGACCGTCAACGCGACGCTGCCCGTCGGCCTGGTGATGATGCGCGCGATCCGCGAGTATCAGGAGGCGACCGGCTACCGCGTCGGCTTCAAGCCCGCCGGCGGCATCCGCACGGCCAAGCAGGCGCTCGACTGGCTGATCCTGATGAAAGAGGAGCTGGGCGACGCCTGGCTGCAGCCGGAGCTGTTCCGCCTCGGCGCGAGCAGCCTGCTGACCGACATCGAGCGCCAACTGGAATACTTCGCGACCGGGCGCTATTCGGCGGCCTACCGTCAGCCTATGCCCTGAGCCTTCAGGCAACTTCGTGTTCTCCGTCAAATATCAGCTGACAGGTCTGGCAACCGCCGAGCTTATCATCAACGATCGGACGAACCGCGCCCGCCGTAGAGAGTTGCTTACCTTTCCTAGCCAGAAGGCCCCGCCCTTGAGGGCTTGGGAGGACTGGCCCGCTCGTTCCGTTTTTCGTACCGGTGTGCGAGAACAGCGCCCTGTAGGGCCGCTATTAACGGAGCCTCGTTATGACGCCCCACCCTCCCATCGGGCCGGGCTGGCCCATCAGGCGCTCACGTGAGCCCTTAGGCTGTGCGTAGCCTGAGAATCCCCCGCCTTCAGACGCGGGGAGTGTCAAAAGACCAGGGCCAGAAAGCTCCCTGCTTGAGCGGGGGGATGAATGGCCCATCCTCCAGTGCCGGTTTCTCGCCACTCGAGCGAGAAGAGATACTCGTAGGGTGGCAGGTGCGTACAATGGAGCCTCTTCGGACGCTCCTCCCTGCGGTGGGGCCGGGCAGGCCCCTCGGACGCCAACGTGGTCCGTTGGGACGTGCGTAGTCCGAGAATCTCCCCCCATTCAGGCGGGGGAGTGTCAATT
>CAVTFE010000052.1:0-44504 GCA_963733745.1 uncultured bacterium
GCGCCATGCAGACACGTGATGAGCAGGCTGCCAACCCCAACCGGACGACCATCAGGACCGAGGCAGTTGGCGTACGCGGTTTCCAGCGCGGGGACGCCGGGCAGGAACTTGAGGCCGAACGCGATCCCCAGCCCGATCACGAGGTTCGTGATGATGCCGGTCAGCGCGACGATGATGATCCCTGTGTTTGGGCCAGGACGCAGCCGCGTCGCATCGGTCTCGACTGGCTTGCCCCAGCCCAGCCCGCAGGCGGCGCTAATCGAGGTGACGATGGCGACGATGACGCCGATGGCGGAAAGATGCGCGCCAGGCAGGAAGCTGAAACGGCCCTTGTTGACCGGCGTGCGATCGCCCAGCGCCGCCGCCATGAGCGCCTGCGCGCAGTTGTGCAGGATCAGCGCCAGCACGAACGCAACAAACGTCTCGATCATGGCAAACGGGCTAGCGATCAGTCCAAACAATCGAATGCTCCTGCCTGGGCGATGTTCTCTTGGCTCTCTCTATACGCGCGAGACTCGTTACAGGTCTACGCAGGCTTGGAGGCCTTGGTCTTCTTGGGTTTCTTCTTCTCTTTGGGTGGGGGACCCTTCTCTTTGCCCATGTCTGCCCTCCTCTATTGTGGCGCCAAACACCGTGTGCGGCAACGGCGCGTGGGAGACGCTTCCCATGCGAGCCGTCGCCACGCCTGCCATTATACGTGCGCGCCAATGCGCGCGTCCAGATAAACAGCGGGCTGATGAGGCGTGTTGGCGCGCAAGTCGGACAGATTTCCTCTAGTCGAAATCCTGAGTCACTACCGCTACGCCAGCTAGCGACGGCTCCAGTTCTGGAGCGGTTGTGACCTCTGGCTCCTCCCGCACATGCTCGCGCTCGATCACCGCGCTACGCAGCCGGAGCGCGCAGTAGACGCCGCCGAGCAGCGCGATCAGACCACCAGCCATGAAGATCGTGTCCACGGGGCCGAACGTGAAGCCAAGCGCCTCCTCATGGAAATCCACCAGCGTGACGCTGGCGAGGTAGCCGCCAAGCGCCATACCGGCCAGGCTTGCCACGTTGATCGCCGGAGTGAGGATCGCCATCGCGCGGCCAACCAGCGCGCGTGGCGTGACGAGCAGCAGGAGCGGGGTAATGGCGACATTCAGCGCCGCGTTGGGTATCCCAATTAGTACGACGACCGCGACCGCTGGCCAGAGACTCGTCATGCGCGCGTAGACCAGCATCAGCGCGCCCATCGTGATCAGCGAGAGCCAGACCACACGCCCATAGCCGATACGCCCGGCGAAGATTGCGGCGAGGACGGAGCCAAGCAGCAGGCCAACCCCGGCTGAACCACTCAACACGCCGTATTCCGGGATACTGGCGTGCAGGTTTCGTGTTGCGAAGAAGATGTCGAGCGCATTGATCGCGCCCGCGCCAAACAGCACGATCACACCGGCGATGAGGATGGTCCTGGAAACCTGACTCTTGATAAAGAAGCGCACTCCGGCGAGAAACTCGCGCCCGAAGTGACCGCGTTCGCCCTTGGCGACACTACGCGCCGAACGGGGGACGCGCATCGCCAGCAGCGTCAGGAAAGCGACGAGGAAGGAGAGCGCGTCGAAGAGCAGCGTCCACTCCACGCCGAAGGTGACGACGACCAGGGGGGCCAGCAGCGGCCCGATCAGGATCGCCAGACTCCCCGACGCCTGCAATAATCCCGAGGCGCGCCCGCGATACTCCTCGGCGACGATATCGCCGATCAGCGCCATCTGCGCTGGACGGAAAAACTGCTCACACACGTTGATCAGGAAGACCACGCCATACACCGCGCCCAGTGTCCACTCCAGCGGCAGCGCGACGTCGAGGAAAGGTATCGGGAAGACGCCAGTGAGCGCGATCAAGCCGAGCGCAGCGAGCGCCTGGATCACGCTCATGACCATCATCAGGCCACGCTTATCGGCGCGGTCCACGAAGACGCCCGCCAGCGGCCCGACGAGCACCATCGGCACGGTG
The DNA here is from genome assembly GCA_963733745.1 of uncultured bacterium. Lineage (GTDB taxonomy): Bacteria > Chloroflexota > Ktedonobacteria > Ktedonobacterales > JADMIN01 > DASWAC01. Next base: position 1,993 of record CAVTFE010000052.1, read on the forward strand.
GTCGCGACCAGCACGCCCGTCACGGCGAGGGGCGCCCAGGGCTGGCCTTTCGCCAGCGCAGTGTAGATCCAGACGACGAGGGTGATGCTGAAGGCGAAATCGCCCATGATCGAGATTGTCTGGCCGAGCCAGAGCAATCCGAAGTTGCGATTGATAAACAGCCCAGGTTTTCTCGCGGTAGGGGTCGCTGTGGTAGAATTCATGGTGACTCCTCAGTTTGCTAGCGCGTGAGACACGATACAGGCTGCGGGGTCGGGCGCGGGGTCGTTGCAGCGGCTTCCGCGCTCTCTCTTTTCTTCTGATGAGAACGTCAATTCATTGGGCCTCCTTCGTCTTCAAGACCTCACGCACGGCTGGCGACGCGCTCAACGGGCCACGGCAGCGAAAGCGCGCGACGACGCGATCTACCAGATCGGCGGGAATATCGCTAGCGAACCCACAGGCGCCTAGCACGGAGATGTCGAGCCGCTCGCCGCGCGCGGCGACGCCCTCCAGGTCTTTATGCGAGTAGGTGACCGCTCCTACCACCCAGACACGATTGATCTTCGGCTCTCGCGCGGGCGGAGGCTGATCGCTGGACCGCTCACTGGTCTGCGCTTCAGCGCGAGGCGGCGTCGTTTCAGGCTCGGCCGCGAGTTGGGTTGGATAAAGCACCGTGAAGTAGGTCGCCTCCTGCTCGCCCTCGACGCCGCGACGGGTCTCGTATTTCTCCAGCAGCGCCTGCAAATCAGCGCCGAGTTGATGGAGCTCATCTCTGGTTATCCAGAGCGTCGCATTGGAGATGCTGAAAGGGTAGGTCTGGAACTCCTCATCCGGCAGGAGCACGAGGCGCCCCAGGGCGCGCAGGTAGCCAGAGACGGCGCTCTGGGCGAACTCATTCGCCGCCGCGACCAGTTCATCCCGTGGAGCGCTCTTGATGAGCGAGCGCGGAACTGAGAGATCCCTCGCGACGGCCCGGTAATACTTCTCCAGAATGCCGCTCTTCTCGCGCGTGAAGACCTGGCGCACTAGGCCGACACGCTCAAGTTCGCGCACATGGTAATGGATCTTGGCTGGCGCGACGTCGAGCGCCTTGCCCACCTGCGTGACCGTCATCGGCTCCTGGGCAAGCAGGCTGAAGATGCGCACACGTAGCTCGTCGGCCAGCGCGCGCACCTGCTCCAGCGACTCAGCCTCGTAGATGGCGGGGATCTCGTCCATCGCTCACTGTCCAGATTTCTTGACCTATCAAAAAAAGTTGATCGAGCAAAGAATACCTGGACGCGCAAGAATTGTCAAGCTCTTCTCACGCCGGATTGAGAAACCTGTACACATCCATGTCGACGACCGCCTCGTAGCCGATCTCCTCATAGATGTGATTCGCAGTGGGATTGGCGAGGTTGGTAAAGAGGAAGCAGAACGAGCGCCCGCCATCTAGCAGCGCCTGGCTCATCTGCGCGACGAGCGCGCTGGCGTAGCCCCTGCCGCGCAGCTCCGGCGGCGTATAGACCGGCCCCACGCGAATGCCGTGTGGTGTCGGCCCGGTATAGCCCGCCATCGAGACCGGCGCGCCATCCACCCAGAGATAGAGCCCACGCGCCTGTGGATCACCGTCGCCCAGGCGCGCGTCCACCGTGCGCGCGGCCTCGGCGAGGTCGCTATCTCCAAGCGCTTCTTCGCCAAAGTCGAGCGTCCAGCGCACGAGCAGGTCACGATCCGTCGTCGTTGCGCGCACGAGCGCGCCGGGTGGCGGCGTCATTGGGCGCACAGCGCTGAGCCGGAACGCGCGCTCATGGAAGAGCAGTTCATAAGACTGGCCGGAGAGCGCCTGCCAGCGGCGCGCGAAACGCTCTGCCACGCCAGTCTGCCCCATGACGCCCGGCAATTGCTGATAGGATCTTTGGACATCGCGCGCGAGCAGGTCGAGCGCCTGATCCAGCTTCTCGCTCAGCGTCTCGACGTCGGGGATATAGCCAAGAATGAGGTTATAGGGCGGCGTCATGAGCGAGGCGAGGAGGATGCGCTCACCCTCCTGGACGAGCGCAAAGTAATGTGTGGGGAAAATCTCTGGCGAGCGGATAAGCGTGTCGCTGATGCCGAACGGCAGGCTGTTCGCGGCCTCATGCGCCTCCAGGAAGCTCCCGGCGCGCGCCAGGAACTCGCGCGGGTCGTCGATGCGGCTGATCGTGATGGGCATGGTGGTCGTTCCATTCGTATGTCGGAGTCTGATGATGAGCGCTTTGGGGTACGCCTGTCATATTCCAGTGCAGTCGTGAGTCTATATCATGAGACGGCGCGCACAGGCCGCTCCCCCTCTGCATGGTATCATGACAGCGCTGCGCGGATGAGGTCGTGCGGTCGTGTGATGTGGATTAGCCGGAGGTTTGCCGTGGCGAGCGAGGAGGCGTCTGGGCAGGCATTGACACTGCGCACGGATGGTGGCTCGCGCGGCAATCCCGGTCACGCCGCCGCAGGCATTGTGATCGAGCGCGCGGATGGCAGCGTCCTGGCGCAGGGCAAGCACTACCTTGGCGTCATGACCAATAACCAGGCCGAGTACCGCGCGCTGCTGCTGGGGCTGACCGCGATTCAACGTTACTCGCCCTCCAGCGTACGTGTCCTGATGGATAGTGAGTTGATCGTGCGCCAGATGCGCGGTGAATACAAAGTGCGCGACGAGGGGCTGCGCGAGCTATATGAACAGGCAGTTACGCTCACAAAGTCTCTGCCAGCCGTCACCTTCGCGCACGTGCCACGCGCGCAGAACGCGCGCGCCGACGCCCTGGTGAATCAGGCGCTCGACGAGCGGGAACGAGCTGAGCGAGCTGAGCGGCGATAATCCAGCAGGCAGGGAGTCACGGAGGACAGCATGGCCACATCAGCCGGTGGGAAGCGCACGACGCCGCTCATCTGGCCCGTCGCGCCGAAGTCGCTGCCCGGAGCGAGTCCTCCCACTACGCCGAAGATGAGACCGGCGAAACGCATGCGCAGCCGTCGTGTGCGTGTGGTGCGCGGCATAGGGCTTGTCCTGCTCGTGATCGTCGTCATCTTTTCGCTTGGCGCGGGAGCGCTCATCTGGTCGTGGAGCCGCACGGCGACCGACTATCCGGCGGCGCGCTTCAATAACGGATTGAACGCCGTCTGGCTCGAACACACGTGGTCCGGCAGCCCGCACACCAGCGCCGAGTACGACCGGCTCGCCGCCGAACTGAAGGCGCGCCAGATCACGTTCGTCTATGCGCATGTCGGCCCGCTGGACAGCAATGGAACCATCCCCGGCGACCGCGCCCCTTACGCTCAGCGCTTCGCCGCTGCCATGCACGAACGCATGCCTGACCTGCGCGTGTTGGCGTGGATCGGACAGAACGAGGCGGCGAGCGGCAACGCGCCGGAGGATGTGGTGCAGCTCGATGACTCTTCGGTGCGCACACACATCGCGCTGACGGCGGCGCGCTTCGTCAAGGTGGATGGCTTCAACGGGGTTCACTACGACATCGAGCCAATCGTCAACAACGACGCGCGCTTCCTGGATCTGCTGGACGAGACGCGCAAGGCGTTGCCCGCAAGCGCGATGATCTCCATCGCTGGACAGAAATGGGCGCCTAACGCCACCATCGCCGACTGGGTTCATCAAGCTGGGCGCGCCGACGCCTGGTGGACCTCATATTACTATTCGCGCGTCGCGGCGTTCGTGGACCAGATCGCGGTGATGACGTATAACACCGCGATGCCGACCGCGCCAGCCTACTCGCTGATGGTGAAGCAGCAGACACAGAACATCCTCGTCGCCGTGCGCAGTGTCGCCAGCCCGCCACAGATCCTCATGGGCATTCCCACGTATCCTGGCAATGATCGCTGGTATCACGACTCGGCGGAGAACATGGCCTCGGGCTTAGCCGGGATCGCCGCCGGACTCAACAGCGACACAGAATCCAGCCCGTTCGCCGGTGTCGCCATCTATCGTTTCGCGCTCACCAGCGACGACGCCTGGAACACCTACGACAAAGTCTGGCTCGGCGAGTAGGGTCCGCTGAACCATAGCGGCGTGCGATAATACCTGTAGAGGCGCCGTCGACTCTGTTCGACGCGCTCGCTCAAGCGCCTGGACGCTGGGAAGGAGCTTTGTGATGGGCAACGACGACCCGCGTGAGCTGGCCCTGGCGTTTCTCACGGCGCCAGCGTTCGTGACCGCCCAAACAAAAGGCCCTGGTGGATGGGTGGCAAGCACAGGTGGTGGAGGCCTTGACGCGCTGCCGGAGTCGGTCGTGTTCATCAAGGAACGCCATCTGCCCAATCGCGTCGCTTACAACGTCCGTTTCACGACGCGCGCTGGTATGCGCATGCGCTATACGCTTGCGCTCATCCAGGGGCATGATGGCGCATGGCAGGTGCCGGGCGGCGCTGGCGGCTCGGCAGAGGACCAACCCGAAAACGCGCCGAAGCGTGGACATGCGTATACGAATCTCGGCGGTGGCGGCTGGCCACGCCAGTTCTACGCTGGCGGCGCGATTGAAGAGGACAATGGGGAGGTTGCGCGCGTGCGTCTGCGTTCGGCGAACGGCGTCGAGTTAGAAGATACTGTCGAGCAGGGCGAGGTTCTTTTCATGAGCGATGATGCGATCCACACGCCGCTCGAAGTCGAACTCTATGATGGCGCAGGCAATCTCGTTGGGCGTCACATGCTGTTCACATTCACGCCATAGTCACGTAGCTCGACCCACATGGCCTAGACGTCCAGAGCGACGAAGAGCGGCTAGAGCGATGCCAGAGTACCGCCTGCACACCATCGAAGAAGCGCCCGCGACGCCGGTTCTCGGTCGCCCGCCGCTGCTCTTCATCCATGGATCGGGGCGTGGCGCCTGGGTGTGGACCGAGCATTTCATCCCCTACTTCGCGCGCAACGGCTACTCCTGCTTCGCGCTGGATCTGCGCGGCCATGGCGAGAGCGAAGGGCGCGACGACCTGATGCGTTTCCGGCTCGACGACTTTGCCGGCGATGTCGCCAATCTGGCCACCGAGATGGTTCTGCGCGATCTGCCCGCGCCGGTTCTCATCGGACACTCGCTCGGCGGTGGCATCATCGAGCGCCACATTGACCAACGCACGCTCAACATGCCCGCGGGAGTCCTGCTCGCGCCGTTCCCGCGCGGCGACGGCTGGAGGCTCGCCACCAACGCCGCCATCAAGACCTTTGGCTTCTCGCGCATGGCGCGCATCCTGTTCACGCACGACACCAGCCTGATGTACGAGTCACCGGAGGTAGCGCGCCGCGCCTTTTTCGCCGCCGATACGCCGGAGGAGGTGACGCGTGCCTACTGGGAGCGCCTTCAGCCGGAATCATGGATGAGCGGCGATGTGGGCCGTTTCGCCGCATCGGCGCCGCTGGCCAATTCGGATATCCCGCTGCTCTTCATCTCCGGCGCGCAGGATAAGGTCTTCCCACCGGCGGCGATCAAACGCACGGCGGAGGCGTATGGCGGCGACTTTGTCGAGGTGGAGGGTGTAGCGCATGAGATGATGCTCGACGCGCACTGGGAGCGCGCCGCCGAGGCGATTCTGGGCTGGTTAAACGCGACGCTCGCCGCGAAATGATGACGATTCCGCGTCGATTGATAGGCGCTCGACTATACCCTTGCGCTAACGCAATTCGCGGATCACGCGGCAGGGATTGCCGGCGGCCAGGACGCTAGCGGGGATGTCGCGGTTGACGACACTGCCCGCGCCGATGGTCGTGTTTTCTCCGATGGTCACGTCGGCCAAGATGATCGCGCCCGCGCCGAGCCAGACGTTATTGCCAATCGTGATCGGCGCGCCCAACTCCGGCCCCAGAATGCGCTGGGCAGCATCTAGTGGATGGGTCGCCGCGCAGAGCTGCACGTTCGGCCCGCACTGCACGTTGTCGCCGATGCGCACATAGTTGCAGTCCAGGATGACCCCGCCGAAATTCATGAAAAACCCATCGCCGATGGAGATATAGGCCCCGTAATCGCAATGGAACGGCGGCTCGATGGTCATGCCGGCGCCGGCATGGCCAAGCAGTTCGCGCAGCAACTCCAGACGGCGCTCCGGCTCCTCCTCGGTCGTCGCGTTGTAGAGCCGCGTCAGGCGGCGAGCGCGGCGGCGTTCTTCACGCAGCGCGGGATCGGCGGCGACGTAGAGTTCGCCTGCGAGCATCTTCTCGCGCTCGGTTCTCTCTGGCGGCGCCTCACTCATGCGCTAGCCCACCAGCTCCGCCAGCCGGTCCACCTGATCCAGCTCGGCGATGGTCGGCCACAACACCACCTCATCCGCGCCTACGTCTATGAATGCCTGTATCCGCTCGCGCACCGCCTCAACGGTACTGGGAAAGCCACCGGCAATACGCTCGGTGTACGGACCCAGGAAGCCATAGTAGTCGCGCAAGTAGACTGCGCCGCGCTCGGCGGCGTTCTCGCCCAGGCCGAAATAGGACGCGCCGACGAAGCGTGGTTTGCCCGGACGGCCCGCCTGCGTCCAGGCGTCGAGCGCCGCCGCATAACTCGTCTTCGCCTGCTCAGGCGCCCCGCCACCGGAAATATAGCCAGCGCCCCAGCGCGCGAGCCGCTGGATCGCGGCAGGCGTGTAGCCGCCGATGAGGATCTCCGGACCGCCCGGCTGCGCTGGCTTCGGGCCAATCGCGCCGATCTCGTCTGAGACTCGCTCGCCCGACCAGATGCGGCTCATCGTCTCCAGTTGCGCGTCGAAGATCTTGCCGCGCTGGTGGAAGTCAACGCCCGCCGTCTGGAAGTCGTCTTCGCGTCCGCCGACGCCAAGGCCGAGCGTCAGCCGCCCGTTCGAGATCGCGTCGATGGTCGCGGCCTGCTTCGCCAGCAATGCGGCGCTCCGAAGCGGCGCGAGCAACACCGTCGTCATCAAGCGGACGCGTGTGGTGACAGCCGCCACGCCCGCCAGAGCGATCAGCGGCTCATAGTTGGTGTAGACCAACCGGTCCAGGATGCCGAGGCTGGAGAACGGACCAGCGTCCGCCTTGCGCGCCCACTCCAGCATGAGGTCGCCGCGCGCTCCAGGAATCGTCGCGGGCAGACCGATCGCGATACGCATCATGCATTCTCCGTTGGAACATCCTTGTCGTACGAGACACAGAGTCAACAGAGAAATGGTAGCATGAGCGGCTACATAGACGCCATTTCGACGCATCTAGAGTCAACGGCGCCATGACGCTGCCACGACCCGCCGGTCCGTGCAGAGCGGAAGCTGGCGGCGCCAGGTTGGCGCCAGGTTGGAGCAATGGGGATGGGCTACTTGCGAGTGTCGTGGCCGTTGACGGTCGCGCCTTCCTGGCCGCTGGCCTTCGCGCGCGGCTTGCTGGGCTGATCCTCCTGGCTGTTTTGCAGCAGGTGATCCATCTCCTGGCGCATGGCCTGGATGTCGGGGTAGGAGCGGTAGACGCTGGCGAAGCGGATGTAGGCGATGTCGTCGAGCTTGCGCAGCCGGTCCATCACCATCTCGCCGATGACACGGCTCTCGACCTCCGCCGTGCCAAGCCGGTACAGCTCGTTCTCGACATCCTCCACCAACGCCTCCAGCTCGCCGACAGGAATGGGCCGCTTCTGGCAGGCGTGGCGCACGCCGGTCTCAATCTTCTCGCGTTTGAATGGCTCACGCCGCCCATCGCGCTTGACGACCATCAACTCATGCAGGACGACACGTTCGACCGTACTGAAGCGCTGGAGGCAGCGCTCGCAGCGGCGGCGTCGATGGATCGAGCCGCCCTGGTCGCGCGAGTCGGTAACACGCGATTCGACGTAGCCACAGTAGGGACATTTCATGAGGGGACCTTATAGTGTTCTCCGCGTTTTCGCGGTGGATGCATGTACAGAAAAGCGCGCCGCGGATGGATTCTCCGTGGGCGCTGGATGATCGGGTGGTGTGGCTTTCAGTATAGCATATGGCCTCGTCGCCGATGGCTTCGGGCCGCTTGCGCACTGATTGCCGCCCTAATTGCTGTCTGCGCTGGCGTGCGGTATACTGGCGATATACTGCTGCTGGCGCACTGATGGCGTCAACTTGGGGCTGTAGCTCAGAGGACAGAGCGCGGGTTTCCTAAACCCTAGGTCGGAGGTTCGAATCCTCTCAGCCCCACCCTTGAAATTTCCAGGTCTAGCTCGTCAAGCCAGCTGGCGCTTTAAGAGCCTACTACAGCAGTTACTACAGCAGTTACTACAGCAGTTCACATGGTGGGCGCGTCGGGGAGGCGCGCCCTCTTTTCATGGCCCTGCCGCCAGCACTCTCCTAACTCGCGGTGGCTGCGAGGACACGCTCCATCACCGCCGCCGCATCGGTCTGCATCGTTGGCAGTACATGGCTGTACGTATCCAGCGTGAACGCCACGCTGGTGTGTCCTAACATCTCACTGACAATCTTGGGATTGACGTTCGCCGACAATGCCAGTGTCGCTGCTGTGTGGCGCAAATCGTGAAATCGGATTAGCGGCAAGTGAGCGCGTGCGAGAATCCTGTTCAGACTTCTCGTGCGGATATTACTGGGAGACTGAGGCGTGCCCAAAAGCGTGGGAAAGACAAGACCAAGCTCCCGCCATGCCGCGCCGGCCTTCACCTGTTCCTCTACCTGCTTGGTCCGATGCGCGTGTAGCGTAAGAACGATCGCCGGCGAGAGTGCGATGCGCCTGCGGCTGCGCTTGGTCTTGGGCTCGCCGAAGTGATAGCCTGTGGCGTCCCACGAGACGGTTGTCGTGATGTGGAGGCTGTTCAAATCGAGATGCACGTCCTTCCACCGCAGGCCGAGCAATTCCCCTTGCCGCATTCCAGTGTGTAATGCCAGGACATAGAGAGCCTCTAGGCGTTCGCCGCGCGCCGCTTCAATGAGCGCTCGCGCCTGCTCTGCGTTGAGCACCTGCATCTCATGCCGCATTTGTCTTGGCTTCTTGACCGCTTGCACTGGGTTGCGACTGAGCGTGCCCTGCTCTACTGCCGTTTCAAGCGCGTTGCGTAAGGTGAAATGCATCCCTCTTACTGTAGATGGCGCCAAGTCTTGTGAGAGGCTTTCTGCATACAGGGTCTGGATCTGTTGCGGTGTGAGCTTTGTCAGTCGTGTCTGTCCCAATGAGGGAATCAGCCGCAGGCGGACATGCTCTTCAACACGCCGAAAAGCGCTCGGACGCAGCTCAATTTGTTTCGTCACCAGCCAGTTACGCAGGTACTGGCACACTGTCTGCGAGTCATCATAGATGAAGCGCCCCTCATCGATCTCTCGCTGCACGTGTCGCAGTCTCTCCGCCGCCTCGGCCTTTGTCTTGGCGTAGAGGGTCTTGCGCCGTCCGTCAGCCAAACTGATCTCAGCTACCCAGAGACCCTCTTTGCGCATGAAGATAGAACCCTCACCGCGGCCGCGTTGCTTGCGTGGCATGATTATCTCCCTAGATCTCGTGAGCAATGAGTTCCTGCAAGTCGCTGAGACGGACGCGCCGCGCGCCTCCGATTTTGAGAGAACGAAGCGTTCCGCGTTCCATGAGCCGATAGCAGGTAGCTGGCGAAATCGCGAGCCATGCTGCCGCTTCTTTGACGGTCAGAAGTCCACGCATCGTGACATCTTCTCCGCTCGTCAGGTGAGCCATCATCATTGGTCTGTGCGAGTTGTGCGTTTGATTCGCACGAGCGTGCCTATTGACCCTTTCACCCCAAGGGATTGGATTATTAGAACTGACGTCCTGGTCGGTCGAGTTAGCGTTCCTCATGGTTGCACCTCCCTATCTACCCAACTGATACAGTTAGGGCAAGGCCGCGGCGAACAGCCTTGTCATGGCGTAATTCCTCAAAGCTGACTCCCTTCTCCTGGAGGTAGTGTTCGAGCCAATCCCAGAACCAAATGAGGAAGTGCGTACCGTCATCCTCAGTAGGAAGCACCTGGGTGAGGAATGCGGCGGCACTCGTCGAACAGCCTGCAATCATCTGGCACAGGAGCGTGAGATCGCCGCTCCGCCTCGCTCCCGTACTGCTGGCGTCCCATCGCAGAAGAAACTGGCTTGCTGCACGAACTGCCAGAGAGGTGAAATCGGCCAGCGTGCGCGATTGGGATCACTGTTTGGGATGGTGTGTCTGAGCCATTGTTTGGTGGAGTACGCCCAGAGCGACGGGATCTGGTCGAGGAAGGCGTATGCCTCTTCGACATTCATCTCTCTCAAGCACTCGCGTTTGAAGCGGAACTCCACCCGCGTGACGCGGCTTTCGCCGTCCCATCCGTTTCTTGTCCAGACCTCCTGCATCCAGTCCTTGCGCGACACAATAATCTCCGTCGTCTTGTCATAAATGCAGCAGGCATGAGGTGCCCCCTTACTGAAGTCGAGGGTTGCGAGGCGACGCCCGGCAAACTGCAGACGCATGTCGCTGGGAGCAATGAGCGGTTCTTCATCGTCAGCGTGCACAGCATCAGAGGGGAACAGGCGCAGGCCCTTGCTGCGACTACGCGTGATAAACCTGGTCACTTCGTTAAGCGAGAGGTCCCATCCCGCGACGTCGCGCGGAGGTGGCCCTCACTCACTTGGACCGTGAATGGGATGTGGAGGAACTCTGCGAGAAACCCATACAGGAGAGTGAGAGCAGTTCCTATCTCATGCTCCCAGAGGAACGCCGAGGACAGCCGCGCTTTGGCCACGATATGGGTGAGTTTGCCCAAGCCCAAATCAACATGGACGCTGGGCGATTGCAGAATCCAGCGCCATTGTCGACCGGCGCCATGCGGCTTGATGAAGAGGACTTCACCGGCAAACTGCCACGATGTTGGCAGATCCTCCTCTATCTCCTGACTGCGCCGCTTGAGGTCCTCGAGCTGGTCGGCGAGCGCCTCTGGGAAGTCTCCCTTGAGACGCGCATTCCCGATGAAGGTGTCGATGTTTTGACCCACGAGGTGTGCTGACATACACTCTCCTTGCATGCTGCGTTGGCTACGTGAAGCGAACTCGTCGTGCGTCGCCCACGCAGCAGCACAGACACCGCACTGGCGACAGCAGTCGAAGAAGCCTGGAGGTCTCCTGATGACGGTCCGAGCTCGGTTGCACCCCGTCGCGTTGGGTCTGGCTGCCCTCATCACGCTACTGTGGGGCGTCAATTTCCTGTGGACCCTGAGCTTGAGCGCGCAGTATGGTGGCGGTGCGCTCAACGGGTTCGTGCGTGACGGGCGCTTCTACCTCGCTCAACATGGGACCTACACGGAGGTCAGCCAGGCGATCTGGGAACAGATCCGCCTGCATGAACTGGGGATCTGGCTCGGCATCCCATTCGTCGTCGCCAGCTTCGGCTACCTGTTGTTCACCTTCGCCTTCCCCGCCATCATGGGCCTGCGCCAGGGTGCGCTGGTCAATGAACGCGTGCAGGCGGTGCAGGCTTCGGGCGAGCGACTCGCCGCAGGACGGTGTTCGGGCTCCATTGCGGGGGTGAGCTATGGCTGGCCGTTTCTCCTCGTCGAGGTGTTTCCTGGCGGGCTGACGCTGCGTCCGTTTCTTCAGCCTCCCATAGCGATCCGCAAAGATGAAGTGCGTCGGATGACGACGAAGTGGAACCGCTATGAGATCACCCATACTTCGCCCGATGTCACGTCCCCTGTCGTGCTGACCTTTGTTCTCCACCTAGACCTCGCCTCAGCTCTTGACGGGCTGGCGCAGGATCTACCGCCAGCAGCGCCCCGCACAGTGTGATGTGGTCGTGATGCCAATGCCTTGTATCTTGGGCGCGGTGGGGCTAGAGTGTAAGTAGACCTCGACCGGAGGGGACATCGAGTAGAGCGAGGGACAGCGGTCGAGGGGGAACGAGAAAGGAGCAGCGTCACGTGAAGAGCATGGCGAGTCTCCGTGTCGTTTCCGTACGGGAGCTCTACGGGGTCTGCCAAACTGACCACGCCTGCCGGTCCTAGACCGGCCTCCATAAGCTGCATCCCCGGTGCGAACGCCACCCCACACCTGCGCCTCGAGCAATTGGTCAATACAACCAGGGCGCAACCAGATGCCCCAGCGGCAAGAGGTCGAGCACGCACCAGCAAGGATGAGAGGGAGAAGAGGGAGAAGAGGGTCGTTGCACACGGTGCAGCGGCCCTCCTTGGTTTCTCCGTGTGTATCTCCGAATGTGGCTCCGAGGGCGTTTGTTACAGGATGGTCAACAAGACGTGGAGAAGGTCCATGTCACAGCGGCAGCGTCTCCTCATTTCTCCTGACGGCTCGCCGCGTGAGGAGAGCGCGGTCGACGCGAGCGGGACGCTACGATACCTGGTGGAGCAGAGATTCCACCCCGCTGTGTCAGCATCTTCCATCCGCATCTATCGCAGGTCACAACGGCTTGCCGATCCCTTCCCAGCTGCTCACGAGGTGGGAGCTCGTCGCCAGGTCTCAACGCACTGTTCCCGCGGTCTCATGCGTCACGCGGGCTTCTCGAAGCGGCCCGTGCGTTCATGCAGGCGAATGCGATAGATCGCCAGACGCTCGACAGGAGCGCCTGCCGCCAGGCTCTCACGCGCGTCATCGCGTGTGGCGGGAGCGCCTTCACTGGCAAGCAGGGGCAACAGCCGGTCAAGGAGCAGATCCATCACCCGCGTGGCCTCGCGGCCCTCCACCTCTTCGAAGGTGCCCCAGGCAATCACGCTCTGCCAGTCGGAGAGGCCCGTACGGCGGTCCACCTCGAAGCAGAGCTCGGGGTTCTCCCGCATCATCCGCAGCTTCATCCCGTCGGCGGCATGCCCGTAGAGGAACTCGCCGTCATAGGCGTAATTGACCGGCACGACATACGTCCGGCCCTCAGCATGGCAGCCGATGCGCCCGACGACTTCACTATGCAGCAGGTGCTCGATCTGCTCGCTGGTCAGTTCTCCCAACATGGATATGCTCGCCCTTTCATATCAGCCTGCCGGCTAACGGTCAGTCTCTCACCTCTGATTGCCCAAGATGGTCAGCGCTTGGCGCTGCGCCAACTGGAAACACAGCGGTCATTGGGATGACGACGTCATGTCGGAATTGTACCCCTGCATCCTGGCAGAGAGGGATGCCCTGAAGTGTACCAAGACTCATCCAAGGGCCATTGTGACGTCGTTGTGTTACGCTCCCCTATTCCTGCGAGCGGATTGGGCAAGGGCTGTGGTCTGGTTACAGTTGTAGCGGTGTGATGTTCGAGCAGTCATTTCGGCAGGGAGGTCACACAACGGCAGGGACGCCAGGGGAAGGCAGGTGGCCACGTGGACACGAACAAACATCTCCTCCATTGGACAGCGCGCATCCTCACCATGGTTTTTGGGCTCTTCCTCCTGGTCCTCTTCCTCGGCGAGGCCATCGGTGCGGTGGGAGTAGGGACCGCCGCTGGGACCGTCGACGCTGGCGGCGCGTTGAGCTTGGGGGATTCTCTTAGCCTCGCCCTCCTGGTCACGATGATCCTTGGCTTCCTCGCCGCCACGTGGTGGCCAGTGGTGGGCGGGACCGTGATCCTCTTCTGCGCGATCGTGATACCGAGCACGATCATCTTCCAGCGGTCAGGGCTCGACATCACGCAGATCGTCCTCACTGGCGGCGCCTTTGGGCTCTTCGCGCTCACCGGTGTGCTGGACATCGCCGATGGCGTGTGGGGAAATCGCGGAGGTGCGTACGTCGGGGAGGTTCCTGCGCCGTGACAGGTGGATGCAAAGGAGGTAGGTGTCCGCCTCGCATCGCAGGTGGCCACTGTTGCAGCATCAAGCGGTTATGACTCGTGCATGATGTATATCAGAGGGCGCTTGTTAGTGATCTTGGCGGGCTTCATGTTGGTCCTCTCTTCGCTTGAGACTGGCTCTACTCACCGGTGAACGCTTCCACTGGAACGGAGACTTTGTAGAGCTTCTGGAAGTGATCATGGAGCAGCTGGGCGATGCCGCCTTTCTCCTCCGCTTCTGCCTCCAACGCATCCAGGTGCTGTGAGACGAGGTCGGCGACACTCACTACTGGCTTGATCTGCTGTGCGGTGACCCCGTAGGCGTCGAAGACACCGAGCAAGGTTTGCAGGCGATGCCGCACACGCTCTGGACGCTCTAGCGCAACCCCGCGCCCTTCCTCGATCACCGCCAGCTGTTCACGCAGCCTCTCCTCGGCGACCTGGTCCAGCCCTCGCTCTGCTCGAGCTTGGCCAACAGCCGTGCTCGCCGGGCATTGAGACGCTGCGCTTCTTTCTCTGCACGCCGCCGCATCGCCTCTTCCCATTTCGCCACCTGCAGCTGGATGGCGGTGAGCGATGCCGAGGCGACGGAGGTATCCTCGACCTCCAGCGAGTTGAGCAGCCCGTTCGCCATCTTGCGCAGGAGTCGCGCCCGTCCCCGATAGCGCGCTCCGCGGACCACGGCGAGCGCATCCGGCGGGAGCGGCGGCGTGGCGGTGAGGTGTCCAAACTCGCTTGCGTAGCAACGCCCAGGTGGGATCGAGCGGCCATCTGGCGCGCACCTGAGTGGCACTTGGCGTCACCAGTCGCAGCCAGTGGTAGGAGAGATGCTGGAAGATCGCATCCAGATGGGCAAACAGCTTGGGCAGTGTGCCGACATGCGGCAAATCCTCCGCGGAGAGTTCGGCCTCGATATCGGCGTCGGTGTCCTCGGCATCCGACTCTGGGGCGAGTTTGAGGCTGGTGACGGCCTCGCGATGCAGTTCGAACTCCAGCCGCCACACATCCAGCTCAGGATCATACGGAATGCCTACTGCACGGCTCGTTCCTGGAGCTGCACACCGTAGCTCTCGTCATGGCGTTTCTTGCGTTCTGCGGTCTTGTTGTACAGGCGAGCCATGAGCGGCTTGCCGCTGCCGAAGCGATACCCGAGGCAGGTATTGCCTTCATTGAAGGGATGCCAGAGGGTGCGCCGGGGACGGATGAAGCGCCGTTCTTCGCCAGCGGAGTAGCTGGGAACGAAGCCGCCTTGCCAGTCGATGTGCAGATCCACGCGGGACACCGAGACCTGCTCGAAGGTCGTCGCCTGGCGGTCCGACTCGCGCGCATCGTAGAGCAGCAGGTCTCGCGTCCAGCACAGCGCCTCTTCGCAGCTCCTCTCGCGCCAGAAGGATGAGCATGGAGGAAGTGGGAGCGCAGTTCGATCGACGAGGCCGGGCCACATCGTCTGTGCTTCACCTGCGACTTTGACAGTGAAATCTTCGGTCTCGATGAGGAAGGGATAGCCTCCACCCCGATCGCCTTTGGGTTTGACCTGGGCGCTCAGCCACTCGGGGCAATGCATCGAACCACTGTGCTCGGCATGCTTCGCCGCCTCCTTTGCCTCACGAAGCTTCCCATAGACCTCGGCGCTCACTCGCCCTTGCGAGGAGACCGTGAGCGCATCCAGTCCAGCCAGCAGTGCAACCGCTTGGCGCGCCTGCGCTTGGGCTTCTGCCTCGCCTTTACTTGGCCGTCCACGCCGCTTAGGCTCAAGGCGGCGGGGCGTACCGTCATGCGTCGTGCAGTCATAATCGGAACTCCTTGGTCTGCAATGAACCGCTAGAAACGCGGTCCGAATTTCGGGCAAAAAGAAAGCCGCGCAAAGCGGCTTCCTATCTGCCTGGACAGTATTTCGTTCGTCACATGAGAGGGCCGTGATTACCCAGGTGAATCTGTGCGAACAGTGCCGGACATCGAGTTACCACACTTCTAAACCGGTTGTCGGATGTGTCGGCTAGACGGAGCAAGCGAGGTCGGCAGTGGATGGTCTGCCAGCAAAACCGCCAACAAACCAGATGAACGCAGCGGGACAGAACGCAACGGTTGAACGCGTAAACCTGAGAATTCGCGGCTACATGGGACTCACTGAATGCACTGGAACGGAGTGGAACAGCCGGCGGATCAGGCCATACCTCAGGTATGTACGGCCGCAGATTGGATCCTCAGCGCAGGGAGAAGAGCGCCCGCGGAAGCATCGGCTGCCCCAGTATCTGCCCCAGTGACCGGCGACACACGGCGACACCTGGCGGCATAGACGACAACAACACTGGGGCAGAGTGGCATCTGACGACATTGCCCGACACCACGCGACACGCCGGATTGGGTCTCCAAAACCGCAGGTTGCAGGTTCGATTCCTGTCCCACCTGCCCCCATAAACCCTGAAATGAAGCGGCTTCTAGCGGATGAGTTGAGAAGTCGCTTCGTCGTTTCAAGAGCAGCAGATGCCAAATGTGATGCCAATTTGTATGAATTTGCATGTCTGATGCAGAGTGGGTGTACCTAGCGCGCTACCTGCCCACCATACTACGACGAGGCCGACTCTAACGTGCTCGTTGGGCGCGATCCTGGACGCCATCTACTACGAGCTGCGCACCAGCTTGCGCGCGCTGCGTGGCGGTGGCTATGCATTCAACCCACCCAAGACGAAGGCGGGCCCGCGCACGATCACCCTCACGGCGGCGATGATCGATGCTCTGAAAGCCCATCAGCGACGTCAGAACGAAGAGCGCCTCTTCCTGGGCGAGACGTGGACGGATCTCGATCTGGTCTTCCCGTCGCAGATTGGCACGCCGCAGGACGCCCGCAATCTGGCCAACATCCACTTTGCCCGCGTCCTGCAGAAGGCTGGCCTGCCGCGCATCCGCTTTCATGACCTGTGCCACACGTGCGTCACGCTGATGCTCTCACGCGGCACAGACGCCAAGACGGTCAGTGATCTGCTTGGCCACTCGACGATCGCCATCACGCTTAACACCTATCGGGCATGTCCTGCCCAATATGCGCGAACGCGCCGCCGATATCATGGACGCCATCCTGGCGCCGAGCCTCGCGGAGCGTGATCTGGGGGCCGATGCTTCCCCGCTTGTCAGATAGCGCTGTGTGGCCTCATCTTCCCCTGGCGAACGGGGTGAACGTCTGTCGGAGATGAATTGTGGCCCACTCCCGGAGGAGTGGGCCACAATCACAAGGCTTTCGGCATTGTCGTCTGCGACATACGCACGAGCGTACTAGCGTACTAGCGCGCGACGGGGTGAGCGACGGCGACCTCGAAACGGGTCTTGAGGTTACGCAAGACCAGTTCAGCCTCTTGCTCGTTCATCTGGGCGACGAATGGCTCGCCGACCGGCTGGGCCGCTTCCTTGGGCATGGCATAGACCACAGCCAGGATCACCTTGGTCTGTTTAGGGCTGACCGAGTCGAAGCGGAAGGTGATCGTCCCCTCCACGCCACCGGTGAGCTTGGTGATGATACGCTCCTTGGCCACGTACTCGCTGTCGGAGCCTGTGCCCTCCAGGCGCCAGCCGGCCATCTTGTAGACGTACTGAAAAGCGGAGCCACCATTGGGTAGGCGCTTCACGTCCTTGATTGCGATCAGGCTTGGCCAGATCGTCGCCAGGTGGGAGCGGTCGGCGACATAGTCGAAGACCTCCTCCACGGGGGCGGGGATGACGATGCTTTTCTCGAACTGCAACACGGTTGGGCCTTTCTTCCTTGGTACAAGAACCGGCGTGATCGGCCCTGAAGGGGGACATCATATCTGTATTTGCAGCGCGTCACAACTTGGACGCGCCCACCAAACGCACGATCCGCGGTGCGCCAGAGTCCCAGAGCCGCCCGATGGGACGACCCGCAGGAGTCCAACGCTGATCCCGAACACCACGAAAGAGTATACCACTATTTGTTGAATAACTACAAGCATATATACACTAAAATAATACAAAAAAGCGTAGATTAACTGCTGATTGAATGAGTGAATGGACGGTGGAAAGGGCTGCCCCTGGTCTCACCGCGTCGTGGCCTCCTCGTCTCGAGCGCGCTGGCGCTCGGGGGTCTGGCGTGCAGGGTTCACGTGGCGGCACAGGGGTGCACGCGAGATCTGCAGGATCTGGCCATTGGGCTCGATTTGAGCCGTTCCAGATGGCCATCTCGGAGGAGGCAGTATCCCGGCCAACATCATGCTGTCTTTAGGCAGACAAGAATGCAGAGAGTTAGAGGATAGCTGCTCACGGTGAAAGAGGAGATGTCAGTCGGCGACCTGGATGGGCAAGTCCTGGCTGAGATGCTGCTCTCGATGCCACTGTGGTGGCGGCGGAGGTTGCACATGCATACGGCTTTGGCATACACCATAGAGAGGCCGCCCGTAAGCGCGCCATCCGAGAGCGGGCGGGCTCGTCAGCGCAAAGGGGCTTGCTGTGGGAGAGGTAACGCCAAACACTGACCCGTATGGCTTCGATCCCTTTGCGCAACACCCCTTCTATGCTGGGATGAACCGCTCGCTCGTCCAGCGCGCCATTGCCCACCTGGATGCTTCTCGACCAACGGGTGAGCTCGTGCGCATCGTTGACCTGGCCTCAGGCACCGGAGCCGTGACGCAGCTCATTTTGGACGAGTTGGAGCGGCTGGGGCGGCCGGCGGCCGTGCTTGGCATCGAGCCTGCCAGCGAGGCGCTGGAGCTCGCTCGCGAGCGCCTCCAGGGACAGGCCGTGCAGTTCATACATGGAGACGCCGATCAACTGGCGCATATTGTAACGGACGTCAATTTGGTCTGTTTGTGCAACGCCATCCATCTCATTCCCGATACACCAGATGCGCTTCACAAGATCGTGTCTGCGCTGGCCCCAGGCGGTTACTTCGCCTGCAACACCACCTTCTTTATCGGCGCACAGACGCCCGAAGGAGAGCGTTTCGCCCATCGCTGGATCCGCCAGGCATTTGGCTGGCTTCGGCAGGCTCATCCCGATCTTCACCCGACCCACCGAGGCCAGGTCGCATCCCTCGCCTGGCAGTCTGCGGACGAATACGTCGATCTCCTGGAGAGCCAGGGCTTGCACATGCTTGATCGGACACTCGAGCTGGCGATGCTGCCATTGCAGGCAGTGCGCGACATTGGGCGCTACCGGCTCTTCATCGCGGGGGCGCTGCCAGGCGTTCCCATTCCAATCGGCGCGGAGGCCCTCGCATGGGCGGCAGACGAAGCGGCGCGAGAACTTGACATCACGGAGGTGCCTCGTCTCTGGCTCCAGCTCCTGGCACAGCGGCGAGCGAGCGTGCCGGCGCGCTGAAGGGGCGAAGGAATGGCGCATGCATGGATAACCGTGTGCCCGCTATGCGGTCACTGGCTGCCAGTGTGCCTGAGTCGACGAGCTCTCGAGCAGCCCCCAAGCGATCTAGCATTGGCCAAGCATTGATCGAGCCCTCCTAGCGCGAAACGCTCCCAACTCCTCTTGGTAAAAGCTCGTTTTGAGTGTCGCTGGTTCGGCAGCCCGCCGATAGAACTCATCCGCCCACCCCAGGTCAGAGCGGCTTGCATGAGCGTTCTCTGCCTTTTCGGCGATGCGCCCTTTGAGATAGAAGGTTTCCGCTAGATCGTCTGCGACCTTGCCAGTTGGCCCTCGATGCCAGTGCTCCGCGTTGCGATTGTGGATCTCCTCAAACTCCTCGAAGGCTGCATCAAGCGAGTTGCTCGCGTCTGACGCATGATCGCCAGCAAGCTGTGCTTTCGCTCTCTCGAGATGGGCCATCCCTTCGTCGCGTAGCTCGAGATCGCTGTTGGCCACAAGATGAGAGACGGGATGCTTCATTGGGTGTAGAGGGGGATGCCAACCGGACATAGGATGCCGCCTTTCTTGGAGCTTTCCTGGCATGGTTTGGCCCATGTAGTGGAGACAACACGAGCCCCTCGCCGCGATAGGTGGGGCGCGTTGAGCCCTGTCTCTTACGAGACCCTGTCTGTCCAGACCCTTTCTCTCACAGACCCTGCAGAGACCAGCGGCTACGGGCGTTAGGCCAGTGCTCCGCCAGCTGGTGGCCCGCGCCACCCCTCTAGACGCCACCCTTCTGGGCCACCCACGCAACTTGGGTGTGTCAATGGTCACTCATGCTCGTCACCGGCGTCTCCCGGTCTCCTAGCGTCGAGAGCGCTGCGCAAGCGGAGGCGAACTGCGCCACCACCCCACGCTGCATCTCCAGTGCCATCGGGAAGGCGCCGTTCCCACCGCTCAACATCACTGCCGTGGCCGCGCCGTTGACGAGGAGTCCAGCGAGCGGCGTGCCAGCGACCGGCGTCTTCGCGGGATCTGTCGTAATGCCGCCATGGAGGTCGAGCTCCGGCCCAAAGGCGATACTGAGCAAAGGGATCCCGAGAGTGGACGTCGAGGCGGCGAACGCGATAGTCACCTTGTCGGCGTTGCGGTTTCCCGTGACCTTCAGGTCCACGGAGGTTGTCTCGCCGCCGAGGGGGTTCTGGTAGCACACCTTGCCGCTGCCAGAGAGGCTGCCATTGAGATAGGTCGCGAGATCCATGGAGACTTCCAGCGAGACGCGGCCAGGGCCGACCTGCACCCGCAGCGGCCCATACCACGCGCCGTTGAGCGCGAAGTAGCTCGTGCCGAAGTTATAGGCCAGCACACCCACCACCGCCAGCGCGAGAAGCCCCGCCAGCAGCCCCAACCCACGCCGCAGCCCCCGCTGAGGACGCGCCGTCCGCGCCCGTGGGCCATCTGTCTGCGGCGACTCCTCGAGCCGCTCCTCGAGCGTTTCTTGGGACATGCGGCCCTCCTCGGTTGTTGTGACGCGAACGTCTCAAGTACGCTCCCAGCAGTCAGCGCGTGGGCGATTGACTGTCGCTACGGCCAGCGCGCTGCGCGCTCATGTGTTGCACCGCATGGTGGATCCCGTCGAGATGGCTCAGATGATAGATGAGCGCCACCGCTGCTCCCAGCGCTCCGGCTAGCAGCGCAATCACGATGGCAAAGGCGGTTGAGGTGTCTAGCGTCACCTGATGATCTGGCGCCATGACGAACAAGACCACCGCACAGAGGATCGCCGCCACGACGCCGGTGTAGAGGAAGCCTTTGAACATGGCTCCAACCAGGCGCTTGATGAAACTCAAGATGCTCCTCATCGCGTATTCCTCCTTGTGCCTCCTTGGGCCTACACGCCCTGATCCTCAGGGCGACGGGGCGTTGAGGGCGGCAAGGACGCTACCCCATGCCTCATTCCCCACGCTGGTCAACCGTCACTCAGCCCTGTGGCGAGGTGGCGATGACCGGAGAGCCTTTCTCGCTGACCGGGTTCGCACTGGCGGGGAGGGCGGAGCCGACCTGCTCGGGCTGAGTCCTCACGCGCACGAGGCTCCGCAGCGTGGCGCGCAGCAAGATGAAGAGACTCACCATCGCCGCCACGATGACACCGATCGTCACCATCGCCACATAGGTCAACTGGCTGGGTGGCCACTCCCCCGTGCCCTCGGAGGCCACCAACAACGTCATACCCGCGGCCAGCAGACCGCTGAAGAACGCCCCGAGGAGCAGGCGAACCACTAAACCGTCGGTGGTGTTGACGACGAACCGTAATACTTTCATCTGCTCTTCCCTTCTTGGACGCCGACAGAGTGGCGCCCTTCGCTACGCATCCTTGCGTCTTGCTGCTCTGCTTCGCTGCCTCTGCGTGTTCCCACCTCAGCAGCCTGCCCAGCGTGTCATCGTCTGGCAAGGGCCTACTGGTACCACCTCTGACCTACTCCCCACGCGAGGAGTTCCTCGCGCTAGGACGCTGTGTTGCTCGATAGTCGCGGTCCCAGGATGGCGATGAGACGCACGATGCCCCAGGCGATGAGCGCATAGGCCGCGATGGCGACGAGCGAGGAGAGTTCTAGGACGCTGTTCTGCGTCGCAGGGGTCGGAAAGATTCCCTGGAAGGGCGCTACGAGCGGGGCGGAGAGGTTGTAGACGAAGCGCACGATGTCGGAGGCAGGGTTCGCGGCGAGCAGCTTGAGGATCACCCGGGCAATGATCAGCGTCTCGACGACGCCCAGGATCAGATAGATGATCATCGCGGCCCGCTCGGCGAACGAGACCCCTGCCGACCGCTGGAGGGCGCCTGGACAGAGGCTTGGAGGGGTTCATTGGGTGGCGCTGTCGGCGCTGGTGACTGGTTGGCTAGCATGGGAGATCTCCTTCGAGATGGCTGACGTCGACCTGGTCAACGCCGCCTGATACACCTATGGATACCTGGCGGAGAGGTGGCTGCGGTCGGTCAGGAGCCGCCGAGATGGCGTCCTGGGATGACCGCAGCCGACGAGCACCCCCGAGCGTACAAGTGGAGCACGGGGGCGCGCTTCTAGACGGCGCCGCCAGTGTGCGCAAGCCGCCTGGTGAACAGCCGGGAGATAAGGAGCAGGATCACCGCGCCGATAAAGGCGACGATGAGGCTGCCGACACTGAAGCCGGTAAAGCCACCGGTGAAGGCGTACAGACTGGGGAAGGCCTGCGAGAGCACCAGACCACCTAGGAAGGCGCCGATAACGCCGACCAGGACATCACCGATCAGCCCCAGCCCACCGCCCCGGACAACGAGGCTTGCGAGCCAGCCAGCGAGGCCACCGACGAGAATCCACATCAGTAGGTTCGCAAACGAAATGCTCACATTCAACATCCTTGACGCTCCTTCTTCTTCCTTGAGGCTTCATCCTTGATCCGCATCTGTGAGATCACACCGACCTCACCGACCGTCTTCGTCTCTGCTCACTCGGCCGCACGATCGGCGCTTCGAGCGCGGCGCCTGGTCCATGAGAGTGGGCGTCCCACCAGAGTGGGCGTCCCACCGCCCATCGCTCAGCACGCCTTCCTTCACGTGTCGATGGTGTGCCGGTGTGCTCAGTTAAGAGGGAGCGCGCGCGGGACGCCAGAGATTGAATTCTGTTCGATAAGTACAGTATACGACGTATTTGAACGAAAGTCAATAGTATATTGAACGAAAGTCAACTATTTGTCAACATCTGCGTATCTCCTGTAGAAGATCTGCGCAGGTCAGCATGGGCTCTGATAGACCCGCTCCTGCACACACGGCATGGACACTAGCTTCCGCTGCGCTCCGTCAGACGTTCACGCTCAGGCGCAGGAGTAGCAGAAAGCCATCCGAAACGGCCCTTCACAGAGGCTCGTGAGCGAGCGCCAAGAGTTTCAGGGAAGAATACGTCATGCAATCAGGTCATCAGAGTACACTGGCCATCCAATATGATCAGGACACCTTGGGCGATCAGGATGAAGGATCATCCCCAGCCAGCAATGTGACACACACGCAAGTACGGACGCGAGTCGCGAAACGGGTGCGGCTGCAGCGTGAGCGGCGCATCCAGCGCATCCAGCGCATCCTCGCAGCGAGCCAACGCCTCTTCTCGACCCAGGCCTATGACGCGATCGCCATCGAGGATCTCGCCGCTGCGGCTGGCATGTCGAAAGGGCTGCTCTACTATTACTTCGAGAGCAAACGCGATCTGTATGTCGCGACCGTGGCGCATGTGCAGAGGAAGATGACCCACTTCACGGACCTGAGCCCGGATCTGCACGCCGGGTTGTCGCAGAAGTTGTCGCTGTTTGAGCAGTCTCCGGAACTGGCGAAGATGGTGCTGCGTGGAGGCATCGGTGTGGATCGTGAGGTGGAAGGTCTGCTTGCCACCTATCGCCAGGAGCAACTGGAGCGTCTCTCTCGTGGCCTTGGTTACCTGGGCGATTTCATTGACGCGACGACAGACGCCTCCGCCGGCGCGCGCGCGCTCGTCGCGCTGGGGCTGCGGGGCTGGTTGGGCTTACTCGACGAGGTGTGTCTGCACTGGGTCCAGCAGCCCGACGTGACCCGCGCGCAGGTGGTGCGCTTCCTCGAACAGAGCTTGCAGGCAATCGTCGCGGCGACGACCTTCCCACTGTCAGTCGATGACGCGTGGGAAGCATGACTCATGGGCTTTGTGGCCCACCACTGATCAACCCAGGGCGCGTGAACGTGTCAGGCTACAGCATCGTTCATCAGTTGGCGGAGCTGGAGAGCGCAGGCGGCGCCCATCAACACCCACGGCTCCAAGTGAACCTCTCCCTCGCCGCAGAACGTGAGCACACGGGCCTTCAAGACGGCATGCGGGGAAAAATACGCGTCGATGAGGTCTGAGATGGTCGTGTATTGTTCGAGAGATTCCATGACGAGCACTGCCACGCACGCGTAGAGATCCGCTTATTCACTCGCTCGCGCGGCTGCCAGCGCCGTATGCCAGGTATGGAGAATTTCGGACATGTCGCTCCGTGACGTCGTGGAGGTCTGATACCGATGCTGCATGGTGGATCTATCCAATCATCTGAAGTAATAAGGGCGCTCCAACAGAAAACAGACAGAGGCCGCAACATCCCTGTCGCATCGCAACATCCCTGTCGCGGCCTCCCTCGCATCTCACGCTGTACGCACTCCTGTCACAACAACTACGAAACAGCGCGACGGCTGAGCGATCGACGCCGACCACGTGGCCGGAGGGACCGACCATGCGTGCGGCCAGAAACGAGACGTCGCCGCTGCCAGAGCCGACATCAAGCACCCGCATCCCGGGGGCGATACCGGCATCGCGGAACAGCTGCGCAGTGAAGGGCTCGAAGAGCTGCGACTGCGTCATCAGGCGCTCCAGTTCCTGCTCGGTGTGTCCCAGCACGTACGCTGCATCGCGCCCCTGCTCCGTGTCCATGGTCTCTTCCTCCATGCTGCTGCGCCGAGTCTGCGAACGAGGCGGGACGACGTCAGCCCAAGGCGCTATGACGAGTCATCGGGGCGCGTCTGCTGAGCGACAGTGCCACGCAAACGCTCAGGCGGTCCGCCCCATCCTGCCATGCCAAGCGTCGGACGTCTATTGGTCACCTTCGGCGAGCGCCGCTGCCTCCGACGCCGATCTCACGAGCGCCAGGCAATCCACAGAGGCCACCAGCCGCAGCAAGGTCTTCCCAAGAACGCTGTGAGAACATTGGTTGGCCGATCTCCTGCTGGTTGTCAGACCAATGACTCTGCCAGCGCCCGACACGTCTTCCCGGTCAACTAGGACACCTGCCCCATGAATCCGGGACACTGGGCCGTGTAGCCTGGGTCTCGACGGGATCCCTAAAGACAGTCGATGTGCAGTGAGTGAACCAGTGAAAGGAAAGGTCTCATGTCTGGACGCGGACGGGAACGCAGCATGCTGCTGGCGGGAACGGTGGGCGTGGTTCTCCTCGTGCTGTCGTTCTCTTTGCCTGGGCAAATCCACGGTAATGAATCGGCGAGTGAGGTGGTGAGCCTCCTGGTGGACAATCGCACTGCTGTGCTCACGGGGATTGGCTTGCAAATCGCCAGCAACATCCTGTCCTTCATATTTCTCGTGGGATTGACACGCATCTTGCGGCGGGGGGAGAAAGAACCCGCCTCCCTGTCCACCCCCGCCTTCACCGCAGGGGCCATTGGCGGAGCGCTGGTCATTGTGACAAACACGATGCTCGCCAGCATTACCGCGACGATTGCCCCACAGCTCCAGCAGAGTGACCCCAACCTGGTGTGGGCCCTCGTTCAAGTCTATAAGTCAGTGAGTTACTCGCAAGACCTCTTCTTTGGACTGTTCGTACTGGCTACCTCGCTTGTCCTCATTCGCTCGGCGCGTGGTCCACGCTGGATCGGCTGGTTTGGGCTCCTTCCAGGAATACTCTGGGTATTGGCCACTTTTACTGTCGTCGATCCAGAAGGGATACTTGGGCTGGCTGGGTTATTTGGCGCTCTCCTCGTCTTGCTCTGGCTCTTGCTATTGAGTCTCTTTCTGCTGCCACAGGCAGGCGCGACGGAGACACAGGCGCAAGTGGCGGCGGCCGTCCAGGGATA
Source organism: uncultured bacterium (assembly GCA_963733745.1). Classification (GTDB taxonomy): domain Bacteria; phylum Chloroflexota; class Ktedonobacteria; order Ktedonobacterales; family JADMIN01; genus DASWAC01. The sequence goes on from CAVTFE010000052.1 coordinate 27,550, forward strand.
ATTGGTGGAAGTGTCGATACACCCACCTCCGACCTTTTGCGGTGAGTCGGAGGTGGGCCACCTCTTCCAGAGCACACCGGAGTACAATAGTGCCCGGGAGTCACGCTGCGATCTCGTTCTGCGAACTGGGAGGTAGTCCGTGGTCCTGGCCAACCTGCTCCGTGCCCGCTCGAACACGACGCCGGTCCCCTTGCGTATAGCTCGTCCACCTCTCACCTTACGCGGGCCTCTTCTCCAGATTATCCGCGCGCTCTGGGTCGTCATGGCAGTAGCCGGTGTGGTCATCTGGATCGCAGAGGCCCCACTCTATTATCACGCCGCCCAGCAGCTGCACAACACCAATGGCATGGTAACCCTTCAGCCTGACGCGTGGCGCATTGGACTGCAGCGGCTTGGTCTTTCACCATCTGTCTATGCGGCTCAGGCGCTGCTCTCGTTGGGCCTGATGACCTGGTCTATGTTCCTGACTGGTTTCGTGATCTTCTTCCGGCGTTCAACCGAGTGGATTACGCTGCTCATCTCCTTCACGCTGGTGACCTTTGGCCCGGGCATCATCGATGCCTACGGTGGTGGATCAGCTCTCGCCAACACCCATCCCGAACTGAATCAGCCTCTGCATCTCTACCTGACTGTTTCGCTTCTCTCTTATTTCGCACTGTTCCTCATCCCACTACTGTTTCCAGATGGTCGGTTCGTTCCCCGCTGGGCAGGCTGGACTACCATTCTAATCACCTTGCTGTTCATCGTACAGTCGGTGTCCGCACTGGATTCCGACCACTGGCCAGTGTGGTTCACCTCTGTGCTGAATGTCCTCTGGCCAGCGGCTATTCTTGTTTCGCCTCTCTACCGCTATTGGCGCGTCTCCGATCCTGCTCAGCGGAAGCAGACCAAGTGGGTGCTCTTTGGGTTGCTCGTGGCGTTCGGAATCTTTCTCGCCGTGGGGGCGCTTCAGACCCTCATTCCCTGGCTCACGGCCACACCGGAGCGCGCCGTGCTCTTCGGTCTGGTGGGATCCTCCCTTGCCTTCATAGGCTTCAGCTTCCTGCCGGTCTCTCTTGGCATCGCCATCCTACGCTACCGCCTCTGGGACATCGACCTGATCCTCAATCGCACATTGGTGTACACGACACTCACTGCCAGTGTCATCGGCGTCTATGTCCTCATCGTCGTCGGGCTTGGCGCGCTCTTGCAGACCCAGGGGGCCATTGCCCTCTCGCTCCTGGCCACTGCGCTGGTAGCGATCTTGTTTCACCCCCTGCATGAGCGCCTGCAGCGGGGGGTGAATCGGTTGCTGTATGGGGCGCGCGATGAGCCCTATGCGGTCCTATCGCGGCTTGGCAAGCAGCTGGAAGTGATCCTTGCCCCAGACGCCGTCCTTCCGTCCATCGTCGCAACGGTGGCGCAGGAATTGAAGCTGCCCTACGTGGCGATTGCGCTTGGGCAAGAGGAGGCGCAGGTCGTGGCTGCGTCGGTGGGAACACCAACGGATGAGGCTGTCCGCCTTCCACTCCTGTACCACGGCGAAGCGATTGGACGCCTTATCCTCGGAAGACGCTCCGGCGAAGGCTCCTTCTCGGCGTCCGAGCAGCGTCTGCTGGAAGATCTGGCGCGGCAGGCTGGGGTGGCAACGTACGCTGTTCGCCTGACGACTGATCTACAACGTTCGCGCGAGCGGCTCGTCACCGCGCGTGAGGAGGAGCGGCGACGCCTGCGCAGGGACCTGCACGATGGTCTGGGTCCGGCGCTGGCGAGCGTGACCCTGATGAGCGACGCCGCCCGGAATCTCCTTACGCAGAATCCCCCGGCCGCCGATGCGTTGCTGGTTGATCTGAAACGGGAGGCGCAGGCCGCGACTACCGAGATCCGGCGTGTCGTCTACGAGCTTCGCCCTCCAGCTCTCGATGAGCTTGGCCTGGCGCTCGCGCTACGTGAGCAGGCGATGCAATTCAGCCAGAGTGGCTTACGCGTCTCGGTCGAGGCGCCCGATGAGCTGCCGCCGCTCCCAGCTGCCGTCGATGTGGCGGCCTATCGCATCTTCCAGGAGGCGATGACCAATATCGTTCGGCATGCCCAGGCTCGTATCTGCTCAATTCGTCTCGAGGTCGACACGTCTGTGCGGCTGGAGATCGCCGACGACGGGTGTGGACTGAACGGCGCGCGGCCAGGGGTGGGGCTGACCTCGATGCGTGAGCGGGCGGAGGAGCTAGGAGGCTGGTGTACCGTCGAGTCACGGCAGACGGGTGGTACGATCGTGCGAGCAGTTCTGCCAAGGGGGACTGAGTGATGACGCCGAACGAGATTCGTGTGTTGATCGCCGATGATCATCCGGTCTTTCGGTATGGTATGAAGGCGCTGCTGCAATCCGTCTCTGGCGTGGACGTGATTGGGGAGGCGACGACGGGGGAGGAGACGATCGACCAGGCGGCCGCGTTGCGTCCGGATGTGATCCTGATGGATATCAAGATGCCGAGTGTCAGTGGCATCGAGGCGACGCGCCGCATTGTTCAGGCGTATCCTGAGATCAGTATCCTAGTCATGACCATGCTGGAAGAGGATGACGCCGTGTTCGCCGCCATGCGCGCGGGCGCACGGGGTTATCTCGTCAAAGGCGCCGATCAGGATGAAGTATTGCGGGCCATTCGCGCGGTGGCGAGCGGTGAGGCCATATTCGGTCAGGCGATTGCAACGCGCCTGAGTCGCTTTTTCTCTGCCCCGAGACAAGCGGCCGTACAACACGCATTCCCCGACCTGACCGAGCGTGAGTCCGAGATTCTCCTGTTGATGGCGGAAGGGCGAAGCAACAGTCAGATCGCTCAACGCCTGGTTGTCAGCGAGAAAACGGTGCGTAATCATGTCTCCAACATCTTCAACAAGCTTCAGGTGGCCGATCGCGCCGAAGCCATTGTCCGAGCGCGAGAGGCAGGGCTTCGTGAGGACGCGAAGGAGTGAGCCGATCACCAACGTGTGAAACGAACCATGGGGGACTGGAGTGAGTCCACTTGGAGTTTGACAACTCGTGAGTCGCTTCATGTCCCAGGCTGCCTTCAGAACCGGATCAGGATGCGCCTATGCGAATTGAGCGGTCACTTGCGCATGAGTATCATCACGTACTGCAAAACGCAGGAAAGCACAGACTCCAACGAACCTAGTAGAACGTAGAGACGAACGCATGCCGTCTTCTAAACCGATGCTTTTGACGACCATTCTGACGCCCAAACACACGACCGACCCCGACATCCAGCGACACTTGACGACATTGCGGCCTGAGAAGTACTCTGCTCAACGACACGTTCCGACACGCCCTGAACCAGCGTCTTCCGTTTTGTAAACCGTAAGTTGATGTCAGCCTTGGGACACCCGTATAGCGCTGAGGCCGAGACATTGGCACACTACGTCGCTGCATGACCTCCTCAGCATGACGCGAGAGTCTATTACGGCTGCCAGACTGGACTATCGCCAAAGCCATAGGCATCCATTAGCTTCGTTTGCCCCGAGCCATCCGCATTCATGACCCAGATTTCTCCCCCATTGGCAAGGCTGTGTAAGTAGAGCAGCTTCGTGCCATCCGGCGACCAATCGGGACCATTGAACGAAGTATCTTTCGGACTCGTCGTGAGCTTGGTTTGCTGCGAGCCATCACTATTCATGAGATAGACTTCCGCCTGCCCCGTCCGGTCAGAAGTGAAAGCAATCTTCTTGCCATCCGGTGACCAGCGCGGCGTGCTGTCTTCCCGTGGACCATGCGTGACCTGTCTGAGCCCGGAGCAGTCAGCATTCATCACATAGATGACCCATGCGCTGAACCCCACATTGGACATAAAGGCGATGCTCGCGCCATCGGGCGACCAGCCGGGATACTCCTCCCACAGGGTCGAGTGCGGGCAGAGACGCCTCAGCCCAGAACCATCAGGGTTCATCAGATACAGATGCGGTATCCCGGCTCCATCACGAACAGAGTTGAAGAGAATGTGCTTCCCGTCAGGCGCCCAGGTGGCTCCCCAATTACTTTGCTGGTCGTTCGTCAGATTGGTCTGCTGCGAGCCGTCAGCCTTCATGATCCAGATGTCGCTGGCTTCAAACTCGTGAGCATCCGCGGCTCGAAAGACGAGGCGCTGGCCGTCAGGCGCCCAAGCAGGGGAGACGTTCGGCCCTGGCCCACTCGTCAGCCGCTGGAGCTCCGAGCCATCGAGGTTGCTCACGCAGATATCCGCCTTGTTCTGAGCAGGATCTGGAGCGCATGCCAGCGCGATGCGCCCGGTGCCTCCACCAGTTCCGGGGGACAGGGTGCTCACCGGGAGCATTGTTGGTGTGGGCTTGGGTAGAGGGGTGTTTGGGCTGCAAGCAACCAGCAGGACCAGCAGGGAAAGCACGAACCAAGTCAGCCCGAGGGAAAGTCGTTTATTGCGGACCACAGCGAGTTTCTCCTGGTGGGTAACAATGTATAGCGCCGCCGCCATTGGCAGCGCCGAACGGTAGCTGTGAAAGAGGTTACATGCCTTAGTATATGTAGGATGTGCGGCGCAGAAGGTAACACCCACTTGTGAGTAGGTAGTGTGTTATCGCGCCGCCCTCCACACCGCCGCTAGTCTCGACGTGCCGAGCCTAGCTCCACATTTGCAGAGCCGCATAGTGCGCCATATGCAACACCGTTGCGCGGCGTTGCCCAGTTGTTTCTCGATCGATCCCTGGATCGACAGGCTTTCTTTCCCCAGGGTAGAGAGCTTCTAGCAACCGATTCATCTGGACGGCGTGAAGAGATCTAAGCGTGGTAGGGTCATGTGGAACGAAAAGGGTAACTCTCGGCCCATCGACATCCCTTTAGACCGTTCCCGTTGAGGGCACAAATCCGTGTCAAGGGCATATTGTGTATCTGTCAGGCGAGTTGCGCACTACAGCAGTAAGTACAGCAGATAGGTGAGAAAACGTGAGAGCGCCTGCGAAAGACTACTCTCGATTTTCGCCGATTTCAGGGTGAAAGTGCGATACATGAGAAGCCCTGAGAGAAAAGTAATGGGTTTCCTAAACCCTAGGTCGGAGGTTCGAATCCTCTCAGCCCCACCCATCCATGGCCCATTCCATCCTTGAATTTATCGGGCTTTCGTTCAGGCAAGCGGCAAAGCCGCTCGTCTAGTGCGCCTTGCGTTTCGCGGTTTTGACCCCAATATTGACCCCAACCGACGCATCGTCCTCACTGAACAGCCGATCCATCGCAGCCGTCGCCTCGCGCTGCATATCGGGCAGCACATGGCTGTACAGATCTAATGTGATAGCAATCGAGGCGTGGCCAAGCATCTCCGAGACCACTTTGACGTGCACGCCCTGCAACAGGAGCAGCGTTGCAGCTGTATGGCGCAGATCGTGCAGTCGGATTCTTGGCAAGCCGGCCTTCTCGAGCAGCGGCTGAAAGCTACGAATCCGCAGATTACTGTGCTCCATCGGTCGACCCACCGAGTTGGGGAAGACGAGATCCAAGTCATCCCACGCTGGACCGTGCGCCAACCGCTCTTCCGCCTGACGCGCCCGATGGCGATGCAGTGCCTCGAAAGCTAGCTGAGGCGCCACCTTGCGTCGACTGCGTGCGGTCTTGGGCTCGGAGAACGCCAGCGAAGGTCCCAGGCGTTGTACCGTGGAGCGAACCTGCGCGGTATGCCGTTCCAGATCGACATTGCGCCACTTGAGCGCCAGCAGCTCTCCGATGCGCATGCCCGTCATGACTGCGAGCACATAGAACGCCTCAAGAGGAGTCTCCGCAGCAGCTTCGAGAAAGCGACGCGCCTGTTCAGGAGTCAGCGCCTTCATCTCCTCACGCACACGACGGGGTGGATTCACGAGGTTGGTCACGTTGCGCTGAACGAGACCAAGGCGCAACGCCTCATCGAGCGCCAGATGGAGCAGCGCATGCAGATGAATGACCGTCGTCGTTGCAGCTCCGGCCGCAAGTCGCGCGGCATAAAGCGCCTGCAGATGCTGCGGTGAAAGCTTTGATAGCCGTATAGCACCAAGAGTGGGCAGCGCATCTCGGCGCACAAAACGCTCATAGCGGATCCACGTGCTGAGTTTGATGGTTGGTTTCGCTGATTCCAGCCAACTCGTGAGGTATTGCTCAACAGTTTGACTGTCACCCACGACAGGCAAACCTTGATCTTGATCGCGCAACGCTTCGGTCAGCCGACGCGCTACCTCTTGGCGTGTGCGGCCATAGAAACTCTTGCGCGTGCCATCCCGTGTCGTAATGCGTGCTTCCCAGCGACCATCTGTGCGCCGCTTGATGTTACCTTCGTTATTGCCGCGTTTGGCTTTCACGATCTACTCTCCTTCTTCCAGTCTGCGATGCACATACTGATGCAGCGCCACGACAGGAACGCGGCGCGTGCGACCAACCTTGATGCTGGCAAGCTCCTTTCTCATAATCAAGTCATACACGGCGGAGCGGCCAAGGCTGAGCGCCACAGCCGCTTCGTTCACACTCAGCAAGACTTTTGACTCTTGCCCGATGGTGGGCAGAGTCATTCGCCGGGCTTGCATCGTCTCATGTTCCTTTCATGCTGAGTACTTCCTATGCCGCCACCGTTTCGGAAACAACGCCTAGCTGGGTTTGTTTGAAGTCGCGGATCGCACCGAAGCTGACGCGTTTCTTGCGCAGATACTCCTCCTGCCAGGTCATGAACCACAGCAGGAAGTGGGTGCCATCCTCATCTGCGGGGAGTTGGCCTGAGAGATACGCCGCCGCCGTCGTGGAGCAGCCCGAGAGCATCTGGCAGATGAGGCGCAGATCACCGACGCGTTTGCGTTCGCGTACTGCTGGCGTCCCATTGCCGAAGAAGTCCGCCTGCTGGATGGCTTGCCAGAACGGCGAGCACTCCCATCTGCCGCGATTGGTGTCGTCAGTAGGGATCGTGTGGCGCAGCCATTGCAGCGTGGAGTAGGCCCATAGGCCAGGCAGTTGGTCGAGCAGAGTCGTAGGGGTCCTCAACGCCGAGCTCCTTGAGACATTCCCGCTTGTAGCGGAACTCGACGCGGGTCACGCGGGCTTCGCCGTCCCAGCCGTTGCTGCGCCAGACCTCCTGCATCCAGTCCTTGCGCGAGACTGTGATTTCTTTGGTCTTGTCGTAGATCGTGCAGGAGTGCGCTGCGCCTTTGCTGAACTCGTAGCCGGTGCAGCGTCTGCCCGTCATGTTCAGCTCGAGTGCCGGACGGACGAACGGATCCTCCTCTGTGTCGTCTGCAACGTTCGCCCTCGGTATGCGTCTTGCGGCGATGCCCGCGGGTAATAAAGGCAGGCGCATCGTCGAGGGAGAGCTCCCAGCCGGCGATATCGGCGCACAGATGGACCTCACTGACCTGGAGCATGAAGCCCTCGCCATAGAAGTCCACCAGGAACGAGTAGAGCAGATGGAGCGCATCACCGAGTTCGTGCTCCCAGAGGAAAGCGGCTGACAAGCGGGCCTTGCCAATGATGTGGTTGAGCTTACCTCGGCCGATATCGAGATGCAGACTCGGACAGTGGAGAATCCAGCGCCACTGCCGTCCAGAACCATGGGCGCGGATGAAGAGCGTCTCGCCGGCGAACGTCCAGCGCGTGGGGAGATCCTCATCCGCCTCTTGGCTGGCTTCCTTGAGGAAGTCGAGTTCCTCCGCCGATCCGTCGGGCAGTTTGCCTTTGACGTTGATGAGCCAGGTATCGATGTTGGCTCCGACGATGGGATAGCGCATCATTATGTCCCTCCTTGCCTCGCCGTCGCGCTACGGCGACGCCTGTGGCTGATCACAACAGCGAGACTTCCGCTTGCGACAAGTCCGCTACCTCAGGGGAGAATTGGAAGATATCTGGCACCGCGCACAGGCGATAGACGCCTATACTGTCGCCAACTGATAGCCACCTCGACCAGGGACGACGGATGCCTCTGAAGGCAAGAGAGCGACAGATTGGCAGCCAACGATGAGTCTGCAACCCACCGCCTTCAACGATCTCAACGACGTGCTAGCTGAGTTGGTGCTCGGCGCACAGGACGCACTTGAGCAGGCGTTCTACGGGGCGTATCTCACGGGCTCGTTTGCCCTTGGTGACGCTGATCAGTACAGCGATGTCGATTTCTTGGTCGTGACGCACGCGCCGGTGAGCGAGGCGCAGCATGTCGACCTTGGAACCTTGCACCGTCGGCTGTATGCCCTCAAGATCCCATGGGCGCAGCATCTGGAAGGCTCGTATACCCCTCTCGCGCTCATCAGGCGTCTGGACCCAGAACGAGCGCCCTTCTTATATGTGGACAACGGCAGCATGGAGCTAGCCTGGTCGAACCACGACAATACCGCGGTGGCGCGCTGGACACTGCGTGAGCATGGCGTCGTGCTGCTCGGACCCGCCCCCAGCGAGTTCATCGAACTGGTAACGCCGACCGAGTTGCGCCAGGAAATGCGACGAGTCCTGACTGAGTGGGCGGACTATCTCCTGGCTGAGCCGGAGCAACTCCGCAATGCCTGGTTACAGCCCCACGCCGTGCTGAGCCACTGTCGCATCCTCTATACCTTGGATCATGGCGTGGTTGCCTCGAAGCGTGCGGCAGGTTTGTGGGCGCGAGACACATTGGATGCGGAGTGGTCGGGTCTTATTCAGCGTGCCTTGGATGATCGACCTGACCCGTGGGGACGAGTCCATCGCGCAGCTGATCCTGCCGCTGCTCAAGCAACGGCGCGCTTCGTCGCCTATGTGCGGGTCATAGCGGCTCATAGCGGCTCATAGCGGCTCATAGCGGCTCATAACACTGCGGTCAGCTAGCGCTCTAGGCGGTGCTGTGGCAGTGCGTGCCGATGACTGCTAGAAGAAAGGGAAGAGACCTGTGAATCAGGAAGCCATCTCGAGCGCGGCAGCATCCTGGGCGACAGGAGGTACCTGGGCAGGCGCATATATCCGCTTGCGTGCTGTCGAGCCAGCTGATTGGGAGACGCACTTCCTGTGGGACCAGGACAGCGAGACCGCCCGCAGCTTGGACCGTGTGCATTTTCCCCACTCACAGGAAGCGGCCAAACGCTGGGCGGAACGCACATCGCAGCAGGAGGGTAAGACCTCCGATGACTTCGACTTCGAGATCGAAACACACGCTGGGCAGCAGGTCGGCGCCATCGGGACACATCACTGCGAGCGGCGCGCTGGGACATTTAGTTATGGCGTCGCCATCCGCGCCGAGCACATGCGTAAGGGCTATGCCTCAGAGGCCATCCTCCTGGTGTTGCGCTATTTCTTCCACGAGTTGCGCTACCAGAAAGTGACCGCGCAGGTGTATAGCTTCAATGCTCCCTCTATTGCGCTACATGAGCGGCTTGGCTTTCAGGTCGAAGGCCGCCTGCGTCGCATGATCTTTACGCACGGGCGACACTTTGACGAGCTGCTCTATGGCATGACTCGTGAGGAATTTGAGGCACAGCACCTGCCGGAGTTGCGCAAACGTTCCGATAGGTGACATGCCCGCTGTCAATCTGAGGGTGCCTGTTTCTGAGGGTGCCTGTTAGTGGTTCCGCACCCTCAGAACGTGGTCGCCGCTGGCGAGATTGTTGCTGAGGGCAGACAATGCCGGGCGCGCCGCGTCGTGCCGCGCGCCCGGCAGGGAGAACCGTAGGGCAACGCTGCAGGTCTCCGTTGAGGGGATTAACGCCGTACCGACCAGGGGGAGGGAAAGGACCGTGCATTGCGACGAGTCCTCTCCCTCCCCCTGGACCCCCTCTCACTCTCCGCGCTAGGCTGGTATTGCTCGCAGCGCGCTGGGGCGTTGCCCCTGACCCCCACCAAGGGCTCCGCCCCTGGACCCCGCTTAGGGTTACTACCCTAAATGCGCCTATCAAAACCCTATGTCGGGTGGTTGGTTGGCAGCATGGGTACGTTCCTAGTTCCTGACACATGCTGCGCGATTATCACACTGCTACTACCCACCGAACCAGCGCCTCACCCTTCACCCCGCCTCGCCACGTGCGCCTGACCAGATACCAGTGCACAGCACCTCATGACAGACGCTGAAGCTTTCTTGACTCCATCATTCCGGGTCGCCGGGCGCCGCCGACCGGCGCACTGGCGCTTTCTCCCAGCGCTATCGCTTGTCAGGCATAGCTACAAATGGGCGGACGCTCTCACATCATCTGGACGCGCAACTGCAGAGGCCGTTCGAGGATCGTGGCAAGCCGCGCAACCTCTTCTGCCAGCGCTTCGTGGGCGGGCGAGCTTGCTTCAGTGAACCATGCAGCGACGAGGTGGTCGTCGGAAAGCGTCCACGTGGCGGACACGACTCCACCAACGATCACAAGGTTGGCCTGACGGCTGACCAGATGCCGCCGAGCCGGTGGCACGACGTGGACATCAGCTGTGCCTGGACCGAGGACCCATTGGTCACGTCCCGGCAGGAGCCGCACGGCAGTCGACGCGCGCGTCGCGGCCAACTCGTCGAGATCCTCGCGCAAGACGTAGGCGGTGTCCCCATCAATATTGACCGCCGCCAGACGCTCACCTAGGGCCGCGATCCAGGACTGAATCCGTTTGCGCCCCGCGCCCAAGCCCTCGCCAAGCCAATACTGCACGTGAGCAGGCGTCGCTGGCCCATAGGCCCGGAAGTACGCCTCGACCGCGTGCATGCCAGCTTGGTCGAGATCGGGCAGGCCCGTCCAACGCGGGTTGAGATCAAGCCGCTGGAAGGTCGCATGTCCCTCGCGCGGAGGACCGAAGCTCATATCTCCCTGCCACGCGAGCGGCTTGAGCAAGGTATCGGACTCGCTTTTGAAGGCAGGGCCAAGATGCTGGAACTGGGGCCGGGTGGTGACCGCCGCGCTGAGCTCGTCTCGCGTCATCGGCCCCTCGGCCAGCGCCTCGCGCACAACCTCCCGTAGCGATGGCCAGTCAGATGGCGTCAGACCATAGAAGCTCTGCCAGCTGGGCAGCTCCCACATGCGACTGGCAGCACGCAAGGCCAGGTAGGCGCCACCCTCCTCGGGTGTCAACAAGTGCGTGGCGCCGCGAAACGCATACGCCTTGATAATCTGGCCGTCAGCCAGGGCGCGAGCGACCTCGCCCGATCGAGACTGTGCGCGCCTTGTGCGGACGGCTAGCTCGGCTGCGGCGTCGGGCTGGGCTGGGATGGCGCACAGACGGCGCACGACGCCTGCGACCGATTCGGCGCCGACCGGGTCGAGCAGCAGCTGCCGCAGACGCCATGCGAGGGCCTGAGACCAGCCGAGTGACACCGCCGTAGACTCTCCCATGGAAGCTCCTTGATCACCAGACACGAGGACATGTACACAGCCCCAAGAATATTCCACATCACGATCATCGGTTGAGCGCCTGTCGGCAAATGAGTGAGCAGCCCAGAGAGAGAAACGCCTGATGGATATCGGCGCGGCGCTCATAGCGCACCTTGAGCCGGCGGAAGCGGTTGAGCCAGGAGAGTGTCCGCTCGACCACCCACCGATAGCGCCCTAACCGTTCACGCGACTCGATGCCGCGCCGAGCGATGCGCGGAGTGATGCCTCGTCTGCGCAACGCCTGCCGACAGCGCGGATAATCATAACCCTTGTCCGCATGCAGTTTGACCGGGCGCTGGCGTGGCCGCCCACGGCGCTTGCCCGGCAGACGCAGCGGCGCTATGGCGTCGACCGTCGCTTCGAGCTGCTTGGAGTCGTGGACATTCGAGCCCGAGATGGTCAGTGCGAGTGGCACGCCATGGCGGTCCACCACGATGTGACGCTTCGTGCCCAATTTGCCGCGATTCGTCGGATCCTTGCCGGTCTGCTCGCCCCCCCGGGAGCGGGCACACTTGCGCTGTCGAGTGAGGCTCGTGTCCAGTCAATGCGCCTTGCGTCTTGCAGTCGTTGCAGGAGCGCGCGATGCAGGCGTCTCCACACACCGGCTTGCTGCCAATCACGCAAGCGCCGCCAGCATGTCATACCACTGCCGCAGCCTAACTCCTGGGGCAGCATCTCCCAGGGAATGCCACTCTTCAGGACAAAGATAATGCCCATGAGGGCGGCTCGATCGGAAATGCTGCGTGGCCGTCCACCCTTGGGCTTAGGTGGCTCCGCTGGTAAGAGCGGCGCGACGATCTCCCACAGACCGTCGCTGATTAATGGCGTCCTCATGCCGCTAATCTACCACGTAGCCTGAGGTTGTGTTAGGCGCACTTAAGCCCTTTGCGCGCCTAGAACTAGAGGTAGAGGACAATCTTCGCGAAGCAGCCGGTTGACAGCAATTCTGACAGCAACGCCGGTGAACGTCAGCGAACAACCACGAACAAACGTTGAAAACAAAGCCGCAATTCACATGACGGGGCGGACGCTGGTGAACTGAACAGAACACATGGCGGGGTGTTCGACTCTCCCCTATCAGGTCAAGGGCTTGACTATACTGGAATGGACCTAATGGTGAGGAGAGGAAAGACCAGATGCGCATAGATGCGCGCGTGATTGAACTCAGTCTGTTTGCCTATGTGCCGCTTCTCTTACTAACTCTCTATCCCTCGTTTCACTCTTAGGCCCTCGTTGCCCTCCTGACACTTGTCAGCATCTGCCTGCTTGGCGCAGCCTATATTACCCTCCGACCCTCGTATGATCCAACCTTTGGGGTGCTCAAAGGGGTACGCTCTCCCCGCTCGACAGGCGCCTATGCGCTCTATGTCGGGCTGAGTGTTCTCTTGCTTGAGGCGAACGTTCTCTGGCTCTCTGATCAACTGCCCCTCTCCAGCTTCAATTTGAGTCTGCTCTCGCTACTTGGAGCAGGCATGATCCTGGTCGTCATGACCCTGCCTCTGCCAGGTGGTGAGCGGTAGTTGAAGCCAACAGAGCGAAGTTAGGAGTCATTCTTCCAGTGACACCTGACACCAAATTTGACACCAACGCCAACGAACAATGGTGAACGTCAGCGAACAGAGCACCGGCCAAAATCTAGAATATTGCGACATTCACGAACAGTGACGAACAGTGATGAACACAGCCGAGCGGTTTGCTAAACCGCCGCTGTTATAGGATATTGATTGCTTCTTTTTCCGAGGAGCGCATACTCGCACTCTGCCCTTGTAAGATCATGCTGCAGCTCTGTGAGGATTGCGAAGAAGAACGCAGGCAAAGCCAGCTAGATACCCATTGAGAGAGTACATTGAGAGATTCCGCTGCCACCGCCGACAGGGTGTTCGTAGACAATGCTGATCGTGCCGTCTGCGGTATACCATGGCGATGCTCGGGCAAACGACTCATGGGCTTTGAGACTGACATACACGTCTTCTGGATTACCGTCGCTTGTGGTTATGGACCGGTTGAAGTCGGCGTCAGGCGACAAAAACGCCGTACAGATCGGTATTGCCTGCGCTACTGTCCATTGGTGAGCGTCACTTGCGTGGACCAGCATCTCGAAGACGTGTGGCATGCCATCCGCGCCCGTATCGTCAATGAGGCTGAACGTCACGCCGTTCGAGCTGAAGAGGTTATCCGCCTCAACGCCGTACTTCGTGTAGAAGGCTTGGACTGGCCCGCCAAGGGCGGCGGTGACCACTCCCGGCACTGGCTGTGGCCCATCGATTGAGTGTGGCGTTGGAGTTGGAAGAACGGCGGTTGCCGTGGCGGCCAGCGACGAGGGCGTCGCCTGAGACAGTGTGTCATGCGCTGGCGCTGTGGAGATGGAAACCGGCGCCCATATGCCGCCAAGCGCTGCCAGAGACGCCACGCTGATACAGGCGCACAGGCCGCAGGAGAAGACAACCACGCCTGCGACAATGCCGACCTTGGCGGCTGTGGAGGTGTGCAGGAGGCGCTGCCACCAACTGCCACGCGGTGTCTCACGCATACCGCCCCCTATCACTGATCGGTAGAATCAGTATAGGAAGCCTGTCAAGCGGTGATATTGGAGCTCGCCTGCCATGGGTACGTCACGTCGAAAGTCGCCAACGAAAATCTTCACACTGGTGACCACGGCATCAACAAGATTTAGACGTAATGAAGAGCAGAACCAATATGACAGATAACACGTGATTTGGGTCGTTCGTCGTTCATCTGACACCAGTTTTGACACCAGTGCTGGCGAACTCAGACGAACTCTGACAGCAGTATTAGTGAAAGGAGTGCCGAATTTCTCGAAACAGGCGGACAACCACGAACGCAGACGAACAGACGGCGGATAGTTCAACTCTCCCCGATCGCCGGTTCGACTTGACACTCTGGTGCTAGCAATGCTATCATGGCTTGGATTGATAGCGTTGCTAGCACTTGGAGGAATAAGATGCCGACCATAGTGATCCGAGACGTACCAAAGTCTGTTGTCGCGGGCTTAGAGGTGCGAGCCGCAGCTGCTGGGATGAGCCGCGAAGCGTGGCTGCGCACCGAACTCGAGCACCTTTCACTCAGCCCACGGGTACTGCCTACCTACACCATTTGGGCGCAAGGGCCAGGGGAAGCATTTGCTGTCATCCGCCGTCTTGAGGACAGTCCGGAGGGGGTGATTCCGGCTGGTGTCGCCCTCAGCGAGCTGCAGCAAAAGACGTGGGAAGCGGCTACAGATCTGGTGCGCCGGAACAGACCAGGGGATCGTGAGCGCGCAATCGGCGCCCTCGTTCCAGCATTCGCTGAGGTGGGCGAACAACCGCTTTAACGAGTTCCGCCGACATAGAGCAAGAGTTCGCCCTCGTTCGCTGACATCATCTGTGTGTAAAGAGCTGGGTCGAACTCGTAGAACATGTCGTTTCCCGCGTCACGTTCCGGCAGGCGGTATCAAACGAGCGCAGCACCCGCCTGCTTAGAAGGTGAGTTGAATCACCGTCACTTGGTGCCATGGACTGTTCTCGTCGCCAATGATGAGCGGAGTGGGCCAACTCCCTTCGGTGATGCCCAGACGCGGCAGCGGCGATTGCTGCGCTAGATCCGCAGGCGCGTCGAAGATGAGCGTCCGCGGCTGCGTCTCGCCTGGTTGGAGGCGTGCGTCCCAGACCGGCTGTTGGCCGAGAGTCTGTTGCGCCGCCTGCGATGGGAGGTAGTGACGCCCTCGCCCGTCATCAAGGAAGAAGGCGGGATGATCCGGCTTCTGCGCAGTGCGCTGGCTGGCATTGCGGAGCTGTACGGTCACCACATAGTACAGCCCCTGCGCGGCCCGCGTCCGCTCGCCATCGCCAACCGTTGGCTGGGTCGTCGCCTGGAGCACGGAGAAGCACATCTCGTCGAAGCAACGTTCCTGGTGTGCCTCAAGCACCTGTTGCGGGGTGAGGAGTGAGGCGCCGATCAACAGGACGCTGTACCCCACAAGCCAGACCGCAGCGCTGATGAGTAGGACACTGATGAGCCGACGCCGTCGTGTGAGCGCGCCATAGAGAAGGGCTATCACGACGCCAAGCGCGCCCAAGACACTGGCGAGAAAGAGCACTGTCCCCACAAGTTCGATCAGCATGGTCAGCCTCCCGACACACAGGCGCTCTCGTTGTGTGCGCTCTCTCTACCTGATACCGGTGGAGGCATCCACCATACGCCTAGCAGTCCGTAGCGCCACGCACTCACGACAAGCATCCGCCGCACGTGTGTGCATGTCAGAGCGGCATCGGCTTGATAATGTTGGATGCAAACCACCAATCGATGAGGAGAGGGTGGACGTAATGCGCCCAATTGGTCTGGCGTTGGGTCTGCTGGGGATGGTGATTGGCTGTTACTCCACCTGGTTCGAGCTCACCAAGGGCGCTGAGTCGCCGACCAGTGGCTATGTGGCGCTGGGCGTCGCCGCAGTTGTGCTGGCAATAGGCGCTGGAGTGGCGCCTCTTGTGCTGCGTCGCCAGTCGGCGCGAGCCGGGATGGTTATGATTGCGCTCGGGGCGCTCGGGTATCTCGCCAGCGCGCTGGATTCGACGCGCACACTGTATTTTGTAGCACTTGCCTGCTGGGTGCTCGGTAGTGGCGCACTGCTGCTGGCGGGCCGAAGAGGCGCCTCTCTACTCAATAACGGGCCTAACCAGCAACTGATGGCTGGTACGAAACATTTCTTGACACCAGCTTCAGCGAATGGGGGCGCTCTCACTGATCACTGCGCAGGCGCCCACCGCTTTCTTCCCCAAAGTTGCCTGGGTGCTGCCTCAACGCTGCTCCCACTTCCCCTGGCGCAGCGCCTTCGCTCAAAAACCGCCCATATCCCGCCATGCGATGAGCGGGACACGGTCATCGGAGGCTCACGCGATGAAGGCGCTACGCGGCAGTCTCATCGCGGGTGTAGAGGGCGAGGGTATTGCCAGACGAGTCAGCGAAGATCGCCCACCACCCGACATGGGGAATCGCGGTTCGTGGCATAAGGGTCTTGCCGCCATGGGCCTCGACCGCCGCCAGACTGTCATTGATGTCGTCACGCCAATGAAGAGCAAAGGCTTGCCCACTGTATGGCCGATGTCGTCTACATGGACAAATCCACCACCAGGGCCACCTTCGGCGGCGAACATCGGATAGTCCTCCATCGTGGCTTCATCAATCTGCCAGCCGAACACGTCGGCGTAGAACCGGCTGACCTCCTTGAGATCGCTCGCGGGAAGCTCGATGTGGACGATTGGATGGCTGCTCACCGACTCTCTCCTTCACTCCTGCTGAGGACGGGACATGCCAAGCGGCAATCCCTGTTCTCAGTAGAGAACATGGGTTTTATCGCGTCAAGGAGGCAGCCTGAAGGTACGTAGGTGGCTACCACCGCTTGAGAGAGCTTGTCTGAACAAGGCCATTTCAGGATACAGGAGGTCGCAATGCGCCTATGGACATCCCGGCCGAGGGAGGGGTTCTTCGGATGGTAGCAATGGGCATAAGGCCAGAGAGTGGGTGGACCACGAAACTCATAGAATTTCGTCGCCATAGCCCTGTAGAGACGCCCGAGGACAAGGAAGCGAGCCACGCAGACTAGCATACTAGATGGTGGACAAATGGGCGCGCTCGAATTGTGTAGGTTCCCTCTACACCACAGACTTGACCCCAACCCT
>CAVTFE010000053.1:0-164013 GCA_963733745.1 uncultured bacterium
TGCGTTTCTTTCTCCTGAAGATCGAACGTGTAAATCGCTGACGCGCGTGGCTTTCCAAACAACCTGGAAACCGCACACCCGCCAGACGGGCAGCGGTCACGTCACTCGGAGCCACTGGCCCCGTTATAGTGGCATGCCAGCTACCATCAAGGGTATCGAACGCGAGCCTGAACACCTCCCTTCAGTTACCCGGACCCTTCCGGGTATGCTCACGTCGCTGAGAGACGACGATCAAACTAGGAACCACAGGCAGCGACCCACCTTGATGCGGAGATGAGCGCGGCGCGAATGCCGCAGCCGTCCGCATCAGCGGTTCCTTTCTTCCAGGCGCCTGATGGCGCGTATCTGGTACTACGTCACGAAGTCCGAGAAATCTTACACAGGTCGTCTAGAGACGCGGAGTACACTCAACTGGCGTCTACCTGCGACCCTGCATAGGGCGTTGGGAATGACACTAACTGGCCGGTACTATTCCCATCCGCGCCACGGGGGACGAGAGCATAGACCTCCTCGCCCATTGGATCGTGGAACAGCGACTGCAACTCACCTCCGACCAATCCGACCGAAAGATGGCGCACGTTCAATTCCGCGCTGGTAGCTGCGGTGATCTTGCTTGCCGCAGCCAGCAGATGCGCCTGATCCATGCCATCGCGCTGATCGCCGGTGATCCAGAAAATGAGACCGTTCTTCTCGAACAACAACTGGCTATGCACACCCGACTGCCAGAATCGATGACGTCCTTGCGCCACCCACGTTCCATCGACGTAGATCGCCCATGTGTCGCCGAACCTGATCTCGCGCGCAGACCCTGACTGCACGACTTTGAGCACCGCCTGATACTCGTCGGCGATCTGGAACATGCGGACATCCAGCACACCGCTTCCCGCTGGAATGTTGGTCAGCACATACTGGACATCGACGATTGGCCCATTTGACCAGTCCTCGCTCGGCAACTTGCGCATGCCAAGGTAGGCGTATTCTTCGACCGTCGGACCCATCCAGTACAGCGGAGTCGGCGTCTCCCGCTGATTTGTCTGTGGCGGCGCAGAGTCGTGGACATTACGCGGATAGTCGGCGACCTGTTGTACACCGGTATGCCCCAGTAGGATTTGTAGGCCATCAGCGAAAGACGGTGTGGCGAAGACCATGCTCATGACCATCACCAACATGACCGACGCCAGCACCCCAATCGCGGCGCGACCAGCATGCCGCAGCTGCTGCGCAGGCTCCGCCAGCGCGGCGCCGAACTGGAGCACGAAGCTTCGCTCGAAGAGGGGACGGCCTGGAAGGTTCAATTCGCGAAAGATGCGACGCGTCAGGCGGCGCTCAAAGCCAGGCTGAGCAGGCTTGTGACGCTCGTAGCCCAGGATCGTGGGAACGTAGCCCGCAGGCAGGTCTTCCCGCTCGATGTCATAGATATCGCGCAATTCGCTGGCGAAAAGCGCCTCATCCTGCGTGAAGTCAGGTGGGAATGACGGTTCCAGACGTTCAGCCCCAGACGCGCCCGTCTCAGAGCTTGCGAACTGGTCGAACCCGTTCATGACTGTGTCCCCCAAGCGTGTCACGCAGGACTTTGCGTGCGCGCCATAACCGTGTATCAATGGCCTGACGGGTCAGACCCGTCTCAGCGCAGATTTGTTCAGTTGGCGTCAACTGGAAGTATCGCATCAGCACCAGACGTCGATCCAGCGAATTGAGTTCGTTGAGCGCGCCCTCTAGCTCCTCGCGCCGCTCTTGCTGCTCGACCAGACCCTCCATGCTGTTATCCGAGAGGTACAGCGCTGGAACCTCTGAGCCATTCGACTCGCCAGAGGATTGCTTGCGCTCGCCGTCGAGCGAGATGACCCCAGCGTGGCGGCGCTGCACCTGCCTCCGTTTATCCAGCGCGATGTACTTGGCCCGCATCGTCAGCCACGTGCGCAACGATGCGCGCGCGGGGTCATAGGAGTCGATCTCCCGCCAGGCCGCAATGAAGAGGTCATTGGCGCACTCTTCGGCGTCCTGAAGTGTCCCCACCCCCTCGAGCACGATCCGGATAAAGTACGACATCTCGCGCGAATAGCGACGAATCAGGGCCTCCAGGGCGCGCGCCTCGCGGGCGACGAGACCTTTGTACAGGGCCTCATCGGTCCACTCTTCGTGCACAATGTCTCTCCTCGCGTCTCCACCCGTCCGGCGTCATTGCCGGGATACATACAGCGAGTACGCACGGGTGGGCTGTTCGGTGATGGCCACTGTGACCAGGTCACGAAGTCCCTGTACAAGAAGATACGCCCGATCGCCGCATCTTCTTACATCGGCTCTTCGACGGGTGACCTCATCACGCGACGCATGGGGGGAAACGCGGCGAATATTCCGCCGCACAGCCAATCTCCTACGAGGCCGTTCCTCACAATCCTTTCGGGCTACGGGGCCGTGGGAAAAGCTGCCATCTCATAATCGCACACGATCGCGTCGATGAGGATACGATACGAGGATACAATACACAGGCGGAAGTTGAGCGCATTGTGCCTTACGCGCCCCGTTCTGTCAACTGCCAATTTTCGTAAACCAATCACTTTCCCTTAGCGAGAGCAGATCGAACGAATATTCGCTGTTGCCGGGATACCTCAGCAGCGGTATACTGGCGCGCACAGCCAGACGGCGGCATCCCCGTCTTCTCACCGCCGGATGATGCCTTGCGCCGCTCGCTGAGGAGATGGCCGCATGCGCAGATTTCTCACCGCGCCCCCTGTTCATCCACCCGGTCGCGCGCCGGGATATGCGTCTCGTCGTGCAAGCTTGCTCGCACTCGGCGCCCTACTCGCGACGCTCATCGTGATGGTCGCTAGCGCCGCTTCGGTGGACGCGACCTCCAGCGCGCCGCGCGCAGCCATGCAAGGGTCCACCACAACGCGGGCAGCCTTCAACCACACCATCCATGTGCCCGCGGACTTCCCGACGATTCAGGCGGCGGTGAACGCGGCGACGGCGGGCGACCTCGTGCTCATCGCAAAGGGCGTCTACCATGAGGCGGTGGACGTAAAGACGCCAGGGATCACGATTCGCGGCGAGGACCGCATGGGCGTGGAACTTGATGGGCGCGACGCCAGCGGCAAGCCAGTCCTCCCCAACGGGATCTACGTCGAAGCGAATGACGTCATCATCGAGAACATGACCGCCCATCATTACGTCGGCAACGGCTTCTTCTGGAAAGGCGTCACTGGCTATCGCGGCAGCTATCTAACCGCCTACGATCTGGGTGACTACGGCATCTACGCCCGCACCTCCAGCAAAGGCGAGTTCGATCATAGCCTCGCCTCGGGGAGTCCAGATTCGGGCTTCTATATCGGCGAGTGCTTCCCCTGCGACGCACTCATCACCGACGTGCATTCAGAGTGGAACGGCCTGGGCTATTCCGGCACGAACGCCGGAGGCAATCTCGTCATCAAGAACTCGGTCTGGACGAAGAACGCCGCCGGTATTGTGCCAAACACGCTGCTCTCCGAGGGGCTGGCGCCACAGCGCGGCGCGACGATCATCGACAACCAGGTCTATGACAACAACAACGAAGATGCGCCCGCCTTCGAGAGCGAGCGCACCGTGCTCGGCGTGGGCATCGGCCTGATGGCTGGCAACCAGAACTACGTCGCGCATAATAACGTCCACGACCAGGGGCTCTATGGCGTCCTCGTTGGCGGCATCATCACCAAGGGCCAGTTCTTCGTCGCCTCGAATAACGTCGTCGAGCAGAATACCATCAAGAACTCCGGCGTCGCCGATATGGCGCTTTCCGCGCCAACTGGCCCCGGCAACTGCTTCAGCGACAACAAGGCGGTGACCACGCTGCCGCCGCTGCTGGAGGTGACGCATGCCTGCGGGACGCCGCTCCCGAACGTCGGCGGTGGCGATATGGACGCCGACCTTGCTGCTCTACGCGCGCGACAGCTACAACAGCAGCCCAAATTATCATACGCGCGATTGGAGTACCGTTCCCCCGCCACCGGCAGCGTTACAGCCGAATATGCCCGATGTCAACGCGCCGCGTGGCGACATCTTCACCGAGCCATTCCCCCTGGCGGCAAGCCTGCCACGCAACGGCATCCCGCCACAAGTTCCGTCTGGAGGCCCATCGATGCTACAGCCGCTCGGCTTCACTGCCTACACGATCGTCCAGATCCTGCTCGCGCTCTTCGGTAACTTCCTCTTCTTCACGCTCTACGCCGCCTGGGTCGCCATCGCAATCTGGGAGATCACTCATCGCGAGGACCTCTCAACCGCGCGCAGTTCGGCTGGGGCGCGCTGGTGCTTGCCGTGCCGATCATCGGCCCCATCGTCTACTACTTCGCCGGCAAGTCGCAGTTGTCACGCAACGTCAGGCTTGGCCTCGTCGTCGGCGCGCCGCTCCTGCTCATCGCGCTCACCGTCGTGCTGGTCGTCCTCGCCGGGGCGATTCAGTAAGACGAGTTAACCCTGACACTCCGCACGGGCTGAAGCCCGGCGGGTTCTCAGGCTACGCATGCGGCAACCCGCTACGTTGACGCCTGACGGCTCTATCCCGAGCCGATTTCTCTGTTCTTGCCCCAGTCGCAGGATATTCAGCGCGGCGTTGTGGTCTCGATGCAGGCTCGCACCACAGGCTGGGCAGCTATGCCAGCGGATGGACAAGCCCTTCTGCACGATGACGCCACAGCCCGGGCCCGAACACGCCTGGCTGGTGAACGCGGGATTGACCGCAACCACTCGCTTCCCGGCATTCGCAGCCTTGAAAGTGCGGATGATGAGGAATGCGCTCCACCCCGCATCGCTGATACTCTTGGCGAGGTGGTGATTCTGCACCATGTTGCGGACCCGCAGGTCTTCATAGTAGATCACATCATACGCTTGCACCAACTTGCGCGCTGACTTGTGGTGGAAGTCACGGCGCTGGCGCGCGATGTGCTGATGCGCGATGTGCTGATGCGCCTTGGCGAGCAGCATGACTGCCTTCCTGCGGCGGCGGCTCCCCTTCTGGCGGCGGGACACTCGCCGCTGGCAGCGACGCAGAGAGGCTTCGGCCTTGCGATAGTAGGCTGGGTGTGCAAATCTGCTGCCCGTTGGCCAGGGTAGCGAACGACTCCAAGCCCAGGTCGATCGCTGTCTCCTGGCCCGTTGGGGGCGGCGGGTGGATCGGGACAGGGTCGCAGGAGACGGCCACGTACCATCCATCAACTTCTCCAGCAACTTCTTTGGAGATGGTGACGGTCTTGGGTGTGCCCTCGATGGGCCGTGACCAGTGCACGCGGATGCGCCCGATCTTCGAGAGGACCAAGACCCCAGTGTCCAGCAGCGCTCCGTTGCCATATTCCGTGAAGGTGAAACGGTGATACCGGTTGCGCCCCTTGGACCGTGGAAATCCTCCCTGCTCGCCCCGTTTGAGACGCAGGAAGAACGCCTGAGAGGTCTTGTCAAGTCGCGCGAGCACCTCGTGGAAGAGAGGCGAGGAAGAGAGGCGAGGAAGAGAGGCGAGTGGATAGCGGCCTACTGGGGGAACTCCGCCCGAATGTCTTTCAGCTCGGCTTCCTGCCCATAGCGGGAAACGGAGACGTGGCGGCGGCGCCAGGCCGTGATGCGCTGCTCCCACCCTTCCAGCGCGACGTTGTAGAGGTCACGGCAGCGCCACTGGACGTCCTCCAGCGCCCGCTCTGGGGCTGGCGTGGGATGCAGCTTCTCCTTGTAGGTCTTGGTAGGTCTTGGCAGGTCTTGGTAGGTCTTGTGCACGGTTTGCTGGTCCATGTGCGTCTCTTCTGCCTGATTCAGACAAAAGCGGCAGACTAGCGGCAGACTAGCGGCAGACTAGCGGCAAGGGCTCAAGCCACACACACCTGACCATTGGAGCTGAAGCCCCGTGGCGTGCGGCGCGCTAAAGCCCGTTGCTGTCAAGACGGAGATAGTGGTCTGGGCGCTCCAGGGAGGAAATCTCTGCTGGCGCGCCCTCATCATCCGATAGCGGGTCGCCCACACTCATTACAAGCCGACATGCTAGAATGCTACGCGACGCGGCGCGCTTTCTTGCGCTGGCATTAGAGTGTTCTAAGCGAAAGGCGCGCGGCCAGCCGCACAGTCATGTTATGGGTGTATCCTCCAGGTGTGACGGCGCCGATGACGGCGACTCGCGTGACGCAAATAGAGACCTCCGGGCCGATGTCGTGATCGTCGGCGCGGGCCTCTCCGGGCTGATGGCGGCGCGGACGCTGCTCGCGGCTGGCGTCGAGCCGCTCGTATTGGACGCGCGCGACCGGGTTGGCGGACGCACATGGACCCGCCCCGCCAGCGACGGGACTCTCCTTGACCTGGGCGGGCAGTGGATTGGCCCGACGCAGCGGCGCATCCTCGCGCTCGTTGAGGAGTTGGGCGTCCAGACGTTCAAGACATACGACACCGGCAAGAATATCGAATATCGCCGTGGCGGGCGCATCACCTACTCCGGCGCGATTCCCACGCACGATCCCGCAACCTCGGCGGACGTGGTCGAGGCGATGCTAACGCTGAACATGATGGCGACGCAGGTCCCGCTGGACGCGCCCTGGACCGCGCCCAAAGCGCTGGAGTGGGATTCGCAGACGTTCGACACCTGGATTCGCGCCAACGCCCGTTCCGACGAAGCGCGCGAGCTGATGGAGCTGGTGATCCAGGCTGTCTTCTCGGTCGAGGCGCGCGACATCTCGCTGCTGCATGTGCTGTTCTATATCCACTCGGCGGGCAACCTGATGGATCTCGTCGCCGTCACTAGCGGCGCGCAGGAGAGGCGCTGCGTCGATGGGACACAACAGTTATCTGAAAAGCTGGCCGAGGCGCTAGATGACCGTGTGATCTTGAATGCGCCAGCTCACACCATTGCGCAGGATGAGCGGAGTGTGCGCGTCGAGGCAGATGGTGTCATGGTGACCGCCGAGCACGCGATTCTTGCCCTGCCGCCGACGCTGGCAGGGCGCCTGCGCTACCGCCCCGCGCTGCCAGGCTATCGTGACCAGTTCACCCAGCGCGTTCCCATGGGCGCCGTTATCAAAGTCCAGTGCCTCTACGAGGGGCCGTTCTGGCGCGAGGACGGGCTGACTGGCCAGGTGACGAGCGACACTGGCGCGGTGCGCATCACCTTCGATAACACCCCGCCGGACGGCTCGCCGGCATCCTGCTCGGCTTCATCGAGGGTGAGGATGGGCGTCGCTGGGGTAGGCGCAGCCTAGAAGAGCGTCGCGCCGAGGTCCTGAACTGTCTCACGCACTACTTTGGCGAGCAGGCGCGTGTTCCTAAAGAGTATGTCGAGCTCTCGTGGGCGGAGGAGGAGTACTCGCGCGGGTGCTACGCCGGGTTCCTGCCGCCGGGTGTCCTGACCTCATATGGTGAGGCGCTGCGCGCGCCAATTGGGCTACTACACTGGGCTGGGACGGAGACGGCGACGGAATGGAACGGCTACATGGATGGCGCGCTCCAGGCAGGTGAGCGCGCCGCACGTGAGATACTGGCTGCGCTGGACGATCCGCTCTCGTGAGCGAGGCGTCGGGAAGAGAGGCGTGACAAGATGGCGACGAAGCAAGAGTTGCGCGAGGCGCTGGACGATTACGTGGCGCGCGGCCAGGCCAACGAGCGCGTCCGTCGCACGATGAAGGACTGGAACTGCCTGATGCACATTCAGGCGACGGACGTGGACGCCGCCTTCACGGTGGACATCAAGGGCGGGGAGCTGCGTCCGGTCGAGGATGGGCTGCGCGACACACCGGATCTGATCGTGCGTGGCTCCAGCGAGGACCTCGCCAACATCTTCTGGGGCGACGAGAATCCCGCCTCGAACTATATGCAAGGAGCGATCCAGACGCAGGGGACGCAGGAAGACATCATGCGGCTCGACGCGATGGCGCTCTTTATCTTCCTTGACAAATGAGGCGCTATACTATGCCCAAGCGCCTGCGCCGCTCGTACATACAAAAGTATGCCGGCAAGGACTAGAGAATCACGCTCATTCACGCGATACCCCCAGGCGGAGGACATATGGGACACTGGTTCGAGATCCTGATCATTCTGGCGCTGGCGCTGCTCGTCTTCGGCCCCAAACGGATGATCGAGATGGGGTCGTCGCTGGGCAAAGCCTTCCGCGAGCTACGAAACGCCGCGAAGGAGATGGACTGGTCGTCGCTGACCGGACAGAACGAGACGACCACGACGACGCCCTCTCCGCCGCCAGGACCACGCTACAAGGACACGCCCCCACCCAATCCGGCGGTCGCCGCGCCGCCTCCGCCACCAGAGGAGCAGATCGTCGAGGGATCGCTGGTCGATGCGCCCGAGAGCGTGAACGAGACCGTGGCCACATCAGACTCATCAGCACATTCGCCAGAAGCGCCATCTACTCAATCAACCCCATCAGCGCCAGATTCATCAGAAGTTCCATCTACCCAACAGGCCGGGCAGACGCATCCCGATAGTGAAGCATCTCCTATGCAGGAGCCGGCTCAGATCAAGGCAAGTGAGCCGACCGTGGGCGAGGCGACCGAACGTCGCTCATGACGGCAGGTGGAGCAGTTCATCGTACTCGCGCTCGCTACCATGCGGTCCGACCAGCGCGAGCCGCAGCCACTCATCGCGGAAGAGCTTCCGCGCCAGCCGCTGCACGCGCTCGGCCGTGACGCGCCCCAGTTCCTCCAACACCTCGTCCAGATCGACGATATGGTTCAGCAGGATCTCCTGCCCGCCCAGCCATGAGGCGACGCTGCGCGTGTCTTCCAAGCGAAGCGTCGTGCGTCCACGCGCATACTCCCGCGCACGCGTCAGTTCCGCCTCACTCACTGGCTCATCGCGCATGCGCGCAAGCTCTGAGAGAATCGCCTCCAGCGCCTCGGTCGTGTGCGACGGCTCGACGCCAGCCGTCACCACGAACGCGCCAGTATCGCGGTAGTGAATCGCGCCGCTGCCCACGTCATACGCCAGCCCTTGCTCCTCGCGCACCCGCTGGAAGAGCCGCGAGCTCATGCCGTCGCCGAGGATCGCGTTGAGGACGACGAGGTCATAATAGTCCGGCGCGTCGTGCGCGATACCTGGCATGATGAGCGAGAGATTCGCCTGCTCGGTCTCGCGCCGCTCGAAGGTGACACGCTTCGTATCGAGCGGTGGGGGGCATGGCTCCCAGGTCGCCGCGGGCGCCGTCTCCCACGCGCCGAAGAGCCGCTCTACCAGCGCCAGTACCACCCCGTGAGTGATGTCGCCCGCGACGCCGATGACGAGCGCGCCAGGCGTGTAGTGCGATGTCTTGTAGGCGATCATCGCCTCGCGTGAGATGGACTGCACCGACTCGCGGGTTCCAGCCACGTCGCGTCCCAAGGGCGCCCCGCCCGGCCAGAGCGTCTCGTCGGCGAGCACATGCACCCAGTCCTGTGGGCTATCGTGGTACATGCTCAACTCTTCGACGATCACCCGACGCTCCTTCTCCAGCTCCGCTGGATCGAAGCGCGGGCGCAGGATCATGTCGGCCAGCAACTCCAGCGCTAGCTCGAGGTGGCGGCTGGCGACCTTCGCCGAGTAGGCGGTCACCTCACGGTCGGTCGCCGCGTCGATAATGCCGCCGACGCCCTCGATGGTCTCGGAGATCGCTTGCGCCGTGGGATAGTTCTCGGAGCCTTTGAAGAGCATGTGCTCGATGAAGTGCGAGACGCCAGCCAGTTCGGGAGACTCATAGCGTGAGCCGACGGCGAAGAAGCATTCCACGCTGACCGAGCGCAGATGCGACATCGGCGCGGTGATCAGGCGCAGCCCGTTGGGCAGCGTATTGAGCGTATAGTCCACGACGGCTCCGATGAAAATACGAGAACAGCAGCGCGGGGTGAACGCGCATCCCAGATTCTATCCGCCGGAGTTCCCCGCGCGCAACGCGAATAGGGTGTGACTCATGGGCGACTTCTCGCCATGAGAAACCATCGCGCCGCGTCCTTCGTATGGATGGGCGAGCGCGCTGTGGGCTGGCGATATTCGTTGACGCCCCCCGACGCCCATGCTAGTATCGAGAAATGGCGTGGCGCATTCATGCGCGCGTTTGCCATCCAGGGGAGATTCTATGGCATCATCCACTCTTCGTCCGCATCGCGCGCGACGTTATCTCATCCCAGCGCTCTTCGCGGCGCTAATTGGCGTCTTCGCCCTGACCGGCTGCGGCCTGAGCGTCTCGTCCGATCCACTGGCGGCGGCGCGTGTCAACGGACACGCGATCTCACTGAGCGCCTACGAGGACCTCGTGCGCCTCAATCGCGCGAACGCCGCCATGACTGCGATTGCGCCCGACTGGCAATCTCCCACCGGCCGTTCGCAGCTCTATCCCATGGAAAAAGATGCGCTCAGCACGCTGACGAATCTGCAAATCATGCGCGACGCGCTCGCAAGCCAGAAGGTCACCGTGCCGGCGAGCGAAGTGAAGACGGCGCGCGACGGCTTGAACAAGCAGGTGGACGGCCTCAAAGCGCAGTTGAAGACGCAGCCCACGAACACGGCGCTACGCAACCTGATCGACGCGCTGACGCCAGATACACTGGATATCCTTGCACAGAAAGTCGCCGTGCAAAATACACTTGCCAAGGCGTCCGTGTTCCCAAGCGCGAACGTCAGTGGCATTCTGGTAGATAATCAGCAGGAGGCGGACGATCTGCTGGCGCAGGCAAAGAATGGCGCGGATTTCGGCCAATTGGCGAAGGATCATTCGCTAGACACCGACAGCGCGTCCAAGGGGGGCGATCTCGGCAGAATCTATGCCGGTCAACTGAGCGACGAGTTCAACAACATTGCTTTCGGAACGAAAGCGACCAACGACAAGTACTTCGCTACCCCGTACGGCGACAACTTCGCTGTCTTCGAGATCACCGACCGCAAGTCAACGGCCCTTCCCCAAGGGACCAGCGCGCAGGACCAGCAGACCGCGATCGACGCGTGGATGAACACGTTGCCGAAGCCCACGATTGAACAGTACATTACCATCGGCTGAGCGTAGCGAAGAGCAGCAGATGGAGGCGCGCCACATGAGCGGCGGCGAGAGACGTGGCGCGAGAGCGAGATCCGGGGCGAAGGCAGGGCCAAAAGGCGAGATCGTCGTCGTCGGCCTTGGCCCGGGACGCTGGGACGACCTTACCATCGAGGCGCGCGACCTGCTGCTGAGCGCCCCAGGCGTGCTCTGCCGGACGCTGCGTCATCCCACCGTTGACGCGCTACGAGAGCGCCGCCCGGGCCTCGCGATTGAATCGTTCGACGCGCTCTACGATTCTGCTGATAGCTTTGCCGCGCTCTATCCCGCAATGGTGGAGGAATTACTCAGCCGCGCCACTCAAGTCGAGCCGGTCATTTACGCCGTACCGGGGCATCCGCTGCTTGGCGAGGAGTCGGTGCGGCTGCTGCGATCCGAAGCGCCCGCGCGTGGGATAGCAGTGCGTGTTGTCGCCGGTCTCTCGTATCTGGAGCCGGTCTGCGCCGCGCTGGGACTCGATCCACTGGAACGCGACCTGCAACTCCTCGACGCGACGCGCCTGGCGGATGTCTCGCTCGCCGCGATGATGGGCGCGCTGCTGCCAACACGTCCCGCGCTGATCGCGCAGGTCTACAACCGGCGGCTCGCCAGCGGGGTCAAGCTCGCGCTCGGCGAGATCTATCCCGACGATTGGGAAGTCGCCCTTGTGCGCTGGGCTGGCATGCCGGAGGAGCGCGTCGAGCGGCGCGCGCTGGCAGAACTGGATCGTGACGCCGAGGCGGACCACCTGACGACACTGTATGTGCCACCCCTGGCGCCACTTGCGGCGGCGCGTGTCCCCGAAGGCTTGCGCTACGTCGTCGCGCGGCTGCGCGCGCCGGATGGCTGCCCCTGGGATCGCGAGCAGACGCACCAGTCGCTGCGCCCGTTCGTGCTGGAGGAGGCATATGAGGTCGCCGAGGTGCTGGACGAGTGGGATGGCAGCGCCGAGATAGCCGAGAAGCTGACCGAAGAGTTGGGCGATCTCCTCTTGCAAGTGTACCTTCAGGCGCAGGTAGCGCACGACGAGGACCTCTTTCACATCGGCGATGTCTTTCAAGGGATTACCGAGAAGCTGATCCGCAGGCATCCGCATGTCTTCGGCGAGGTGGAGGCGCGCGACGCGGCGCAGGTGCTGCGCAACTGGGAGACGCTGAAGAAAGCTGAGCGCGCCGCGCGTGGCGAGGAGGTCGCCAGCGAGAGCGTTTTGCGTGGCATCCCGAAAAGCGCGCCAGCCTTGTATCAGGCGTATGAGCTGAGCAAAAAGGCCGCCAAAGCGGGATTCGAGTGGCCGACCAACGAGGGCGCGGTGGAGAAGGTGGCTGAGGAGGCGCGCGAGTTGGTCGCGGCGGTGGCGAGTGGCGATCAGGAGGGAACGCAAGAGGAACTGGGCGACGTCCTCTTTACCCTTGTGGTGGTGGGACGCAGACTCGGCCTGGAGCCGGAGCGCGCGCTGCACGACGCGAACCAGCGCTTCCGGCGGCGCTTCACGTTGATGGAGGAGCAAGCCAACCGCGAAGGACGCGCGCTGGAGACGTTGAGCATCGAGGAGTGGCTAGCCTGGTGGGCCGACGCCAAGAAGGCGCTGGCTGAAGAGAAGGCCGTCGAGCGCCCGTAGAGCAAATTGGACCGCCAACTGAATCACCAGAGCGATTGCGGTTCACTTCTTGCGCGCTTGCCCACCTTGCTGGGACGCGCTAGAATTGCCATCGGCGCGTCAAGACGCGCCCCTCAGGTAAGGATACCTCTAAAGAAGGGCATATCATGACTTCCACGCCCCAATCCTCTCAGCCAGAGCCAGCGAACCAGGCGCCTGCGCTCAGCAAACCTTCCTGGTTGCGTCCGCTGCTGGCGGCGTGCATCATCCTGGCCCCACTGAGCATCACGCTCTACCTCGTCGCCTGGACCGATACCGGCCGACAACCGCTCGTGTCCGCGGCGATGGCTGGCGCGACCGGTAACACGCTGCGCCTCATCGGCGCGGTCGCCGCCTCCTTCTTCCTGCCTCTGGGCTATCTGGCCATGTCGCTGCTTGGCATGCGGCGCATGCCCGGGCTTGCCACGATTTGTGCGGCGCTCTCACTCGTCGGCTGGATTCCCTGGGCCGCGCTGATCGTCCTCGATGACCTGGCGATCACGATTGACCAGACGGGGAACACGCCACAGTTGACCGCGCTGTGGACGCGACTCAACGACGATCCCTATATGACCGCGTTCTTGCTGATCTATGTCATTGGCCATCTGCTCAGCGCCGTCCTCATCGGCTACATGCTGGGCCGCCTGCGCATCATCCCGGTATGGGCGGCGTGGGCCTTCGCCCTCAGTAGCCTCGCCACTATTCTGATCTTCCCGATACACAACGACGTCTTCCAGCAGAAGTTAAAGTACCTGGTCTGCGCCCTGCTCTTCGCAGGCGCGATTCCCGCCGCCTGGGCCATGTTCAAAGGACTGGATCAGCAAGCAGCGAGTCAGGCATAATCCTGCGCTACGACAGCATCAGCCTGGGACGGTCCTATCTGTAGTGGCGCGACCCATCGCGCCTGACATGGGCGAGACAAATCTCTCCGCTAGAGATGCCCCTGTGTGGCCAGCACAACGCCAATCAACATCAGCGCCACTAGAATGATAAGCGCCATGAGCGCGAACAGCGCCCGCATACCCACTACAGCGCCAGTGGCCACCGCAGGAGGGGATACAGTGGAATGTGGGGACTATATCACGTCCCGCCTGCTGTGTAGAGCGCCAGCGCGGCGGCGCGGAATCGCACTATCCTCCAGGAATTTGCCGATCAACTTCATTGCGATGCCCAATGCGATGATAACCAGGGCGTTGACAGCCAGCTCAACCATGGCGCGAATAAACTCTTCCCGGGTAAGCGTGCTGTTTGAACTAACCGAGAGTCGTGCGCCAACCGCCAAGATGCCTCGTGTGGCAGAGATGATGCCAATGAAGAGAAAAGGCCGCAGCGTCGTCTCGCGCTCTCGGAGATGATGTACTACGGTACCCAAAACCTCCATGATGATGAGTGTCAGGAGTAAGTCGCTCACCAACGCGATAATATCCTGCGCGCCCATCCCGCCTTTGACCAGAGCATCAGGAGAGAAGCCAGTGGGTGTGAACATTTGCGTGATGGCCTGATCGCCGACGGCGTAGAGCCCATACGCGAGCGAGAGAATCGCCGCCAAGAGGAAGACCGCGCCGACGAGCCAGTAGACAACAGCGTCGAACCATTCGAGAAAGCCGATCCAGCGATTGTCGCGGAAGTCCAGGTCATCAGTTAATGGGGCTTCGCCGTGCGCTTTTTCCGCATCCTCATCATTCTGCGGGTCAGGAGCGCCTCCTGCTATCTCTTCATCCCGAACACTCATTCAGCCTCCTATGAGAAGCGCCTACGCCTAAAACACACCTAAGATCACTTGCGGTCACCACGCTTGACGAACAGAGCGACCGGATAATAGCATGCCAGCGCTGAGAAGTCTATCCTCCCAGGCTGCAGGCGCAAATGATGGGTCGCTGGTCTAGCGTGGGCGCGGCCAAGTATCTTCACGGTACAGATAAGCGAGCTTATATTCCGCTACGGTCCTCGGCCTGCGCCTGCGAGTAGGCTTCGGGGTCGTCGAGGTTATCTAGCTCGCCCGCCGCCTCGCGTTCACGCTGCGCACGGTCTGAGCGCTCGACCCAGCCGAAGAAGACAATGCTCATCAGGATAAGATCGAAGATGTTGTTGGGTATCGCCAGCAAGCCACCCGCCAGCGCCTGATCGGTCATCGCGCTGATGCCGAAGAGACGCGGCGCGCTTGCGTAGGTTGGATAGAAGACCTGACTCACGAAGATACAGGCCAGACCAAACAGATCAAGCGGCACGCTCTCCGCCGCGATGTAGAAAATCTGGAACGGGCTGGCGAAGCGCGAATGGCGATCGAGCGGGGTCAGCAGCGGCCACCAGTTGATGATACCCACGATCAACAACGTCAGCAGGCGCAGGTAATGCAACCCATCGTTTTGCAGCGACGCCTCGAAGAGCGGCTCAACCTGCCAGATCAATATCGCGCCATTGAAGATCACGATGGCGGCGAAGGCAAACCAGAATCCGCGCGTCATCTTGCGTAGCGCGTCCATTGGCAGCAGCCGCTCCACGAGCCATTCCGGCAGCCCGGCGAGCAGCAGCGGCGCCGCGAGACTGGTAATCAGCAGCAATTGCAGGGCGCTGGCGGTGAAGAGATAGCGCCGCCCGATCGTGTCGAGCGGCGACACCACTGAAAGGGCAAGAACGAGCCAACCTGAAATGAACAGGATCACCTTGCGTCGAGAGACCGCTTCACCAAGTCCAAAGCGATTGCGCAGTGGACCGATGGCCACCAAATAGCCGCCGAGAAGAGACAAAAGCGCCGCAAGCAGAACAGGATCGAGATTCCAGTCGCTCACGGCGCACATCTCCTCAAGGCGCGACGGCTCAGGCTAGGCAGGCTTCATCGCCAGCGTCGCGGCGGTGTCGAGCCGGACGCTCGGCGACATCGTCGAGGCAATGACGATGCTCTTGACGTACTGCCCCTTCGCGCCGGTCGGCTTCGCGCGCACAATGGCGTCCACAGCGGAGGCGAGATTCTGCTGCAACTGCTCCGGTGTGAACGAAAGCTTGCCAATCGGCATATGAATCAGGCTCGTCTTGTCCACGCGGAACTCGACGCGGCCAGCTTTGACTTCCTTCACCGCTCTGGCAATGTCGAAGGTGACGGTGCCGGTCTTGGGGTTTGGCATCAGGCCGCGCGGGCCGAGGCGGCGGCCCAGGCTCGCCACTTTGCTCATGACGTCCGGCGTCGCAACGGCTACGTCGAAGCCGAGCCAGCCTTCGTTGATCTGCTTGATCATGTCGTCCAGGCCCACGAAGTCGGCTCCGGCGCTCTCTGCCTCGGTCGCCTTCTCGCCCTGGGCGAAGACGAGCACCTTGACCTCTTTGCCCGTGCCCGCCGGGAGCGTCGCGGTGCCACGCACCATCTGGTCGGCATGGCGCGGGTCCACGCCAAGCTGCATATGTAGCTCGACGGTGGGGTCGAACTTGACGTAGTTCAGCTTGCGCAGCAGGTCAAGCCCCTCGACCGGCTCGTAGAGCTTGTCTTCTTCGACCAGTTTGACCGCTTCGTTGTACTTCTTGCCATGCTTTGACATGCGTTCTGCCCTCCTGATGGCGTTCTACGCCGGCAGTGACTGATGGGCGCGCGCCGCACACATTAACACATCCAGCGGCGCGACGACGGTGACGACGAGAGTGAAAGGGAGCGAGTAACGTCCAGGGACAAACAGCATGCTCAAGTGGCGCCATTCGCCCTGGCGCGCCACTCAGGCGACGGTGATACCCATCGAGCGCGCGGCGCCCTCGACGATGCGCTCCGCTCCCTCGACGCTCGTCGCGTTGAGGTCCTTCATCTTGGTCTGGGCGATCTCACGCAACTGCGCTTTGGTGATCTGCCCGACCTTGGCCTTGTTGGGCGTCGAGGAGCCTTTGTCGACTCCCGCGGCCTTCTTCAGCAGATCGGAGGTAGGCGGCGTCTTGGTGATGAAGGTGAACGAGCGATCCTCGTAGACGGTGATCTCTACAGGAACGATGCTTCCCGCCTGGTTGGCGGTGCGCTCGTTGTATTCCTTGCAGAAGCCCATGATGTTGATGCCATGCTGGCCGAGCGCAGGCCCAACCGGCTGCGCGGGCGTCGCCTTGCCTGCCTGAATCTGCAACTTGATGACGGCGCGAACTTTCTTTGCCACAAATCTTCTCCTTCGAGGTCACAGGGCTGGACAGACGCCTCTCGCCCGCCAAAGCCCTCCCTCACACGATGAGGGACGCCAGCCCGCCGACGCGGAGCTGCGTCCCACTAACCTGATAGTGTACGCGATCTACGATGATCTGGCAAGTCGCTCGACCCAGCTAGATCTTCTCGACCTGGAGGAAGTCGAGTTGGACTGGCGTCTCGCGGCCAAAGAACGAGACGAGCACCGTGACCTTGTTGCGCTCCGGCAGCACCTCGCTGACCGTGCCGACGAAATCGGTGAACGGGCCGTCGACGACCTTGACGCTCTGGCCGATCTGGAAGACGACTTTGGGCTTGGCCTTGACCGCCTCCTCGCCCTCCTTGGCCGGAGCGCGCAGTATGTAGCGCAATTCTTCCTCTGGCAGCGGCGCGGCGTCCATTCCGGTCCCGCCGACGAAGCCCGTCACACCTGGCGCATTGCGCACAGCGTGCCAGGTCTCCTCGTCGAGGATCATATCCACGAGCACATAGCCTGGATAGACCTTGCGCGTGACGGTGCGGCGCTGGCCGCCCTTGATCTCGACCTCGTCTTCCGTCGGCACGATCACGCGGAAGATGCGCTCCTTGAGGTTCATCGAGATGATACGCGCCTCGATGTGCGTGCGCACCTTGTTCTCGTAGCCGGAATAGGTGTGGATGGCGTACCAGTGCCGCCCTTCTTGCAGCGGCTCCGACTGAGCCATCGACGTCGCGTTGGATTCCTCGTCGTGCGCCGTGTCGCTCATCTCTTCGCTCACGCGCGTCTCCTTTGATACAAGTTTGCCAGCGTCTGAAGCTGCTGGTGTATGGTCATCCAGCAGACGCGAGGTCAAGGGCGCTGCGAACTCAGCGCCAGGCGGCCCACGAGCAAATCAACGCCGTCGTGCGATTACCTGGGCAGCGTGACGAGATAGCCGATGAGCTTCGTCAGACCGAGATCGAAGAGGCCGAGCAAGATCGCCACAAAGGCGGACATCGCGATCACGACCAGCGTCAACTGCCAGGTTTGCTGGCGTGTGGGCCACGTTACCTTGCGCAACTCGACGTACGATTCGTAGATGTAGCGCGTGAACGGATTGCCCATGATCCAGGCTGGCGCGCCTGTGCGCTCGGCAGTGGCCTGGCTGGAGGCGCGCGTTACCGCGCGCTCGCTGCCGCCACTTACCGCTTCGTCGACGATCTCGTCTTCGGCGAGCACGTCCTCATCATCGCCACTCGTTTCGTCGCCATCTAGCGCGTCGTCATCTTTGGCCATATTCTCGATCTCGTCCACCGGCGCCTGTCTGGCGGCGGCGTCACGCGCGCGGGCGGCGGAGCCTTTGCCTCCACTCGTCGTCTGTGCCATGAAACTCTCTCCTACCGCGCCTGAGGACGCATCGCGGGCGTCATGTCACGCCCACTCGTGAAGAACAGCCTACTTCGTCTCGCGGTGCAGACGGTGCTCCCGGCAGCGCGGACAATACTTGTTCAACTCCATGCGATCCGGGTCGTTCTTCTTGTTCTTGGTCGTAATGTAGTTGCGCTCTTTGCACTCAACGCAGGCGAGCGTCACTAGAATCCGGTTCTCTTTGCCCTTCGCGGCCATGCCAATACCTTCCCATATCTGAGCGGATGGCTTCCTGGGACCGTATTTCGGCCAGCCAGAGGCGCCATACGCCTAGTCTGCGTTTCAGTGTATTGTACCCTGCCACCGTCGCGCTGTCTAGCGCGCCAGCGGAACGACGCTTCATGCGTTGGAATCGCGCGCGCCGTCACAAGGCGACGCTCCCGGCCCCGAACGTATCTGACTACGTTTGAGCCGGGAGCGTCGTTCCTGTTACGCTATGCTGGTCCTACGCCTGGACCTTGACGACGACGCCAGCGCCGACGGTACGCCCACCCTCACGAATGGCGAAGTGCGAGCCGTCCTCCAGCGCCACCGGGGTCACCAACTCCACCGTCATCGTGATGTTATCCCCCGGCATGATCATCTCCACCCCTTCGGGCAGCTTGATCGCCCCCGTCACATCGGTGGTGCGGATGTAGAACTGCGGACGATAGCCATTGAAGAAGGGCGTGTGCCGTCCACCCTCCTCCTTGGAGAGCACATAGACCTGCGCCTGAACGTGGTGTGCGGCTTGATCGAGCCGGGCTTGGCCAACACCTGCCCCCGCTCGATCTCGTTGCGCTCCACCCCCCGGAGGAGGCAGCCCACGTTGTCCCCCGCCTCGCCCTGATCCAGCGTCTTCTGGAACATCTCCACGCCCGTCACCACCACCGTGCGCGGCTCCTCGGTGAAGCCGACGATCTCGATGTTATCCCCCACCTTGACCATCCCACGCTCGATCCGCCCGTCACCACCGTGCCCCGCCCCTTGATGGAGAAGACGTCCTCCACCGGCATCAAGAACGGCTTGTCGATGGGACGGGGCGGGGTGGGGATGTAGCTAGTCCACCGCATCCATCAACGCCCAGATCGCCGCCGCATCCGGGTCATTCCGCGACAGGTCTCCGCTCGACTCCAAGCGCTTTCAGGGCCGAGCCACGCACGATGGGCACGTCGTCGCCGGGGAAGGAGTTCTTGCTGAGCAGCTCGCGCACCTCCAGCTCGACCAGCTCCAGCAGCTCCTCGTCGTCCATCATGTCGACCTTGTTCAAAAACACCACCATCGCCGGCACTTCCACCTGGCGGGCCAAGAGGATGTGCTCGCGCGTCTGCGGCATCGGGCCATCGGGGGCCGACACCACCAGGATCGCGCCGTCCATCTGCGCGGCTCCGGTGATCATGTTCTTGATGTAGTCGGCATGCCCTGGGCAGTCGACGTGGGCGTAGTGCCGCTTCTCGGTCTCGTACTCGACGTGGGCGATGGCGATCGTGATGCCGCGCTCGCGCTCCTCGGGCGCTTTGTCGATCTGGTCAAAGGCGGTGTAGTTGCGCCAATTTTGCCTGCGCCAGCACCTTGGTGATCGCCGCCGTCAAGGTCGTCTTGCCGTGGTCGATGTGCCCAATCGTCCCCACATTCACATGCGGCTTGTTCCGCACATACTTCTGCTTCCCCATACCTGCAAACTCTCCTCTTTCATGCGACTGAGCGCGACGCGTATCGTAGCAACGCCGGTCTCAGGTGGCGCGGGACAGACACGGTTCCAATTCGTGCGCCCAAGCGCCAGACACAACAAAATCCCACCGCGATTGGCGTCACGTTGGCGGGCGAACGCGCCGTAGCCAGCACACCGCGGAGGGACCTCCAGGAGCCCGAGACGGGGATTGAACCCGTGACCTCAATCTTACCAAGATTGCGCTCTACCACTGAGCTACTCGGGCGGAAGGCGTACGCAGGCAAATCTCTTGCAGACTTGACCCGCGTTCGCCGGAGGTGGGCAGTGGAGGATTCGAACCTCCGTAGGTTTCCCAACTGATTTACAGTCAGTCCCGTTTGGCCGCTTCGGTAACTGCCCAGATCGAGTGCCGCAAGCCACGCTAAGACAAGCGTTCTTGTCAGACGCCGCTCAGAATTATCACCTGCGCGGCGCCGTCTTGTCAAGCCATTCCGCCATTTCTTCGCGCCTCATGCTCACGCCAAGATTTCATACGTCGACCCAGCCAAAGCCAAGATGGCGTCGCCGAGCGAGCTTCCTCTTTGGCGCTGCTCCCCCGTGCGTATTCACAGGGCATGCCTCGACGGGCATGCCTCGACCATGCTACTTTCGTTAACGTTATGCGTTATACTGGGTATGATGCGCCTGTTATGTGCGCCGGGAGAACCCGCTATCGTCTCACGGCTACCACGCCACATATCCCCAAAACAGCCAGAGCGCTCATCTTCCACCTCGCGCGGTCGTTTCCCCAGACAATGCGATTGGAGCCAGTCACATGGCAAATGAACAGGCGATAAGCCCGGCGCCGCCCAATGCGTGGAAGATCAGCGCGCCGCCGCTTCCCGAACAGCGTCTGCCGCGTGAGCGTCTCACGGTCGCGCTTGAGGCGCACTTCGACAGGCCGCGGCGGCAAGGGCCGGTCGCGCTGCTCACTGCGCCCGCAGGCTATGGCAAGACGACGTTGCTCGCCGAGTGGGCGCATATCTCCACTACTCCTGTCGCCTGGTACACGCTCGACGAGACAGACAATGATCTGGCGCTCTTTTTGCGCGGCGTGACACACGCGCTCGACTCCGTTATCAGCAGGCCACGGTGGCGCGTCTTGATGGCGCTTGATCGCCTGCCCACTGGCATCCCTTCAGCAAGCGATCTCGATCGCCTGAGCGACCTCTTTCTACGTGACCTCCAGCGCGTCGTCAGCCACCCCACCACGCTCGTCCTCACAAATCTCCATATCCTTCAGGCAGACGAGCCAACCGCGAAACTCGTCGAGCGTCTGCTCGCAGAGCCACCGGACCAGCTCGGACTGGCGCTGGAATCTCGCGAGCCCTCACATGTTCCGGCGACGCTTCTCCATCAGGAGCAGCGACTGCGCGCGATAGGCGCCGATGAACTGGCGCTGACCGACGAGGAGTTTCATGCGCTCCTCGCCCTGCGCGGCATTCATCTCACCAGCCAGGAGGCGAATAAGCTCCGGACGCTCTGCGGTGGCTGGATCATGGGCGTCCTCCTCGCCACCGATATCGACGCCAGCGCTCTACTCGGCGAGAAAAGCGCCCGGCCACGAAAGTTCAATCGTGATGCGACCTCTGAGTATCTGGCGCGACAGGTGATTGACGCGCTCCCAGTAGAGGAACGCGCATTCGCGGCGCGTCTGGCTATCCTCGATCCCGTAACACCCTCGGTCTGCGCGCGCCTGCTGGACCTTATGGATGCGCGCGAGCGGCTGGCCACGCTTGACCGGCGATTGAGCTTCTTCGACGCGGTGGCGCGCGTTGCGGATGAGACCGTCTACCGGTTTCATCCGGCGCTACGCGCGAGCCTGCTGCGCGCGCTCAAGACGGAGATGTCCGCGACGCAGGTGG
The DNA here is from genome assembly GCA_963733745.1 of uncultured bacterium. Lineage (GTDB taxonomy): Bacteria > Chloroflexota > Ktedonobacteria > Ktedonobacterales > JADMIN01 > DASWAC01. Next base: position 21,722 of record CAVTFE010000053.1, read on the forward strand.
CCGAATTACACGCGCGCGCTGGCGACATCCTGCGCGATTGCGGCAGAGACGAAGAGGCGGTGCGTCACTACATCCAGGCAAAACGGTTCGACCGCATCGCCGCGCTGATCGAGGAGCGCAAAGCAGCGCTCTTGCGTTCCGGCAATGGTGAATCGGTCGCCCGCTGGATTCAGGCGCTGCCATCCGAGATGCGCGCGTCACGGCCACGTCTGCAACTGGCGCTGGCGGAACTCCACCGCAACGCTGGACGCATGGCAAGTGCATGGCAAGTGACTCGCGCCGTCTGCGCGGAAGTCTTGCCACAGGCAGACCACGAGCCAGAACCGGCGGCGCAGGCGTATTTGACCCGTGGGATGCTCTACCACACACAAGGCGATTTCGAGCGCGCGCGCGAGGATTGTGAGCAGGCGTTAGCACTCACGCCTGCGGACGCGGACGACCTTCAGATTCAGGCGCGGTTCACCCTTATTTCCTGTCTGGCCGGACTTAATCAGCTCGACCAGGCCGAAGCGCGTCTGAGCGACCTGGAGCGGCGCGCCCACGAAGCGCGTGATGTCACCACTCTCGCTCGCTACTGGTATATGCGGGCAAAAGTCCTTCAGGTCCAACTGCGCTACGTGGCCTCAGGCAAGGCGGCTGAGCAATCCCTACGCTGCGCCCAGGAGGCCGAGGACATGCGCATTGCCGTCTCAAGCGAGATCCAATTGGGGGCTATGTTGGCGGCTCAGGGACAGTTTGTCGAGGCGCTTGAGTTGATAGATTCCGCGCGCGAACAGGCGCGCCGTTCCGGCTATAGTCTCGGCATGGCGTACGCTGTGCTCAACCTCGGTGAGGTCGAGCGGATGCGCGGCGCCTATGACGAGTCACTGGCGGCGTACTACCGGGCGCAAGCGCTGACCGAACGGATGATAGATCCAAATTTATACGCTTGCGTCATGAGTGGACTTGGTTTCACCTACATCCTCAATGGGCGGTCCGATCTCGCAGTGAGTCTGCTGCGCGCTAACTATGAATCGGCGCCAGACGCGGCGCGCCAGACGAAATGGGCGCGTATGGCGCTGACGCTCGGCCTCGCGTATCTACGTGAAGGCGAGCCTGCAGATGCGGTTGAGCCTATCGAGCGCGCCTATGCTATTGCGCTCAAGTCAGATGATCGGTCGCTTCTGGTCGACGCCCAACTTATCTTATGCGCCTTGCGTCTGGCGCAGGAGCGCGACGCGGAAGCGACCGCCGAGCTCCTCGCTGCGCTTCATGCAGTCTCTCTAGAAGATGTCGCGCCGGTCATCTTGCAGACGGCGCAGATCGTTGCGGAAGTCTTCCCGCTCGCCGAAAGTCTCAAAGATGAGCGCGCCGCAACGCTCCTGAGAGCGCAGGCGCGCGCCGAGCGGCCGCAGCCTCCTGAGCATGAGAGCCGCACGTCCTCACAGTCGGCGTTGCGCGTGTACACCTTTGGTGGGGCGCGTGTCTTCGAGGGGAACATCCAGCTAGGTGGCTGGCGGTTGCCAGCGGCGCGCGAGATGCTCTGCTATCTGCTGGACCGCCATGAGCCAGTACGCAAAGAGGCGCTGCTCGCCGACCTTTGGCCCGACAAGAGCGATCAGACCGCCAACATCAACTTCCGGCAGGCTGTCTTCCAACTGAACCGGGTGCTCAATCGCAAAGCGATGATCAAGCGCGAAGGTCGCTGGAGCCTCTCCTTTGACTGCTGGGTGGATGCGCGCGAATTCGAGCGGCTGGCCGCCGATGGCAAACGGCTGGCCGCTGATGGCGACTTCCGCGCGGCGATTACCGCTTTCCGCCAGGCGCTGACCTACGCGCGCGGCAGCTACCTTGTGGATGTCGACTCCGACTGGGCACGGCTGCGCGCCGAGCAACTCGAACTTGTCCGGCTTTCCTGTCTCGAACAACTCGCTGAGCTAGAGGAGCGGCTTGGACGCTACGAGGAGGCCGCGCAACGCTGGTTCCAGTTGCTTGAAGACCCTGCTCCACACGAGAACGCTCGACGCGGGCTGATGCGCTACTACGCGCGCCGAGGAGAATATGTGAACGTGCGGGACCAGTATGACCGTCTGCAACGCGAGCTGACGCCTGCATTCGCTCCCTCGGCGGAGACTCAAATGCTCTATCAAGAGCTGATGTCTCAGGCCCCTCTTCTCGCAGACGCGGATACCCAGAAGTAACGGCGCGCGGCTGCCTTTTCAACGGCGTACAGCTTTGCCGCGTCATCGTTAACGGCTATTTAACGACCCTTCAGATAGGCTAGGACAACAGACGTCGTGGACGCCTGATTGTCAGCCTTTCCTGAAGGAGTCGTCGCGTGACCAGATCTCTCCGTAAGCCCAAAACGCTGTCGCGCTTCTTGCTTCCCACATTCGCCGCGCTTCTCTCCGTATGCGCGGTGGCGCTCAGCCTCGGCCTCTCACCGGCTGTAGTCGTCGTGGCAGGTCAGATCATATCCGCGTCATCTGGCGGACCATTGTTGCCATAGCCGTTCCCCCCCGCCGCTATGCATGCGGCGGCGCAGCAGCCAGCACACCTCCACTGGAGTGTTAGGAATCTGAGAACTCTCATGCGCCTAGACTGGGAAGAGGCGATCACGCGCGCGCTGGCGGACCGGCGCTATCGCGCGCGCTTGCTGCGCGACCCAGTGGAGGCGCTGCACGCCTATGGTCTGCAGCCCTGGGAGGAACACCTGCTCAACGACCTGCGCGCGCAGACACTTGACCAGTTGATCGCCTATCTGCGACGCATCGACTGGCTGCCAGTCATCCTCGCTGACGATGAGCGCCACTCCGACCCGTGAAAGCGCCACGCGCATGGCTACCCTTCTCCTGGTAGCTGGCGCGTTTCACTGGTCGTTTCAGATGAAGGGGCCAACGACTCCCGCAACTGTTGCGGCGCGTGGCGCGTAACGCTATACTGAGACCGAACGACGCCCAGGAGGTTCAGATGAGCGTTTGTCAGCACTGTGGCGCGGACGCGGTCGGAGCGGGCGGCGTCTGTGCGGTTTGTGGCTGGCGCGCCTCGGCGAGGAGTAGTATGAACGAGAGTGATCCCCAGGCGACGCGGGCCGATGATCCCGCCGCGACGCGGGCCGACGGAAGTTCACGCGCGCCAGGCGGGTTACGCGCGGGCGGCTCTGGTCTTTTCGCCTACGCGCCACGTTCGAATGGCCCTGCGAATACGCCTGGGCGGACCAGCGCCGCGACCCCCGCTCCCGCCAGCACACGCTACTGTGGAGCCTGCGGCGCGCGCATCGAGCCAGGGCAGACCTTTTGCGGCCAGTGCGGCACACCGGTCTCAGCGAGTGGTGTCTTTAGTTCAGGGATGACTTCCGTGTCCTCAGATTCCGGTCATTACATCGTCGGCGGCTATCCCGAATGGGACCCAGAAGACCGCGACGCGCCAACCGTCGTTGACGCGCCGGTTCGCGGTGGCTATCGCGCGCCATCAACGAGTGACGCTTCCGGGCGCGCGCTCAGGGTTATCGTCGGCGTCCTCTGCCTGCTCGGCAGCCTCATCAGCGCCATCGCCGCGATTGTCCTCGCGCTTATCAGCTTCACCAAGTAGGATCAGGCCCGGCCGCTGTTCACTCGACGCCGACTCACTAGCGGTGGCCTGCGTCTCGTGCGCGGCGCTCTCAGGCGCGCCGTCGCTCAAGTTGATCTCGGCGCTGGATGTCGCTTCCGGCGCCTGATCCTCATGCGAACCCTCGTCCGACTCGCCCCAGGTGGGACCAGCCGGTTGTGGGTAGTAGCGGTAGTAGCGCCTGCCCAGCCACCATCCCAGCCGCCCCAAGCCAATCAGCAGCCCAATAAAGAGCGCGACATTCAGCAGGATATAGACAGCGAGTGGAAGATCGAGGACATTGTAGTAGGCGGCGAAGATGTTGGCTCCCAGGAAGCCGCCCAGCAACACGCCAGCCATTACGCCCATCAGGCAGCCGAGATAGCCACCATGCGTGGGCCAGTCGTAGCCTGGCGGCGTCGCGCCTTCAAATTCATCTTCCGCCTGCGCTGAAGCCGTCTCTGGCATTACGAATTCCGGGTCTGGTTGCTCTGCTGGGCGCGACTCGCCATTGAGCGCGTCATCTGTCTCGTCCGTCACGGTCACTATGCTCTTCTGTACTCTGGGGTATTTCTCGCTGATGGACTAGAGTGTACCGAACTGGCGGTCGCCCGCATCCCCCAGCCCTGGGCAGATGAACCCGCGATCATCCAGCCGCTCATCCACCGCTGCGATGACAATCGGCACGTCGGGATGCGCCTCGCGCAGCTTCATGATGCCGTAGGGCGCTGCGATCAGCCCGACGTAGCACAGACGCGGCACCTCGTAGCGCTTCAAGATGCTGCAGGCGTCTATCGCCGAGCCACCCGTCGCGAGCATGGGGTCTACCGCAAAGCATACCTGAAGATTCACCGCCCTGGCCAACTGGTTATAGTACTCGATGGGCTGCAACGTGCGCTCGTCGCGCCGCAATCCCAGGTGCCATACCTGCGCGTCAGGTAGCACCTGGCGGAAGCCGTCGGCCAGCCCCAGTCCCGCGCGCAGCACCGGCACTATGCCGACTCCACCCGCGAGCCGCACGCCAGTGATGGGTTCGAGCGGCGTCTCGACCTCGTACGGCTCGACATGCAGCGTCGCGGTCGCCTCATAGGCCAGCAGCACCCCCAACTCGCGCACCAGCCGATAGAACTCTGGGTGTGGCGTGCGTTTATCGCGCAACGCGGTGAGCTTATGGGCGACAACCGGGTGCGTCGAGACATACACGTCTGGCAGCGTGAGCGCCTGTTCGCGCGTGGGCTGTGGGACGCCGAGCATGGGCAATACCTTGTGCGCCAGTGCGTCATCGGTCATAGGGGATGCTCCCTCCTCGGTGGACCTGGCGAATGCGCATCAACTGTATCCCTCTGATAAGGGGTTCCAGGCGCAAGGTCCGAGCCAGTCTCGCACATGGCCCCTGCGTGGTCAAGGCGACTGCCCAGGCAGGTCATGGCGACCATCCCCTATTTCGCCAGCAGGCCCATGTGCAGCTTCAGCGTCAGGATGCGACGCACCGAGGCGTCGAGCCGGTCCTGGCTGATGCGCCCGCTTGCGACCGCGCCCTTGAGGATGTTGAACGCCGCCTCGGTCGAGCTGTACGAGTAGGTGCTGGCGATGAGGTCGTTGCCCGCCAGCACCGCGCCAATGATAGTTTGCTCGAAGGAGTAACGCGAGGAGAGCGCCTTCATGTAGATGCCGTCGGTGACGATCACGCCCTGATAGCCCAGCTTGTCACGCAGGATGCCCGTCGTCACTTTGTACGAGAGCGTCGTTGGGACGCCCGGATCAATCGACGAAACATCGAGATGCGTCGTCATGACGGCCTGCACCTGGCCCGTGGCGATGAGCGCGCGATATGGCGCCCAGTCGATGCGGTCCATATCGGTCACCGACCGATTCAGCGTGACGACGCCCTGGTGCGGATCGCCGGGCACCGAGCCGAGGCCAGGAAAATGCTTGAGCGTGCCGACAACATGGCCACCCTCCTGGAGGCCGCTGAGATACGCGCCGGCCATAGTCGTGACCTTATCGGGCGTCCAGCCGAACATGCGCGTCTGCATCACGCTCTCTCCGTCAGGGATACCCTGCACGTCCACCACTGGCGCGAAGTTCATGTTGATGCCCAGGTCGGCGAGGGAGCGCCCGTCCTGCTCGCCACGCTGGCGCACGTAGTCAGGGTTATTGCGCGCGCCCATCTCCTCGGCGGAGGAATGATATCCCTGGATGAACGCCAGCCGGTCGACAAAACCGCCCTCCTGGTCAGTCGCGATCAAGAGGGGAATCTTCGCCTGCGCCTGCATGTCGCTGTCAAGCTTGCGCACGCCCGCCGCATCAGTGACGTTCCATTTGTAGAGTATCGCGCCGCCAACATGAAACTGCTTGATCTCCGCCGCGATGGTCGGGGTCATCTGCGCATCGAGGAACTCGAACATGATGAGTTGCCCGACCTTCTCATCAACGCTCATGTGCGCCATGAGGTCGTTGATGTAAGTGGTCTCGGCGACGTTGTGCAGATCATAGATCCAGTCGAGCGCGTGGGGATCGGCGGGCGCAAGCGTTGGCGTGGCTGTTGGTGTTGTCTTGACCTGCGCGCGCGGCTGTGAGGTCGCGCCGAGAAGGCGCAACTGCGGGACGATCGCGGCGACGAGCAGCAGAACGCTCAGAGCACCCAGCGCCACTCGTGGCCGCCGTCGCACAGCGAAGCCAAGACCGCGCGCCAACCAGCCGAGCGCGCGTAGAAACGTCCATCCGGCGGCAGGTGGGCGCTGGAGTTCAGGCGTTCCCTTGCGCTCGTCCATCAGGTTGGGAGCCTTTCATCGCTTCATAGTAGCCGCGCCACGCATGAGCGTCTTGCGTGGATAGGAACGAGCCGGAGGCGCTAGAGTAACCTCGCTTGACACACGGACAGGCAAGGGATACGGTGGATGGTGGAGAACGCGCTCCATGCGCCAGCGGGAAGCGCAGGCGTGGCGTCCTCTCTATCATAGCAACACGAAGCTTACGGTGTGCTGAAGACACCGGACCAGGAGCCAGACGCATGACGCGCAAGACACACGCGGCGCCAGCAGATAGCGCGGATAGTTTGGATATTCATGCCGTTGATACACCCGAAGAGGCCGACCACGCCCGCGCGACCTACGACGCGAGCAAGTACGAGCGCCCTTCGGTCACGGTGGATGTCATCATCCTGACCATGCGCGAGCGCCGCCTGATGGTTCTGCTCATCAAGCGGCGCCACTGGCCCTGCGAGGGCATGTGGGCGATCCCTGGCGGCTTCGTTGGGCCGGACGAGTCGCTGGAGGATGCGGCGCGGCGCGAGCTGGAGGAGGAGACAGGCGTCAGCGATGTTTACCTCGAACAGCTCTACACATTTGGCGATCCTGGGCGCGATCCACGAGGACGCGTTATCACCGTCTCGTACTACGCGCTGATCCGCAGCGACGAGATTCGCGTGCGCGCCGACGACGACGCCGCAGAGGCCGAATGGTTTCCCGCCTACCAACTCCCGCCGCTCGCCTTCGACCACGATTACATCCTCAACTATATGCTGCAGCGATTGCGCGCCAAGCTCGAATACACGACCATTGGCTTCCAGTTGTTGCCCGACGAATTCACGCTGAGCGAGCTGCAGGAGGTCTACGAGGCGATCCTCAACCGCCGGCTCGATAAGCGCAACTTCCGCAAGAAGCTGCTGGCGACGGGCATCTTGGAGCAGACACTGGAGACGCGCAAGGTCGGGCAGCATCGCCCCGCCGCGCTCTACCGCTTCAACCCGCGCGCCGAGAAGTAAGCGAGACACTTAAGCGAGACACTTCAGAAGGAGAGGCGCGATGAAAGACGCCCTGCTCATCGTGGACGTGCAGAACGATTTCTGTCCCGGCGGCGCGCTCGCGGTGGCCGAAGGTCACGTCGTCGTGCCGCTTCTGAACCAATACATGGAGCGCGCCTCCGCCGCTGGTGTCCCGATCTTCGCCAGCCGCGACTGGCATCCTGCGCATACCGCCCATTTCCGCGAACATGGAGGCCAGTGGCCGCCGCACTGCGTCCAGGGAACGCCGGGAGCGGAGTTCCATCCCGACCTGCGCCTGCCGGAGGGAACGGTGGTCGTCTCGAAGGGCATGAATCCGGTGGATGAGGGTTACTCGCTCTTCGAGGGGAAGCTGGAGGATGGGCGCGACGCGCTGACGGCGCTACGTGAACTCGGCGTCACACGCGTCCATGTCGGCGGCCTGGCGACAGATTATTGCGTGCGCGCGACAACGCTTGATGCGCTGGCCGCCCGCTTTGACGTCTTCCTGCTGGAGGACGCCATACGCGCGGTGGAAGTCCAGCCGGGTGACGGCGAACGCGCGATTACGGAGATGCGCGAGGCTGGAGCGGCCTCCGAGACGTTGGAAGACTTCCAACCAGCGGCGTCCTGAACATCCCATACAGCAAGACGGCCCCCACAAGAGGCCGTCTCAATATCACTCTTGACATCACTGCTGTGAGCGGCGCGCGTCGTCACCGCTCGCCACGTCCCGCGCGCGCGGGCGCTCTGGCCCCGCCGTCGGCGCCCCCGCCGTAGCCGCAGTAGGGGCAGACGTTCCACTTCAACTCCAGCAGGTGATCGCAACGCGGGCATGGCCGTCGCAGCTTCGTCCCGCAGGAGGGGCAGATCTGGAAGTCGCCATCGACGCGGTAGTGGCAGGTCGGGCAGGTCTGCCGCTCGGTCATCTCGGCCAGCAGCGACTCTTCCTCAAGCTGCCGCTCGTAGAGTTCGGCGAGCGTCTGGCGCGGCCGCACGATCAGGTAGATGAAGAGGCCGCCAAGGTTGAAGACGGCGACCAGCAGTGTCGCGCTGACTTGCAGGATGACGTCCTGCGTGCGCGAGCGCACATCGCGCCAGACCCAGAAGATCAGGCTGAGCCAGAAGACGACGAGGAAGGCCGCGACAAAGAAGATGACGACGCCGAGCAGGCCAGTGACGCTGCCGAGACCGCTACTCGCGCCACTGGAGCCGCCGTCGGGAGCGGTGGTGGCGAGCGTCGTCGCGGTCGCGGCTGGACCAGTGGTCGCCGTCGGAGTACCGGCTGCGATGATAGCGTGATGGAAGCTGCTCAATAGGGACATATCCACGGAATGAACACCTCTTTCGACGCTATCTTGCGGCTTGCCATCGCCGTAATGGCAAGGACACTACTCTATCGCTCAGGCAATGCGACGGTAAACGCGCGAAAAACCCGGTAAAATCACCTCGACAGGCCAGGAAGACGAACGAGACGATAGCACCGGCGCTCTGGGCTGTCAAGCGAATAGGGCGTTCAGCGTCTCTGCGCGGCGCACATACCCAAGCTGCTAGTTGGCCCCATCCTAACAGGCGTCACGTATTGGGGGCAAGCCTAGTAGCCCATCAGGTTCCCTCACGATGACACATGCTCAGCGAAAGGAGCAGTGCAAGGTACATATCTGACCGACGCCTACGATCAGCCGCGCCTCGTTTCCGCTACGCTTGATTTCCCCTTGCCCATCATCGTCCAGCGGCTCTTCGTCTAGCCGGACCTCGCGTAGATCCGCAAGTGGCGCGCCAAAGGTGAGCGCCGTCTCCTGCTGCTGTTCGCCGGGATTGTAGAGCCGCACGATCAGCCCATCACCAGACTCGGCGCGCTTGATCGCGCTGATGGCGACGGCGTCTGGCGTGACGTGGACGAAGCTCCATGAGGCTGGAAGGTCGCCGTCGCGCTGCTCCGTCGGCAGCGCGCGCAAGGGCGCCTCAAACGCCTGCGCCTCCCGCAGGACGGCGCCTTCGCTCTGCCAGTCGCCAGCGTGCGGCAGGATGGCATAGTGTGCGGTCTGCATGCCCAAGCCCTGGCCGCCAGGCGTCGCAAGCATCGGCCCGGCGTGTCCGTTGCGGGTGGTCAAGTCGCCACGTGAGAGCCAGCCCACCGAACGTAGCAGCGTCACCGCGACCGCGTCGCCTCTCTCGCGGCTGACGATCTCATACTCGGCCAGCCCGTGATTGAGAATCGCCAGCCCGTGCGCGCCATCGCTCACGTCCACGAAGCGCTTTTGTGGATGCGCGTTGACCGGCTGTTCCACCCAGCCCTTCGTCGAGGCGCCCTCGAAGCGCGCGGGACGGTTGACCATGGTATAGGTGTCTTCTGCGCTCGCGCTCGTGATCGGGAATGGCGCGGGGAAGAGCGCGCGCAGCCGGTGATCCTCCGCCACGTTGTGAATGGTCGTCTGGATGTCCACACGTGGCGAGAGCGCGGCAAGCGTCACGTCAGAGACGATCTCGCAGGCAGCAGTTTCATCGGCGCGTTTAGCGCGGGTGAGGTCGGCGCTCACCGGCAGATCATAGCGTCGGGTGATGCGCAACGTCGCGCGGAGCGGGCTGGTGTCCACCAGTTCGACAACTGGCGGCGCGGCGGGATGGCTGATGAGCGTATCGGTGGCGGGCGGGCAATAGGTGTAGAGATCGCCGATATCGCCGCCGTCCTCGATGCTATTCAGTCTGGTGTAGATCTGTCCTGTGCCCTTGTCATGCACCGTCAGCGAGCCATCCGCGCGGTCCACCGAGATGCGGAGCAGATCGTTCTCCAATGTATCATCGGTGGCGGCGACTGCTCCAAAAGAGGATTCCGACGGTATCTCTGTATCCGCCGGACCGACGTGAAAGACGCGCCAGCCATATGCAGGCACATCGCGCGCGAGCAGCCGGATCACTGCCAGTGGCGCCATGCGCGCCACCACGCGATACGTGCTGATCTCAGCGCTTTGAGTGAGTTGTTCCAGCCTGGCGTGATCGGCGGCCAGCTTCTCCATGTCCGGCTCGCCTGCCTCCAGCAGCGTGGTCAGAACAGTCGCCATCGCGCTGCCTTCGTCGTGCGCGACTGCCAACTCGGAGATAGTGTAGCCCGCGATGTGGCCGTCGCCCGCCTGCGCCATCATCTCGCGCATGCCCTGGCGGTCGAGGTCCGCGCGATAGATCTCCTCGGCCTCGGCCAGCCGCGCCTCGAAGGGAATTGTCGCGCCAGCGACATCCGTCACGCGCAAGCGCTGGAATGGCGCGAGCGTCTCGACTTCTACGACCTCTGTGCGCGGTCCTGGCCCAGGATTGAAGACCATAACGGGGATCGCGTTCGCCGGGCCGCGCGTCTCAATCTTGTCGGCGATGAACTGCAAGCCCGCGCTGGTCAGCGCGTTGGCGACCTGCTCGCTCTGGTCGTAACGCGGCAGCATCTCCGCGTGTACCTGATCAATGCTGCACCCGCAGATGCTGTCGTGCGGCTGGTTCTGCAGCAGCAGCTTCCAGGCGAGATCGAGGAACCCAGCGGGATAGTCCGCGCCGAGCGTCCACGCCAGCGCCGAGACCGGCTCCGCCCAGCGCGAGAGCGCCGCCTCGCAGGTCGCGTTGCGCTGCTTGAGCCAGACGCGCGCGGAGAGCGTCGCGGGCAAGAGTGGCGCGCGATAGCTGCTGCGTAGCTCGCCCTGATACTCTGGCAGGACAGCGGTATCGGCAGGCAGGTGGCTGATGTACTCCGGCAGCGTGCCGATCTGTAGGCGCAGGTGATCGGCCTGCAGGCGCTTGTTGGCCTGGCGCATCATCTCCGGCAGCTCCGCCTGGGGCGGCAGGTGATCCGAGCCGTTCATCAACAGCACGTAGGCGTTGTCGGCGTTCCAGCGCGCGGCGATCTCGCGCGCGCGCCGGGCAAGCTGCTCACCATCCATCGGCAAATGGGCCGCGTTGCTATAGCTATCACGCAGCCAGACGACACGAACCAACTCGCCATCTTGAGCGCGCCAGCGGAAATCACCAGTCATCTCTGGGCCGACGCCGCGCCAGAAGACTGCCGTCTCGACGCCGAAGCCGCGCAGGATCTGCGGCAATTGCGCGATGTGGCCGAAGGTGTCGGGCACGTAACCCACATTCATCGCGCCGCCATACTCGCGCGCCATGCGCCGCCCACGCAACAGGTTGCGAACCAGCGACTCGCCACTGACGAGGAATTCGTCCGGCTGGATATACCACGGCCCGACGAGGATGCGCCCCTCGCGCGCGAGCCGTTGCAGTCGCCCCGCATTCTCCGGACGGACCTCCAGGTAGTCGTCGAGGATGATCGTCTGTCCGTCCAGCAGAAAGCGCGCGTAGCCGGGAGCGCGCTCCATGATGTCGAGTACGGCGTCAACCGTAGCGACAAGCTTCATGCGGAACTGCTGGAACGTGAGATACCACTCGCGATCCCAATGCGTGTGAGGCACGACGAGGAGTGTGCGCTCGGCAGTCTGGTCTGTCATGGGGGGCCGCTTCCACCTGTTTGCAAGGAGCGCGCTCAGACGCGTATTGCGCAAATCGAGCGACGCTGATGTGTCATCGTGCCTGCTACTATATGGCATGACGCAGGCGTGTGAGAAGAGGCTATGCGCGCAGAGGAAGGGATTGACGAGGAGCCTATGGTGGGGCTAAGTGGATTCAATTTGAACCAACAATTGGCGCGCTTTTTGCAGAAAAATTCGGCATCCGAGCCGTCTACGCCTATCAACCCTTTAGATTCAGTCATGACGAGATCGCGCAGATGGTAGACGCGTTCAAAGCTGGCACGCCCAAACGCGTCCTTGCCAAGCACTACGACATCAATCTTAGAAGTCTGAAAAAGTTGCTCCGTGAAGAAGGCGTCAAACGGAAGTCGCGCTGGGACCGACTAGGCTGACGGTCGTGGCGCGCCGAGCTATGATCGGCGCGCCTTGCGCTCAGAGTTGGCGCCATAGTTTACTTGAAGGAGAACTCATTCCATGATACTCTCCGCGGACCTGAGCGCCGCCTCCATCCAAGGGGACACCGCCGCTCTGTTGGGTCAGCGCCGACCTGGCCCGCATGACACTGACACCCACACAAGGCCTCTCGCATGACAACACTACATGACTGATCTGCGCGTGGCTGATTAGACACCTCGAATTCCTCTTGGGATCCACCATTCATCAAGGGAGTCCTCAACCATCGCCTACTGACGATGGTTCGTCTGCGAGCCGCCATAGTCTGCTACATCATGCGGATGCGCCTGTTCAGGCTCCTAGGGGTCTACGGGCTGGAGTGGTGACGACTGGATTGACGTAACTGACGGGATATGCTTAAGTGGCGGGCAATGCCACAGTGTATCACCCCACTTTCGCCCTCCTACCGTCGCGTAGAGCGGCCCTGTACTGTTGAGGCGGCATGAACACCGTATGCTCTTCCCTCTCATGCTCTGCTCTCGCAAAGGACACAAGAAGATGATGCAGGCAAGCGACAGCAATCAAGACCAATCCTCTAGATCTTCACGACCACCTCGCACGACCAGACAGCGCCTCTTGCGACTCCTGGCTGTATTTAGTCTGGTCCTTGCGGGACTCCTGCTGCTCGGATTGATCTCTCAGGCCGTTGCAAACGCGGTTGACGCCGCTCGCTATCCCGCGCCCGGCAAACTCGTCGATATCGGAGGCTACCAGCTCCATATCAACTGCACTGGCACAGGCAGCCCAACGGTGATCCTCGATGCGGGACTGGGAGGAAGCTCACTCGATTGGAGCAAGGTCCAACCAGACGTTGCGCGCTTCACGCGCGTCTGTTCGTATGATCGCGCGGGCTACGGCTGGAGTGAGACCGCCCCAAGCGCCCCACGCACCAGCCAACAAATTGTGACAGAACTACATTCTCTGCTGGCGCAGGCAAAGATCAATGGGCCGTACGTCCTGGTGGGACATTCCGTTGGCGGATTGAATATGCGTCTGTATGCCTACCGCTACCCCGCTGAGGTGGTCGGGATGGTCTTGCTCGACGCCACGAGCGAACACCAGTTTGCACCGTTTGGATCGCACCCGGCCTACTTCCCGTCTCAGGCCGTGAATTCGGCGGTACAACAACTGCAGGTGTATCGCGTCGCTGCCTACTTTGGCCTGACGCGCCTGGCCCTCCAAACGGGTCTGGCTCCACTAGAGGACTTTGCCGCCTATCCAAGCGCCGTCAAGCCCATCGTGCTGGCTCACGCATCACAAACCCGCTACTACAGCACAGAACATGACGAATTGGCGGCCCTGCAGGAAAGCGCTGCACAAGTGCGCACAGCGCGCCAATCGAGCCCGTCCTATGGGAAGCTTCCGCTGATCGTGCTGTCCCAGGACAATTCACAGGACCAGTCAGCGCAGGGAAAGCAGACGGCAGCCGCATGGGACGCCTTACAGCAGGATCTGGCCTCACTTTCTTCCAACAGTCAGCACAGCGTCGCCCAGCACAGTGGGCACTACATTAACCTGGATCGACCCGATCTCGCCATCGCGGCGATCCAATCGGTCTGGCAACAGGCACGGTAGTCGAGGCGCAACACGCTGAGGCGAAGCGTTAGATCAACGTCGTCGTAGACTTCGGGCGTGCGCTATCTTGACGAGACCACGGTGTGGAGGGAGGAGGAGTTCATTGCCCTCCTGCATACACCAGGGGGGACATGCGATGACGAAACCGATTCTGATGGCTGTTGACGAACACAGCCACGATCTTGAGACGATCCAACAGGAACTGGCCAAGCGCTACGGCGCGGACTATGACGTGCTGGCTGAGCGCTCAGCGGCGTCGGCGCTGCAGCGGCTGGAAGAGCTGCGCGCGGCGGGTGTGGAGGTTGCGATCCTGCTCGCGACTCTTGAGATAGGAGCGATGAGCGGCATCGCTTATTTAGAGCAGGCGCACGTGCTGCATCCACATGCGAAGCGCGTTCTGCTCCTCACGCACAGTGTGCGTTGGGGTGATCTCACCGCGTCTCAGCCAATCGTAACCGCCATCGCTCTCGGGCAGATCGACCGCTACGCGACCAAGCCAGGCGCCTCGCCGGATGAGCAGTTCCACCGCCTTATCACGGAACTCTTGCAGGAGTGGCAGCGACCCGGACAGGGGCAGCGGGAGATGGTCACCATCGTGGGGGAGCGTTTGGGTGAACGATCCTATGAGTTGCGCGATCTCTTCGAGCGTAATGGTCACCCCTTCACGTTTATTGAGAAAGACTCGGACGAGGGTCGAACGCTCTTGCAGGACGTCGGGCGCCCAGATGGTCCGTATCCAGTCGTTATTCTGCGTGACGGACAGGCACTCACCGATCCGTCCAGAGAAGAGATTGTGGTTGGCTTTCTTGGCGCACACGACAGTATAGAGGGTGGCCCATACGATCTCACGATCGTCGGGGCGGGACCCGCTGGACTGTCTGCGGCGGTCTATGGCGCATCAGAAGGATTGCGCACACTCCTCGTGGAACGAGAAGCGATTGGTGGGCAGGCCGGCACCAGTTCGCTTATTCGCAACTATCTGGGGTTTCCGCAAGGAATTAGTGGGGCGGACCTCACCAATCGGGCATTTGATCAGGCTTGGCTCTTCGGCGCGCAAACCAGTATCATGCGTGCGGCGACCGATCTGCAGATGAATGGGCTCGACCGCGTCCTGACGCTCTCTGATGGCAGAGGAATTGTCAGCCGCGCCGTGGTCCTGGCAATGGGGGCGAGTTACCAGCGACTGGGCGTCGCTAGTCTTGAGGCGCTCGTGGGCAGTGGGGTGTTCTACGGGGCCGCTGTCACCGAGGCGCAGGCGATGAGCGGCCAGCAGGTCTTCGTCGCCGGCGGCGGCAACTCGGCGGGGCAGGCGGCTATCTATCTGGCGAAGTATGCGAAACACGTGACGATGCTCGTGCGCGGCGACGCGCTTGCCGCCAGCATGTCCGATTACCTGGTGAAAGAGATTGCAGCGACGGACAACATTGAGGTGCGCTTACACACCAAGATCGTCGACGGTCGTGGCGATCAACGGCTGGAGGGTCTGGTCATCCAGGATAGCGCTTCAGGGGAGACCCTGACTGTTCCGGCGCAGGCGCTGTTCGTCCTCATTGGCGCGCAGCCGCACACGGAGTGGCTACCAGCGAGTATCCAACGTGATCAACAGGGCTTCATTCTCACTGGCCAGGATCTCGCAGCTGTTGGCGATCCTAGCGGAGGAGCGCCGCCTCAACGGCCTTCCTACTTGCTTGAGACCAGTATGCCAGGCGTGTTCGCAGTGGCTGATGTACGTCATGGCTCGGTCAAGCGGGTGGCCTCTGCGGTCGGAGAAGGTGGGATCGCAATACAGATGGTTCACCAGTATCTGTCGCAAGATAGCCGCTAGGACATGCTAAGCCCGTATTCGCCCCTTTAGTTGGACTTGCGCGAAGCAGGAAGCACAGCGCAGGACAGCAAGTAACGTCTTGGATCATACCCAACACGACGATTGGCCCCTGTGGACGGGAGTGCTCGTCGATCTTCGCAGTGAAAAAGGGATGAGGTCATTGTTCAGCGCTGGTCTAATGGGAGCGTGCAATGATGAGAATCAACGTCAGCCGAACACTCGTCAGTGCCTGCTGTTTGTGTATACTCGCGCTCTCCTGGCTTGCGCTTCCTCCTGCGGCGGCGCGGCATCTGGGTACGAAAGTCGCGCCTGATTTCGCGCAGATTGACGCCTACGTGAATGCGCAGATGCAAGACGCGCGTATTCCTGGTCTTGCCTTGGCTATTACCCACGGAGACCAGGTGGCGCATCTTCATGGCTTCGGCGCAGCCGACTCAACGGGCAGGGCGGTGACGCCACAAACCCCCTTCCTTCTTGGCTCGACGACAAAATCATTTACCGCCCTGGCGATTATGCAACTAGTTGAAGCTGGAAAGATTGAACTCGATGCGCCAGTCCAGCGCTACCTGCCGTGGTTCCGCGTGGCTGACCCTGTCGCTTCGGCGCACATTACCGTGCGTCATCTGTTGACCCAGGTCAGTGGCCTCTCCACCTCCGTGGGTTTGCAGATGTTCACCGATAGCCCTACCGAGACACCTGAGCAGTATGTCCGCAACCTGAGCGCCGTGACGCTGACGAAAGCAGTTGGCGCCACTTTCCAATACTCCAACGCCAACTACGCCATTCTCGGCCTCATTGTGCAGGTCGTCTCGGGAGCGCCGTTCGAGACCTATTTGCAACAGCATGTGCTGGATCCCTTGCAGATGCACCAGAGTTTCGTGTCGCTCGAGCAGGCCAAGCGAGCAGGGCTCGCACAGGGGCATCGATCGTGGTTTGGCTTCCCTGTTCCCATCGACCTGCCGCTACATCCGGCTGCTTTCGCAGCAGGCTTCCTGATATCTAGCGCCGAAGATATGGCGCACTACCTCATCGCGCAAAGCAGTGGCGGGCGC
Organism: uncultured bacterium; assembly: GCA_963733745.1. Lineage (GTDB taxonomy): Bacteria > Chloroflexota > Ktedonobacteria > Ktedonobacterales > JADMIN01 > DASWAC01. The sequence continues at coordinate 38,468 of CAVTFE010000053.1, forward strand.
TACAATGGCGTCTCTCTGCTGTCGCCGCGAGGCATTGACACTATGCACACGTTTGCCCCAGGATCTGAGTACGCCATGGGATGGAGCAAGTTTGCGCAAAACGGTGAAACGATCCTGTACCACAATGGCGACACCCTGGATTCTCATTCTGAGATGTTCATAGCGCCATCTCAGCACTGGGGCGTCGTGCTGCTCTTGAATGAGGGAGATGGGATTGGCGCTGTTTCTCCCCTCGTCATAAATCGGGCAGTTATCGGGAAACAGATACTGCGGATGCTTGAGGGACAGCCGCTCGCGTCAGCGAGATGGAGCACCAACACCATCTACCTTATCCTCGATGGCATCCTGGCCATCCTCTTCGCGCTCGTACTGGTGAATGCAGCGCTTCTGCCGCGCTGGTACAAAAGATTTCAGCAGCCCATGCGGTATCGCGGCATCCGTGTGGGGGTGCGGTTGCTCGGCGAACTGCTGCTCCCCGCGCTCATCTTGATCGGTGTGCCAGCGCTGGGCGGGTATTCATGGCCGTTCATTCTGCTTGCCGTGCCCGACCTCGGCTGGTGGATGCTGGTCACGATGTCGCTCCTACTTGTTACCGGCGTGTTGAGAGGAGCGCTTGTCTACAGCACACTCAGGCAGGCAAGCGCATCCTTACCGAAGAGCGGCTTGGCTTTAGGGTGATATCGAAGACATCGAATAAGCTGTAGTGGCATGACGCTACGCGCCAAGGGTACATAGGTAGGGCTGCAACTTGCGCGCATGGCAAATAGCTGGCATACGGTGTAGCGGTGGGTCGTACTGGACTTGAACCAGTGACCTCGTCGGTGTGAACGACGCGCTCTGCCGGCTGAGCTAACGACCCGCACGCCAACTCCCAATGTGCGCTGGGAGCAGGCTCCGACAGCATATCATGCGGCTTTGCGCCCCGTCAACCGCGTCTTGCGGCCGGCATAGAGCGCACCGCCACCATTATAGATTACAATTCGGCGAAGACGGCTCACGACATGCGCCGCTCTAAACTGGAGACCGCCATGTTTGCTGATGACGCAGGCGAGATGTGCGAGCTGCCGCTGCGCTCGCAGGAACGCTCGATCTACCAGGACGAAGCGACGATCCAGCGGCTCGTGCGCTCGGCGCGAGTCATCGCGGTGGTCGGCCTCTCAGCCAATCCACGCCGCCCCAGCAACGAAGTGGCGCGCTACCTCCAGCGGCAGGGACTGCGCATCGTGCCGGTGAACCCGAATATCACTGAGGCGCTGGGCGAGCGCAGTTATCTCTCGCTACGCGACATCCCGTTCCCAGTTGACGTGGTGGATGTCTTCCGGCGTCCCGCAGCCGTCCCAGGAGTCGCCGAAGACGCCGTCGCGATTGGCGCGAAAGCGCTCTGGCTGCAGTTTGGCGTTATCAACCGCGAGGGTGCGGAGAGCGCCCGCCACGCCGGGCTAGATGTCGTGATGGATCGCTGTCTGAAGGTCGAGTGGATGCGCAATGCTGCCACGACCCCACGCTAGATACCACGCGGAACTGTCGGGGCAGGCTTATTCACCTGGCTGGCTCCGCGCGAGATCATCAATGGGAAGGCGCCGGCTCGCACCCAACTCGCGGTTCTTTGGCGAACGCGCTCAGAAGACTCTTAGTGATGCCCCGCGCTGCTCGCCTCAGCCTCGGCCGCCTCAATGTCCGGCCATGCCCGGTCGGCTTCCTTCGCATACTTCGTTGATAAGTACAGCGCGGTGAAAAATCCTACCGTCACGATGGCGAGAATAACAAACAACCACATCAGAGCGCCAAAGTATTCCATACCCGTCTCATCCTCTTTCGCTGCACTCGCGCTACACAGTCGTAGCGTCGAGTGTTTTGCGGTGAACACCAGGACGCGACCGCCTCAGCGGTCGCAGCCCAGTCTATTATACGGCGGCGAGGCGCCTGAAGTCGCGTTCATCGTGACATATCACCGGATGGCGCTCGATCAGTTGATACGCTCGCTCTCGCGTAGAGCGTCAGAATCGCCTCTGCCTGCTGGATGACCTGCGTGCGCAACTCGTGCGGAAATACGACCTCGATCCGGTCGCCGAAGCCCAAGATGAATTCGACCGCGTTGTGCTCCTCCTCGAAGCGCATCTCTACGTGCGCCCACCCTTCGACGTCTGGCGGCTCCTCCGCTTCGAGCTGGGTGTAGCGCTCGCCCTGACGCAGCCGCCCCAGCAGGCCCGCCTCGACGCGCAGGGTCGCCAGATAGCGCGGCAACGCCGCCGTGAACTCTTTCGTCGAGCGCTCCCAGTATGCGACCAGATCGAAGCCGTCTGGCCGCACGCACGGCTCCTCCAGCAGCGAGGCCTCCCGCACGCGTGAGACGCGATACGAGCGTGGCTCACCCTCGACGCCCGCCACCAGATACCAGACGCTGCCCTTGGCGACCAGCCCCAGTGGGTCAACGACACGCTCGACGACCGACTCATCGCCACGCTGGTAGACCATACGCAGCCTGCGCTCCTGCCAGACCGCCTCCTGCAAGACGGGAAGTTGTGGCGTGGCTTCCTCCGCGCGCCGCCAGCCGCCGACGTCCACATGGATGCGCTGGCTGATGTCCTGCGCGCCACGCCGTGACGCCGACGGCAGCGCCGCCAGGAGCTTCAACAACCCCACCTCAGCGGCTTTATCTAACCCAAGATCTGCCAGCAACCGTTGGGGTCGTGTCAGGAAGAGCGCCTGAACTTCCGTCTCCTTTAGGCCGGTGAGCGTTGTGCGGTACGAATCCAGCAGCATCCAGCCGCCACCAGCGCCACGCTCCGCGCGCACGGGGATGCCAGCGGAGCCAAGCGCGCTCATGTCGCGCAGGATCGTACGCTCGGAGACCTCCAACCGCTGCGCCAGATCGCGTGCGGTCATACGTTGATGCGCCTGGAGCAAGAGCAAGATCGACAATAAACGGTCGGCGCGCATGGATGGCCTCGCCCTTTCAGCCCACGCAGACACTAAGATTTCTCTCGTACACAGCATACCAGCAAAATATGACAACGGGTGTCAGGTATCAGCGCATATGATGCGTTTGTGCAGTGAAGATCACGCTACATCAGCGAAGGAGAGACAGATGAGCGAGCTACGCTATGGCTTCATCATTCCCGGCGGCGAGGCGAACGAGATCGTGACGATGGCGCGCGAGGCCGAGGATGCTGGCTGGGATGGTATGTTCTATTGGGATGGCATCTACATCGAGTCCGCAGGCCCGATGTTCGATCCCTGGGCGATGCTCGCCGCCATCGCCACGCAGACTAGTCGCGTCCGCATCGGCGCGATGCTCACGCCGGTCTCGCGCCGCCGCCCGTGGAAGCTGGCGCGCGAGACGATGACGGTAGATCAGGTCTCAGGCGGCAGGCTCGTACTGCCAGTTGGGCTGGGCGCGCTGGACGACGGCGGCTTCGGTAAGGTGGGCGAGCCAACCGACCGCAAGACGCGCGCCGAGTTGCTGGACGAGGGGCTGGACATCCTGACTGGCCTGTGGAGCGGCAAGCCGTTCAGCTATAAGGGCAAGCACTATACTCTCGACGAGATGACCTTCCTGCCGCCACCTGTGCAGCAGCCGCGCATCCCCATCTGGGTCACAGGCGCGTGGCCGCGCGAAAAATCCATGGCGCGCGTCCTGCGTTACGATGGCCTGCTACCGGCGAAGCTCGACGCCAATGGCTCGTTCGCCGACGTCACACCAGACGATCTGCGCGCGATGAAGACCTATATCGAGGAGCGGCGCACGGCGACAACGCCCTTCGACATCGTCTACGAGGGGCGCACACCCGGCGATGATCTGGCGCAAGCGGCGGAGATCGTACGGCCCTACGCCGAAGCAGGGGCGACATGGTGGATGGAGGCGATGTGGGAGGCGCCAAACACGCCAGCCGATGTGCGTAAGCGCATCCAGCAGGGTCCGCCGCGCATCGCATAGCGCAGTTATCCATGCGGCGCTGGCGCGTCGAAGCATAGGACGCCGATGAGTCAGCGAGGAATACACGCCGCATGACAAATCAAGATGCTTCGAGGGCAGCGCCGCTCGCGGAGGCGGGACGCTACTTCCTTTTGCGCCCGGATGTCACCTTCCTCAACCATGGCAGCTTCGGCGCATGTCCAGCGCCTGTCTTCGAGACCTACCAGCGCTGGCAGCGCGAGTTGGAGGCCGAGCCGGTCGAGTTTCTCGGACGGCGTATTCGCTCATTGCTGGGGGAGGCGCGCGCTCCGCTGGCGGCCTATCTGGGCGTCGAGCGAGATGATCTCGTCTTCGTCTCTAACGCTACCCACGGCGTGAACATCGTCGCGCGGTCGCTCCAGAAGCGCTTACGGCCGGGCGACGAGGTCCTGGGAACAGATCACGAGTACGGCGCGGTCGAGCGCACGTGGCGCTTTCTGACCGAGCAGGTTGGCGCGGTCTATCGCTCGCAGCCGGTCGGCCTGCCAGCGCGCGAGCCACGCGGAGATGGTGGAGCAGATCTGGGCGGGCGTGACGGAGCGTACGCGCATCCTCGTCATAAGCCACATCACCTCGCCGACCGCGCTGATTCTGCCCGTGCAAGAGTTGATTCGCCGCGCGCGAGAGCGAGGCATCATCACCATCGTGGATGGCGCGCATGCGCCCGGTCACATCCCGCTCGCGCTGGACGACCTCGGCGCCGATTTTTATTCCGGGAACTGTCACAAATGGCTCTCCGCGCCTAAGGGGTCGGGCTTCCTCTACGCGCGCCCAGAGCGCCAGGAGATGCTCGATCCGCTCATCGTCAGCTGGGGCTGGCGCTCGTGTGATCCCGGCGTCTCGCAGTTTCAAGACTATTTCGAGTGGACCGGGACGCATGATCCCGCCGCCTATCTCAGCGTCCCTGCCGCGATCCAGTTCCAGGCGGAGCATGACTGGCCGGCGGTTCGTGACGCCTGCCACGCGCTCATGGACGAAGCGCAGCAACGCATCGGCGACCTGACTGGCCTACCTCCGATCTCTCCCGATGGACCGGACTGGTGGGGACAGATGCGCGCGATCCCGCTGCCAAAGCGAGATGGCGACACTGCGGAGGCGCTCAAGACGCGGCTGTGGGACGAATACCAAATCGAGATCCCGGTCCATGATTACGGGGATCTGCGCCTCATGCGCCTCTCGATCCAGGCGTACAACTCGCCCGCCGACGTAGACCGCCTTGTCAGCGCCCTCGCCGCCATCCTCTAAAACCAGCGACTCCGTTCCTGATTTCGTATGGAAGCGGACTTCGGCGCATCAACGACTGTCAGTTGGCGCTGTGCTACAACGCATCAGGGCAGCGTCATTCTCCGGCGCAACGCGCAGCCTGTCACAGGTGTTCTACCTGTAGAACATTGTGGCGCCAAAGAACGAGAGGAAAGCGCATGGACTGGAAGATTGAACTCGTGGCGATTCCCGTGACCGACGTTGACCGCGCCAAGCGCTTCTACACCGAGCAGGCGGGCTTCAACGCCGACCACGACTATCCTGTGAGCGAAGGACTGCGCTTCGTACAGTTGACTCCGCCAGGATCGGCCTGTTCCATTGTCATCGGCGAAGGTATCACAAAGGCTGCGCCAGGCTCCGTGGAGGGTGTGCAGATGGTCGTCAGCGACATCCAGGCCGCACACGACGAACTGACCGCGCGGGGTGTGGAGGTCAGCGAGGTCCAGGAGTTCCCGTGGGGCCAGTTCGTCTTCTTCAGCGATCCCGACGGCAACCGCTGGTCTGTGCAGGCGATTCCGCCGCGCCCCTGATGCGCTAGCCGCGCCCTGACACGCTAAAAGAGGGAGAGTTGCTCCGGCGGCGCGTCGTCGTCATCCTCTGGATTGGGCGGCTCCATATGCGTCGCCTCGGCCAGCGCGGCGGGAATCGCGTGCGTGAAGTCGTCGATCACCGTCTGGCGCAAGGATTGCTGGTGCAGCGCGGCGGCGGGATGGAACATCGCCACGACGATGCGCCCGCCAACCTTCTTCGCCTGGCCGTGGATCGCGCTGATCTTCGCGCCGGGGAAGAACTTGGCCATCGAAAAGCGTCCGAGCGTCACGATCACCTTGGGGTTGATCGCCGCGATCTGGCGGTCGAGGTAGTCGGCGCAGGCGGCCATCTCCTCTGGCAGCGGGTCGCGGTTATCCGGCGGGCGGTGCTTGACGACGTTGGCGATGAAGACGGTTTTGCGATCCAGCCCGACCGTCGCCAGCAATTCGTTGAGGAACTGGCCCGCCGGGCCGACGAAGGGTCGCCCCTGCTGGTCCTCGCGGTAGCCTGGCGCCTCGCCGATGAACATCACTTCGGCGTTGGGACTGCCCTCGCCCGGCACAGGATTTTTCGTGCCGACGTGCAGGTCGCACTTCACACAGTCGCGTGTCTCGGCGGCGATCTGCGCCAGCGTCTCCTCCGCTGTCTGAGCCATCTGCTACCCTCCTGATCTGGCTTAAGAGTCTCCATCTCGCGCCGCTGAATAGAGCGAGCGGCAATGGCTCAGTGCTCGACTGAAGCGTTCACTGGATACCGCATTCTATCCGCGTGCGACGAATCCGGCAAGCGGGCGAGGCTTGCCGGTGAGAGAGCGCAGTGACTGCGCACAGTCGGTGGGTGGCCGCAAATCCGCGCGCCAGCAATTAGAGCCTGGAAAATAACGGTTCAGGTGGCTTTGCTCTGTGGTCGGTTGGTGTAGCGGGCGAGCCGTCTGGTCATGGTGATGACCATGGCCCAGCGTACCGAAGGCCCTTCCTCATGTCACAACACCTCGCCTCCGGACCTCGAACCGTTATTTTTCCAAGGTCGAACGAATAACGCGATAGTCGACGAGCAGATAGCCAGTCGGTGAGAGCTCGCTTCGGATCGATTCGAGCTGAATCGATGGCAAGCCGTCGAGGAGTCGTCGTCCGCGGCCGGCGATCCTCGGCGCTATCACGAGCCTGAGTTCGTCGACAACGTCGGCGGTGAGCAGCGCCTGCGCGACCGAGAGACTGGCGTGGACGCCGACATCGCCTCCGCGCTGCTGCTTGAGATCCCGAACGAATTCGACCAGCCCGCCGTCGAGTACCGTCGCATTGGCCCAATCTCGGTCAAGGGGACTCGATGTCGCGACATACTTCGTGACCCCGTTGATGAAGGTCGCGAATGGCTGGATCTGGCTACTCGGCCAGAACTGCGCCCACTCGGTGTAGCTACGGCGGCCGAGAATGACCGCATCCTGTGTCGCAATCACAGCGGCAAGGTTGGCATCCATCGCGTCGTCCCACTCGGCGAAGAAACGATCTGGGTCCTCGGCAACCCCGTCGAGGGACAACAACTCGTACACGACGATCTTTCGCATGCCTACACCTCCTATTGGTCTCGATGCTACTCGTTGACTGATCAAGCCGCCGAAACTCATCGCTGCGACGTGCAGGAGAGCCCCTGAACCGTTATTATCCAGGCTCTTAGCTCGACTTTGTACATTTTTCGGAGGCAGCACATGGCATGAGGCGCCTAGGAGCTAAGATAGCAGTTGCCAAACCTCTATCTTGCCCAGGAGAACGCTCATGCCATGCGCTGATCCCATTATAACCATGCTGGAACCGTTCCGTTGTTTGTTTACGGCCCCCACCTGGAAGAGAATGCTGACGCTGCTGAGAGGCACGCTGCTTGCGCGTGGCCGCCGCACGGTCACCACGGCGCTGTGGTACACCGGCCATGAGCAGGACCCGCATTTCAGCGCCTTTCACCAGGTGCTCAACCGGGCGCGCTGGTCGCCGCTGCAGGCGAGTCGGTACTTGCTCACGCTCATCATCGAGACCTTTGTCCAGGCTGGTGGCTCCCTGGATATCGTGATCGACGAAACGTTGGAGCGTCGCTGGGGAGCCAAGATCCGCAAACGGGGCCACTATCGCGATAGCGCCCGCTCCAGTCACGCGCGCTCGGTGAGCAGCCCCGGCTTACGTTGGATCGTGCTGGCAGTCGTCGTCAGGGTACCGTGGACCAAACAGCAGTGGGCCTTCCCCTTTTTGTGTGTCTTGGCCACGACTCCAGAGGTCAGCGCGCAGTTGGGGATCCGCCACAAAACCCTGGGGCTCCGGGCGCGCCAAGTGGTCAGTCTGCTGCGGCGCTGGCTGCCGGGCGTGTCGATCAAGCTCATGGGAGACATGGCCTACAGCATCTTGGAACTGGGATGGCAGTGCGCCGCACAGCAGATCACGCTGATTGCGCCGTTTCGCTTGGACTCGGTCATCCACCAGCCGGCTCCAGTGCGCACGCCCCACACCGTGGGACGTCCCCGCGTCGTGGGTCCGCGCCTTCCCTCCTTGGAGTACGTCCTCTCCGCCCCTGAAACGGTTTGGCATCGTCTCACCCTGGACTGGTATGGCGAAGGCCCGCGGACGCTGGAGTTGTGTAGTGGCGTCGCCTGCTGGTATCGCTTTGGCTCGACGCCATTGCCCATTCGGTGGGTGCTCACTCGCGATCCAGCGGGAAAACGACCGCCCAAAGCGCTGTTTTCCACTGACCAAACCCAGCCGGCGGAAGAGATTGTGCACGATTTCATGAAGCGCTGGAGTTTGGAAACCACCTTCGAGGAAAGTCGCGCCCATTTAGGGATCGAGACTCAACGGCAGTGGTCGGATCGCGCCATCGAGCGCACGACCCCGCTGCTCTTCGGGCTCTACAGCCTCGTGGCGCTCTTTGGATCGGCTTTGACGCCAGATGGGCATCCTCCTCACCAGCAGGCAGCCTGGTATCACAAACCAGCGGCAACCTTTAGCGATATCCTGGCGCTGGTGCGGCGGCGCCTGTGGGGCGATTTCGATTTTCCTACAGCCCGTTCGGACCCCGATGTCGTTTTATTGCCTCGTGCGACGCTTGCGCAACTGGCTTATGCGGTCTGCTACTGAGCAAAAATGTACAAAGTCGAGCTTAGGGTGAGGCGGCGATTGAGAAGATCGTGACGAGCAGTGACACGCCAACATACATGGCGATCAACAGGGACAACACACTGACGAGACCATTCATGACGATGCCGGCGGTCGCCTTCCCACGGCCACCTGGGCGTTTGAGCGCCACAAAACCCAGGATCAGGCCGATGATGGCCAGCGGAACGACGCACGCCGACGCCAGCACCGTCACCAGACCCACCACGCTGATCATGCCGAGGACCATCGAGGCCGTGGCCAGTCCATTGTTTCGCTGTGGAATAGGAACCGGCGCCCGCGCAGGAGCAGGCGCATACACAGGTGGCGGGGGAGGCAGACGCTGCGGCCAGGTTGGTGGCGCATATGTGGATGATGGTGGCTCTGGAGGTGACGGAGTTGGCGGCGCAGGAGATGGCAGCTTCTCAGCTTCGGCGGTCAGCCACGAAGAATTGGACCGTGGGCGTGGATCTTTCCCTCCGGCGTTCAACCAGGCCGAGTTTGCTGGTGGCCTGGGCTGCCGATCTGAACCAACCCGCTTGCCCACGTTAGATACTCCCTGGATTTTTTCACCGGCGCAGATGACGCGAGAGTATTGCGATCCGCTCTCATATCGGGACTGGCCAAAGTTGAGTCTAGCAGGGGTGTCGAGCCTGCACAAGAAATCACCCTTTGTAGCCATGTGGCAACCGTGACCATAAAGCTATCTGCCATTCTAGTTTGCCAGAATAACCGGCTGTCTTGACTTGATTTGGAACACTCCATCTCGTAGGGTGTGATGGAGACGCCAGCGCGTCAAGGAAACCACAACACAGAGAGGAAACTGCCAGGATGCGAAAGATTGTCGCGACCGAGTATGTGAGCCTGGACGGCGTGATGGATGAGCCAGGTGTGTGGTCCGGCCCGTTCTTCAACGACGAGGCCATCAAGTTCAAGTATGACGAATTGTTCGCCAGCGACGCGCTGCTGCTGGGCCGGGTGACCTATGAGGGCTTCGCCAAGGCCTGGCCGACGATGGAGGGCACGGGCGATTTTGGCGAGCGGATGAACGGCATGCCGAAATATGTCGTCTCCACGACGCTGCAAAACCTTGAATGGACCAACTCGCACGTCATCAGCGCCAATGTCGTCGAGGAAATCTCCAAGCTGAAGGAGGAGCCGGGACAGGACCTCCTGCTCGAGGGCAGCGGCAAGCTGCTCCACACACTGATGGAGCACGATCTCGTGGATGAGTACCGGCTCATGCTTCACCCCATCGTGCTGGGCGGCGGCAAGAAACTTTTCGAGAGCGAGAGCCAGGCGAAGGCGCTGAAGCTGGTCGAGACGAGGCCTCTTACCTCCGGCATCGTCATCCTCACCTACCATCCCGCCGAACGCGAATAAGTAGTGAGAGGGAGGCTGCGGTGAGCCAGAGTCATACGGGGAGGACGTCTTTGACGACACAGCGGAGCAATGAGCAGGAGAGCGACTTCCCAGTGGGACTTTCCAACCCGGCGCGGCGCGCGCTGGCCTCGGCGGGCTACACGCGGCTGGAGCAGTTGAGCGCGGTGACTGAGGCCGAGATCGGCAGGCTCCATGGCGTCGGGCCAAATGCCCTCGCCAAACTCCGCAGCGCATTGGCGGCTTGCGGCCTGTCATTCCGCCAGGCGTCTGGATGACATCGAGCGCAATCACCTCCACCAATTAACGTTCAGCTCTATGGGCGGCGGCGCGCAAAACTAGCCGCCCTTTTCTCTTGCCCAAAGTCTCGATGACAGTTCTGTCAGGAAGCGCAAAGAGCTTCCAGTTCGTCGCGCGCAATGGGAATAGGCTTACATCACCAAACAACCTGGACGCCGACCATTGCACTCACCCGGCGTCCCCATTCGGGAACAGATGAGGAAAGACATGACCACTGGCCGCACCAATGGCCGCACACGCTGGCTCGCGCTGATCGTCCTCTGCCTGGGCAGTCTCATGATCGTGCTCGATTCGACTATCGTGAATGTCGCGCTGCCCTCCATTCGCGCGGACCTCGGCTTTACGCCAACCGCGCTGGCCTGGGTCGTGAACGCCTATCTGCTCACCTTCGGAGGTTTCCTGCTGCTGGGTGGCCGTCTCGGCGACCTCTTCGGCCACCGGCGGCTCTTCCTCATTGGTATCGCCATTTTCACGCTGGCCTCGCTCTGCTGTGGCCTGGCGCAATCGCAGGCGATGCTAGTTGGCGCGCGGGCGGTTCAGGGCCTAGGTGGCGCCATCGTCTCGGCGGTCGGTCTCTCGCTGACGATGAACCTCTTCACCGAGCCAGGCGAGCGCGCGCGGGCGATGGGCTTCTTCGGCTTCGTCGCCGCCGGTGGTGGCAGCATCGGCGTGCTGCTCGGCGGCATCCTGACCGGCGCGCTGACCTGGCACTGGATCTTCCTCGTCAATCTGCCCATCGGTATCGCCGTCTGTGTCGCCGCTGTGCTTGTGCTGCCAGCGTCCACCGGATCAGCCAGTTCTGGACGCCTCGACATCGCTGGCGCGATCACCGTGACCGCCGCGCTGATGCTCGCCGTCTACGCCATCGTCAACGGCAACGAGGCGGGCTGGACCTCCATGCGGACGCTTGGACTGCTGGCTCTTGCCGTCGCATTGCTCGCGGCCTTCCTCTGGATCGAGACACGGACTCCCTCGCCGCTTGGTTCCACTTGGCCTGCTGCGTGAGCGTAACGTGGCGACCGCGAACGGCATTGGCGTGCTCTGGGCCGCCGCCATGTTCGCCTGGTTCTTCCTCTCCGCGCTCTACCTCCAGACCGTGCTCGGCTACAGCCCGCTACTGGTGGGGCTCGCCTTCCTGCCCTCCAACCTGATCATGGGCGCGTTCTCGCTCGGCCTCTCCGCCAAGCTCGTCATGCGCTTCGGCATCAAGCTCCCCTTGGCGTTTGGCCTGGCGCTGGCGGCGGGAGGACTCCTCCTCTTCGCCCGCGCCCCAGTCAACGGCAACTTTGTCGTTGATGTACTGCCAGGCATGATCCTGCTGGGATTCGGAGCCGGCATCGCCTTCAACCCGGTCCTGCTGGCCGCCATGAGCGGGGTCAAGCCCAGCGATTCGGGTCTTGCCTCTGGGATCGTCAACACCTCGTTCATGATGGGTGGCGCGCTTGGGCTTGCGATCCTCGCCAGTCTCGCCGCCGCACGCTCGGCCGGCCTGCTCGCCACTGGCGCGACCCAGCTCGCCGCGCTCAACGGGGGACTCCACGCCGCCTTCCTCGTCGGCGCGCTCTGCGCCGCCGCCGCCGCCACGATGGGCTACTCGCTCCTGCGTCTGCCCGGCGACGCCCCGCAAGAAGCCGTCGAGCCGGAAGAAGAACTGGTCTGCGCTGGCAGCCAGTAGCCGCCAGGATACACAATACGCCTCCAGCCGGGATATGATGAGGTCGTTCAGGACCCATCGGCCCGCGCTGGAGGCATTTCTTAGGATTAAGGCCATGGCGACATACCAGACTGATCCCCGCGTCGACGACTACATCAATTCGCTTCCCGGCTGGCAGCAGGACATCTGCCATCGTGTGCGCGACCTCGTCCATGCCGCCGATCGCGACGTGACCGAGACGATCAAGCGCACGAATCGTCCGTACTTCACACTCCAGGGCAACATCTGCGCGCTGCTGGCGGCCAGAGACCACGTCAACATCTTCATCTACGACCCCATCGCGCCCGATCCCGAGGGAATCATCAATCAGGGACAGGGCAATTTGACAGCGCGGGCGATTCAGGTTCGTGAAGGCGAGACCATCAACGAGCGCGCGCTCTTGGACCTGTTCAAGGCCGTGATCGCCAAGAACCGCGCCGGTGGCTGGCGCAAGATCCAAGGCAACTGATAAGCATGCCGCCAACAGGCGACTCGGCAAGATACCCCGTTGCGCTCTGGGTGTATATCAGCGGCAGATGATATGGCTACGCCCCCTCGGCGTCGCACAGTAATATGTTCTACTGGAAACGCAAATTGCTGTAGGCTTGTACATTCGTTCGGAGAGGATCTTGTGAGATGAACCGCGAGGCGCCCACTCCCGCAGAGCACTTTGACGCGCTGGTAGAAACCTTTGTCGGCACGCCAGATGTCACGCTACCTACAGATGATCCAACGGCGAAGCGCGGCTTTGGCTCCTCGGCGCTCAAGGTGAAGGACAAGATTTTTGCCATGCTCGTCGGGGACCAACTGGTGGTCAAATTGCCAAGGGCACGAGTGAATATCCTCGTCGCCGCTGGAGATGGAGAGCGCTTCGATCCGCGCCACGATGGACGCGAGATGAAGGAATGGCTCGTCATCGCGCCGGGTCATGAAGACGAGTGGCGGACGCTTGCCCAGGACGCGATGCACTATGTCGCGTCGCAGAAGTGACGCCTGGAAGTAGCGCCTGCTCATTGCGAAGGCCTAGCCTCGACGCGCTAGGGCAGTATGACCAGGGTCCTGTCGATGCTCGCCAGCGTGGGACGGCCCGCAAGCGCCATCGCCAGTTCCAGTTCGTCGCGCAAGAGCGTTAGCACACGCTCCACCCCTGCCGCGCCATCCACTGCCAACCCCCATAACACAGGACGGCCAACGAAGACGCCACGCGCTCCCAACGCTAGCGCTTTCAGGACATCGGTTCCGCGCCGCACGCCGCCATCCAGATAGACCTCACAGCGCCCTGCCACCACCTCCACCACCTCCGGCAGCGCCTCGATCGTCGCCGGAACGCCGTCGAGTTGACGCCCTCCATGATTCGAGACGATGATTCCCGCCGCGCCATGCTCCACCGCAAGCTGCGCGTCCTCCGCCGTGAGGATGCCCTTGACCACAATCGGCAGCGCTGTGATCGATTTTAGCCAGACCAGCGTGTCCCAGGTGAGCGATTGATCGAAGAGACGCTGCACCACCACTTCCAGTCCCGATGCGCCCGGCATCTGCGGCATCACGTCGCGCATGGAGGGATCGGCGAAGTTGGCGATATGCAGATGCGGCGGCAGCCCGAAGCCATTGCGCACATCGCGCTCGCGCCGCCCCAGGCGCGGCGTATCCACCGTCAGCGCCAGCGCTCGATAGCCCGCCTCTTCGGCCCGCCGGACGAGCGCCTCCGAGATGCGCCGGTCTTTGTAGACATAGAGCTGGAACCAGAGTGGTCCCGTCGCCACCTCGGCGATCTCTTCGAGCGTGCGCGTCGCCAGCGTGCTTGCCACCATCAGCGTCCCGACGGCCCCGGAGCCGCGCGCGGTATCGCGCTCGCCCTCTGCGCAGGCCAGGCAGTGATAGGCCGTCGGCGCAACCATGATCGGCATGGAGATGGGCGTTCCCAACGCGGTGGTTTCGAGGGAGAGTTCGCTGACGCTGACGAGGACACGCGGACGCAGGCGGATGCGCTCGAAGGCGGCGCGATTGGCGCGCAGCGTCACCTCATCGCCGGAGCCACTACGATAGTAGTCCAGCGCGGTCGGCTCGAGGCGCTCGAAGGCCAGATCTTCATACTCCTGGATATTGACTGGCTCCATATCCCCTCCACACAGCGGCGTGTCGTGGCTTGTTGCGGTCCATTGCTGGCAAGCGCCTTCGCGCGTACAGTATACTTCACCCTGGGCCCGACTACCCGCTCGAATCAGGTTCACATGCTCAGCAGAACTACCTGTGTCGAAAGCGAATGATACTCGTTGTTTCTTTATGACGAGAAGAGGCGTCTATGTCGGCGACGACAGCGGCGGGCGATGACGCGCCCCGGCGCCGCCCTGGCCGCCCGCCAGTGGGCGCCTCAGAGGGCGTGGTTGAGACACGCGAGATGATCCTGCGCCAGGCGGAGCGCCTCTTCATGCAGCGCGGCTTCGCGGCGGTCTCGGTTGGAGATGTCGCCGAGGCGGTCGGCGTGACCAAGCCCACGCTGTATTACCACTTCGGTGACAAAGAGGGGCTGTACGCCGCAATGCTCGTCGCGCTGATGACGCGCGTCGGCGCGCATGTCCGCCGCGTGACCCTGCTAGCGGCTCCAGTGCGCGAACGGTTGGAGGCCCTGGCGCTCGGCTATTTCCGCAACGCCGACGCCACGATGGAGCCGATGCTCCGCGACACGGAACAGCTCATCGGGCCAGAGCGCGCGGCGAGTGTCTGGACGGCGTACGAGCAGGAGATGCTCACGCCACTGATGGCGCTCATGCGCGCAGGGATGGGGACTGGCGAGATCCGTAACGGCGACGAGCGCATCCTTGCGCGCGCGTTCTGCAGCCTGCTCGACGCGTTCTCGACGCCGGGAGGCCATTCGACGGCTCCCAGCTCCGCCAGCGCGGCTACATCGCATGAAGAGATCGCGCGAGCAGTCGCCTCGCTCTTCTTGGATGGCGCCGCGCCAAGAAGTCAGCCATCCGAGAGCAAGCGGGCGCGAGTACTTTAGTCCTACGTCACACTATGGCGTCCGCTCGGCGCGAGCCGCCATGACGCCGGGCGCGCGACCCGCTGATGAGCGATCAGGCGGAGCCGTTGCGGGTAGGGCGCCTCCATGCTACAATCGAAGCCCAGAGGCGAAGCCCGGCAAGCCATTCACACACGCGCTTTTCTGGCGCATAATGGGCTTCGAGAGTGCGCAGTACATCCGGCGCGTCGCACGCGACGTACCAGTCTTCTCCACCGTACACGTTATGCGCCATCGCCCAGAGCGGCGGCGCGCGCAGAAGAACTGGCTGAACAGGCGGCGCAGATATATATTCAGGGCATATGCGGGGTATACACGGGTGAGACCCGTGCCGACGAGGAGCGGAGGGAAACGGCATGGCGCGGGGAAATCGTCGGGCAAAACGCGGCGGCTTTTTGTCCGGTCTCTTTGGGCTGATCAATCCGATTCGTGACCCCAGCCTCCTCATCGCGGTCATCCTGACGGTGATCTGGCAGGGCAGCACACCACAGGAGTGGTGGCGCTGGGCGCTTTTCGGCCTGCTCAACTGGATCGCCGTCAAGGGCGTCATCTGGCTACTGGTGAACTTCGCGTTCTCCTTTGTCTATTTGGTCCGCAAGGGCTTCTGGGTAATGCGCAATCCGCGCCTGGCCTGGCGCCTGCTCGACGCGCTTGGCACCGAGGAGATCATCATCGGCGGCCTGCGCCCGGATATGTTCGCCACCGAGGATGGCCAACTGCATCCCGGCCAGCTTGGCGTTGCGATGGCTGCTCCCTATGGTGGCGCCTTTGCGCCGCAGATCAGCGAAGAGCCGTATCCCTATGACGGCTATAACGGCAATGGCCGCAGCCCGATGCTGAGCGAGCGACTGGATGCGCGTGGCGAAGAGATGCAACAGACACTCTCGGCGTACTCGCGTCTCCTGGGTGACTGGATGGGATTCACCGAGGAGAAGTGGCGCGCGATCAGCGATAGCCAGCTCGGTTGGAAGCCATTGCGCGGTCGCTGGAACGGCTGGGATGAAATCTACCGGGATTCGTATGCGGCGGATGATCGCACGGCGCTCACACCCAGCGACCCGATGGCGCGACGCTTCGACGGCTCGCACAGCAAAGGCTCCGCCGCCAGCGCGGTGGCGTGTTTCCTGCGCGACCTCGACCAGCTACGCCAGGCCATTGCGGTGATGAACGGCGAGGAGAGTCCAGCTCCGCGCGGAGGCGGCATCAGCCAGCAAGGGCCGCGCTCGACACGCACCGGCAAGTCGCCAATCATCCGCAACCCGATGATTGTGGACGCCGACTAGGCGCCATCACAGTAACAGTCACAGTAATGGGCGCGATGGATCGCGCCCATACAGATATTTTCGCCCCTGTTCATAGGGGTGAGGCCAGTCTCGCCCGCTCGGCCGGCGAATCAACTCGCGCCTCTGGGCGCCTGACGCCCCGACTTCCACCTACGCGGACACCTGAGATCGGTGAGCGCGGATTTCGTGAACGCAGCCCTTAAGGCGCAATTTCAAGCGCCAACTGTCTTCGATTTGCGCGCGTGCTACAGCCCCGCGCTGGCCGTCTCGATGACGTTCAGTAACTGGTCCGCCGTGAAGGGTTTTGCCAGCATGCTGTCTGGCTCCAGGTCACGCGCCGCTTCCAGCCGGTCGTTCGCCGAGACCAGCACGACCCTGTGCCGCGCGCGGACCTCTGGGCTGGCGCGCAACTCATTCATGACGCCACGCCCATCCAGCACCGGCATCAGCAGATCGAGCAAGATCAGACGGGGGCCGCTCTTGTCCAGCGCCTCCAGCGCCTCCTGGCCATTGGTGGCGGTCTCGTAGGGATACCCTTCCAGTCCGAGCACCTCCGCCAGCATCTTGCGGATGTAGGGGTCATCGTCGACGATCAGAATCGTGGGCTTGGAATTCTTACCAGCCATGAGTCCGCTTACCCTCCTGATACCAATACTGTCTCACTGAAATTGAATCCTGGCGCGGTGATCGCTAGCGCGCATTCAGCGACGCCGCTGGCAGACAGAACAGGAACCGCGCGCCCTGCGCCAGCTCGCTCTCCACCCAGATCTCCCCGCCCATCGCATGTACATATTCGGCACAGATCCACAGGCCCAGCCCAGTGCCGCGCACCGCCGTCGTCAGCGAACGCGGCAGACGCACGAACTTCTGGAAGAGTTTGTCCTGTTCTTCCCTGGGAATGCCCGGCCCCACATCCTCGACCGCCATCGCGACCCAGCGCTCTCCCACAGCCGCGCGCTCCGGCGTGATGCGCCCGGCCCGTACCAAAGCCGCGCGTGACTCTCCAGAGGCGCGCACCGTAATCGGGCCATGTTCCGCATACTTGAGCGCATTGCTCAACAGGTTGGAAAACACCGTGGACAGCCGCTCGGGATTGGCCAGAACGCCCAGATCACCCGGTACTTCAACGGCGATCCGCTCGCGCGCCTGCGGGCCTTGATTATAGAGCGCCTGTTCTATCGCGTCAAGCACACGCGCAGGCTTGACCGTGACCTCCAGGTCCTGGGCGCTGAGGCGGTTGGCATCGGAGAGCATGGTGATCATGCTGTTGAGCTGGATCGTCGCGCGATGAATCTCGTCGGCGAAGCGCGTCGCCCTCTCCACGTCGAGCCGGTCACCATGCTTGCTCAAGAGCGAGCCGTAGCCCTCGATCGCGGTCAGCGGCGTGCGGAACTCATGCGAGATGGTCAGGATGAACTCATCCTTCAGGCGATCCAGCTCTTTCTGACGTTCGAGCGCCGTGACCAGATCTTCGTAGAGGAGAGCGTTGTTGATGGCGATGCCTGCCTGCGCGGCTAGCGCCTGCACCTGCCCGGAATTACGCGAAATGTGCTGGAATGGCGACGGTTGTCCAGGCGTATAGACGAATAGCAGGCCAACAACCTTGCCGTGCGATCCACCTGACGCGACATCTCTCGAGATGATCGGCACGATCAGGAAGGAGCGTATTGTCTGCTCTTTCAGGAACCGCCCGATGCCGACATTCTCTCCAGGCAGCATCTCGATACCATCGCGGAGAACGAGTTCTTCACTTGTAGGTAGATTACCGAGGTACCGCCAGTCGTCCGGGATGACGATCTCCTGAAGCGGCAGCGCAGTGATGTTCGCTGGTTGTATCGCATGAGCGACGAACGACCGGGTCACCTGGTCGCGCAGAAAGACGATGGCTGCCCCAGCGCGAGTCATCTGGATGGCGAACCTAGCCAGCGCATTCGCGGTAGCCTGTAACTCCAGTGTGGCGTTCAATTCCTGCACAGCGCTGTTGAGCGCGGCGAGTTGTTCAAACGAGCGACGGTTCTGCTCCGCCAGCCGCGTATTCTCGAGGACGGCGGCGGCCGTCCGCGCGATCGCCTCGAGCGCGCCCTGCTGCTCATCGCTGAACGCGTTGGGATGCAGGCTGCCGATCACGAGCGCGCCGATGGTTCTGCCTCGCAACGCCAGGGGAGCCGCGATGATTGACTGCGCAGGCGTATCAGATCCCCAGCCGAGGATGAATTCCTCGGGATACATCTTATGCTCGTCCAGGCCGCCACGGCGCAGTGTCTTTTCTTTGGCGACCCAATGCCGCCACCATGCAGGCAGGTCGGTCACTTTCACACTTCTGCCCTGCGCCGGCATGCCATCACGCTCGGCGATCTCAAACGTCGCTTCGGTTCCCAAATCGTCCAGACTGATGAGCGCGAAAGAGGGCGGATGAATCGTTCGGTCTACGGCATGCTTGACCCGCTGGTAGATCAGCGAAACGTCGGCGTCGCGCTCCTCGGCGCCACGCAACAGGTCAATCAGCGCGCCCTGAATCTGTATCGAGCGGCGCAACTCCTCGTCCATCATGCGCCGCGCGAGACGGTCGGCATGCAAGGCAAGCAGCTCGGCGTCGCGTGACGTAAAGGCCCAGTGCGGATCGCGATTGTAGAGAACAATTACGCCGAGCACGCCGTGATCGCCGCGCAGCGAGCTGAGATCGCCAGGGCGGAAGACGGGAACGGCGAGATACCACTGGCCTTCCAGGTCACGCGCGCCACGAAACTGCTCTCGATACTGATCGGCGTTGAGGATGACGGGCGCGCCCTTTTGCGCAACGAAACCAATCAAGCCTTCACCAAGGCGATAGGGCGCCGATCCCTGGGGGGATGGCAAGACATGGGTCGGCTGCCCCTCGATGTCAGATGTAGGAGCCGCTGGCTCGCGACGTGGCCGGCTGGAGGGCGCGGCCTGGCCCTGCGCCGGGTCGAGCCGTGGGTAAATCTGCCGCGAGCGGCTCACCAGCGCCTCGCGCGTGGAGTCAAGTGTCGCGATCTCGCCGCCATTGGCGCGCAGCAGCATCAAGGCGCCACGCAGCGCCTCATGATAGATAAGATCAGGCGACTGCTGCGGAGGCTGCCCGACAGGAGCCCAATCAGCGCCGGAGTGATGAGAACCAGCCGAACTCGGCATACGACACCTTGACCTGAGCGTGCGGAAGAGACTTGTGACCGTTCGCAGGCGCATCATACCCGCGACGAGCAATCGCTACCTGACGTGGCGGCTGCGGCATAGAATATCACAGGGGCGCTGGGCTGGCAAACAGCATCTACGCCCGCTCGCCTCGTTTGCTGTGAGGCGGAGACGATGCCATGGAGTGGCGAAAGGAGATGGTTCTATGAGCGCTTTGCATGAACTCCAGTGTGTGCCGTGTCAGGCTGGCGAGCCAACCCTGACCGACGCAGAGATCGCCGAGTTGACGCCGCAGACGCCGGACTGGATGATCGTCGCGCGTGATGGCGAGCGCCGACTGGAGCGCGTGTTCCGCTTCCAGGATTTCGCCAGCGCCCTGTCTTTCGCGAACGCCATCGGCGGCGCGGCCGAGGAGCAGGGACACCATCCGGCGCTGCTCGTCGAGTGGGGAAAGGTGACGGTCACCTGGTGGACGCACGCCATCGGCGGGCTACACCGGAACGACTTCGTTATGGCGGCGCGCACCGACTCGCTCTATGAACAGGCTCCTGGACGGAAGGTATAGCCGCTTCAGGAACATAGATAAAATCGAAGACAATGCGCTCGCGCGAGATGGATCAGGTTGCGTCGGGGAGCAGGGCCGCGAAGACCTCATTGCCGAGCAGCGTCCCTTGCTCCGTCAGGCGCAGTCGCCCTTCGACCGTCTCGACCAGTCCCGCCTCGCGCGCCTCGCGCAGCCGCTCGGCGAAGACACTTTCCAGCGACTGGCCATAGCGCCGCTCGAAATCCGCGAGCTCAACACCAGCGGTCAGACGCAGTCCGAGTATAACGGTCTCCGCCATCTCCAGCTCGCGCGAGATGACCTCTTCCTCGATAACAGCCGCCGCTGGAAGCGCGGCGCCTGTCTCGCTGCGCGGTGATGTGATGCTTGCGTTCATCTGCTCGGTGTACTCGCGTAGCGACTTCGCCTCGACGAAGCGGCGTCCGGCGTACCAGGAGTGCGCCCCCGCGCCCAGCCCGATATAAGGCAGGTTGCGCCAGTAGGTGAGGTTATGCGCGCACTCGTGCCCGGGTCTGGCCCAATTGGAGATCTCGTAGTGGATGTATCCCGCCTCGCGCAGGCGCTCGCGCGCGTGTTCGTACATATCGGCGGCGAGATCGTCATCGGGTCGGCGCCACCTTGCCCTCGCTGACCCAGCGATGCAGCGGCGTATGTTCCTCGACGATCAGTGAGTAGAGTGAGAGATGATCTGGCTTCAGCGCCAGCGCGCGCTCCAGAGTCGCGATCCAGCTTTCCAGCGTTTGCCCAGGCAGGGCATACATAAAGTCGAGATTGATGTTGTCGAAGCCTGCCGCACGCGCCGCCTCAAAGGCGCGCTCGACATCCTCCGGCGAGTGGATGCGCCCCATCCAGCGCAGCAGCGCGGCGTCGAAGCTCTGCGCGCCCATGCTCAGGCGATTCACGCCAAGCGAGCGCAACTCATCCAGATGTCCGTACTCCAGCGCGCCAGGGTTCGCCTCCAGCGAGATCTCGGCGTCGGGGTCCACGTCGAACGCGTCACGTGCGGTCGCCAGCAGCAGCGCTACCTGTGCGGCGCTGAGGAGACTTGGCGTCCCGCCGCCAAAGAAAATGGTGCGGCAGCGGCGTTTCTGGCCGTCTTCACGACACGCCTGTCGTCCAGCATAGGCGATCTCGTCGCGCAGCGCCGCGACAAACGGCTCACGCAGGCGCAAGACCCCAGCGTACGAGGTGAAGTCGCAGTAATGGCATTTGACGTGGCAGAACGGGATATGGAGGTAGAGAGAGACGCTCTCGAGAAGCGCAGAAGCTGCCTTGCCTGCCCGTGATTTACTCGTCTGGGTAACGTTCATCTCGCCTGCATCTCTCTGGCGTGGACGCTTTTGCTGGCGCTCCAAGATTGGTTAAAACAGGAACGGGAGCGAAGGGGATAACCCTCGCTCCCAATAAGCGCTGAGACTGTTCGTTCTCCGAATCAGTTGCCTGGAATCTGCCCCTGCGATGAGAAGTCGGGCAACTGGGCGTTCAGATCAGGCGTCCGCGGCATATTGCGAGAGGCCTGCATCGCATCGGAGTCGGGCGTCGAGATCTTGTTGAATGTCGCCACCCGCTGTCCGCTGAGCCAGTGGTTGAGCGCGTTATCCTTCAGCCCCTGCAACTGCGAGTCGTCGACGGGCTTCTGCTCGGCTCCCAGGAACTGGATCACACTATAGGTGCCGCCAGCCGAGCCAATCGGCGCGCTCAGATCGCCAACCTTGCGGGCGGGATCGAAGAGCCAGAGCTCCAGGCCGGCGTCATTCGAGCCTCCAACGATCCAGCCCATATCGCCACCAGCATCCTTCGAGTTCGGATCAACTGAAGTGGTCTTGGCCAGATCATTCCAGTTCGCGTCCGTCGCCGTCAATTTGTCTTTGCGAATCTTGTCCAGCGCCGCCTGCGCGCTTGGCTTATCGTTGGTCTCAATCTGGCGCGCATGCACCTGCCTGGCCGGAGACGTGTATTGCGTCGCCAGATAGTTCTGCATCATCGTCTCGCGCAGTTGTATCGCGATCGCCGCCTTCACATCGCTGTCGGTCAGGCTGTTCTTGGAGAGGAAATTCGCATACGTCTGTCCCTTGGGGAAGGCCTTCTTGAACTCGTCCAAGCGCTTGTTGATGTCGTCTTGCGTCACCGTCAACGCCTTAGCGGCGTCTGGATGATCCTTGATGATCTTCTGCGCGCCCTGTTGGATCAATTGATCGTTGACGAGCAGATCCATCGTATCCTGCGTGATGCCAGCCTGTGCATATTGCTGCGTCTGGCTCTGTAGTTGCGAGACCAGCGCGTTCTGCGCGTCCGTCAGTTCCTGACTCGTGTCGCCATTGGCGATCTTCTGACCCTGATCGTTGTAGGTCGCAATATTCTTCTGCAGCGTGTTCCACTCGTCCTGCGCCTTGTACGCCAACGTCTTGCGGTACGTCTCCTGCGTGATGGAGGTACCGTTGATCGTCACGATGGCGCTGTTCGGGATCAGGACATTCTGCTGGACGATGGCGAAAATAAAGACGCCAATAAGCGAGACAACGACCAGTCCGCCAAAGCTATAGGCGGCGATGGTCTGGATGCGCGACTTCTCGGCGCGCGTCAGGTGCTTGCCCCAACCAAAGATGAGTGGCTTGCCGTCACGACGCCCCTCAAGGTGAGCGGTCTGCCGGCGGACGGTTGTTCGCTGCGGGGCGCGTGCCTGGGAGGGACGTTGTTTGGGCGTTTGCGCGGTCGAGTTGCTCATGGGCGCGTCCAGTTCTCGTAGAACATACTGCGGAAAGGCGTACAAGACTGTCGTTGGCTAGTACGACGAAGGGAACGTCTGGTTACAGAGCGTCCCCAACTTCTCCCGCCGCTCAGACGCCGCGCCGGTGCGCCGCCGTGTAGGGCAGCAGCGCCATGTGGCGGGCGTTCTTCAGCGCGACCCCCAGGCGACGCTGATGGCGTGCGCAGGTGCCGGTCTTGCGTCGTGGTTCGATCTTGCCGCGATCGGAAAGATAGCGGTGCAGACGCGAGACATCTTTATAATCGATCTCGATGACATGATCGACACAGAACGCGCAAATCTTGCGCCCGCGTGGTCCTCCGCGTCCACGTCCACCGAAGCGACCGCCGCCACCGAACCGCGGCCCATCACCACGATCTCGATCACGGTCGCCAAATCGTGACCCCTCGCGCGGACCGTCACCACGGTCGCCAAAGCGCGATCCCTCGCGGGGAGGTCCACCGCGATCACCATAGCGTGGCCGCTCGGATGCGCCCTCGGGACGTGGGCCATAAGGCCGACCACTCTCAGGGCGCGCACTCTCAGGGCGCGCACTCTCAGGGCGCGCACTCTCAGGACTTGGAGTTTCGCCGTCTTGTCGTTCCATACTGCTCCTCGTTTGTGTGGGAATCGCCGGCTCTCGTCGGGAGATGACGTCTGCCGGCACGTTTATCCGCGAATCGCCCGCCGCCAGTGGCGAAAGGCGACCACGCTGCGCGAATCGCTCGCGCGCCTCTACCAGTGTTCAACGGCTGGCGAAGTCAAAAAGAACACCAAAGCCTAGAAGGGAATGTCGTCGGGCGTCGCGCCGCCAGCAGCGCTGGGAGCGCCGTAGTCGTCGCCCTGGCTCGCGCCCTTCGGGTCAAGCATCTGCATCTCGCTTGCAACGACATCCCAAAATGTACGCTCGACACCATCTTTGTCGGTAAACTTGCGTGAGGTCATGCGCCCTTCGATGTATACCTTCGAGCCTTTGTGCAAGAACTCGTTGCAGGTCTCGCCGAGCCGGTCAAACGCGGTCACGTTGAACCATGTCGTCTCGTCTTTGCGCTCGCCAGTCTCGCGGTCTTTGCTGCGGCGATTGACTGCCAGGCTGAACTTGGTGATGGCCGTTCCCGCCTGGGTGTAGCTCATGTCCGGGTCCTTGCCCAGATTGCCGATGAGCATGATCTTGTTGAGCATCTCAGCCCTCCATCTCGATCCGTCTCGTGCGCTACACCCGCTCGGGCGGCGCGTTTAGGATGACGCCTCCGTGGCTTCGGCCACGTCAGACTCAGTATCACTCATTTCACTATCTTCAGCGACCGGAGTAGCCGTCTCGGCGGCCTCCTCGGCGGCCTCCTCGGCGGACTCAGGCGCACTCTCCTGCGCATCAACTGGCTGCGCGTCAACTGGCTGCGCGTCAACTGGCTGCGCTTCGGCAGGTTCCAGCGTCTCACCCCGGGCTGCGGCTTCGGCCTCTGCGGCGGCGCGGGCCTCAGCCTCCTGCTTGGCGCGAATCTCGGCCTCCTCGGCGCGCTTGCGCTCGTCGCCGATCACACGCGGGTCACGCGCCTTCATCAGATGGCGGATGATGTCCTCATTCACGCCGATCAGCCGCTCGATCTCGACCACAGACGCCGGGGGAAGCTGCAAGTCGAAAAAGTAGTAGAGGCCGTCGCGGTGATGTTCGATGGGATACGCCATCCGGCGGCGACCCCATGCGTTGATGCGGACGACC
Source organism: uncultured bacterium (assembly GCA_963733745.1). Lineage (GTDB taxonomy): Bacteria > Chloroflexota > Ktedonobacteria > Ktedonobacterales > JADMIN01 > DASWAC01. The sequence goes on from CAVTFE010000053.1 coordinate 63,207, forward strand.
ACGCCGCCCTGCGCCGTTACAGTGTTGGTGATGCGCTCGACAATCGCGCGCGCCTGCTCGTCCGGCGTCTCGGGGGCGAGCACGATGCCCAGCTCGTAGTCACGTTCACGCGCCATGCGGAACTCCTCCTGTGGGATAGCCCCGCTCGAACACAACGCGCTTCCGCATGAAGCGACGCCATCGGCGGGGCAGGATGGTATGTGGCGCTCGCACTCAGGAGCGCCGTCGTATGCGATGTTGCTATGCCCTTCTATCAAGGGCGCACGACACCACCATGTAAGTATAACATCGCCCGCGCGCCGACGCAATCAGGCGTGATGGGTACTAGCTCCCTCCCTTCCTCGCTTGCCGGGACGTGTCGGCTTCCACTTCTCAGGCGCGCCCCGAAAAACGGAAACGCGCTTCAATCCCTCCCAGAAAAGGCCCGACACGCTATTGGCAACCAGCTATTGACAGGAGTGTCAATAACGCGCTATGCCATGTGAAGGAAATACGGCGGAACACGCCGCAAGCGGAACATGAGGCGCAGAGCGATGGCGAGAAAACCTGCCCCCGCTGAGGGTGATCGGCGTAGCCAGATCCTCGCCGCAGCCCTCGAGGTCTTCGCCGAGCGTGGACTGGAAGGCGCGACCAATACGGCGATCGCGGCGCGCGCCCAGGTGACCCATGGCCTGATCTATTTCTATTTCCCCAGCAAAGAAGACCTCTTCTGCGCAGCGGTGGAGTATCAGGCGGACCTCGTCTTCGCGCAGCTCGACCTTGCCAGCGAGCGCGCCAGCGCCGACCCTCCGGAGAAGACGCTACGACGCATCGTCTCGCGCTTCGTCGCGGTCATGGAGGAGCCACAGAACGTCAGCCTGATGCGCATCCTCATGCGCGAGGCGGCGCTGCGCGAGCCACAGGTGGGATGCGCCAGGCCATCACGCGACTATATCCGCGTCATCGCGCGTGACCTCTCGTACGAGTTATCGGGCTATCTCGCCGGGCAGACGGAACGAGGAACGCTGCGCTCGCTGGACACGACGCTGGCGGCGCAGTTGATGACGTCCGCGCTCATCTCCGTCCTGATGCGGCGGACCTCGTCGAATCCATCGGAAACGAAGCAATCGCGTGAGAAGTTGACCGAGACGATTGTGGACCTCTTCCTGCACGGGCTTGCGCCGCCAAACTCGGCGTGAGGAACGATAGGTCTTTCGCTCTGAATCCTTGACCAGACTCCACTCGCCGGCTCAGTGGAGAAGCGCTCTGTTCTTCTATTGCCTTCTGAAAGGCGTCCTCATGGCGATCAATCCCGAACAAAACGGGCGCTCTGCGCAGAATGGACGTGGCGCGGCCCCATCTGGGCGACGGCTGCGTGGCTGGGCGCTCGGCAGCGTGCTGGCGAGCCTCATGCTTACGCTGTTTCTCGCCGCGCTGGATGGCACCATCGTCAATACCGCGCTGCCTACCATTGCCAGAGATCTGCATGGCTTCGACCGCTACACCTGGCCGAGCATCGCGTATCTGCTGACCTCGACGACGATGATTCCTATCGTCGGCAAGCTCTCCGATCAGTTCGGGCGCAAATGGTTCCTCATGAGCGGCGTCGTGATCTTCCTGCTCGGCTCGGCGCTCTGCGGCGCGACACCAGAGATCGCCTCCGCGCTCAACGTGGACCCGATGAACCTCTTTATCTTCTTCCGTGGCTTCCAGGGCATCGGCGGTGGCATGCTCTTCAGCCTCGTCTTCACCAGCATCGGCGACATCTTTCCACCCGCCGAGCGCGCGCAGTGGCAGGGACTCTTCTCCGGCGTCTTCGGCCTGGCCAGCGTCTTCGGCCCGACGGCGGGTGGCTACATCACCGACACCTGGGGCTGGCAGTGGATCTTCTACATCAACCTGCCGCTGGGTATCGTCGCGCTGATCCTACTGTTCCGCTACCTCCCCGCCGACATCTCGACGCGAAGCGCGGCGGGCCTGGGCTGGGCCGGCGTCCGGCGCATCGACTTCTGGGGCGCGGCGACGGCCGCTGGAGCCACGGTCTGCCTGGTATTTGGCTTGAACTGGGGCGGCAAGCGCGAGCCATTGGGCTACGCCTGGAACTCGCCGCAGGTCATTGGCATCCTGGTGGCGGCGGCGATTCTGCTCCTTGTATTCCTTGTCATCGAGCGCTACTTCGCGGCGGAGCCAATCCTGCCGCTGGATCTCTTCAAGAATCCCATCTTCAGGGTCGGCGCGATGTTGTCGCTGATGGTCGGTATGGCGCTCTTCGCGCTCGTCCTCTACTTGCCGCTCTACATCCAGGGCGTGCTGGGCTATTCGGCGACCAATTCTGGCGTTGTCATCACGCCGCTCACGCTGGCGCTGGCGATCGGCGCGGCGGTCATCGGCCAGGTCATCGCCAGGGTGGGACGCTACCAGTGGGTCTCGATCATCGGCGCATGTGTGCTGATCGTTGGCGTCTTCCTGCTGACGCGCATGACGGCGACGACCTCGCTTCTGGAGGTCAGCCGCAACATGATCGTCGTCGGCGCCGGGCTGGGCATGCTCCAGCCGGTGCTGACCCTCGCGGTGCAGAACGCCATCCCACGCGCGCGGCTCGGCGTCGGCACCGGAGCAGTGACCTACCTGCGCTCGATGGGTCAGCTCCTCGGCGTGGCGCTCGTCGGCGCGATCGCCAACAACGCCTTCACCAATCAGCTCAACAAGACGCTGCCCGAGGGCATCAAGCAGCTTCCCGCCAGCGCGCAGGACGCCGCGACCGATCCCAACAACCTCCAGCGCGTCATTGGAGATTCGTCACTACAGCACGACGCGATCCAGGCGGCGATCGCGCAGGCGGATAAGACCGTTGTGCCGCAGGCTGTCCAATCGGCCGTCGCGAAGGCCACCGCCAACGTGCCGCCTGGCCCTGGACACGACCAGGCCGTCGCCACGATCACCAAGCAAGTGACCGAGCAGGTCACGCAAGCGATTCATACACAGATAACCGGCGCGCTCAACCAGCTCTTCGTCGTCGCCAAAGACGCCCTGCTCGTCAGCATCCAGGCCGCCTTCTGGACGGCGCTGGTGATCGCGGTCATCATCCTGATTCTCACCTTCTTCCTGAAAGATGCGCCGCTCAAGTCGTGGGAGGCGCCTGCGAACACGCAGGGCGGCCAGCAGCCGGGAGAGATTGGTGAGGCAGGCGATCCTAGCCAGCCGATACATACCGGGCTGTAGAATCTATTAAGAGAGATCAGCGGTTCGTATGGGAGGGAACATGGACGAGAGCGAGCAGGGACGCGATCTCTTGAGCCACAATCACGCAAGCCACGACGGGCAAGCGGTGGTCCATGTTCCTACCCGACGGGCGCCACAGTGGTACGGCTACACCGCCTTCGTCCTCTCCGGCGGTGGCGCACGTGGCGCGCTCCAGGTCGGCGCGGTGCGGGCGCTGCTGGAGGCTGGTATCCAGCCTGATGTGCTGATTGGCACCTCTATCGGCGCGTGGAACGCCTCCGTGCTAGCGCGCTTCCCCTTTGACGAGGCGCTTGAACGTATGACCGAGGCGTGGCGGCAGTCGCAGCCAGCGCAGATCCTGCTGGGACGCGAGTCGGGTTCGAGCATGCCGCCGCACCAGGCGCTCACCGGCGTGCTGATGCTCTCGGCGATCCGCCGCGTGACGCAGGGGTATCCGTCGCTCTATTCCGACACCGGGCAAAAGCGGCTCATCGCCGATTTGCTGGATGATGCGACCTTCGAGGAACTGCGTCTGCCATTGCGCGTCATTGCCAGCGACCTCGTCTACGCGCGTCACAAGGTATTCGACTCTGGCCCGGTCGCGCCAGCGGTGCTCGCCTCGTCGGCAATCCCCGGCATCTTCCCGCCGGTGCGGATTGGCGAGAGCGTCTACGTGGATGGCGGCGCGCTCGACAACACGAACCTCGAGCTCGCGCTGAAGCTGGGCGCGCGACGCATCTTCCTGCTGGATGTCGGCTATGACGCGACCAACGACGATCCCGCCTTCTGGGCACGCGCCGTCACACGCAACCGGCACGAGCGCCATCATGACAAATCAGACGACAAGCCGCGCGAGCCCGCCATGCACCCGCTGGCCGCCGTGCTGGAGCGCACCATCCAGGTGATGAGCGCCTACCAGCGCGACCGTGCGATTTCTCGCGTTCCCCCCGGCGTCCAGATGAATGTTCTACGCCTCTCGACTGGAACCGGCGACGGCATGCTGGTCTTCGGCAAGGCCGAGGATTGGATGGAGCGTGGCTACGTCCAGACGCAGGAGTACCTACGCGACAGCATGCCAGCGGAGCCGGTACAATCGCCAGAGCCACCTATCAATGTGGCGCCTGATGCTTCCTCCGAGCCACAAGTCGATGTTGAAGCCGATATTGAAACGGATGAGGCTCGCGCGGATGGCTATTCGACGGTGGGATAGCTGACAAAGATCGTCTTGATCTCGCTGAACTCCTCGACGGCCTTGCGCCCCAGCTCGCGGTGGCCGTTACCACTCTGCTTCGTCCCGCCGAAGGGCAGATGCGGCTCGGCGCCGGTTGTCCCAGCATTGATATAGACCAGGCCGGAGTTGATGTCGCGCATCGCGCGGAAGGCGGTGCGCGCGTTCTCGGTGAAGATCGCGCACGAGAGACCGTAGATCGTCGCGTTGGCGACGCGGATCGCCTCGTCGTAGTCCTTCACCGGCAGAATCGTGACGAAGGGGCCGAAGACCTCCTCTTGCGCAATGCGCATCTGCACCGTCGCGTCGGTGAAGATCGTCGGGGCATAATACGCGCCACCGGCGAACTCGCCCTCGTCGAGCGCCCTGCCGCCGGTCAGCAGCCGCGCGCCCTCCGCTTTGCCGATCTCGGTGTAGGCGTGGACCGCGCTGACGCGCCCAGTGTTCACCAGCGGACCCATCCCAGTCTCCGGCTCCAGCCCGTCGCCCACCTTCAGCTTCTGCGCCTCGGCGACGAGCCGCTCGGCGAACTCCTGCGCCACGCGCTCGTGAACGATCACGCGGCTGGTGGCGGTGCAGCGCTGCCCCGTCGTGCCGAAGCCCGCCCAGGCGACCGCTTTCACCGCCTCGTCCAGGTTCGCGTCATCCAGCACGATGACCGCGTTCTTGCCGCCCAACTCCAGGCTGCAGCGGCGCAGGTCGCGTCCGCAGATCTCCGCCACGCGCCTGCCCACCTCGGTCGAGCCGGTCAGCGAGATCATCGCGATGCGCGGGTCGCTCGCCAGCGCGTCGCCCAGCACGCCACCGGGGCCAGTGACGAAGTTCAGGACACCCGCCGGGACGCCGGCCTCAGTCAGGATCTCGACGAGATGCGCTGCGGAGAGCGGCGTGTCGCTGGCCGGTTTCAGAACGACGGTGTTGCCGGCCAGCAGCGCGGGGAAAGTCTTCCACGCCGGGATCGCCATCGGGAAGTTCCACGGCGTGATGATGCCGACGACGCCGAGCGGCTGGCGAATGGTCAGGCACATCTTGTCGGGCAGCGCCGAGGGAACTGTCTCGCCCTCCGCGCGCCGTCCCTCCCCGGCGACAAACTTGCCGAAGTCAATGGCTGTCTGCACGTCGCCAAGCGTCTCGCGCAGCGGCTTGCCCATCTCGCGCGTCATGTCGCGCGCCAGCGCATCGCGCCGCGCCTCCAGCAGCAACGCGGCTTTCAGGATAATCTCGCCACGCTCTGGGGCTGGCAGCGCGCGCCACGCGGGCAAGGCGGCCTCGGCAGCAGCGATCGCGGCGTCCACGTCGGCGACGGTGGAACGCTGGAAGCGCGCAACAACCTCGCTGGTGTGCGCGGGATTCGTGTCGTCAAACGTCTCGCCAGACGCGGTCGCTCGCCACTCGCCGCCAATGTAGTTCAGGTAGGTCTTCGGCTCGGTCGTGTTGGGGGTCGTATCGGGAGTGGTGGCAGTCGTCGCCATCGTCGCGCTCTCCTTTGAGGCAGGGAAATACGTCGTCCAGGCTGCGGGCGCTCGCAGGAGAGTATAGCACGAGGCGCTCTTCCTCAGACTCCACCACGCAACACGCCAGCGGGCCGCGCATAGAGAGCCATCTGCCAGAAGGCGCCCTGATGAAGCAGCCGCCGCTCCAGCCCGGCGCCACGAATAAGCGCATCTACCAGGCGTGTTGGATGGATGAAGCTACGGTAGGGATGGCGCCTCATGCGGAACACCATGTTTTCCGTAGCGCTGAAACAGCGCGTCCACCAGGCGTCGTGTGGATAGACCAGCCCATAGAGCCTGCGCGCTTTGGCGGCGGACGCGCTCACCAGCGCGGGCATATCGTGATAGCAGCAGATCACGCGATCCAGCGTGACGATATCGGCGGGCTCGATCTCTGGCGCTAGCGCGACAAAGTCGCCATGACGATAGTTCACACGATTACCATACCCACGTCGCTGGGCTTCCTCGCGCGCGACGTCGAGATAGGCGGAGGAGGCGTCCACATCGGTGGCGCTACGCAATCCAGCCAACAGCAGTTCGAGTTGCGCCACGCCCACCCCGCCGCCGATGTCCAGCAGTGTCGCGTCCTCGACGCCTGCTGCTTTCACAGCATCCAGCAGCAGGCGCGCCGTCTGGCTAGGCCCCTGGCGCTGATAGGAGCTCAGCTTGCGTAGCGCCTCGCGTCTGTCGAAGAGGCGCTCTATTCCCTGGCACTGACAGCAGGTCATGGAAGTCTCCTTCCGTTCACACGGCGGACGGCTGTGGAGCGCTGTCGCTCGTCGACCTGGCAATGGCCTGAACGACATACTCCGCGTCCCGACTCACACCCTGGACCATGGCGGAGGAGAACGCATAGAGAAACTCTAGCCCGACGAAGTACAGTCCTGGCGCGCTCGTGACTACGCCGCGTGTGTGGAGGGGCTCCTCGCGCTCGTCCAGGACCGGCAGATCGATCCAGGAGGAGAAGCCTGGCGTATACCCCATACACCAGATGACGTTCACTACATCGAGCGTACGCCCATCCTCCAGTTGTGGCCGTCCTTCCTGCGCGCCAACTACTTTGGATACACGGACGACCCCAGCGGCAGTCAGGTCTTTCGGCTTGACACGGATGAGGGGATCACCACCGGAACTGAAAGCTGCCCGCGCTCGGCGACCGATAGCTGTATCCACGGTCAGCACGCGATGGAAGACAACCCGAAAAAGTGGGCGTATGACCAGCGGCGCTACGCGGCTCTCGGTGCGGAAGGGAAAGTACCCTACATCGCGTCCTGAGAGCCAGGTGGAGTGGCTACGCACGATCTCCATCGCGATATCCGCGCCGGAGTTGCCCGCCCCGACGAGGAGAACGCCTCCCTCACGCAACTGGGATGGGTTGCGATAGGCGCTGGAATGCAGCTGGACGATCTCAGGATCCAGCTCTGCGGCGAAGGCTGGTATGCGGGGCCGCTGGTAGTTTCCCATCGCCACGACCACGTTGTTGGCCTCGAACCGCCGCTCACCCGCCGTTACAAGGAATCGCTCACCTTGCCGCGTGAGGCAATCCACCCGCACACCTGTGCGCACGGGCAACTGGAACTGCGCCGCATAAGCTTCGAGATAATCAGCCATCGCGTCCTTGGTGGGAAACCGATCGCCAGCGGGGAAAAGCATACCCGGCAGGCTGTCGAAGGGAGCAGGTGTGAAGAGGCGCAGCGAGTCCCAGCGCTTGCGCCAGGCGTCCCCGACACGCGCGTTCGCGTCGAGGATGCTGAAGTCGCGCCCTTGCCGTTTCAGGTAGTAGCCAGTAGCCAGCCCCGCCTGCCCGCCGCCGATCACGATGGTGTCGAAATGTTCTGTCTGTGACATCGTACTCTGCTCCTTCATCTGCTCTCTCATCTGCTCTCTCATCTGCTCTCTCATCTACAACTGGTCATGCGCAGCGCCCTGTGGCGCCAGCGCGTTCGCTGGGCTATGCCGCCAGAAAGCGTTCGATCTCGCTGACGACGCGCTCAGGGTCGTCGAGCCATGGCAGGTGTCCCGCGTCGGGAACGTGGACGATGCGCAGACGCGCATTCCGCGCGGCGAACCGTTCCCAGGCCGTCCATACCTTCGGTCGCATGAAGCCGTCGCGCTCACCGCACAACAACAAGGTCGGTCGCTTCAACTCCTGCCAGCGCGCGCCCAACACCAGGCGCCGCCGTAACCCTCTCATGCCGCCCACGGCGCGCGCCAGGCTCAACATACTCTCGATATTCCGCCGCGCATGGGCGATGTCCGCATCCAGCAACGCGTCGTCGAGACGCTCAGGATGTGTGACGAGCATCTGGCCCCAGACCCTCCGATTGGCTTCGCGCGACGGAGTGGAGAGCATCCGCCGTCCAAGCGCCTGCCCGACGAGGGGCAGACCGAGCATCCGCAGCGGAATGGGAATCCAGCGCGTGGCGCCAGCGGCGGCCCCCACGAGCGCGAGACGTGTGACACGCTCCGGCGCAGTGAGCGCGAAGGCGGCGGACCACAAACCGCCAAGCGAATTCGCCACGATGTCAACCGCTCGCAAGTCAAGCGCATCCAGGATATCGCCCAGGAACGTGCGCGCATGGCCGAGTGGATCAACGCCCCGATAATCTAACGGGTTGGCTAGCCCATGACCGGGGAGATCGACGACGAGCGCGCGATGCTGACGAGCGAGCGCTGGGAGGATTGGCGCCCAAAAGAAGCCGCTGGCAAAACCACCGTGTACCAGCAGAAGCGGAGACCCAGCGCCAAGCTCCAGCGCCTGGGTCTCGCCCTGCGACCAGCGTACGCGGCGGATGCGTGTGTCGGGCGCGTAGCGCGCGAGTAGCGCCGCCTGCGCCGCCTTAAGTTCCGCATCATGTGGCGTTTGTGGGGCCTTCTGTTCGGATAATCGTGATTGAGGTAGGAGGTTGGGAGCCATGTACATGCTCTGTTTCTCTATCTGAACTGTTTCCATGCGCATTGAGGCGCGATGGCTCAGCAGCGCGCTGAAGCGTTGATGACAGGGCATGAATGGCTTAAATACCGCATGTTCTCACTCCACACTAGTGAGGAAGTCCTCTATCGCGACAGTCACGGCCTGTGGCTGCTCGACGCTGGAGGTATGCCCGGCGTGAGGAATCGTGACCAGCCGCGAGCCAGCGATGGCCTCGTGGATGCGCTGCAACGTCGCTGGCACAGTCGCCACATCCTCGTCTCCTGCCAGAATCAGTGTGGGAAGGGTAACGCGGTTTAACTCCTGGTAGATTGGCTTGCGCTCGATTACGCCGTTCAACGCGCGCAGGATGCCTTTCTTGTCATTGCCTGCCATGCGCTCCTGCCAGAGCTTGCGGTCGGCGGCGCGCGCTGGGTCGGACATGAATGTCCGGCCAAACATGATTGGCATGACGCGCCCAGCGACAGGGCGCAGGCCGACATAGCGCGCGACTGCGCCGAGCTGGCGGTAGCGAGGAATGTTTTCGACTGGCTCCGGGTCGGCGGAGGTCTCCATCAGGATCAGCGAGCGCAGCAGTTCCGGGCGCCGCGCCGCCAGCCGCATGCCGATGAAGCCGCCCATCGAGAGGCCGGCGAAGTGGCATGGCGCGAGGTTGAGCGTTTCGATCAGCGCGGCGGCGTCCTCGTAGAGCGTATCCATGTCGTAGCCGTCTCTGGTCACTTCCGTCTGGCCCTGGCCACGGAAGTCGAAGCTGACGCAGCGGTAGCGGTCTTTCAGCGCCGCGACCTGCGCGTCGAACATGCGGCAACTCCAGAGCAGGCCGTGCGCGAAGACGATGGTCTGCGGGCCACTTCCGACATCTTCGTAGTACAGCTCAACGCCGTTGACGCGCAGCTTTGGCATGCTGATCTCCTTCATTTGGTGTTATATGAGGGTGGTCTTGAATCACTTCCCGATTGCCCATCGGCGCCATGTGCCCTTAGCCATGTGCCCTTAGCCATGTGCCCTTAGCCATGTGCCCTTAGCCATGTGCCCTTAAAGGAAGACCCGCGCATGCGGCCGCCATTGATAGCGCAGATACCAGATCAGCATCAGCGCCGTGGTGAGCAGATAGAACGAGTGCAGCGCCCAGATGGGGCCAGCCGGCAGGTGGAACACATAGACGGAGTGAATGAGGTTGCCCGCGTTGGCAAGCAGGATATTCCCCAGGCTGTACGATCTCAGGTCCCTGGTCCTGAACGCTTTCTGCAGCATCGGCAGCGTGCTGAGCGCAAAGATGGTGGTCGAGATCGTCCCGGCTATGACCGGCAGATCGATGTTCATTGTTTTCTCCCTTACGCATCGTGGTGGAACGTATCGTCCACGAAGGCAAGGGTACGCGCTGGAGATGGCAAGCTTCATGCCCACAATGGGGTATTACGATGGGGTATTTCTCACCGCAATTGGAGCCAGATCATCAATGGTCGCTAATCGAGTAGCCCCAATTCCCTGGCTTTGGCTGCGGCTTCGGTGCGGTTACTGACCCCTAATTTGCTGTAGATGGCCCCTGTATGTTTCTTCACCGTCTCAGGTGAGATGACCAGCGTCTCGGCGATCTCACGGTTCGTCAGTCCGGCGGCGATCAGTTTCAGGACTTCCTGCTCCCGCTGGCTTAGTGGCTCTGGCAGGGATACGCTTGCCTGCGCGGGAAATGGGGGATCGCCTCCGAAGGCCGCGAGCAGCTTCGCCACGTACTCCGGCATGACGGCGCGGGAGTGCGCCTCCTGTAACAGCCTGGCCATGGGAAGTCCCAGATCGGCGAAGAGACGCACATAGCCCTCAGGTTCAGCGATTCGCAGGGCGTGTTCCAGCGCGGTCATTGCGCTCGCGTGCTCGCCGCGCCGCCCACAGGCGAGGGCTTGCAGCGCCAGCGCCTCGATGACAATCCCTGCCCGGCCCTCCGCCTCCGCCGTCCGCGACAATGGCTTCAGCAGCCCCAGCGCGCGTCCAAGCGATGGCGCATCTCCTTGGGCGATCAGCGCGCGCGCAATAGCCAGTCGCGTTTCCTCGCTCGCTGGCGGTCCTTCACGCGCTCCGGCCTCGATCATCTCGTTGGCCCAGTCAACGGCGGCGCGGAGCCGACCCTGCGCTAGCCACCATTCGAGCCGCAGCCGTTCAAGGCGACCAGTCCAGTCGGGGAACTCAGCGCCTTCCACCAGAGAACGCGCGCGTTCCAGGCAAATACCCGCCGCGTCGCCGTCGCCTGCCGTCAGCTTCAGCCGTCCAGCGATCAAATACCCCGCGAGCATCGCCTGCGTGTCGCCGGACAGTTCGGCGCGCTGTAATCCTGGATCCACATGGGCAATGGCCTCCCCCAGCTCATTCCACTCATAGAAAATCTCGCCCATGCGGATGTATACCCAGCCGATGAGTGAGAGCGGAAGGATTCCCCAGCTTCTGCGGTCGTTGATGATGGCGAGCGCCCGCCGCCAGTACGCGGCGGCGCCCTGGAATTGACCTTGTTGCAGATCGAGGTCGGCCAGCGCGCCAAACGCGATCACCGATTGAACGTGAAATGCGGGCGTTTGCGGGAAGTCCAGGGTCTTGAGGTAGCAGGCTTTCGCTTCCTCCCAGCGCCCGTTCTTGCGATAGGTATCCCCAAGCGCGCCATACAGTCCATTGCGCAGCTCAATATCGCCTTCTGGCAGATCGCGAAGCGCCTGGAACGCAAAGGTCTCCGCCGGAGCCAGATTGTTTTGATAGCAGGCGACAATACAGCGCAGCGCTGTCACCTTGGCCAGCCGCGGGCGCATCTCCTCGCCTTGTGCGCGCACGCGCTGCTCGACCTCATCCACATAACGGAGACCAGCCTCAAACTGGCCAGTGTAGAGTAAGACGCACGCCTGTGCGAAGCCGAGCATCGGATGAGCCGCGCGCCACGCGTCTGGGAGCGCGGCGAGCCACCGCTCCACGATCCTGACTTCGCCGCCTTGCAGTTTGGCAGGAACATAGCGCTCGAAGATGTAAATGACGAGTTCCAGATCGCCGCGCGCGACGGCGTGTTGAAACGCCTGGTCAGGCAGGTCATGGGCCAGATACCAGTGCGCAGCCCGGCCATGGAGGAGCGCGACCTCCTCTGGGTGGCGACGTTGCAGTTCGCCCTGAAGGAACTCGGCGAAGAGCTGGTGATAGCGGAACCACTCGCGGCTGTCATCCAGCGGCGTGAGGAAGACATTTTCCCGCTCCAGCAGTTCCAGCGTCTCCTGCCCATCCGTCCGCTCAGTAATGGCGTCGCACAGCGGGCCGCACAGACGATCCAGGATGCTTGTCTGGAGCAGGAAGCGCCTGCGGTCAGCGGGGAGCGGCGCCAGCACGTCCTCCGTCAGATAGTCCGCGATGAAGCGATGCCTGCCGCTGACAACGAGCGTATCCGCCGCGCTGAGGCGCCCCTGGCGGCTGAGCGCCGCCATCTGCAAGCCAGCGGCCCACCCTTCCAGCCGCGTATGCAGCTCCGCAAGCTCATCCTGTGTGAAATCGAGCCGCATGAGCTGATTGAGGAAACCCGCTGTCTCGTCGAGAGCAAACTGCAGATCATGTGCGCCCAGTTCGAGCAGTTCATGGCGAGCGCGGTAGCGGGCCAGCGGCAGTGGTGGCCGGGCGCGCGCGGTCAGCGCGAGGTGGAGCGTCGGCGGTAAATGATCGAGCAGGAAGGTCAGCGCCTGATGAATGGCGGGTTCCTCGATCAGGTGATAGTCGTCGAGAACGAACACGAGGTGATGGGGCAGGTCGCTGGCGACATTGAGAAACGCCGACAGAACCGCGTCCGTATCTGGTTCGCTCGCGCCAAGCAGCAGCCCTGGAGGGCTGTGTCTGACATCCGGCTGGATCATCTCCCACGCCGCCAGCAGATAGCGCAGAAAGCGGTCCAGGACGTTATCTTCTCGATCCACCGCGAGCCAGGCTACGGAATACTGGCTCGTCTGCGTCCAGTCCGCCAGCAAGGTTGTCTTGCCGTAGCCTGCTGGCGCCGAGAGCAGGATCAGCTTATGGCGCGCGATGCCCTGTTCCAGCGCGTCAACCAGCCGCTCGCGTCGCATAACATGGCGTGCGGGCGGTATGCGCAGCTTAGTGGCCAGGAGGGGCGTGTCCATACGGCTGCCCTCGCCTCGTTCAGCATCAAACTGTCCACAATGTGACGCTGGCTTTCCGGGCTATTGAGCGCGTTTCCTCACCCGGCAGTATAGCATGGCGAGAGACGCTTACTGTGGCGCGGCGGGCTGGAAGTCTGCGCCAGGAAGCGGATATGGACTGCCCTTGTAGTACTGTCCGACAGTGATGCGCAGATAGCCGCCGTCGTCGTCGGCGTACTCGCTCTGCTGCTTATTGCAGCGGTCGCACTGGAACGAGGAGACCGTCTCAGGATTGGTCACGCCATCTTCACGTAGGTCAGTCACATGGGATCCCTCGACGCTGCCCGCGCCAAAGAGCGTCATCACGACACCTGCGCGCGCGAAATCCTGCACGTGCCCGAGGATGTATTGCGCCTTGTTGTCCTGGTAGTGACCCTGCGTGTTGTCCTCAGTCTGGTAGACCTGGTTGCCGATGGGGACCTGCCAGAGCACGATGCGCCGCTCCGTCTCGGCTGAGAGCGCAGCCGCATAGCGCAAGAAGCGGTTGAAACTATTGGGCGCCTTGTTCGTTGGGTCCCACCAGACGCCCGTCTCGCCGGAGTCGCGGTCAGCGATGTCGATGGAGAGCAGATCGAAGGTTGAGACGCCATTCGCCGCCTGAAGGCCAGCGGTGGCGAGGAATGACGCCTGCCGTCGCGCCAGCGTCGCCACGTCGAGCGAGGCGTTTGTGTCGCGGCCAAGATCGGTTCCCGTTCCCCACATCGAGACATGCAGCGTCAGCATCGCGTTCGGCGCGTATTTGTCGCGCAGATGGAGCAGCGCGCGGGCGAATCCCGCCGCGTTGTCGGGATACCCCGCCAGATCAGCGTTCCTAGACGAGGCGACGCTCGCAGGCACACCAGCCGCGTCATCCTGACGATCCGCCGCCGCCTGCTCGATGTAGCCCCACAGGTCCGGCTCGACGACCACCAGCGCGGGCTTGCCAAACTTGCCAATGTCGCGCATCAACTGCGTCCAGTCGGCGTAATACGCCTTCATGACGCCGGGATCAGCGAGATGCGCGAGGTCCTTGCCCTTCTCGCTGCCATCGCCGTTGGGGCCGTTGGATTGCAACAGCATGTAGTACACGAAGGCAGGCAGATAGTTATTTTGCTGCGACTCCTGTAGATAGAGCGTGGCGAACTGCCCCGGCTGCTCCCACGTCTGCCAGCCGTTGCCGGTGTTGACGCCAGCGGCGAGATACTGGTAGCGCGCCTCCCAGGCCGTCCCGTTGCGTGTGCGCATGTCGTTGAGGTCCGCGGTACCATGCAGGCCACTCTCGACGCCGAAGCTAAAGTGCATCGGGATTCCGGCGGGTAAGTCGCCCTGTGTTACAGGCCGCTGGACAATCGGCGACTGCCGCGTCGCCGCCCAGATGCCAGCGACCACCCCCAGGATGAGCAGTGGCGTCAGGACGAGCGCGAGCAGGCGCTGACGAGGCGTGAGATGAACGCTCATGTGGACGCCCTGAAGAAGTGATTCTGGTCGCGCGTCATGCGCTCACGCGACGCTCGCCATGCGCCTGCCCGATTATACATGAAGACGGGCTAGCGTCTATGCGGGTAGAAGAGGCGGAGGAGGTTGCGGACAGTGCAAAGCGCGGGTAGATTTCTCCACCCTGCTCTCCCCAAAAAGCATTTGGCAATGCGACACGCTGAGAAGCCGCTGTGATCGCCGATGCAATGCTCAACAGGAACATCGCGCCATTGACAAGAGCGGGTAGGCGCTTGTACGCTAGAGGTGTCTACGCGCCTACACGACGCGAGACGAACAAGCCAGGGAAAGGATTCCCCTGGCGCCGCCGAACGCATCTCCCACCTCATCAAGAGACGTCCCCACGCGCTGGATGAGGTGTGGTGGAACGGTAGGCGAGCAGAAGCATGAAGGAGCAGAAACATGCCAACCGCATTCGACCAAGCCGACGCCGCGGCCCTCTACGAGCAGATGCGACCGGATCAACGCACCGCCATTGCCCTGGAATTTGTGCGCTGCCTCCGCCTCGCTGGCGATCCCGCCGCCGAGCAGTTCACGGCTGAGGCGGAGCAGGCTGAATCGGCTCCGCAGGCGAGCGCGGCGGAGGAGCAGGTCGTCGTCACCGGAGGCGCGCTGGAGACGCCGCGTCTGCTTTCGGCCCAGCAGGCGGCGGCGATCCATCGCTACACGTTTGAGCGTCATCCCGATTGCTTCACGGAGGTCCTGCACCATCCACTAACCCAGGCGGTCCTGGCCGCGCCTGGGGACTCGCCAGCGCAGGAATGACATTCTGTGGAAGTTCGGCGCGATTGCGCTAGTGACCAGCAGACCAAAGAACGCCAACCGAGCAAGGGATGGTTGCTCTGGTTGACGCTCTGGTGGGATTCATGCTCTCAGTGACGACGCTCTTGCCTGTAAATCTAAACGCAGGTCTACATTCGGCTAGCGGATGCGCTCCCAGCGCGGCCCGACGAAAAGCGTCTTTGGGCTGGAGAACGCCATCAGCATCAGGCCGATCCACGCGACGAAGATCACCAGCCCAACGACCCATCCCAGCAGACCGAAGCCAAAGCCAAAGATAGGCCCGATCAGCGGGAAGTTGCCGAACAGGCTGCCTAGCGCGCCCACGAGCCACCACAGGATGCTCAGCCCGCCGAAGATCACGACCGACTGCCGGGCATGCCGCTGCACCACCTGATTCTTGCGTTCGATGAACATGAGGATCAGGCCCGTGACCCACAGGCCCGCATAGCACAACACTCGCTCCCAGCGCTCGTCCAGCCCCAGGGAGGTCTCATGACTCGACGAATCGTACATTGCGCCCCTCGCTCTTAGCCTTGTCAGGACTCGCGACCTTGCTCACGCGGACGCCTGGTTCACCTCGTTCACTCCAGGCGATACTCCCGCCACTAAAGCCTACGCCGCTGGCGACACAGAGTTGCATGACCTCTTGCCTCTTTTGATCGACTATTGATTAATAGTGATCACTATTGATCAACCTGAGAAGCGCCTCTGCGGATTGTGACGTGCGCGAAAGCGGCATGTGCTAGAATATCAGGGCTGGGCGGGCAGGCAAACAGCCCGCGCGGGACATGCGCCAGAATTGTGGAGGATTGCCATGGAAGGACTCGTCCGGCGCGAGATGCTCTCAAGCCGCGTGCGCGCGATCAAGCCCTCAGGCATTCGCAAGTATTTCGACATCGCCGCGACGATGTCCGACGTCATCTCGCTCGGCGTCGGCGAGCCGGATTTCGTCACGCCGGAGCATATCCGCCAGGCGGGCATCCGCGCCATCGAGCGCGGCGAGACCAAATATACTTCCAACTATGGCACGCTGGAACTGCGTTCGGCGATCTCGGCGCTGCTGGCGAGGCGCTACAGCGTCAGCTACGATCCCGCTAGTGAGGTTCTGGTCACGGTCGGCGTCAGCGAGGGCATTGACGCGGCGTTGCGCGCCCTGCTGGATGAGGGCGACGAGGTGCTGATCCCCAATCCCGGCTACGTCGCCTACGAGGCCGATGTGACGCTGGCCGGTGGCGTCGTCGTCCCCGTCACCACCTCCGTCGAGGACCAGTTCGAGGTCAAGGCGGCGGCCATCGAGGCGGCGCTGACGCCGCGCTCCAAGGTGCTCCTGCTCGGCAACCCGAACAATCCCACCGGCGCGGTGATCGAACGCGCCGAACTGGAGAAGATCGCCGAACTGGCGGTGCGGCGCGATCTGATCGTCGTCAGCGACGAGGTCTACAGCCGGCTTGTCTACGGCGACGAACACACCTGCATCGCCGCGATGCCCGGCATGCGTGAGCGCACCATCCTCGCCGACGGCTTCTCGAAGGCCTACGCGATGACGGGCTGGCGCGTCGGCTATGTGGCCGCGCCGCCGCACTACCTCGAAGCGATCCTCAAGGTTCACCAGTACGCGATCATGTGCGCCGCGACGATGAGCCAGGCCGCCGCACTCGAGGCCGTGCTGCATGGCGAGGACGACGTGCGCGAGATGGTCGCCAGCTACGACGAGCGCCGACGCCTGATCGTCGCCGGGCTGAACTCCATTGGCCTGGCCTGCTACGAGCCGAAGGGCGCGTTCTACGCCTTCCCCTCGGTCGCCGCAACTGGGCTGACCTCGGATGAGTTCGTGGATAAGCTGCTGGCCGAGGAGCATGTGGCCGTCGTGCCGGGCAGCGCCTTTGGCGAGGCCGGCGAGGGCTTCATCCGCTGCACCTACTGCACGGCGCGCGACCAGCTCGAAGAGGCCATCGAGCGTATGGGCCGCTTCGTGCGCAAATATTCGTAATTCACATTAGAGGATACATATGCCGAGCGCTACCCCGACGGCGGCGACAGACTACGAGGTCGTAATCGGGCTGGAGGTCCACGCCCAACTGCTCACCGCCTCCAAGATGTTCTGCCGCTGCTCCGCCGATTACGCCAACGCCGCGCCCAACACGCACTGCTGCCCAATCTGTATGGGCTTTCCTGGCACGCTGCCGGTCATCAACGAGCGCGCCGTCGAATACACCGTGATGACGGCGCTGGCGCTGCACTGTGAGATCCCTGAGTTTTCCAAGTTCGACCGCAAGAACTACTTTTATCCTGACCTGCCCAAGGGCTACCAAATCTCGCAATACGACATCCCGCTCAGCCGCAACGGCTACTTGACCATCCAGCTCGACGGCGAGGAGAAGCGCATCGGCATCACGCGCGTCCACCTCGAGGAGGACACGGGACGCCACCTCTCGCGCTCCGAGCATGGCGAGGCGTACAGCCTGGTGGACCTCAACCGCGCGGGCGTGCCGCTGATGGAGATCGTCAGCGAGCCAGACATGCGCAGCGCCGAGGAGGCGCGGCTCTACGTCGAGAAGCTGCGCTCGATCCTCGTCTATCTCGGCGTCAACTCCGGACGCATGGAGGAGGGCGCGCTGCGCTGCGACGCCAACATCTCGCTGCGCCCGCGCGGCCAGAAGGAGTTCGGCGTCAAGACCGAGATCAAGAACATGAACTCGTTCCGCGCCGTCGAGCGCGCGCTGGTCTACGAGGCCGCGCGCCAACTCGAAGAGCTGCGGGCTGGGCGTACAATCGTGCAACAGACGCGCGGCTGGCGCGAGGACAAGGGCGTGACGGTCCTGCAACGGGTCAAAGAGTTCGCCGACGACTACCGCTACTTCCCGGAGCCGGACCTGCCGCCGCTGACCTTCAGCCGCGAGCGCGTTGAGGAGATCCGCGCGCGCATGCCCGAGCTGCCCGACGCCAAACGTGAACGCTTCGTCGCGCAGTATGGCCTCTCCGCCTACGACGCCGAGCAACTCACCGCCGAGCGCGAGGTAGCCGACTACTTCGAGTCCGTGGTCACGATGGGCAACGAGCGCAAGGAGAGCGAGCGCAGCGCGCGCGCCAAGATTGCGGCCAACTGGATCAACGGCGAGCTACGGCGGTTGCTCAACGCCGCCGGGCAGGAGATCGGCGCGAGCCGCGTTACCCCGGCTGGGCTGGCGGAGTTGCTTGATCTTGTCGACCGTGGGACAATCAGTGGCAAGCAGGCCAAAGACGTGCTGGAGCTTGCCTTTACATCCGGCGACGCGCCTGCCGAAATCGTGGCGCGTGAGGGCCTGTCGCAGATGAGCGATGGCGGCGAACTCGAACAGATCGTCGTGGAGGTGATCGCGGAAAATCCGAAGGCTGTCGAGGACTATCGCGCGGGTAAGTCCGCCGCCGTACAATTCCTCGTAGGCCAGGTGATGAAGCGCACGAAGGGCCGCGCCAAACCCGACGCGGTCCAACCGCTGCTGCTGGGGAAGCTCGACCAGTCCTGACTCCACTGGACATCACCGTTCAGCGCAACACGACTGGCGAGCGGGCGATACGATGGTGTACGCGTCCCAGGAGATATGGCAGGTCGCCATGTCGAAGTCGTCGACGACGAGGAGCAGGAGTCTATGGCAATGGATGGGCGGGCTGCGATCAACCCCTACCAGATGGCGGTGGCGCAGTTCGAGGCGGCGGCGGATCGGCTGAATCTGCCCGAGGATATGCGGGCGATCTTGCGCGTGCCAAAGCGGGAGTTGACGGTCAACTTCCCGGTGCGGATGGACAATGGTTCGGTTAGGGTCTATACCGGCTACCGTGTGCAGCACAACATCAACCGTGGCCCGGCCAAGGGCGGCATCCGCTACGACGCCAATGTGACGCTCGACGAGGTGCGCGCGCTGGCGATGTGGATGACGTGGAAATGCGCCGTCGTGGACATTCCTTTTGGCGGCGCCAAGGGTGGGGTCATCGTCGATCCGAAGAAGCTCAGCGCTACCGAGGTCGAGCGCCTCACGCGCCGCTACGCGACCGAGATCTCGATCCTGATCGGCCCCAACAGTGACATTCCCGCGCCGGACGTGAATACCAGCTCGCGTGAGATGGGCTGGATCATGGACACGTACTCGATGCATCATGGCTACTCGGTCCCGGCGGTCGTCACCGGCAAGCCGCTGGCGATTGGCGGCAGCGAGGGGCGCAACGAGGCGACCGCGACCGGCGCGGTTGCGGTGCTCAAGATGGCGGCGAACGAGCGCAAGGTCCCCATCCGCGACCTGCGTGTGGCGGTGCAGGGTTTTGGCAACGCTGGCGCGATCTCCGCGGAATTGCTGCATGGCGATGGCGCGAGGATCGTTGCGGTCAGCGACCGGCAAGGCTCGATCTACAACAAGGATGGCCTCGACATCCCGGCGGTCGTGCGCTTCAAGGAGAAGAACAAGACCGTCGTCGGCTTCCCCGGCGCGGAGAAGATGGGGCCACAGGACGTGCTGACTGTCGCCTGCGACGCGCTGATTCCGGCGGCGACCGAGGGGCAGATCACCGAGGCCAACGCCCTTAAGGTGCAGGCGCAGTTCGTGATCGAGGCAGCCAACGGCCCGACGACGCCGGAGGCCGACCGCATCCTCTTCGAGCGCGACGTGGTGGTCGTGCCAGACATTCTCGCCAACGCCGGTGGCGTGACGGTGAGCTACTTCGAGTGGGTGCAGGACCTGCAGAGCTTCTTCTGGTCCGACGACGAGATCCATCAGAAACTGGCGGTCATTATGGCGCGCGCCTACGACAACGTCGCGCGTCTCGCCCGCGAGAACAAGTGCGATATGCGCACCGCGGCGAACATGCTGGCCATCAGTCGCGTCGCCGAGGCGACGGAGATGCGGGGCATCTACCCCTAGCCAGCACTGCCCCTATATCGAATCAAGCCTCTTCCTCACATCTGAGGAAGGGGCTGGTTTTCATCCCCACTCAGCTCGGGGGCGACTCTTCCTCGGCGACACCCGATAGCTGATCCCAGAGAAGGTAGTCGGTGTCGTGCTTGGCGATGAGCTGCCGCCCAGGCTCCACGCTCATCCCGGCTGTGGCGACAAACTCGCCCTGGTCCAGATGCTTCAGGTCAAGGTACTTCGCGCCCTGCTTGAGGCGACTCCCTTCTGGCAGGATGGTCAGTTGCTCCAACTGGTCATTCGTCAGATCGGCGAGCCGGGTATGCAACTCCTTGATGCTCGCGCCAGACTGGCCCTCCCATTCAGGATGCTGCCCTTCCATACCGTGGCTCATCCCCGCGCGGTCGTTCGCAGTGAGGTCTTCCGTAACGTCCGCCTCTATCGTGCGCAAAGGCAGAGGCGTGTTCTCGTCGGAATGGTCCTCGTGCAGGTGTGAGCCTTTGCGATGCTTATTTGCGTTCGAGTCGCTGCCGGAGCGCTTCTCACCTTCTTGTTCCAGCGCGCGAGAGTCGGCCTCGTGAGGCAGCTCTGATAGCCCCTCCTGCATTTGATGGCCCTTGGCGTCCTGTGCCTGCACGCCTGAATGCTCGTGTTCTCCGGCGTGTTCGTCGTGCCCGTAATTCTTTGATCGCCGCTTCGACGACCCGGTGGTGATCTCCGTCGTCTTGCGCGGATTGTTGTGGCCCGTCGCCTCGCCTGTGTGGCGGCCCTCTTTTCCTTTTGGCATCCTTGTCCTCCTGTGCCGCTTCCATGTTGTTGCGCGGCATTCCTATCTACCGCTTGTCCTCCTTACATAGTGACGCAATGAGATGACAGTCGTCTAGTGGGCGTCTTGCTGTGCCTCCTGGTTGACACTTGCGCATCCAGAGCCAATCACGGCAAGAGAGGTGGTATTACTCCTCGTCGCGGTCGGGCTTGCCGGTCCAGTCGTCGGCAGGCGAGAGCGACTGGAGCTTGCCCAGGAAGTACGTCCACCCCTCCAGATGGCCCTTGCGCGCGTCCTGCTCTTCTGGCGTCTCGTCGTACGGCTCATGTCGCAGCGTAAGCGTCACCTGCTCGTCGTCGCGTGGGTCGGGTTTGAATGTAACTGTCACTGTGCGGGTTGGTACCTCTGTCGGCTCGTGGTCCCAACGCCAGGTGAAGTCCAGCTTTTGTTCCGGCTCGAACGTGGTAAACACGCCGCGCAGGTGGTCGCCGCGTTCCGGCCACCAGTAGTGGTACGCGCCGCCAACGTGCGGCTCGACCTCGGCCTGTGGCGGCCACCACTGGCGTAGCAGGTCTGGACGCGTCCAGTAGGCGAACAAGCCAAGCGCGGTGAAGTCGAGAAACTCGCCGGTGAGCGTCAACTCGGCGTCGCTGGTCGAGACATCCCTGATGGTCATGATCGCGTCCTTCCTGGCATTTCACTAAATCGCGTCGCCATCAGCCGCGACCGCGCCGAATACCTCTCAGCGCAGTATAGTTCTTGCAGATGTGACGCGGCTGGAAGATAGGCAAATGGCAGATATGCAAAGTTCCGCCCTGGATCATCGTCATCATAGTTCAAGAGGGAGCGCGCTAGCATGGCCGAGCGACATGATGATATCTGCGATGTGCCGGGCATCCTCGTCGGGCACGACACCAACCTGGAGGCGGCGACCGGCTGCACCGTCGTCGTCTGCGAGACGCCCACACGCGGCGGCGTGGATGTGCGAGGCGGCGCGCCCGGCACGCGCGAGACCGACCTGCTCGATCCGCGATGCATGGTCGAGGTCGTCAACGCCGTGCTACTGACGGGGGGCAGCGCCTTCGGGCTGAACGCGGCGGCAGGTGTCGTGCGTGTCCTGGAGGAACGTGGAGTTGGCTTTGACGTCGGCGTGGCGCGTGTGCCCATCGTGCCGGCGGCGGTGCTCTTCGATCTTGGCTTTGGCCGCGCCGATATCCGCCCCGACGCGGAAGTGGGCGCGCGAGCGACGTTGGCCGCCGCTCGTGGTACCGTCGCGCAGGGAACCGTCGGCGCGGGGACAGGCGCCACGCTCGGCAAGATGGGCGGTCCGACGCTGGCGATGAAAGGTGGGATCGGAAGCGCGAGCGCGATCATGCCAGATGGGCATGTCGTTGGCGCGCTAGTCGCGGTGAACGCCTCCGGCGATGTCTACGATCACGAGAGCGGCGTCCTGGTTGCGGGAGCGCGCCATCCCAATGGCGGCTGGCTCGCACTGGGTGGACAGGTCGAGCGTCGTGAGGCTCCGTTTCCTGGCGCAAACACGACGATTGCCGTCGTCGCCACCGATGCGCAATTGACCAAGGCCGAGATCTCGAAGGTGGCCCAGATGGCCCACGACGGTTTGGCGCTGGCGATCCGTCCCGCGCACACTCCGTTCGACGGCGACGCGATCTTTGCCCTGTCTACCGGCCACAGCGACGCCCCTACATCACCAGCCGGAGCGATCATGGTCAGCATGGTTGGCGCGCTGGCGGCGCAGACGCTGGCGCGAGCGGTAGTCAAGGCGGCGCGCGCGGCGACCGGCCTGCATGGGATTCCCGGTCTGCGCGACCCGAGCATGTGATTGTGCCATAGCGGAGGCCATGTTATACTCGATTCATGCGCCTGCGTGAAGACCACTCCTTATTGACAGCGCGTCTGTAGCTGGAAAGGACCGCTCGATGAGCGCCGTACGCTATCCTCTGGGGCCGTACACCTCCGCGCTCGTTCAGCCCCTCCCACTGACCCTTATTCTCCATGGCGACCAGATCGACGACGTCGAGCTTGGTGATCTGACGTCACTGAGTCGCGGAATCCTCGCGCTCGCCGAAGGGCAGCCAGCGGATGACGTGCTTGCGCTCCTCGAGCATTCGTGCGCGAACGCCGGTCAGGCTCACCGACTGGCGCTCGCTCTTGCACTGGAGGCGGCGACGAACACGCCGACCTCAAAGCAAGCTCGCCTGACGCGCGTCCTCTTCGCTGAGATCGAGCGCATCCTGGCGCGGCTGTGGACCCTCGGCCTCTCAGCGCGGGCGGCGGGGTATCCGGCCTTTTGGCGCGCCGCGCTTGACCAGCGCGAGGATCTCTTCGCGGCGGCGCAGTCTGTGACCGGCGAGCGCGTCCACTGGAGTGTCGCGACGGTTGGCGGGGTACGCGAGACCTTCGAGCTAGCCAGCCTGGCCGATGCGCTGACCGTCTTCGCTCCGGCCTGCGAGGAGTGGCGGCGGGCGACCATCGCGCGCGGTCCCCTGGGCGCGACAGCGGCTGGTCTCGGCGTCATCTCCGAGGAGCAGGCGCATGGCCTGAGCGGACTGGCCGGGCGCGCGGCGGGCAACCGGCAAGATGTGCGCGAGAGCGCGCCGTATGATGGGTACGTCGATCTGGCGCACGCGTGGCCATCTTCTACATATAAGACAGGCGACGCGGCGGCCCGGCTGCTCTGCGCCGCCGAAGACCTGACGAGCAGCGTCGCCGTCGCGCAGGCCTGCCTCGCCGAGTTGGAGAAGGGCGCGAGCGCCACTCCAGCTCAGGGTTCTGGCGGCGCGGAGGCATCGGGAACAGGCCAGGCGACAGTCGAAGGGCCGCACGGCGCCGTCACCGTTCAGGCGACGAGTGACCAGCAAGGCGCCGTGAAGCGTCTGGAATGCGAGATGCCCGGCGCGGCGCTCTATGCGCTGCTCCCACGCATCCTGCACGGACACAACGCGACACAGGCTCCGCTTATTTTGGCGAGCCTCGATCTCTGCGCTGAGTGTCTCACGCTCTAGGCGTGGTCGGGATGCGCCTCATCCTGGCGACTCCCCGGAGAGGATTATGGCCTGTGTCGCTGACACTCTATTTTGCGTTGCTGCTCCTGGCGCCGGTGTTCTTCGCGCTCATTATCGCCGCGCTGGGATTCGCGCGCCAGGCGATTCCGTGGCTGGTGGGCGTCTGCGCCGCGCTCGGCGTCGCGCTGCCGTTGGTCGGCCTCATCATTCTCAATATCGCCAACAGTTCCGGTGTGCCACTGCAGATCACGCTGCTGGGTGAGGCGGGGCCGAAGGTTCTCTGGGCGGTGGCGTTTCGTCTCGACACCATTGGCTATTACGCGGCCTACGGGCTGCTCGTCGCGGTGGCGCCTCTGATGCTCTGGCTTGCCTGGCGCGGAAAGTTCTCCACTGTGGCGGCGGTGATCGAGGAGTCAACGGAGATTGCTACGACGCCTGATGACGCCATCGTCGAAGCGGCGGAGGAGATCGTCGGAGAGTCGCCACAGGAAACCGGCGGCATCGCGGCTCCTGGAAGGCTATCTCTGGCGACCGAGCAATGGGCTGGCATCGCTCTGGCGCTCGGCCTGTTGAGCGCAGGGTTCAGTCTTGTCTTCGCCGATAACATCATCTGGCTCGGCGTCTCGTGGATCGCCGTGGCGGCGCTCGCCTGGGCGCTTGGCGAGCTAGGCAGCGAGCCATCTGGCCTTGACTGGCTCAGCTTCATATTGATGGTCGCTGGACCCATCCTCTGGATCGGCGCGATATACCTCGCAGCCAACCCGACAGGATTCACACGCATCAGCGATCTGATGGGACTTGGGACTATCGGCGCAGGCAACGCGCTTCTGGTCATCGCGACGGTCGCCATCGCCGCCGGAGCCTGGCCGCTCAATGGCTGGGTACGGCGCCGCACTATTGTCAGCCCCCCTGTAGGTGTAGCCGCCGTGGCGCTCGTCGCGCTGCCCATCGCGCTCTTCGCTGGCGCGCGCACCTATAGCGCGCTGCAGAACGCAGTGAGCCTCCTGCCGACAATAGGCACGGTGACACCGCCGATCACGGTGGGGCTGCTGTGGGTGATTCTGGGCGCGCTGACCCTGGCGATCTGTGGCTTGCAGGCGCTCGGCAGACGTGACATCCGCTCGCTGATCTCCTTCCTGGCGCTCGCGCAGGTGGGCTGGGGATTGATCGCGCTCGGCGTGAGCCGCCCGGCTGGCATTCTCGGCGTTGTCGTCCTGCTGGCGACGATGGTCTTCGGGCTGGCGGCGATGATCACAGCGTCCGTCGTCGGTGGCACGCTGGCGCCTGACGTGGAGGCCGACGGCGCTGGTCCGCATCCATTTGGCTTCGATCTGCGGCCAGCGAACGTGGCCGTTTGGATTGCAGGCGCGCTTTCCCTGATCGGCGCGCCGCTACTGGGCGGTTTTGTCGCCCAACAGATGATCTCGACGGGAGCCGTCCGGGCCGCGCAGATCATCATTCCGCTTGTCGGCCTTGCTTGGGCGGGCGACGCGCTGCTCGCGATCGCGCTCCTGCGCGCTGTCGCGCCAGCCTTCGCGGCGGCCTGGACGAGCCACGCCTCTGATGCGGGAGTCGCTGTGACTGAAACTGACGCCGTAGTGGCGGTTGATGAGGGCGATGATGAGGGCGATGATGAGACCGCCGCGGTCGAGGAGGCTGAGGAGATCGTTGCGGAGGAGCCCGCTGCGCGAGCCGCGTTGGTTACCTGGGATGAGGCGCCGGGGATTGTCTATGCGCTGCTCGCGACGCTGATCGGCGCCGTTCCGAGCCTGCTGCTCTCGCTCGGCGCGCTCGCCGCAGCCGAATCACTTACCCAGTCGCTGGCGGTCTCGCCGTCCTTGACCTTCGGTCCGACGGGATACACACTGGCGCCGGGACAATGGCTGCCGGGCCTGGTCTGGATCGCCGCGCTGATCCTCGGCGCCATCACGGCGATTCCGCTGCTGCGTGCTCGAATGCGCACAGGCGAGACCTATCTCGGTGGCCAGTCCGCCGCCGAGGCTATTGACTCCACGCGATTTGCGGAAATCGCGTCGCTTGCGGAGCCAGGCGCCGCCTGGAGCGACCTGCGCGGGGCCATGGACTCCGGCTGGACGACACCCGGTCGTGGACGCATCCTCGACGAACTGGAGGGCGCGAGCGACGCCGAAGAAGATGATGTTGAGGTGGAGGCCACGACCGAGAAGCGCGACGCCGAGACAGACAACGCAGCCGATGATATGAACGCCAGCCGCGAGCGTGTGAGCAAGGCGGGAGAGCAATAATGGCCGATCCACAGCAGCCAGCGCGGCGAACCTCGCATACGCCAGTCGCGATCTTCGCGGTTGATAGCGGCGGGTGTGGCGCGTGTGTCCAGAGCATCCTGGCGCTGCAATCCTCGCGCTACGCGAAAGCGCTGCACGCCGCGCGGGTGAGCTTCGCGCAGACACCACGCCACGCCGATGTGCTGCTCATCAGCGGCCCGCTCACCAAGGCGGCGCGCGAGAGCATCGGAAACGTCGTCGCTGCGACGCCACAGCAGCGCGCGTTGATCGCTGTCGGCGACTGCGCCATCAACGGCTGCGTCTTCGCGGATAGCCCCGCATACGATACAAGCGCGGCGACTGCATTCGACGTCCATGTCGAGATCGAAGGTTGCCCTCCAGCGCCGCTCGCCATCCTCGACGCCATCGGCGCCGCGCAGGATCTCCTGGCGCAGGCCGAGGAGGAAGGCGTTATCGAGGACGTGGATGAGGATGAGAATGAGAATGGGGGCGAGAGCGACGACGAGGCTGACGACGAAACCGACCGAGAGACGCAAGAAAGCGCCGCAGATGATGACGACACTGATACGCAGAACGGCGCGAGTGGGGGGAGCGCGGAACGATGAACGCGGTGATCGGCGTCTTGCTCGCCATTCTCGTCTATCCAGGGCTGCTCGTCGCCTTACTGGTGGCATGGGCGCTAACGTGGGTGCGCACGTCGGTCTTTGGCGCCGCGCAGGGACGTCAGGTAAGCGATCCACTGGCGTTTCCTGGCGCGGTGCGAACCGCCTTTGACAAAGAAGGTATCGCCCCGGCAGGCGTCTTCGCTCCGGCAATCACCGTCGCGACGCTCGTCGCGGCAGTCTGCCCGCTGCTCGCGCTGATCTTCCTGCCGTTGCCTGGCAATCCGATGGTCAGCGCCGTCGGGCTACAGGGTGACATCATCGCCGCCGGAGCCTTCTTGCTCGCCCTGCCGCTGGCGCGCCTCTTCGTTGGCTGGGTCTCGCCCTCGCCCTATACGCGCCTCGCAGCCGACCAGAACGCCAGACTGCTGGCTGGCGCGGCTCTCCCCGCTGCGCTCGCCTTGACGGCCATCGCGCAGACGTTTGTCTCGCTGCGGCTTGACACCATCACGACCCCGGCGAGCGTTCCGATGATCATCCTCATTACACGCGCGCTCGCCGCCGCCGCCTTCGCCTGCGCGCTCCCCGTGCTGGCGCGCGCCACGACGCTACAGCAAGTCGAGCATGATACCCCGCTGCCTTCTTCGGAACTGGGTGAGATCAGCGGGCGGCATCTGGCGCTGTTCCGCGTCGGCGAGGCGCTACAACTGGTCGCGGTCGCGGCCGTGTTTGTCAGCGTCTTTATCATGCCGCTGGCGTCTGGCGTCACGAATTCCGGCGCGCGGTATCTCATCTGGGCGCTGGCGATCATCGCGGTGGCCGTGGGTGTGGCGCTGTGGGATGCGCTGCGACGCCAGGCGATCGAGCGGGCGGAGCGGCCACCGGTCACCTGGTGGCTGGGAATTCCAGTGCTGCTGGCGCTGGCGGCGCTGGTCGCGGCGGCGTGGGCTGGTCGCGGCGCCTGATCGAAGGCTGATCGAAGGCTGATCGAAGGCTGATCGAAGGCTGATCGAAGCCTGATCGAAGCCTGATTGTCTCAGGCGTCCAGTGGCTCGCCTCGCAGGAGACGTTCCAATATCACCGCCACGCCGTCTTCGTCGTTTGAGGGCGCGATGACCTGCGCCGCGGCGCGCGTCTCTGGCGCGCCATTCGCCATGGCGATGGCCAGTCCGGCCTCCCGCAGGAGCGGCGCATCGTTCGCGCCATCGCCGATCGCGATGACCTCCTCCCGCGCGATGCCCAGCGAGTCGCGCAATTGCCGAAGCGCATCGCCCTTATTCGCGGCGAACTGAAAGAACTCCAGGAAGATGGGCATCGTCGTCGTAATGTAGAGGCGCTCTCCCAGAAGCGGCGCGACCCGCTCATGGAGCAGCGGGATTTGCTCTAGTGAGCCGACCACCAAGATTTTGGCGGTGGGCGGCTCCACGACAGCGAGTAGATCGCCGGTCATCTCAGGCGCCTGCTCGCCAAATTCCTCAAAGATCGACGCCGAGAGATGCTCACGGTCCACATAGATGGCGTCGAGCGCGAACTGCGAGATCAGCGTCTCTGGGGCGAGGCGGCGCACAGCCGCGACCACGTCGCGCCTGTCGCTATCCGCCAGCGGCGCGTACCAAAGCGGCGGCGTGCTCAGGTCTTTCATGATGGCAGCGCCGTTGAGGCAGATCTGCGGGCCGCTTAGACCCAGGGTCTCCATCAGGGGCTGAATGGAGCCAAGGAGTTTGCCGGTCGCCAGCGTCACGGTGAGGCCGGCCTCACGGGCGGCGACCACAGCGCAGGCGACACGTGACGGCAATTGATGCTGTGAATCGAGCAGCGTGCCGTCCACATCGAGCGCGAGGAGGCGGTAGCGCACAGGGATAACTG
This sequence comes from uncultured bacterium, assembly GCA_963733745.1. Lineage (GTDB taxonomy): Bacteria > Chloroflexota > Ktedonobacteria > Ktedonobacterales > JADMIN01 > DASWAC01. The sequence continues at coordinate 91,890 of CAVTFE010000053.1, forward strand.
CTTTCGAGCGAGATGGGCGCCAGGATCATGATAACGAGAATCATGACAATAGGCGAACGCCGGACCTCCCTAAGGGTGGAGATCCGGCGTCTAGCGAGCGAAGGAACGACTACCAGTTCGAGCCGTACTCGCCGGAGCCGCGGGAACCGCTACGCGCGCCGCCGCCCATCTGCTGGAAGCAGTCGCTGCAATATACGGGCTTGTCGCCGCGTGGCTGGAAGGGCACACGCGCCTCTTTACCACAGTTGGAGCAGGTCGCGCTGTACATCTGGCGCGGGCCACGGTCGCCACCGTAGCTCCCACCCGAAGACATTCTCGCCTTGTTGGCTGCGCGGCACTCCGGGCAGCGGACGGGATCGTGTTGTAGTCCACGACTCGCATAAAACTCTTGCTCGCCTACCGTGAACAGGAATTCACGGCCGCAGTCTTTACACTGCAGGACCCGATCGGTGGCCAAACTCGTAACCTTTCTTGCGACGGACCCGCATCACGCGATGATCCGGCGTCCGCCCCCCGCTTCATTGTGGGGCTGTTGTGCTACTGGGGACTGCTGGAAGGAAGGGCACTTTGGGAATGCGTGCAATTGCGTATCCGTACAGGCCACCGTCAAGCGTCCAATGATGCGCTCGCGCTCCCCAAGCGCGACCGGAAGGCTGCTCTGTGCCTTCGCGGGCCAGTATACCAGAGTCTTATCTGGGATACAAGCCCCCATTTCCAACACCGCTTTGCCGCTCAATGTCGCTCACGCTCTGATATACTTCGCAACAGCAAGATGGCTGCGCCAAGGTATGGTGAATTGGAGGACGCATGGAGCGCACACGCATTGGGTCTGGCGCGCCGTGGGAGGCGATCGTTGGCTATTCTCGCGCGGTACGCGTGGGTCAGCAGGTCTTCGTCGCCGGTACTACCGCCACCGATGCGACCGGCGCCGTGGTGGGCGCGACGGCTTATGAGCAGGCGCGACAGGCGCTACGCAACATCGAATCGGCGCTGGAACGCTGCGGCGCGCAGATGGCGGATGTCGTGCGAACGCGCATGTACGTGGTGAACATCGAGGACTGGGAGGAGATCGGGCGAGCGCACGGCGAGGTCTTCGGCGCGATCCGCCCGGCGGCGACGATGGTGGAGGTGAGGCGGCTGATCGATCCGGCGATGCTGGTGGAGATCGAGGTAGACGCCATCATCGCGCAAGCGGCGGGAGATGCGCCATAATGTTCACATGGGTATGCAGGTACCTGCTATGCGCTGACGCCTCATGACGCCTCATGAGCCTCATGACGCCTTATCCAGAAAGGGCGACGCGATGCCGGCACGTACCCTCGCTTACATCAGCCTCGGCGCCACACTTGCCGGTATTGTCATCTTTGTCGCCTCGGTGATCTGGCGCGCCTACCAACTGGTCCTGCCAGCGGCGGGCGTCACGCTGATTCTGGCGATTGTGGGCGTCCTCTTCGGCCACCGCGCCCTGGCGAGCGCGCTCAACGAGGAGTCGAGCGTGGTCATACCAGTCATCTGCCTCGTGCTTGGCTACGGCGTCGCGCTCTTCATTGTCGTCTGGCTCGTCGCGCTGATCCTGGCGATCCGCAACTTCACCTAGCCCTCCGGAGTGGCGCAGGCCTATGCTCAAAGCGAGCGAAAACGTCCCTGCGAAAGGAGCAGTAGCTCATGGATCTCGCGTATTACCGTATCCGGCTGAGGCAGAACGCGGCGGCCATCGTCGCGCTTGCCCAGGGTGTGACGCCGGAGCAGGCGCGATGGAAACCCACTCCAGAGGAGTGGTCGCTCCTGGAGGTCATCTGTCATCTGTACGATGAGGAGCGCGAAGACTTTCGACAGCGCCTCGATCTCACGCTACATCACCCTGAGGCGGACTGGCCGCCGATCCATCCAGCCGGATGGGTAACGGAACGCGCCTACAACCAACGCGATCTGCCGGCGATGGTGGCCTCCTTCGCGCAGGAACGCGAGCGTTCACTGTCGTGGCTAGAGGGCCTGTCGCATCCGGACTGGAGCATGGCGCGCACGCACCCGGTCGCGGGGACGATGACTGCTGGCGACGTGCTGGGCGCGTGGGTCGCGCACGATCATCTGCACATTCGCCAACTCAACCAACTGCACTGGCAATGGCTCGCCACCCAGGTAGGCGCCCTCTCGCTAGAGTACGCTGGAGGTTGGTAGCGCCACGAAGCAGGAGATCTTCGACGGCTCCCTTAATGGTGATGAAGGATGCGATCATGTACGCGCAGTACACGTTTACCGCCCCGGTATGGCTCCATCCCGGAATGGGCGGGTGGTATTTCGTGACCGTCCCCCAGGAGATCAGCGATGACATAGAAACGCTCTTCAAGGGGTTGAGCCGGGGATGGGGCTCGTTCCCGGCTACTATCACCATCGGCGCTACGCGCTGGCAGACGTCCATCTTCCCCGACAAAGCGTCGGCGACCTACTTGTTGCCCCTCAAGGCGCAGATCCAGAAAAAGGAAGAGATTGACGAAGGCGATACCGTCTCGATACTACTCGAATTGGACGTGTGACACGCGCTCATCCCTGGCCCACTGGCCACTATCGCCGTCAGCGCGCCTTCGTATGAGCAATACTACAAAATGTAGCGGCTGAGGTCCTCGTCGGCGATCAGGTTGCCGAGGCGCTCGCGGACGAAAGCGGCGTCTACGGTCACGGTCTCGCCCGCACGCTCGCTGGCGGCGAAGGAGACATCTTCGAGCAGCTTCTCCATGATCGTGTGCAGCCGCCGCGCGCCGATGTTCTCGACCCGCTCGTTCATCGCCTGGGCGCAGCGAGCCAGCTCGGTAATACCGTCCTCGGTGAACGCCAGCGTGACATCCTCGACGCCCAGCAGCGCGGTGTACTGGCGCGTCAGCGCGTTCTCCGGCTGCGTCAGGATGCGCTGGTAATCCTCCAGCGCGAGTGACGCCAACTCGACACGTAACGGTAGACGGCCCTGTAGCTCTGGAATCAGGTCAGATGGCTTCGTGCTCGAGAACGCGCCAGCCGCGATCCACAGGACATGGTCGGTCTTGACGGGGCCGTAACGCGTCATCGTCGTCGTGCCCTCGATCATTGGCAGCAGGTCGCGCTGGACGCCCTCACCGGAGACATCTGGGCCGGTGTCTACCTTGCTGCCCACGATCTTGTCAATCTCGTCCAGAAAGACGATGCCAGTCTGCTCGGCGCGCTGTGTCGCCTGCTCGACCACCGCATCGGGGTCAATGAGCTTGTTCGCCTCCTCCTGTGTCAGCAGGCGGCGCGCGTCCTTCACCGAGACGCGCCGCAGTCGCTTGCGTCCGGAGGGCATGGCGTTGAGTAGCTCCTGGAAGCCATCGGCGGGATCGTCTGAGAGATCTGAGACGAACTCGAACATCGCCGAGAGGTTTTCCTCCTGGTCCAGTTCGATCTCGATGATCTGCTCGTCAAGTTCGTTGCGCGCGAGCTGGTCGGCCAGCGTCTTCTCGAGGGCCTTGCGCGATGGTCGGCGTGATTTTGCCTTCGCCGCAGGGCCGCTCGCGCTTGCCGTCTGGGTCGCGACCGCGACGCCATTGGCGCGCGCCTTGGTCGAGCTGGCTGAGGCGCGCGCGCGCAGTTCGCTGGTGGCCTCCTCAACGGTCTCGCGCCGCGCCAGGATCTCGACGATGCGCTTATCCGCCACTTGCGCCGCGCGCTCGCGCACGAGGGCTACGCGCTCGTCGTGAACCATGTTGACGGCGGCGTCCATCAGGTCGCGCGCGATCGCGTCCACATCGCGCCCGACGTAGCCAACCTGCGTGAACTTGGTCGCCTCGACCTTGACGAACGGCGCATCGGCCAGCTTCGCCAGGCGGCGGGCGATCTCGGTCTTGCCCACGCCGGTCGGCCCGATCATCAGGATGTTTTTGGGCATGATCTCGGCGCGCTGCTCTTCGGGCAACACGAGGCGGCGGTAGCGGTTGCGCATGGCGATGGCGACGGCGCGCTTGGCGTCGGTCTGTCCGACGATGTAGCGGTCCAGTTCGCGGACGATTTCTTGTGGCGTCAGGTTCTTCATGCGCTACGCTCCTGCCTACACGACGGCGAATCCCATGGACAATGCGAATAATGAGGTCTTTGGAGAGGGTTGACGATGAGCCTCCTGAAACGAGATGATAGTCGCTACGGATGTATCCTTCTGTATACGTAACGAAGAGCGGAATGTCTTTGGGAATACCCTCCAGAAATCTGCATTGAAACGCGCTCAATAGACACTGGCCAGGCTACTTGAAATATGCTGAATCAATCCGCCGCAACCGGCGCGCCGTTCGTTCCAGTTGCGGCTGGCTCGGCGCTCCCCTGAACGTTCTCCAGAGTGTAGAGCAGGATCTCCTGGTTGGTGTAGATACACAGCGAGGCGGCGATCTCCATCGCCGAGCGGGCGATCTCGGCGGCGCTCATCTCGGTGTGCGCAAGCAGCGCGCGCGCCGCGGCCTGGGCGTAGGGCCCGCCCGACCCGATCGCGGCGACACCCTCATCCGGCTCGATCACGTCGCCATCCCCGGTCAGCATCAGGATGCCCTCGCGGCTCGCCACCAAAAGCATCGCCTCCAGCCTGCGCAGGAACTTGTCGCGGCGCCAGTCTTTACTCAATTCGACGGCGGCGCGGCGCACGTTGCCCTGGTAGCGTTCGAGCATCGCCTCGAATTTGTCGAAGAGGGTCAGCGCGTCGGAGGTCGAGCCGGCGAAGCCTGCCAGCGCGTTGCCCCCCGCGAGGCGGCGAATCTTGCGCGCGCTGTGCTTCATGACGATGTCGCCGAGCGTCACCTGCCCATCGCCGGCCATCGTCACCTCGTCGCCGCGCCGTACCGCGAGAATCGTCGTCGCGCGCATCCGGCCGTCATCTATGTTGTGCATGAGTCCGCCATTCCAATAATCGGAAAATGAATCACTTTCAGCATACCACGTAGCGACATGCGAGCAGAAACAACCGGTGACAGTAACGCGATCTTTGTGTCAAAGGTATTCGCTACATAGCAGCCTGTCAAACAGACTCAATCGAGAAACTACTGTTGACAGTGTGTCATAAGTTGACTATAATCGCGTGGCTAAGTTGCTGCATCCGATTGAACTCGATTGCCTGTTTCTTGGTGTTCTTGAGCGTTACCAGCGCCAGATGCTGCTAGAACTGGTGAGTTCATGGACACTTCTCCAGATAGCAAACGCATACGTCAGAATGTCAAGCCAATGAGAGTGGCAGATCACGCCCGTTTTTCTGAAGATAGTTATCTCAACGGAGATTTAGGATCTTTCCAAGAGAATGCCTCTTCAATTCAGGAAAATATTGTCGAACGACTCATGATTCTGGCGGCGTCAATTGCATTGGACTCGCGTAACAGGTCAGGCGGACTTGCAGAGCAGGCGTAGCATGGACGCATGACGCCAGAAGAACGCAATGCCGAGTTGGAAGCGGAGAACGCCGCTCTGCGGGAGCAGGTGCGGGCGCTGCTGGAGCGCGTGCAGGAGCTGGAAGCGCGGCGGGCCAAGGACAGCCACAACAGCTCCAAGCCCCCCAGCAGCGACGGACTCAAGCGCAAGACGAAGAGCCTGCGCACGAAGAGCGGCAAGAAGCCAGGCGGACAGCTGGGGCATCGTGGGGAGACGTTGCGGCTGGTGGCTGTGCCCGACGCGGTCGTGGAGCATCGGCCCAGCCACTGTCCGCAGTGCCAGACGCCACTGGCCGACGCCGAGGTGGTGCTGCGTGAGCGGCGCCAGGTCCACGAGTTGCCGCCCGGAGTGCGGTTGCAGATCAGGGAGCATCGCGCGCTGCACGTGCGGTGTCCCACCTGCGCACAGGTCAGTGTCGGCACGTTTCCCGCCGAGGCGCCGAGCCGGGCGCAGTATGGCGCACAGGTACGAGCGCTGGCCGTCTACCTGGTGGAGCAGCAGCATCTGCCCTTGGGTCGCGTGCAACAACTGCTCAGCGATCTGTGGCGGCTGCGCTTGGGACGCGGGACGCTGGTGAGCTGGATCCAGCAGGCGGCGCGGGTACTGGGGCCGGTCGAGCGGCACATCAAGGACGCGCTTACCGGCGCGTCGGTCCTCCATCACGACGAGACCGGCGTTCGGCGAGCAGGGGCGCTGGCGTGGGCGCACGTGACGAGTACGAGTCGGCTCACGCACTACGCCATCCACCCCAAACGCGGACGTGAGGCGCTGGAGCACATTGGCATCTTGCCAGGCTTTGAGGGGGTGAGCGTCCATGACGGCTGGGGCAGCTATCGCGCTTACACGACCTGCCGCCATGCGCTGTGCAACGTCCACCACCTGCGTGAGTTGACCTTCCTCGAAGAACAGTACCAGCAGGCATGGGCGACCGACATGAAAGCGCTCCTGCGCGAGATGAAGGCGGCGACCGGGCAGGCGCGCAGCAGCGGACAGCTCCAGCTACCTCCTGCCGAGCGCGCGAACTTCCTCGCGCGCTATCACGCCCTGCTCGAGTGTGGCCTCGCCGCCAATCCGCCACCCGACCAGCAGCGCCGAGAGGGGCAGCGTGGCCGGCTGGCGCAATCGCCCGCGCGCAATCTGCTCCAACGCCTCCTGCTGCAGCACGACCAGGTCCTCGCCTTCCTCGACGATCTCGCGATTCCCTTCGATAACAATCAAGCAGAGCGCGATCTACGGGGGCTCAAGATCCAGCAGAAAGTCTCTGGCGGCTTTCGCAGCGATTGGGGAGCGGACGCCTACGCGACGATTCGCGGCTATCTAGCGACCTTGCGTAAGCAGGGCCAATCCCTCTTCTCCGCGCTCAAGACGGTCTTCGCCGGCCAGCCGCTCTATCCAGCCTCCGCCTGACCTGCTACCAGAAGTCAGGAAATGACTCTCACTTCCCCCCAATCTTGATTGTCAGCGATGTGGTCACGATGTCAGGCCCACTCGGAGGCATTCAAGTCAACCAAGAGCAGTTAAATGCGTTCGTTTGTGGGTTCTGTGACCAAAACAAGGAAATGATTCGTGATCCGAACTATCTTCCTCCGACTGTCTCTCGCTTTATGACGGACATTACCAGCAATGCCCACCCCAATGGATCCACGGGAACAGATTGGACGATGCTGGGCTCTCTCTCTCCTGGTGATCCACTGGATTGGGATTACCAGGCAACCTATCTGAGCAACTCGACGAGCGCGGATAATCACCGGATTGGCTACAGCAATGTTCCTAGAGGCTGTTAGGGACTCAACGTCAACAGGATGAAGCGATGCAGCAGGAGACAGGCGAAGGCCAGGAAGTGCAGAGCCGCCAAAGTGGTGGCGAGACGCTCGTAGTCGCGCGCCAGGCGGCGGAAACGGGCGGCCCAGGCGAAATCACGCTCCACGACCCACCGCCGCGGCAAAAGCACGAAGCCCCGCTTGGCCTCGGGCAGTTTGACGACCGCCAGCTGGATGCCGTGTGCGGCGGCTGCGGCCGCTGGCTCCTCGCCGGTGTACCCCTGATCGACGTACGCCAGCTCCACATGGTCGCCGGTGACCGCTTGCACGCCTCTGGCCAACTCCTCGACCTGCGCGCGCTCCTGCTCATTGGCTGGGGTGACGAGCAGCGCCAGCAGATGACCGAGCGTGTCCACGGCGACATGGACTTTGGAGCCCTTGCGCCGTTTGTGTCCGTCATAGCCGCCGCGCGCTCCGCTCTCGGGGGTCGATTGGATGGTACGCGCATCCAGGATCGCGCCCGTCGGCGGCGCCGGACGCTCCGCGGCGCGCCGCAGCAGGATGCGCAGATCGTGCACGATCGCCTCGAAGCAGCCCGCGGCCATCCAGCGACGCATCTGTTGGTACACGAGCGGCCACGGCGGCAGGTCATGCGGCATCAGCCGCCAGTGCGCGCCGGTTTTCACGATGTAGCGCACGCCGTTGAACACCTCACGCAAGGGATACTTGCGTTGGCTCACGTCTTCGGGCAGCAAGGTCAAATAGGGAGCGACGAAGGCCCATTCCTCGTCGCTGACATCGGTCTGGTAGGGAGTGCGAGTGTCCATGCTCGCATCCTATCACCCCCTCAACATCAAGTCCCTAACAGCCTCTAATACAAACCCAACCTCATCCTGTAGAGCTCAGCCGGGATGGCCGCAAGGCTATAACCATGACAGCAGCTATTACAACGATACGTGCGATGCCTACGACGCATCGTACTACTATTGCGACGGCTGCTCGAGGGATAAGCATTCGTTCTTCAGCTTTGCAAACAAAAACGCCCCACACTCCCTGCACAACATGCTGCTCGCCTTTGTTTACTATAACTGGTAAACATTGCGAGGAGCATGGTTGGTTGAAGCGGACGTCAGGACTCTGACCTTGAGCGCCGAAATGCTAGGTTAGTGTCTTGCTGAGGAACAGTACATCGATGCGCGGTGTCATGGAGCAGAATCTATGCACCGCGCACGTAGTTAGTGGATCTTAGTGTATTCTAGAGCTGGGGGTCTTTCATTCGCCTGTCTCGGACACACTAAAACAAGTTGAGAGACGCTGAGTGAGTGGCGAAATCGCCGAACCGAGGAACAGATGTCGGATCCATCGCTTCGCCCTGCTCCTGCGACGCCAGCAGTGGGCGCAGACCAGCCTGCGAGTACAGGAGCCCTTCTCCTAGCCTTGCTTGTGCGGCTCCCACTGTTAGCAGGGGGCGTCTTAACTGGGGTCTCGGTCTTTCTACCCTGGTTCCATCTCTCCACGCCATCGCCTAGCGATGGCCCGCCAGAGATCGACGTCAATCCGTGGACGGTCATCCACCTGGATGTCGACGCGCCGCTTTTTGGGCTTGCGCTTTCCTTTCTGCTCGCTGCGTTGGGCGTTGCTGTGAGTAGTGTTCTCCTAGGCTTTAGTCGTAGTAGGCGCGCAAGGTCTACTTTCATGAGTATCTTACTAGTGTTGGTCTTTCTCAGTCTATGTGGTGTCGTCCTAGCGCAAAATATTGCGTCAGTGGGTCTGCCTTTCACGTCGCATTACCATGCGACACAGGAGTATGGTCTGCTGCTGTTCATCATTGGAAATCTGATCGCGGCGTTCGGCGCGCCAGTGGTTTTCGCCTTGCCATGGCCCCAAAATCGCGCCGAAACCGCAGACGCCGCCTAGCCCGCTACACTACCGCTGGAGTGCGAGTGGTCGTGCGGCTTGTCGTCTTGCGCGCCGTGGTGGACTTCTTCGCCGTCGCGCGCTTGGTGGTCGTCTTCGCCTTGAGCCTGGTTGGCGCTTTGGCCTTCGCGCCCGACTTCGCCGTAGAGGATCGCCTGTTCGAGGACGCGCGCGCCGCCCTGGCCGGACGCTCGGTAATCGCGCGGTGTCCGACGACGACCGGCGCGCCCTCCAGCGCCCCCTTGACCAGCGCGCCACACGCGACGCACGCGGCTTCCTCCTTGCCATTGGGCAGGGTGAGCAGGCCGCCGCACTCCGGGCAGGGAACCGTCAGCGGGCGGTCCCAGACGACGAAGTTGCAGGTCGGGAAGTTCGCGCAGCCATAGAAGACCTTGCCCGTCTTCTTGCCGCGCCGCTCGACCAGATCGCCACCATCCACCGGGCAGAGTACGCCTGTCTTATTCACCAGCGCGCGCTTGTACGAGCACTCTGGGTAGCCGGAGCAGGAGATGAACTTGCCGAAGCGCCCGCTGCGGATGACGAGGTGTTTGCCACAGGTCGGACAGAGCTCGTCCAGCTCCTCGACAGGCTTCTGCACCTTCTCCATCTCGCTCGTCGCGCGTTCCAGCCGCTCGCTGAAGGCGGTGTAGAAGTCGTCGAGGAAGGCCGTCCAGACCTGCTTGCCCTCCTCCACGTCGTCGAGCTTGCGCTCCATCTCCGCCGTGAAGTTGACGTCCACGATGTTGGGGAAGTGCTTGATCATCAGCTCGTTGACCGTCTCGCCAAGCCACGTCGGCGTGAACTTGCGGTCCTGCTGCTCAACATAGCCGCGATCCTGAATTGTGCTGACGATGGGCACATAGGTGCTGGGGCGTCCGATGCCGCGCTCCTCCAGTTCCTTGATGAGGCTGGCCTCGGTGAAGCGTGGAGGCGGCTGCGTGAAGTGCTGCTCCGGCGCGAGCTTGCGCAGCGTCAGCTCCTCGCTCGGCGCAAGCGGAGGCAGCGTGTCGCCGTCGTCCTCACGCGGCCAGACGGCGTAGAAGCCGGCGAACTTGAGCGTCGAGCCAGTGGCGCGGAAGATGAGCTTCGCGGCCCCGATGTCGGCGCGCACGGTGTCGAAGACGGCCGGCGTCATGAAGGACGCGACGAAGCGCCGCCAGATCAGCTCGTAGAGCTTGTGCTGGTCGGCGCGTGAGATAGTTCTTGACCTGATCGGGGGTGAGCGTGACATCGGTCGGGCGGATCGCCTCGTGGGCGTCCTGCACGGTGGCCTTCGCCTTGCCGGTGCGCCCGGCGCCGGTGTAGTCCTTGCCGAAGGTCTGGGTGATGTACTGCTTGACGGCGACCTGCGCCTCCTCGGAGATGCGCGTCGAGTCGGTGCGCATGTAGGTGATGAGGCCCTGATGCCCCTGCGTCGCCTAGCTCGATGCCCTCGTAGAGCGTGCTGCGCGATGCTCATGGTGCGCTTGGGCTTATAGCGCAGCCGCACCGAGGCGTCCTGCTGAAGCGTGCTGGTGGTGTAGGGCAGGAACGGCTGACGACGCACGTCGCGCTGCTCGACCTTGAGGACGACATACGTCGCACCTTCCAGTTCCTTGCAGGAGTGCTTGCGCCTCCTCACCGGAGGTGATGCGCATGCGGCGCTTCTCACGTGCGCCATTTGTCCCGTTCACGCCGTTGGCCCCGTTCGAGCCATTCGTCCCGTTGGCGCCGTTGCTACCGTTCGTTCCTGGCTCATCGTCCGCCGTGTCGGTGACCTCGGCGCTGCCCTGGCGTCCAATCAGCGTGGCGACTGAAGGTCTGGCGCTCGCGCAGCTTGCTCAGCGTCGCCTCGATGGTCCAGTATTCCTCTGGCACGAAGGCGCGGATCTCGTTCTCGCGCTCGCAGATCAGCCGCACCGCGACCGATTGCACGCGCCCGGCGCTCGTGCCTGACTGCACGCGCCGCCACAGCAGCGGGCTGATCTTGTAGCCGACGAGCCGATCCAGCACGCGACGCGCCTGCTGCGCGTTGAAGAGGTCCTCATCAATCTCGCGCGGGTTGGCGATGGCATCCTGCACAGCGCGCTTGGTGATCTCGTTGAAGACGGCGCGCTTGCGGTTTGCGCAGGCCCAGAAGTTGCTGCAATGACCACGCGATGAACTCGCCCTCGCGATCGGGGTCGGGCGCGAGGTAGACCGTCTCGGCCTTGCGGCTCGCGCTCTTGAGTTCCTTGAGCAGCGCCTCTTTCTTCTCGATGGGGACGTACTTCGGCGCGAAGCCTTTCTTGACCTCGACGCCCAGCCCCTTCTGCGGCAGGTCCATGATGTGGCCCATCGAGGCGCGCACCTCGAAGTCGCCGCCCAAAAATTTCTCTATCGTCTTCGCCTTCGCGGGCGATTCGACGATGACTAGGTTCTTTGCCATTCGCTGGCCACCTCACGTGTTGTGGTTATGCTACGGGTGTCTCACACCCGGATACGTCTACTGGTTTCATCTGGTTCGCTGTCGTCGCTTATTTCTCTGTCTACAGGCCGTCGCGTTCTCTGCAAGGCCCCGTTGGTAACTTCTACCACATGCCGTCAAGTCGCGCCAGAGAGTCTGACCATAGCTTCCCGCACGCCCACTCTGGAATATTCCGCGCTGGATGGGCCATGCACATTCTCTGGCGCTTCCTTAAATAGCAGGACCCCTGGTATGAGAGAGATGGTTCACTATCCCATTCTTCCCCGCCATCGGAAAGGGGCGCGACGGCGGAAGTATCCACTGAAGACACTAGAACGGCTGAGCAAGAGCAATAGTCGCGGGTGTCATGTACATTGCAGTTCGGCGATGGTCTGGCTAAAGTCGCGCGCCGCGAGCGCCTGTCGCGGCAGTCCATAATATATACGACCAACATCACCCCAGGTCATACCATTTTCATCCGAATCCACCTGCAACAGCAGCCGCCAATCGGCCTCATGAACGTCGCTGAAGGCTTGCAGATCTGACCCTGTCGCGTTGATCTCATTTGCAAGCCAATGCCACATGGACTCCACGCCACCCTGAATGCCATCGCCATAGCCTAGCAGGCGATGGACCAATCCTCTGGAGTCATACGTGTCATGCAGGAATTTATTGATGTCGAGCATTAAGTCGCCAATGCGCCTCGCAATCACCGCTGCTTCGTACGAACCCTCTGGTAGCCATTCGTCAGGTAGATATAGCCATTCCAGCGAATATCCGAATCGCTCAATGAAAGGGCCATCGAATTCGGGTTCAATGAGTTCACGGCTAAATGAGGTGACTACAAGCGGAACATAGCGTTCGCGCATTGGCAACGCTTCGGGCCATGGCAGCCGCTGGAGCGGCGCGCCTTCGGGGAGATATAACACACTGGCGAGTGAGCCTTCCGTGTCACGTCCTGGCTTGCCCCAATTCGTGTAGTCGAAGAAGAACGAGAGCATACCCTCGTGCGGTAGCTCATCGTCAGGATCATATGCGGCAATGTCCGCGAGCCGAATCTGCGCGAGGAAGTTGAGCGGCGCGCCTCGCCACTCCGGCCAAGATGTGCCTGGCGGTAGATCTGGCTGCCCGCCAATCTTCGTCGCGCCCAACGCGAGTTCGTCATCGCTTGCCAAAGCAGTGTGCATGCGGATCGAGTAGCGCAACGAATCCTGGAGCGCTATTGCTACCTCTGCTGGGATGTCGCTCGCGCGAATCATCTCGCGGACGCGCGCCTCGATCTCGTCCATGATGACTTCTCTTCATAACTCTTGAACACACGACGATAGGCATTTCAATTATTCTGCATTGATCCGCCTTTTCAGTTCATCTATCGCCTGTTTCGCCTCACGCAGGCCGACGCCTCGATTTGCTTTCCGATAGGCTTTGATCGCCTCAATCATCTTGCCTGCGCGCACCAGCTCCTCCACGTTGGCATCCACCCGCGTGTCTGGTTCGATCTCGATGTTCAGATGCGCCATGATCTTGTCCAGCTTGCGTTCGATGCGCGCCAATCGGTGGCTCGTGTTGTCTGGCGTCTGTTTGACAACCTGCGCGTTCAACAGGAGGAGGAGGACCCCAACCAGGGCGAGGGTGACGGTTAGCACCAGATAAGGAGTATCCATGCTCGACTCGCTCTCCGTTCTGTTGGAGCTAAATCATGCTTGCCCATCCAATAGAAATCATAGCCCATGATAGACGCAAGGTCGTTCGCCAGGGCAGGAAGCAGGCGCGCTTGACTGCGCGGGCGTGTTAGACGATAATGATACACACGCGAGGTCAATGGCGACGATCTGAGCGCGCGGGCATGCACGGGGCAGCCTGCGCGTTTGTGTATCCGGATATGTATCCGGCGCCTGACCTGTGACGTATCCCTGATATATCCTCATCATCACGCATTGCTCCAGATTTCCCCAATTTAAAGCTATGCGAACGATGTGAAGAGGCGGAATATAACCGGAGCATCACCGGAGCCACGAGACTGGAGGCTAGCGAGATGCGCACTCCCGCTATCTTCCGGCGCGCCCGCTCGTCGCGCTCCACTCGCCGCGCTCAAAGCGCCACCGCCGACGCAACCGGAGACCAGACCATTCGCCAGACCATTCGCCAGACCACGCCCTCCTCGTCCGATCTTCAGCGCGACCTCCTCGCCCGCTTCGCCACGACGCCGCTCCTGGACTCGTTTTCGCGCCTGCTCGACCTCTGCGCGCGCTACCTTGCGCCAGAAGGCCTCGACCTGATCCGCGCCGCCTACGTGCTGGGCTACGAGGCGCACAATGGCGCGTACCGCAAGTCGGGCGAGCCATTCATCGAGCATCCCATCGCCGTCGCCACCATCCTGGCCGGGCTTGCCGTAGACGCCCAGGGTATCGCCGCCGCGCTCCTGCACGACACCGCCGAGGATACCGATATCTCGCTGGAGACGCTGCAAGCCACCTTCGGCGAGACGATCAGCGAGATCGTGGACGGCGTGACCAAGTTCGGCGCGGTCGAGGCGCCCAAACAGGGCGACGCGCGTACTCCAGGAGCCTCATCGCCGTCGCTCAGCGTCCAGGAGCGCAAGGCGCGCGCCAACGCCGAGACGGTCCACAAGCTCTTCCTCACGATGATGCGCGACCCGCGCGTCGTCCTGCTCAAGCTGGCCGACCGGCTGCACAACATGCGCACGCTCAGCTCGATGTCCGACCGGCAGCGCGAGGTGAAGTCGCGCGAGGCACTGGAGATCTACGCGCCGCTCGCCGGGCGCATCGGCCTCTATGGGGTCAAAGGCGAGATGGAGGACCTGGCCTTCTCCTACCTCTACCCCATCGAGTTCGCGCGCGTGACGCGGCTGCTGCGCGAGGAGGAGGAGAAGCGCGCCAAGTGGGCGCGGCGTATGTGCGACCGCATGCAGCGGGAGCTGGCGGCCAGCGGCATTCTGGCGGCGGTCAACTGGCGGCTCAAGCGCCCTTATCGCGCCTGGGTAGAGGCGGGCGAGGTCGGGACCGACGTCCTGATGCTCAATGACCTGATCGCCTTCCGCGTGCTGGTCACCACCATCCCGGACTGCTACCAGGCGCTCGGCTACATTCACCGGCTCTGGCTGCCCTACGAGCGCATCCGCGACTACATCGCCAACGCCAAGGCCAACGGCTACCGCTCGCTGCACACCGCTGTCTTCGCGCTGGATGGCCGCCTCGCACAGGTGCATATCCGCACGCACCAGATGCATCGCGCGGCGCTGCACGGCATTGCGACGGTCTGGCTAGAGCGCGCGGCCATCGGCGCTCATGATCCCACTGGGCAGGCGCCTCGGATACGCGAGGAGCAGCCGCTCTGGGTCCAGCAGCTCGCCAGTTGGGAGCACGACCTCAAGCTCAGCGCGCTCGACTTCGTGGACGCGATCCGCGATGAGATGTTCGAGGCGCAGGTCTTTGTCTTCACGCCGCATGGTGAGTCGCGCGAGTTGCCTGCGGGCGCGACGGCGCTGGATCTCGCGTACCAGATTCACACGAACATCGGCGATCACGCGGTGGGCGCGCGCATCCAGACCACCTCGCCCGGCGGCGCGCTGCTGGGGCGTGAGGTTCCCATTGACTACGTCCTGCAGACCGGCGATGTGGTCGAGATTCTGACCGATCCGAACATCTATCCACAGCCTGACTGGCGTGAGCTAGCCGTCACACGTTACGCGCGCGAGAAGATCGCCAGGGCGTTGCGTCTGCGTGCGCGTGAGGAACTGGGCGGTTCGACCCCACGCAAGGAGGAGCCGGAGACTGCGGCGAGCAGTGAGACCTACCGTGACGTGAGCGCCGAGCCGTTGACTCATCCCGATGGTGAGCAGGCGATCACCCGGCTGGCGAGCTGCTGTTATCCCTGTCCGGGCGACGAGATTCTGGGGCTGGCGGAGCGGGGCGCGGTGATGAGCATCCACCGCGCTTGCTGTCTGCGGCTGCGCGCGATGCTCGAGCGGCGGCGCGAGCGTGGCGAACCCTGGGCGGAGCCGTTGCGTGTGACGTGGGACCGTATCGAGCCGGGGCCGTACCGGCTACGGCTGGCGATTTGGGGACAAGACCACCCTGGCCTGATGTATGAGGTATCATCAATTGTGGCCGCGCTGGGATTGAGCGTCATCCATGCGGTGGCCACGGCGAACCAGGATCGTTTTAAAGCGGCGATCAGTCTGACGCTCGAGATGCCACTCGATATGCGCCGCGACACCGTTCTGCGCAAGCTGCGCGCGGCGCCAGGCGTGACCCATGTTGAGCGCGACACACGCAAAGGATGCGACTAGACGCGCGGATAGCTCCGCATATGGCTACCAATGTCCACTGATACACACGAGACCACCTTTCCCGGCGGCGCGCCGTTCCTCAACGAGGGGCGGCTACTCAAGGCCGTCGAGGCATATCTGGAACCAGACGACGTGAGCGCCGTCGCCGACACGCTGCGCTTTTTGCACGAGGTCAGCGAGCGCCGCGCGCAGGATGGGGGCATCAGCGCTCCAGGCGAGGTGGACGACTTCGAGCAGGCGCTGGCCGAGGCAGTCTCCACCGCGCAGACCCTGGCCGAATCACTCCGTATTGACGCCGTGACGCTGGTGGCCGTGCTGATCTACCCACCACTCACCAGCGGTGTGATCGCCCTGGCGGACGTGCGCGAGCGCCTCGGCGCGGCCTTCGGCGATCAGGTGGCGAGCGTCATCGAAAGCCTGGAGCGCTTCGAGTCCACGCAACGCTCTGGCGCGACGCTGCGGCGTTCCGCCCTGGCTGAGGCTGACGCTGCGGATATCGATCGTGAGCGCAGGAGAAGTCGCGAGCGGCGCAAGCGGCAGGACGCCGACGGGCTGCGGCGCATGTTCCTCTCGGTCGCCGAGGACCCACGCGTCGTCATCATCAAGATCGCCGAGCAACTGCGCCTGATGCGCTCCGTACGCAAGGCCGCCGACCGCTGGCGCGCGCACGCCGGTCAGCCCACCTCGCAGGCGGGCAAGATCGAAGACTCTGGTCCCCAGGTCGCATCATTCGCCACGCCCACTTGGACGCTGGAGGAGTGCCTGATGCTCGCCGAGGAGACACGTGAGGTCTATGCGCCGCTTGCTGCGCGCCTGGGCATGGGACGTGTGGAGGGAGAACTGGAGGATGTCGCCTTCGCCGTTCTGGAGCCGGAGGAGTATCGCTGGCTGAGCGAGGCGGTCGCCGAGGAGGCGCAGGAGCGGCGCGCGTATGTCGAGCGCGTCTGCGCGATTTTGCGCGAGGAGATGCGCGCCATCGGCGTCGAGGCAGATGTCTCAGGCCGTGTCAAGCACCTCTACAGCATCTATCGCAAGGTCCAGCGCTCCGGTAGCCGCGACCTGACCGGCCTCTTCGACATCCTGGCCTTCCGCATCATCGTCAACACCGTCGCCGAGTGCTACCAGGCGCTGGGGCACGTCCACGAGCTGTGGCGGCCAAAGGATGGGCGCATCAAGGACTTCATCGCCGCGCCCAAGCCCAACGGCTACCAGTCGCTGCACACGACGGTTTTCCTTGAAGATCAACTGGCGGAGATCCAGATACGGACGCACGAGATGCACCAGTTGGCCGAGTACGGCGTGGCGATGCACTGGTATTACAAGGATGCCGGCGACACCGCCACCGCCAAGGCCAAGCCGCTCCAGGCGTGGATGCAGCAGGTGCAGGATTGGCAGCAGGAGCTACGCGCTCCCGGCGCTGCTGGCGCCCAACGCGCGCTGGAGGCGGTCAAGGCCGATGTGCTCAAGGAGCAGATCTTCGTCTTCACTCCGGCGGGCGACGTGAAGGAGTTGCCGGCGGGTTCGACGCCGCTGGACTTCGCCTATCGCATCCACTCCGAACTAGGCAACCATGTCGCCGGCGCGCGCATCACGACCGACGATGGCTCCGGACGGCTGGTGAAGCGCATGGTCCCGCTGGACTACGAGTTGCACGGCGGCGACGTGGTAGACATCATCCGGCGCAACGACGCGCACCCCACACGCGACTGGCTGCGCTTCGCCCGCACGAAGGCGGCGCGCCAGCACATCACCAAATATCTCAAAGAGCATGAGCGCGACATCGACCTGCAGATCGGGCGCGAGCGCCTCGACCGCGAACTGCGCATCCTGGGGCTGCGCAAGGGGATCGAGGATGTCGGCGACGACGATTTGCGCTGGCTCGCCGGCGAGTTCAATCAAGCCAACGCCGACGCGCTGCTGGTGGCGCTGGCGCGCGATAGCGTGCGCATGTCGGCGCTGCTGACGAAGGTGCGCGAGCGACTGAAAATTCCGACGGCGGCGGAGCTGGCCGCGGCGGAGGCTCCCGCGCCGGTCGCCGCACCGCGCGAGGAGCAAACAGGCGCGAGCGTCGCCGGGCTCGCGGGGCTGATGACGCGACTTGGCGCCTGCTGTAATCCGCTGCCCGGAGATGAGATCGTCGGCTTCGTGACGCGTGGGCGTGGCGTCGTCATCCACCGCGCCACTTGCGCTAACTTGCGGGCACTCGCCGAGCGCGAGCCGGAGCGTGTGATCGCCGTCGCGTGGCCCAAGGAAGACGCGACAGACGCTCCCCAGACCCTGCGCGCGCATATTATCGTCGAGGGCGGGGACCGCACTGGTCTGCTGCGCGACGTGACCGGGGTCATCACCAATCGCAAGATCAACATGGTCAAGGTCGAGTCGGTAGCGAAGAAGCGCCCCCACTCTGCCATTATCGAGGCCGTGCTGGAGATTCAGCGCCCAGAAGACCTGGAAAGCGTGCTGCGCGAGCTACGCGAGGTGCCAGGCGTCACACTGGCCGAGCGCAAGGAGCCGCACAGCCATAAACGCGAGAAGGCGCGCCGCCAGGGATAACCAGCGCCTTCGCCGAGAACCTCATCGCGTACCCCCTGTGGTAGTCATTTCCGCGCGTGCGAGTCCCTATCCGTTTATGAAGTCATGATTTTTCGACTTGACAAGACACTGCGCCCCAGCATATATTTAACACGTCGGTTATATAACAAGGTGGTGATGGATGTCGGGAGATCAACTCAGCGTCGTCTTCGGCGCACTTGCCGATCCCACGCGGCGCGCGATTCTGGCGCAATTGACGGCGGGTGATGCGACGGTTGGACAGCTTGCCGCGCCGTTTCACGTCTCGCAGCCGGCGATCTCGCGGCATCTGAAGGTGCTCGAAGAAGCCGGGCTGATCTCGCGTCGCCGCCGCGCCACCGCGCGCTATAGCCATCTGGAGCCCGAGCCGCTACACGCCGCGACCGCATGGCTGGCTGGCTACCGCGAGTACTGGGAGGAGAGCCATGACCGGCTCGATACACTCCTCGCGGAATTGCAGGCGCAACAGGATGAGAAAGATGAGAAGAAACATGGCAAGGAGGGCGAGCAGGCAGAGCGACCGCAATGAGGCAGGATGACGCCATTTTCAGTAGTGACACAGTAGTGACACAGTAGTGACACAGCGGAAAGGACGCCTCAATGGCGACGAACAAGACGGCAAAGATGGAGATCATCGCGGAGCCAGGAACGCAGCAGATTGTCATCACGCGCGCGTTCGACGCGCCGCGCGAGCTGGTCTACCGCGCATATACCGATCCTGACCTGCTCGTGCAATGGATGGGGCCGAAGCGGCTGACTATGACGATCGAGCGACACGAGTTGCGCGATGGCGGCAGGTACCGCTATATCCACCGCGACGAAAACGGCGTCGAGGCAGGGTTTCACGGCGTCTTTCACGGCGAACCGTCGCTGGATGGCGGCGTCGTGCGCACCTTCGAGTTCGAGGGCTATCCCGGCCATGTCTCGCTGGAGACGCTCACCCTCGAGGAGTGCGATGGCAAGACACTCTCACGCGCGGTCTCAGTCTTCCAGTCGGTTGCGGATCGCGACGGCATGATCGCCTCTGGCATGGAGTCGGGCGTCAATGAGGGCATGGAAAAGCTTGACGGCCTGCTCGCCCAGCTGCAAGCATCGAGCTAACGCTCTCTCTTACCGTCCGCGCGGCAGGAGAGGTCTCCCACTGCGCATTTTCCTCGCAAGACATGTGAAAAGGATGACATGACATGGATTGGAAGCTCGAAGTGGTGGTGGTTCCCGTCAGTGACGTGGACCGTGCGAAGCAATTCTATAGCGAGCAGGTCGGCTTCAAAGTTGATGTTGACCACCGCGTAGGCGAGCAGTTCCGCGTCGTACAGTTGACGCCGCCGGGCTCAGCTTGCTCGGTCACGATTGGCAAGGGTCTCTCTGACATGCCACCAGGATCGGTAAAGGGACTACAACTCGTCGTCGCCGATATCGAGGCGGCGCGGGCGGAGTTGGTCTCACGTGGTGTCGAGGTCAGCCCGATCCAACACTTCGACGATGGCGTCCAGAAGGATGGGCCGGGCGGCGACTGGAACTCCTTCATCTTCTTCAGCGATCCCGACGGCAATGGCTGGGCTGTCCAGCAGAAACCTGCGCAGGGCTGAACTAGCGGCGCATTAGAAGCGCTGATACATCACATGCAGTCCGACACGACCAAGCCGCCGATGCTCGAACGCTTCTGGGATCGTCGTCATGATGACGAAACCCAGCGATTGCCACAGATGAACAGCGGCGGCGTTGGTCTCCACCACCGCGTTGAATTGCATGCCGGCGTATCCTTGCTCGCGCGCCCAGCGGAGCGCTTCTTCGCCCAGCGTGCGGCCGATGCCTTTGCCCTGCGCCGCCGGATCGACCATGAAGCTGGCCGTCGCAATGTGTGATCCACGTCCTGGCCGGTTGGGGCCCATCCTGGCGCTTCCTAGCACGATTTCGTCGTCGCTCACGGCGACCACACAACGGCCTGGTGGCCGCTCCAGCCAGAGATCGGCGATGCCCTGGTCGTCCAGGTCCTCGGGGTAGGCGTAGGTCTCGCCAGCGGCGACGATGGCGCGGAAGAACGGCGCGATCTGGGCAAGGTCGCCATCACTAGCGTCACGAATCATCATGGCCGCCGTTGCGCCTCCTCGGCGCGCGCCTCGTCCAGCAGCCGCTCGAAGCTGGTGTAGCGCTCCGGCGTGATCGCGCCGCGCGCGAGCGCCTCCTGGAAGGCGCAACCTTCTTCGTTCGCGCCGTGCTGGCAATCCTCGTACAGGCACGTCCCCGCCAGCCCACGCAGCTCGACGAAGCGCTCGCTCAACTCGTCGGCGGGAACATTCCACAAGGCCAACTCGCGGATACCCGCCGAATCGGCGAGCCAGCCACCCTCCGGCAGCGGAAGGAGTCGCACGCCGGTCGTCGTGTGCCGGCCCTTATGCGTCGCCTGGCTGATCTCGCCGACACGCTGGCTGGCTCCAGGTATGAGCGCGTTCGTGAGCGATGACTTGCCGGCGCCAGAGGGGCCAGTCAGCAGCGAGATTTTGCCGCTTATGTGCGCACGTAGCTCATCCAGGCCCGCGCCAGTGGTCGCGCTCGTCCAGATCACTGGATAGCCCAATCCGGCGTAGAGCGCCAGCGCCCGCTCCAGGTCGGGCGTCACGCCAAGGTCCACTTTATTCATGCAGATCACTGCCGCGACATTGGCATTTTCGCAGAGTGCGAGGTAGCGATCCAGCAGTCTAAAGCGCGGCTCTGGCTCGCGCGTGGCGAAGACCAACGCGGCGACATCGGCGTTGGCAAGCAGAATTTGCTCGGTTCCCGCCTCGGAGCGAGTGCGCGCCAGCGTCGTGCGTCGCGGGGCCACCGCCTCGATGACTCCCTCGGCGCCAGATAGCGGCGTGATCGCCACGCGGTCGCCGGGAGCGATGCGCAGGGGGGGTAGCGCTTCGTTTGGCGGGGCCGCGAGAGCGGTAGCAGAGCGAGAGCCTTTCGGCGCGCGCGCGTTTACTGAGTTTGCGGCGGTACGAGGCGCTGGCCGCGACTTGCGTAGCCGGCCACGCAGCGTGCAGAGATACGAGGCGTCATCGTCAGTAACGACCTCAAAGAGGCCTGGAGCCAGCGCGACAACCAATCCCTCGCGGCGCGCCTCCGCTCGCTGTCCAGGCGCGGAACTCTCGGCGCTCGGTATGAGAACCGTTGGCTCGCCGCCGCCCTCTTTGCCCTGCTCCAGGCCGATCTCTCGCATGCGCGCTCCCTACCAGGCTCTTGTTCAACATCGTCACGCCGCGTTACTAATGACGGCGCGCCAGACTGAAGCAGCGTATCCCATGACTTCTCGCAGCGTCAAGCCTGATGGTTTCTTATGGGTCAAGCAGGTCCTCCATCAGGCGCCCGGCGGCCGCTCGTTGTACACTGCAAAGGCGCAGGTCAAAGACGCAGGAAGCGCATCTACCGTCTGCGCTGGAACTGAAAAAGGGGTCTCATACGCGTGCGACAACCTAAGGTCAGGCCAGTTCCGACCACCCAAACGACCGGCAAGCATGTCGCGGCGATGGACATCGGCAGCAACACGGTACATGTCACGGTCGCGCGCCGAGGCAAAACTGACGCGGACCTCGAGATCCTCGCCGACGAATCGGATCTCGTGCGCCTGGGGCATGATGTGGGAGCGATGGGCGCCCTGGGCGACGCGCGAGCGGAGCGGGCGATTGACGCGCTGCGGCAATACACGCTGCTGGCAGGGATGCTGGGCTGCGAGACGATCCTGTGCGTGGCGACGGGTGGCGTGCGCGCGGCGAGCAACGGCGCCGAGTTCCTGGCGCGCGCGCGACGCGAGACCGGCCTGGATATCCACATGATCAGCGGCGAGCAGGAGGGCATGCTCAGCTACTGGGGCGCCAGCAGCGACGGCACTGACCTGAAAGGCGATCGCGCGGTAGTGGACCTGGGTGGGAGCAGCCTGGAGATCGCCGCTGGATGTGGAAGCGCATTGCGCTGGCGTGTCTCGCTGCCGTTAGGCGCTGGCGCGCTACGCGATCGCATTGGCTTCTCCGATCCACCAACCCTCGACGAGTTGAACCGGGCGTATGAAGTGGCGCGTGATACGCTCGCGCCACACAAGCCGCCGCAGCCACTTGAAGAGGTGGCGGTCTGTGGTGGCACCGCCCGCGCCATCGCCACGGTCGGCGTACGCATCTTCGGCGACGAGACAGATCGCATCACAGTGCGCGACGGACGGCTGATAGAAGTCACGGGACCGCAGATCCTGACGCGCTTTCACCTAGAGTCGGTCCTGGCGACGCTGACGAAACAGCCCGCCTGGAAGATCGCCTCGCGCTTCTCGATGAAGCCGGCGCGCGCGCGCATCCTGGCGGCGGGCGTGATCTCGCTGCTCTGCGCGATGGAGCGCACCGGCGTCTCGCGCATGCGCGTCAGCGAGCGTGGCATCCGCGAGGGCGCGATCCTGGCGTGGCTGCACACGGGGCGCGACTGGCTCAACGCCGCGAGCCGTGGCGCTGGCTGGTGAGGTGATGCGATGTCTGAAGATAGGGACGGTGGGGACGCCAGGACAGCCTTTGCGCACGTGTTGTGGATCGGCGGCGCATCCGACGCGGGTAAGTCCACGGTGGCGCGGCTGCTCGCCGAGCGTCATCGCTGGCAATGGTATCCGTGCGATTTCCATGAGCATAACCACCTGATCGCGCGCGCCGATCCAGAGCGCCAACCCGCGATCTACGCGGAATTCCAGAAATCAGTCGAGGAGCGCTGGATACAACCGACGCCAGAGGACCTCTTCCAGGGCGTGCTGGAGACCAACGATGAGCGCTTTCCAATGATCCTGGACGACCTGCGCGCCATGCCTCAGCGCCCAATGATCCTCGTCGAGGGGCCGCGATTGTTTCCAAAGCTGGTGGCGCCTTTGCTGACCAGCGCGCATCAGGCGGTCTGGCTCATGCCAACCTCAGAGTTCGCGCGCGAATCCGCGGAGCGACGCGACAAACCGCAGGGGAGATTTGAAACGAGCGATCCGGAGCGCTACCGAGAGAACTTCCTGCGGCGAGACGGGCTGCTGGCGGAGTATATTCGGCGGGAAGTGGCGGCGTATGGGCTAACTATGATTGAAGCGGATGGCTCGCGCTCGCCCGACGAGGTGGCGGATCAGATCGACGCGCACTTTGCGCTATATCTCGCCTCGCACTGAGGAAACACCAGTAGACGCTAGTAGACGATGATCGGGCTGCCGACGGGCGTCCAGTCGTAGACGCGCGCCATGTCGTTTTCCTTGAAGTTGATGCAGCCGTGGGAGCCGCCGTTGAATGCGGCGGGATCATAGTGCGGCAGGTTCGAGCCAGGGCCGAACTTGCGCCGCCAGTAGGCGTCGTGCAGGAAGAACCCGTAATTGGCGTAGAGGATACCGTAGTTGACCTTCGTCGGCTGGTAATACAGCGGCGAGTCCACCGGGTCGGGCGACGAGAAGATGAGATGGGTCTGCTTGTACATTGCGTAGTGCAGCCCTGGAGGCGAGGGCTTCTCCGGACGGCCCGTCGTCACATCGGTTACGAAGACCAGCTTGCCGTCCTCGTAGAAGCGCGCTGTCTGCTCGCGCAGCGAGACCACGATGGCTTTGCCCTGCATCGCGCCATAGTCGTTCATCAGGCGCAGATCGGTCTGGTGCGCCTGGTCGCGTGGCGTGGTGTCGTTGAGGTTGTCGAGCAGCGCCTGGAGGTTCTGCGACAGGATACGTACCTGATCGTCGGCGGCGATGAAGTCATCCACCGTCTTCGCCTTGCTCACCGCATTCGAGGCGTCACCGTAGCCAACATCACGGCTGGCGTACTCATAGGCGACGGGATACCCGCCAGCCTTCTGGTTCTGTCCGGTGGCGATGAGGTTCATCAGCGTATCCAGATCATGATGCGCCTGTCCACGCGCGAAGGGCAGCGCCATCGCGGATTCCTGCTGGTTGATGCGCTGCACGACGGTCAGGTCATCGCTGATCTTCGACGCCTGGCCGAGTTGCTTCGATAGCTCGTCGTGCTTCTGCTGCATCGCGTCGGCGGTCGCGCCTTCATTGTATGGGCGCAGTTGGTCGATGCGCGTCTGGAAGGTCTTGAGCATCGCGGCGGCGATGAAGGGTGTCGCGGCGGTCTGATCGGCCATGAGTTGGGTGATCTGGCCGTCGATGACGGTGTTCAAGCGCGTATAATCGAAGCCGGAAGTCGCCTGGGCGAAGTCTTTCTGATCCTGCGAGGCGAATTGCTGGGCAAGCGTCGTGTCGGCGCCCGCCGCCTTCATGCTGCGCGTGACGACCTGCAGGTCTTGCAATTTCTGCAAGGTCGGCGAAACCGCACGCAGCCCGGCAAGTTGCGCAGTGGCGACATCGTCAACGCGCGCATAATCGCTGGCGGTGGTCGCGTTCTGGAGATCGCCGAGCGCCTGAGCAAGACGCTGCTGATACAGAGTCACGTTCACGAAGCCCTGCGCACGTTTCTCGTTGATCTGCGCAGCGAGCGCATCGAGGTCGCTGGTCGTCGTCTTCTTGATTGTATCAATGTTCGCCGTCTCGATGCCAAGCAACTGCTTATAGAGCGTATCGTAGCGCGCGGCGGCGGTCGTGTCGGTGGAATCAATCTGCTTCGCGCCAGTGGTGACAGGTGTGAGCGTCGCAGAACTCAGACCAAGGCGCGTCGCGCGTCCAATCTCTGCGTCAAGGCGTGACTTGCTGGCAGCCGTAGCGGCGGTCGTCGCGCCAGCTCCGCAGCCGTTGAGGATCAGGCCGGCGAGTACGATGAGGCCAAACGTCGTCACGGCGAGGCGCAGGCGACGTGAGAGGGTCTGAGTAGCTGACTTCCCGATAGAATGCGCCATGTCGCGCTTACCTCCCCTCGCGGCCATCTCCAGCCGCATTTCCCCAAGCTCTGCGCGTATCCCCGTGCGCGCCAGCCTTAGCGCGCAGATGATGGTTCTTATCCGTCAAGGCTAGAAGGCCACAAGATGTGTGGAATTCAGGTATCCTGACTGCGCGATGGCGCGCACATCCGCGGTCTCGAATACTAGAACGGACACCGCCGAAATGGGGTCACGACGCCCCTGGGTACGCTACCTAGTGAGGCTAGCGATAGGGGGATAGCGCAACGTCTGCTCGTCAATACGGGTTGAGCTATATGCGGTGTATAGTCGAGGAGGAGCGTGTCGTGCGGCTTGAAGAAAGTGTTGACTTTCGCGTTGACCTGGTTGGGCCTGTAGATATTCCGGCATCGCTGGAGCTATTTCGCCGCCACGGTGACGACCTGCTCGACCGCTGGGATGGCGCAACACTAACACGAACGTTGCACGTCGGAGATACGGTAATCCCCTATGCTGCCACAAACACCGGCTCACTGGAAGCTCCCGCGCTGCTCGTGCGTACGCCATCTCAAGATGCTGAGGCTGTCGAAATCGCTATCCGTGCGACGTTTCTGCCGCCGCCAGCCAGTTATCTCTCTTTGCTCCAGTCAGACTCAGTGATCGCGACACTGGATGCGCGCTTCCCTGGCCTGCGCACGGTGCGCCAGTTCGACCTCTTCGCCGCGCTCATCCGCTGTGTGAGCGCGCAGCAGGTGAACCTGCGCTGGGCAACGACAACACGCCACCGGCTCGCCGAGGCGTTTGGCGAGCGGCATATGCTGGATGGCCACGCCATCTACAACCTGAATCCTGCGCGGATAGCGCGCGCCAGCGTGGCCGAGCTACGCGCGCTCCAGTTCACGACACGCAAGTCGGAATACATCATCGCCATCGCCGAGGCCATCGCCAGTGGGACGCTGGACCTAGCGACGCTCGCCGCGCTGCCCGACGACGAGGTGATCGCGCGGCTGACGGCGATCCGTGGCGTGGGGCGCTGGTCGGCGGAGTGGATTCTCGCGCGTACGCTGGGGCGTCCAGTCGTCGTCGCGGGCGACCTGGGGATGCGCAAGGCCGTCGGGCGCTACTACCTCGATCTGCCGCCGAAGGCTCCTTTGCCGAGTGAGGAGGAGACGCGCCGCGCCGTCGCGCACTGGGGCGACTCGGCGAACCTCGCGCAGACCCTCCTGCTCGCCGGGATCACGTCAGCCGATGGCGTCACGCCGGGTGTCACCGGTTGAAACTGCGCCTGACGAGTGAATTCGCGTCTGTGGGCCGCTAGCTGCAAGATCTGCTTCGCGAGTTCTGCAAGCTAGGCGACGTATGGCGTCCACGCAGGCGAGCGTTGTGGCTGAAGGTATCCAGGTGTGGTTTCAACCGCTGGCGCTCACCACCCAAGAGACCCCAGTGCCAAGCGGAATCCATCAGCGCCGGATACGGTTTCTAGTGAATAAGAGTTGCGGCCATAAGCGCCACTATCCGCCATCTGATTGCCGAAATAGCTACCACATGACGCTCTTACCTGCGGATTGTCTATTGCTGGACTATTACCGTAATAGGAATATGCTTTGCCATAACTGCTCGTCCATTCCCACACGTTGCCCATCATGTCGCGCACGCCGTAGGGACTTGCATCGGTTGGATAGCTCCCGATCGGCGTTGTGCTCCCTTTGCCGCCTTCTTTGCTGTTACAACGGCTCTGATCAAAGGTGTCGCCCCAGGGAAAGATGCGCCCCTCGGCCCCCGCGCCGCCGCCTCCCACTCTTCCGTGCTTGGCAACCGCCAGGGCCGGCCTGTCAGTTTAGCCAGCCACTGCGCGTAGGCGACTGCGTCATGCCAATTTACCATGACAACAGGATGGTCGAGCTGCTCCCGCAATTGTGTTTCCCAACTGACCCGAAGAGATTTGCCGTCTTCGCCTGGTGGAGTTGCACGTCCGGTGGCGCGCACAAAGCAGGCGTACTCAGCCACGGTGACAGGGAAGCGCGCGATCTGGTAGGTATGCAGAGATACCCGCTGTTGTGGATAATACTTATCTCTTGGCGCCTTGCCCAGCAGGAATTCACCTGCCGGCACAGCACAGAGCGGAGGGACAATGTGATCCACGCCGCCCTGTCGCCGCACGGTGAAACCGAGTTGTGCCAGCCGCACGGGAAACTGATCCGGCGGGAGAGTAGGAATCGTCCCCCAGAAGGGATCATCGGGCGCTAAGCGTTCACCTTCTGCAAGACTACGCGCGACGATGTCACCCTTCTCCATTGCGATTGCCGCCTGGATGAGATCCTTGAGCAACGCGATACGTCGCTCGCGGCTGCTGGTCAGCGCCAGCGCCTCCTCCAGCAGTGGCGTCGCTTCCCCTGGCTGGCCTGACTCCATGCGCGCTGGCGCCGCCGAATGTATGGTCGGCACATCGGTTGGGTCGAGCGCCAGCGCAGCATCCCATATGACTCTTGCTCCGGCAGCGTCGCCTTCTTCCATGAGCGCATGGCCCTGCATGCGGTAGATATTGGGCGTGACGGCAACCTGCGCGCGGGCGATGAGATAAGCGCACTTGCGCGCGACATCAGGCCAGTCTTGCGCAGCCCAGGACGCCTCGATCTGTGGCAGCATCTGGCGCACGAGTTCACTCGCGGGATCAACAGGCGTAGGAGTGACAATAGAGGGCGCAGACGATCCGCTCGCGGACGCCACCGCGCCAAGCGCAGCAAGCAGTTCTCCAAACGCCTGCTCGTAGGGCTTCGGCTCCAGGAACGAGACCATCTGCAAGAGCGCCATATCCTCGCGTGGCTGGCAGGGTTGGTAGAGGATGGGAATGATCTGTTTGCCCGCCGGACTGTGCTTCTGTTTGAAGGCAAGATCGAACTCAGTCTGTACATAGCCAGATGCCATCGCGGTGGGCGAGAGAATGACGATGAAGACAGGGCGTGCGGTGATCTCGGCCACGATCTTGCGCCACCAATCATCGCCGCCATGTAACCCGCCCGAGACGTCGTACCAGACTGCTGTCTTGTCTCCACCTAGCGCTGCGCGGAGATCGCCTACAAGGCGCACTCCGAAGTCGTTATCTTCATGGCTGTGACTGACGAAGATGCGGCGTAATGGAGCATCAAGCGCACTCATATAGATTTACCTCTGCGAATGGCGTAAGGGACATACATATGCTTGCCATCAGGCAGTGTAGCATACGGGGTGTGAAGCGACAAGGCACGATGATCGGCAAAGCAAAGGGCGCGACAGGTCGCGCCCCTACAGATAATGTTGCGACGTAGTTCCCCTTCCCTGTCAGGGAAGGGGGTCAGCGGGTTAGGTTACCCCACCACCTCGATGTTATCTTTGCCGCCGTAGATCGTCCACCAGGGCTTGGCGCCCTGCGCGATGACCTCGTTGAGCGCGTTGAGGTTCTGCACGCCGCGATCCTCCAGCCACGCCTCCAACGCCGCGCGGCCCTCCTTCGCGTAGACCGGAATGCCATCCTGCCAGGTGGCGCGTCCGCACAGCACACCGGAGTAATTCACATCGGCCTCATTGGCGAGTTGCAACGTCTCGCGGAAGACGGCGTCCGTGACACCCGCGCTGAGGTAAATGAACGGCTTGGTCGAGACGCTGGCCGCCTCGCGGAAGAGGAACATCGCCTCATTGCGCGAGTAGACCTTCGTCCCGCCGAACGCCTGCGTCCCCTCGACGTAGGCCATGTTCACCGGAACCTCGACCTTGAGCACATCCACGCCATACTTCGGTTTGGCGAACTCCTCCATGTATCGCATCACCAGTTGCGGCTTGCTCTTGGCGAATTCCGGCCCTTTCTCCTCGCCAAGCGCGTCGTTGTAGGCCAGCGGCTCCAGGAAGAAGGGAATGTCATAGGCCAGGCACTCGGCCCCCACGCGCTCGATAAACGCCTGCTTGGCCGTATTGATGCGCGCATCATCCTCGGGATTGTAGTAGAGCAGAATCTTGATCGCGTTGGCCCCTGCTTCGACCAGCCGGCGCACGCTCCACTCGTCCAGCAGATCCGGCAAGCGTCCCGGCTGGCTCGCGTCGTATCCAGTCTTCTCGTAGGCCAGCAGCACGCCCGCCGAGGGATCCTTGTCTTTGAGCGCGGGCAGACCATACTCCGGGTCCATCAGGATCGCGGTGGCGTGGCGCGTCAGCACTTTCGTCACGATTGTCTTGAACTCGGTCAGGTCCTCCGCCGTCGCCTGGCCATCCGCGCGCGCCTTGGCGATGGCCTTCTTCAGCGAGCCGCGCTGATCCATTGCCGCCGCCGCGATCACGCCGTTCTCATTCGCCAGCGCATTGATGTTCTCGAACTTGCCCCTGGTCATCTCTACTTTGGCCATAATGAATCAGGCGGCAGAGACCGTCTGCTTTAGCTGACGGGAGAAGCCGCCACTCCTTCCTTTCCTCGCTACTGGCTCATAGACGAACAACCTGTTATACTGCGTATATATGTGTACTGCTTGACCCCTGTCGCGATCAAGCAGTACATCCTCAGCCAGAAGGAGCAGTCCTTGCGTGCGCAAAGCCTTCAAGTACCGTCTGTATCCGACGACGCAGCAGGAACAAGCGCTGGCTGAGATGCTGGAGACGCATCGCCGCCTCTACAATCGGGCGCTTGCCGAACGCAAGACCGCCTGGGAGGAGCGACAGGAGTCGGTCTCGTACGGACAGCAGTCTGCGCGGTTGAAGGATGATCGCACCACGAACCACTACCTGGCTGCCACCAATTTCTCCAGTTGCCAGGCTACCTTGCGCCGGTTGGATAGAGCCTTCCAATCGTTCTTCCGCCGACTGAAAGCTGGCGAAGCGCCAGGCTATCCACGCTTCAAGGGATGGAACCGCTTTGATACCGTCGAGTTCCCGTCCTATGGTGACGGTTGCAAGCTGGATGGCGCCGTAATCTACTTCCAGCACATCGGACAGATCAAGATCAAGCTGCATCGACCTGTCGAGGGTACGATCAAGACGATCTGCTTCAAGCGCGAGGCGGACGGCTGGCATATTGTCTTCTCCTGCGAGTTGTCCGACGCTGACGTTGCGCCCTCGACGCTGCCTGCCACCGGGATTGATCTTGGCCTGAAGGTGTTTCTGGTGACGGCAGACGGGCACCAAATCGCGCCGCCTCACTACTACCGCAAAGCTCAGGCTGCGCTGCGACGCTCCCAACGTGCTGCTACTCGCAAGCAGAAGGGGAGCAACCGACGCAAGAAGGCGGTACAGAATCTTGCCAAGCAGCATCTGCATGTCGCCAACCAGCGGCGCAACTTCCATCATCAGGTTGCGCGTCGGCTGGTGAGCGGCTACGGCATGATCGCACATGAAGGCCTGAACATCCAGGGCATCGCGCGGTCGAACCTGGCAAAGTCTGCACACGACGTTGGTTGGGGCCAGTTCATTACGATCCTGCATAGCAAGGCGGCAGGCGCTGGCGTGCAGGTGATCGCGGTCCCAGCGGCCAACACGACGCAGCAATGTAGCGCCTGTGGAGCGCTGCCTGAAATACCTGAGCAACGCAAGACGCTCGGTGATCGCGTGCATAGTTGTCCCTCTTGTGGCTACACGAGCGACCGGGATGTCAACGCGGCGCAGAACATTTTACGGCTCGGACGGAGCCTTCAGGCGTCAACGTGGACGGATACGTCGAGCGTTACCTGAGAAGCCGTTGTCGAAAGGCAGCGGAGTCGTCACCTCCTTTGATGTTGCAGTTTTCCACGCAGGAATAAGCTGGGCGTGTCATTCACTACGCCCACCATCTCGCTCAATCAGCCGACGCCATTTTCTCACACAAGACCAACGCCCGGCTAGCCAGAGCCTTAGCTGGAGGCCAGCCGCCCGGCGCGATAACGGCGAATCAGCGTATTCGTCGAGCTATCATGGTTCAGCGCGGCGTCGGACGAGAGTTCGGGGATGATGCGCGTCGCCAGCGCCTTGCCCAGCTCCACGCCCCACTGGTCGAACGAGTCGATCTCCCAGATCGTCCCCTGCGTGAAGACGCTGTGCTCGTAGAGCGCGACCAGCTTACCCAGTGTCTCCGGGTCCAGCCGCTCGGCTAGCAGCGTCGTCGTCGGGCGGTTGCCGGTGAAGGTGCGGTGCGGCGCAAGCCAGTCCGGCGTCCCCTCCGCTTTGACCTCCTCGGCCGTCTTGCCAAACGCCAGCGCCTCAGTCTGCGCGATCAGGTTCGCCACCAGCAAATCCTGGTGATTGCCCAGTGGGTGCAGCGCGCGCGCGAAGCCGATGAAGTCGGCGGGGATCAACTCGGTCCCCTGGTGGATGAGTTGGTAGAACGAGTGCTGCCCGTTCGTGCCTGGCTCGCCCCAGTAGATCGCGCCGGTCTGGTAGTTGACCTTCGCGCCGCTGAGCGTCACGTGCTTGCCGTTGCTCTCCATCGTCAGTTGCTGGAGGTAGGCGGGGAAGCGCTTCATGTAGGCGCTGTAGGGCAGGACCGCGACGGTCTGCGCGCCGAAGAAGTCGCCGTACCAGACGGCGAGCAGGCCCATCAGGGCGGGGATGTTGCGCTCGAAGGGCGTCGTGCGGAAGTGCTCGTCCATCGCGTGGAAGCCGGCGAGCATCGCGCGGAAGTTCTCCGGGCCGATGGCGATCATCGTCGAGAGGCCGATCGCCGAGTCCATCGAGTAGCGGCCGCCGACCCAGTCCCAGAAGACGAACATATTGGCGGGATCGATGCCGAACTTGGTCACCTCTTCGGTGTTAGTCGAGACGGCGACGAAGTGCCGCGCCACCGCCTTCTCATCGCCAAGGGTCCGCAGCAGCCAATCGCGCGCCGTTCGCGCGTTGGTCATCGTCTCCAGCGTCGTGAAGGTCTTCGAGGAGATGATGAAGAGCGTCTCCTCCGGCGCCAGGTCGCGCGTCGCCTCGTAGAACTCGTCGCCATCCACGTTCGAGACGAAGCGGAAGGTCAGTGTCGCGCTGGCTGTAGTCTTTGAGCGCCTCGTACGCCATGACCGGGCCGAGGTCCGAGCCGCCGATGCCGATGTTGATGACGTTGCGGATGCGCTTGCCCGAATGCCCCAGCCACGCGCCGGAGCGCACCTGGTCGGCGAAGGCCGCCATCTTGTCCAGCACGGCGTGGACCTGTGGCACGACATCCTCGCCATCCACGACGATGCTCTCGCCCCTGGGCGCGCGTAGAGCCACGTGCAGGACGGCGCGGTCCTCGGTGACGTTGATCTTCTCGCCACGAAACATCGCCTCGATGCGCGCGCGCAGCCCACTCTCCTCGGCAAGCTGGAGCAGCAGGCGCAGCGTCTCGTCGCTGACACGATGCTTCGAGTAGTCGAAGTAGAGACCCTCCGCCTCGAATGCCAGCCGCTCGCCACGCGCGGAGTCCTGCGCGAAGAGGTCATGCAGGCTCGTCGCGCGCAGTTGCTGGTTGTGCGCCTGGAGCGCCTGCCAGGCGGGGCGCTCGGTCAGCGGCGCTATGCTTGTACTTGCATCCGACACGCGCCGCTCCCTTCACACCGCTGGATTCAGCGCCTTCGACTTCTCCTCAATGCGCTGTAACAGGTCCTTCCACGACTTGACGAAGGCCGCCGCGCCGTCCTGCTGGAGCTTGAGCGCGAGCGCGTCAATATCTACCCCGACCTTGGCAAACTCAGCCAGTTGCGCCTCAGCGCCGCCGCCGCCGGGGTCCATCATCGCGCCGACGACGCCATGATTGGCGAAAGCCATCAGCGTGGATTCAGGTATCGTGTTGATCGTCTCAGGCGCGGCGAAGGCCTCGACGTAGAGGACATCAGAGGCGTTTGGGTCCTTCGTGCCGGTGCTGGCCCAAAGCAGCGTCTGCCGCTGCGCCCCGGTGGCGGCAAGCTTTTGCCAGCGCTCGGAGGCGAGCAGGTCGCGGTACGCTTTGTACGAACGCTGGGCGATGGGGATGCCGAGGTGGTTGCGCATGCTCTCGGGAACCTGATCCTTGATCGCCACGTCCCAGCGGCTGATGAAGATCGAGGCGACCGAGGGAACGACCGGATCGAGGCCCGCCGCGATGCGCCGCTCGATTCCGTGCATGTAGGCCTCAGCGGAGCCTAGAAACTGCTCGCGCGAGAAGAGCAGCGTCACGTTGATCGGTACACCTGCAAAGATCGACTCCTCGATGGCGGGATTGCCCTCTGGCGTCCCCGGTATCTTGATGAAGAGGTTCTTGCGTCCGGCGCGCTTCCAGAGGTCCTTCGCCTCCTTGATCGTGCTGGCGGTATCGTAGGCCAGCAGCGGCGAGACCTCTAGCGAAGCCCAGCCGTCCAGCCCGCCGGTAGAGTCGTGAATCGGGCGGAAGAGGTCGCAGGCGGCGGTCAGGTCCTCAATGGCAAGGTCGAAGAAGAGCTGCTCGCCCTTGATGCCCTGGCTCGTCTTCTGCTGGATGGATTCGTCGTAGGCGTCGCCCTCGCCGATGGCTTTGTCAAAGATCGTCGGGTTCGAGGTCAGCCCGGTAATGGCAAACTCCTCGATGTAGCGTTGCAGCCCGCCGCTGCGCACCAGGTCGCGGGTGATGTTGTCGAGCCAGAGGCTCTGGCCTGCTTCGTGCAATTGCTGCGCTGCGTTCATGTCGCTCCCTCCTTGGGAAATTTGGCTCCATGCGCCATACTGGCGCATCCTCATGGTTCGCGTGATGCCGTCCTATGTCGTCGTCGGCGGATTTTGTGGCATGATCACCGGCCCATCTGCCTGCGTCATGACGGGATTGCGCCAGCCGCCCACCTCGACGGCAAGCGCGCCAGCCTCGGGCGGCCCCCAGGTGTACGTTTCATAGGGCAGGACCGGGACCGTGTTACCTAGCACGGGATCCACCACACGCCACGCCTCCTCGACAGCGTCCTCGCGCGCGAAGAGCGTCTTGACGCCATGGATCGCGTCGTTGAGCAGCCGCTCGTAGGGCGCCATCTCGTCGCCAGGGTGCTCCTGAAACATCAACTCCACGCCACTGCCAACCATCGCCTCTCCCGGCGTCTTCACGCGCGCGCCGAGCGCCAGTTGTACGTTAGGGCTGACACGGAAGCGCAGGTAATTTGGCAGGCCCGGCGAGCCCTCGCTGAAGACGTTCTCCGGCGGGCGCTTGAGCTGTATCCACACCTCGACGACGGTCTGCGGCAGGCGCTTGCCCGCGCGGATGAGGATGGGCACGCCCCCCCAGCGCTGATTCAACATAAAGAGGCGCAGCGCCGCGAACGTCTCGACGGTGGAGTCTGGCGCCACACCTGGCTCGTCGCGGTAGCCACTGTACTGACCGCGCACCACATCCTCAGGCTGAACCGAGCGCATCGCATTGAACGCCTCAGCCTTGGCGTCGCGCACACTGTCCAGGTCGCCACGTCCCGGCGCCTCCATCGTCAGCAAGGCGACGAGTTGCAGCAGATGGTTCTGGATGACGTCGCGGATGGCTCCAGCCTCTTCATAGAACGCGCCGCGTCCCTCGACGCCGAAGGTCTCCGCCATCGTAATCTGGATACTCTGGATGTAGTTGTTGTTCCAGATCGGCTCCAGGAACGAGTTGGCGAAACGGAAGTAGAGCAGATTCTGTACGGCCTCTTTGCCGAGGTAGTGGTCGATGCGGAAGATATTCTCCTCAGAGAAATAGCGGCGCAACGTCTGGTTCAGCGCACGCGCCGAGGCCAGATCGCGCCCGAAAGGCTTTTCGACGATGACACGCGCGTTCTCCGCGCAGCCGGAGTTGGCCAGATGCCCGACGACGTTCGTGAAGGCCTCAGGTGGGATGGCCAGATAGAAGATCGGGTTGCGCGCGCCGTCGAGCGCCTGGCGCAGATGCTGGAATGACGTTGGGTCGGTGTAGTCAACGCTCTGGTAGTGCAGCAGCGAGGCCAGCTTGGCGAACGCAGCCTCGTCCAGTCCGCCATGCTCGGTGACGCTCTGTCTGGCGCGCGCGCGCAACTGGTCGTCGGTCCACTTTGAACGCGCGACCCCGATCACGGGGATATCCAAATGGCCGTGTCGGGCCATCGCCTGGAGCGCGGGAAAAACCTGCTTGTAGGCGAGGTCGCCGGTCGCGCCGAAGAAGACGAGCACATCCGAGAGTGGCGTATCCATGCCGCATCCCCACTTCACTGTTCAGCGCCGCGGAACACGCGGACCATGCGCGAGTCCAGACCAGGGATGACCCCTCGGCGCTCTTGTATTCTCCTTCCGTATTATATGCACGTCCCGCCAGCCGAGCGATAACCTTGAAGTCGACCTTGAGCGCATGACGGCGCCTTGACGAGAGTGGACGCTGGCCGTATCATGCGCGCTGGCGTGAGAACGCCTACAAATCAACGATCAAGTCAACAATGCTCGTCCACGTGGCGTTTTGAGTGAGGAAGGCGCGATCGGCATGGCTCAAGTCCCTCAGGTCTCGACACTTCCATTCAATAAGGTGGTGGAATACGAGGATTTCGCCGACCCTGAACTGGCGGCGGTGATCCGCGATGTCTTTCGCCACGAGATCGAGCACTTCACGCCAGAGTTTCCCAAGGGCGCGGAGTATCGCAAGTATTGGGAAATCGGCATGAGCGTCCGCGCGCTCCGGCAGTTCGGCGCGTTGCGGCAGGATGCGCATATCCTCGGCGTCGGCGCGGGAACTGAGGCGACTGTTTTCTATCTCACCAACCATGCGCGCAATGTCTTCGCGAATGATCTCTATCTCGCGGCGGGACGCTGGGATTCCTCCGCGCCGTGGTATATGCTCGTCTCTCCCGACCGCTTCGCGCCCTATCCCTACCGGCGCGACCACCTGATCGTGCAGCACATGGATGGGCGGCTGATGCAGTATCCCGACAACACCTTCGACGGCATCTTCTCCTCTGGCTCCATCGAGCACTTTGGCAGTTGGCAATCCATCGCCGCCTCGGCCTACGAGATGGGACGCGTACTCAAGCCCGGCGGCGTCATGACCGTCTCTACCGAGTACCGCCTTGGCGCGCCTCCGGGTGGCGAAGGCTGGGATGGCCTGCGCTTCTTCTCCCGCGAAGACCTGCTACGCTACATTGTCGAGGCAAGCGGGTTGGAGCCGGTGGATACGTTGCGCACGGTCATTTCGGAGGCGACGCTGGCTTCGAAGAAGAGCCAGAGCTTCTACGCCGCCGACACCGACGCGGCGCTGGCGAAGCAGGGAAAATATCCACGAGTGGGTGAGATCATCTGGTCCCATTATCCACATCTCGTCGTGACCGACCAGGGATATACCTATACCTCGGTTCACCTGACGCTGCGCAAGACGCCGAACTATCCCGCCAACGAGAACGCCTGGGCGAAGCCTTCAGCGCAACTCGCCGCTGAGATCGACCAGATGGAGGCGAATCTGAAGCTCGGCGCGAGCGATAGTTTGGTGAATCGTGGGGTCAAGGCGCCACTGCGCCGCATGCGCACCCGTGTCCGGCGCGTCTTCGACCGCTAGCGTTGGATTAAGCCTACGACCAGACCCGTAGCCGTTGGGCTCACACCCATGCCAATAGCGTTGCGCCGCGCATGGATGTACTTGTCGTCCTGGACCTCTCCCCAACTTGCTTCGCGCCACTGGTTGTCGTCGCTGATGCGTTTCAAGTAGGCGATGGAGGTGAATGGCACACGCCCCTCGTTGAGGAAGCCATCGAGCGCCGCGTTGTAATCAATTGGCAGCGTGACAAGCATCTTCCCACCAGACGCAAGGAGCGTGGTGAGATGCTCGACACCACGCAGAAACTTCGGTGGGTCGCGCGGCTCTTCGTCCCAGCCGACATGCTCCAGTGTTGAGATACTGACGATCAGGTCATAGAGCTTGCCAGGCTGGAAGTCCACAACATCGCCATTTGTGACACCAGGCGCCTGCTCATACTTGTCCAGCACATCGTGATGGTGCGGATAGTAGTGCGCGAGGACATTGCCAACCTCGAGGATGCGCTCGTCGGGATGCTGCTGGACGACGGCCATTGCAATGGGGATCTCGACGGCGCGCTCATTCGCATAGGTGGTGTTGTAGCGCCGGAAGAGGTATTTGTAGGTCTTGCCTTGAAACTCGAACGTCCGGCGCCCATTGAGGGTGCTGTAGAACGCTGCCTGCGCGCCAACACGCACTTCTGAGACAACAGACATCGCTCGCCGTTCCTCTCTACAACGCCGCTCAGGCAGTTCCAAGCGCGCTCCATGACAGCGCCGATGCTACTCTGTGCGACGAGATTCGTCAAGCCGACATGACGAAGAGAAAGAGAGACGAGAGAGAAACGAGAGAGAAACGAAGAAGCTCCGACGAAGGTCGGAGCTTCTTTTTAGTATGATGCGATACGTGTGGCTACCAGCGCGGGCCACGCGAGCGGTCGTCGTAGCCACCACTGGAACGATCGGTGCGCGGCTGCGCCTCGTTCACCCGGAGGGCGCGCCCACCCATCATCGTGCCATTCAGCCCGGCGATGGCGTTGCGCGCTGCCTCGTCGGTAGCCATCTCGATAAAGCCAAAGCCCTTGCTCTGCCCGTGCCACGGTCCATCACCACTGTGGCTTCGGCCACTTCGCCATACTGGCTAAAGAGTTCGGCGAGTTGGTCATTCGTTGCGTTATAGGGAAGGTTCCCTACGTAGATGCGTGTCGCCATGACGGCTTCGTTCCTCCATGTCGCTGCTTACAGCTTCGCTCGGCGCCATTCCCCGTCGGAAGGCGATCTCAGACGACGGTTCGCTCAGTCAGTGCGCCACCCGAAGGATCAGTGAGGCATGAAGGGACGAGAGACCGGCTCTGCCATGAGCCACACACACGCATTCGACTGCCCTGGCACTATATCACATACGATGAGATGTCATCCTGGAAATCATCCTGGAACGCTCCTGCTCATCATCGACACGTTACGCCGCAGGTCGCAGGGAGCTCGCTCACCGCTGGTCGAGGAGCGTCTGGTACACCTGCGTGAGCTTCGCGCCGAGCGCAGGCCAGGCATAGCGCGCATACGCAGTCTCGGCGGCGACCCTTCCCCGGCGACGGCGCTCCTCTAACTGGTTCACCGCCTCCACGAGCGCGACGGCGAGCGCATATTCATCGTCGGGCGGGACCAGCCAGCCGCTCGCGCCGCTGGCGACGATCTCATCTGGCCCGTGACCAGCGGCCACCGCGATTCCGGGCAGCCCGCAGGCCATGCCCTCGACGAGCGACTGGCCGAACTGCTCGCGTACGGACGGCAAGACGATGACATCGGAGGCGGCGAAGATATCCGGCAGTTCGTCGTGTGTGTGCCATCCCGCCAGAAAGACATCCCGCGCGCCTAGTCGCTGGACCGTCTCCCAGGGATGCTCGCCCTCCCACTCGCCAGGGAAGCCGCCCACGAGCGCCAGCGACGCCGGACGCGCAAACGACGCCTGCGCGCGCTGATACGCGGCGATGAGCAGGGGAACGCGTTTGACGTCGGTGAACCGCCCGACATAGAGAATCACCGGACCCGACGCGAAGGGAGAAAGTTGATCCGCTGTGTAGCGGACTGAGCCAGCAGCCGCGCCCGGACGCCATCCGCGCGGTTGCTCGACCAGCAAGCGCCGCCACAGCGCCGCGCGATCAATCGCGCGTGGGTGAAAGAGTGATGGATCAAACCCATTGGGCACGACGGTGAAGCGCTCTTGGCCAACGCCGAGCGCGCGGCTCGCGCGTGGAATCTGCGATGGCGAGGCGATGAAGAGATGTCTGCATTCCGCCGCCCACCGTCGCAGCCTTTCCGCCCAGGCGTCCGCGTAGCGCCAGTTCGCGGGTGGCCCAGCCGCAATGGCCTCGAGCATCAGCAGCTCCGTGCCGTGGATGTGTCCAAGCACGGGAACATGTGGCGCCAGGCGGCGCGCGGCCTCATTGAGCGGGGTCAGATGATGCAGGTGCAATACGTCCGCGCGCTCGGCGCCAGCGTCGCGCAGCGCGACCATCCACGCGCTCACCAGATGCTCGTATGTCTCGTCATCCACGGAGGCGAAGACTCGGTCCGGCGCGCCGGGTCGGTCTTCATAGGATGGATGCATCGGTGGGTCGGCGCGCAGCGGGTCGGCGGCGTTCAGCGCGGCAGTGAAATCGACTGGACGCACGTCAATGCCAGCATAGAATGCGCGCGCATCGCCAGGGCTATCGTTTTGGCCTTCTGGCGACGAGACCGCCCCTGATACCAGCGTGACATCCCATCCTTGACCCATCAGCGCGCGCGCCAGCCCACGGGTCGAGTGCGCGGAGCCGCCACGGGGATAGAAGATGATGCCCATGACCACGCGCCCGCGCGGGAGTTGTGGAGAAAGGAGCGCATCTTCCTCCGTCGCCGGGCCATGCAGGCTGTCGTACTCGCTCATTCGCTGCCTCCAAAGCACATCGCTGATCGATCACTAGCGGCAGTATACACGAGCGCGTGTGCGCGATTCACGAGACAGGTTCCACGTCAGCCTCCAGCAGGGTAATAACGCCGTCTTTGGCCCTCCGAGCCGTCTCGCCACGCAACGTCAACACGGCGACGACTCCCGCCAATATACTGAGCGCGCCCGCCACGCCGACGATTGGTGTAGCGCCGAAGTTGTCGCCCAGGACGCCACCAAGCAGGTTCCCCACGATCACGGCCAGCCCGCAGGATGTGCTGTAGGCGGCGAACACACGCCCGCGACAGCGATCTGGGACGCCATTCTGCAGCAGCGTCGAGATCGTGACGAAGACGCCGATAGCGGTAATACCGCCAAGCGCCATCACGGCCATTTTGACACTCCACATGGGCTAAAGCCTAATGGATTCTCAGTTCTCCGACGCGACTACCGCCACGCCTCCCTGAAGGGCCTGCCCGGCCCATTCTATGTTCCTCGCCGCGTTGTGGTCCCGATGCAGGCTTGTCCCGCACTCTGGGCACCTATGCCAGCGAACGGATAAGCCTTTGATGACCAGCATGCCGCAGCCTGAGCACCGCTGGCTCGTGAATGCAGGGTTGACCGCTACCACTCGCCTACCGGCGCATGCTGCCTTGTAGGAGAGGATGCCCAAGAACTGCGACCAGCCCGCGTCGCTGATGCTCTTGGCGAGGTGGTGGTTCCTGACCATGTTGGCCGTCTGCAAGTCCTCATGATAGATGGTGTCATTTGCGCGCACAAGGGCAAGCGCAGTCTTATGGTGGAAATCCGCTCGCTGGCGACGCACCTTCTGATGCGCCTTCGCCAGCAGGTCGACCGCCTTTTTACGGCGTGCGCTGCCTTTCTTGCGGCGCGAGACCCGCCGTTGAGCAGTTTTCAGCGCCCGTTCGGCTTTGCGGTACCAGCCGGGGGAGAAGATGCGTGTGCCATTGGACAGGGTGGCGAAGGCCTCAATGCCAAGGTCGATGCCGGTTTCCTGTCTGGTGGCGGGAAGTGATTGCATCGGCACATCAGCACAGGAGAAGCAGACATACCAGCCATCCGCTTCCCGACGGATCGTGACCGTCTTGGGTGTTCCCTCAATCGGGCGGGACCAGCGAATGGCGATGCGCCCGATCTTGGAGAGAACGAGGAGACCATTGTCCAGTATGGCTCCATTGCCGAACTCTTTGTAGGTCAGCTCATGAAGCTCAAGTTCACGCTCCAGGTCGAAATCGTCGGCCAGCGTATCCAGCGCAGCGCCTACAGGATGATCATCCTCTCCGGCGTCTTGTGTCACTAGCGAAATGGGATAGCGCGCAGCCTCCCGGCGCGCACGCTGTCGCCACCGCAGACAGACATTGCGCGCGATACCTGTGAGCCATTGGGCAGCCCGGTCGCTGTCCCGCAGCTCGCTCCGGTGCTTCCAGGCTTCGTAGAGCGTCTCTTGCGCCAGGTCTTCCGCCGCGTCTCGGTTATGGACGAGCGAGGCGCATAGCCCAACGAGCCGTGACCGCTCATGTATCAGCGTATCATGCAAGGCGGCGGAAGATGGCGTGAGAGGTCGGTATCATGCTCTTTCTTACCCTATTGCGAGGCCTATGCTCCATATGGAAGCTCCGGCGGAGGTGTATTCAGTGATTCTACAGGCAAGTCATGTGTAGAGGAGAAAAGGTTACGCGCTTTTCGCTCATCATGGGAATCTGGGGCGTCACGGGGAGACGGTAAGGCGCCATACTCTATAATGATGCGGATAGACTTTGAGGTCGAGCCAGCCTTGCGCGACACGTCTCCGACGGAGAAGGCGCAGGAGCAAGTAGTTTCCATCGAGCATCGCCATGTCAATCAGCATTCGTATCCTTGGGCCAGAGGACGGCGTGGTCCTCCAGCATGTCGCGCCAGACGTGTTTGACAACCCTATAGACGCGCGCTGGAGCGCGGAGTTTCTTGCCGATTCACGTCACCATCTGGCGGTCGCCATTGACGATGGACTGGTGGTAGCGATGGCCTCAGCGCTCCACTACGTTCATCCCGATAAGCCGCGCGAACTATGGGTGAACGAGGTCGGAGTGGCGCCGACGCATCAAGGACGTGGGATTGGCAGACAGACGCTCGCGGCGCTCCTGGCGCATGCTAAGACCTTAGGATGCCAGGAAGCGTGGGTGCTCACCAGCGCCGATAATGGCGCGGCGCGGCGGATGTACGCGGCCGTGGGCGGGCGCGAGGAGGCCGAGCCGCCAGTGATGATTACCTTCGATCTCGCCGGCAGCGCAGATTCCTGATACGCGCGGTCTCCACTGGCGACCTAGAAAGACGGACGCCCTGAGGGCTGAAAAACCAGTCGCCAGGGCGCCTTGCCTTGATTTGGGTGATACCCTGTCGCACCATACCGTTGTAGTGTGATGAACGCCTTGGATCGCTTATGCGGACGAGGCACAGTGGCAGCGATCCACCGCCAGCCGTGGCCACCTTTCTACAACTGTATGATGTGACGCCGTATGATTGGTGGGAAGTCCAGCTTCCCGCGTGGCGGAATCCGCCGTCATGGGCGGGATGTCCCGCTCATGACGGTCGTTCACATCGTGACGCGTTTCCTACGACGCAGAGCCTTGTCGCACCTCGATGATCTCGTCGGCGACCAGTCCGTGCGCCCGCCGGTGGACCTCCGCCGCGGCCTCGGCGTTGGGGGCCTCGACCAGACAAAATACCTGGCCGGTGCCTTCGTTGAACCAATACTCGAGGTAGCGCACGCCGAATTCCTCCTGCGTCGCAACGTCCGCCGCGTGCGCGCCTTTCACCGCGTCGGCGGTCAATCCGTCCACATGATGATGGATGTCCAAGTACAACGCCATTTCCTGTCCCAGCCTTTCTGTGGTGCAGCAACTCCAGGATGATGAGTGGTTCCCGCCACACCCACCGGCTGAGTCGCGTCGCCGCAGACCCATTCGCCGTCGTGTCGTGGCTCCCAGTCTCCTATATCTCCTAGCGCCGCGTACGCGCTTGTTTTCGCCTGTCCGGCGCATCGTTCACGCCCTTCGCTTCGGGCATGAGAAGCATATCCGTCTCGGCGGCAGGCCACATCGGAGGAACTCCCCATATTGGGATGAGACGCCCCCTAGATTGGTCGCGAGAGGTTGTCGCGAGTCCATGCGCCGTTTCTCGTCGCCTGATTCAAAAGGCATCTCTGCTCGAAGCGCCGTTCACTGCCCGCGCCTGGCCGCAGAAGCGACGGTGCCACTATTGGCGCGTTCGTTGATGTGTTCAGCCGCTCGAGGCGACCGGCGTTGACGCAACACACCACGTCAGCTCGACTCTTGTGCGAGGCGTGGTTTCGGAATGCGCGAATGCGTCGCCTGAGATCAGG
The DNA here is from genome assembly GCA_963733745.1 of uncultured bacterium. Lineage (GTDB taxonomy): Bacteria > Chloroflexota > Ktedonobacteria > Ktedonobacterales > JADMIN01 > DASWAC01. The sequence goes on from CAVTFE010000053.1 coordinate 134,790, forward strand.
AAGTAGCTGGCAGGACAGGTCATAGGAGCTTCATACATCGCGCTCAAAACGTCAGATGCCCTGGAACCTGCGGATATCAGGCGCCAGGGCATCTCTTTATTGAATGGGGGGTGACCGACGGGGCTCGAACCCGCGACCTCCAGGGCCACAATCTGGCGAGCGGTGTCTTCTGGGAAAATTCCGGTTTCCCATCGCATGTATGGTGATATTTCCTCCAGAGCGACACTTCCAGAGTCTGGTGCTGGCGATGAGTGTCTGATCCCCTTCTCGTGTACTACAACTCAGCTGTTGACAAGCAGGATCTACCGAGCGCTATCAGAAGCAAGATTCGGTTGCAGGCAGCGGCATCCCATCCGCTGGAGGAATCGGCCTCTGAGCCGTAAGCATGTCGGCGCCGTCCTATGTGTGATTCCAGTGTGAACGGCAAGAGGTAGGCGGGATCGCGCCCGATGCGACGCTATCGTCCCCGATGGCGCTCTTTGCACACGTCTCAGGCATTCGTTGGTAATGCAAACCCGTGCGACAGCGCCTGCGCGCCTGCATCGCAAATGTGCGATGCTGTCTTTGAGCCTGCGCACGGTATGTCTGCTGCATTCTGGAAAGGCGACGCCACATGGATCCGAATCAGGTTAACTCGCCGACCGGTCCACAACCCCCGCCGCAGTACTCGTCCGGTTCACATCGCTGGGGTCCCACCTCGCTGGGACTGGAGGCGAACATCGCTGCTGGCCTCGGATATCTCATTCCTATTATCGGCGTCATCTTCTTCTTCGTAGAAAACAAGAATCGCTACGTCAAATTCAATGGCGCGCAGGCAACCTTGTTGGCGATCGCGGGCGCCGTCTTTGGTTTCCTCTGGACCTTCGTCGTCATCATTAGCAGTGTCCTTGCTGGCATCTCAGGCGGCAACAACGCCGGATGGGCGATTCTCGCCGCGCTCGGGATCTGCGGCTCTAGCCTGGTTGGTCTCGCGCTGTTAGGACTGCAGATTTGGGGCATCATCGTTGGCTTCACTGGTCAATATGTGAAATTCCCGGTGATCGGCCAGATCGCTGAGCAGTGGGCAGGCGGGCCGCCAGTCGCTGCCTACTAGGCGTCTGTGCAAAGTGGCGTTGCTGGGCATATGGTATAAAACCGCTCTGCGCGGGTTGTGATCGCTCTAACGTGCGCCGGAGTCGGGAGCCTCGACGTAGTCCACGACTCCAATCAAACGAGACAAGTGAGGAAGAGGTGAAGAAGCGCTCCTCACCATCCACAGCCTAGGCTTCAAACAAGCGTCGCAAGCGTTTAGCGATCTCATCGGGCCTGATATCCAGGAGAATCAGTCGAGTGAGCGGCATGTCCAGATTCTCGTCCCCACATTAGTGGCAGTTGCCCCGCCACCGCAGCGATGTGCAACGCTCGCCTGAAAGGATGGGGCTCTTTGGATATTACAAGTCGGGTCTGTTTAGGCGGGCTTGCAGAGCAGGCGTAGCATACAGGCATGACGCCAGAGGAACGTATTGCCGAGTTAGAAGCCGAGATTGCCGGGCTGCGGGCACAGATCCAGGAGTTGGTGGCGCAGAACCAGCAACTACAAGCGCGGCTGGCCAACGCGACCAAGGATAGCCATAACAGCAGCAAACTACCGTCCAGCGATCCGCTGGGGCGCAAGCGTCCGCGCAGCCAACGGCGGAAGAGTGGCAAGAAGCCCGGTGGGCAATTGGGCCATCGCGGCGAGACGCTGCGGTTGGTGGCAACCCCGGACGAGGTGGTGGAACATCGCCCCGCAGTCTGCACGGAGTGTCAGATGCCCTTGGATCAGACGGCTTCTGTCGTGCTCTGCGAGCGCCGGCAAGTGCGCGACCTGCCCGTGGTGCGTCTGCTGGTGCGGGAGCATCGGGCGGTGCACGTGCGCTGCCCCAGTTGCGAGCAGGTCAGTGTGGGGTCGTTCCCGGCCGAGGCGTCGAGTCGGGCGCAATATGGGCCGCGCCTGCGGGCGCTGGGGGTGTATCTGCTCGAACAGCAACTCGTCCCCTATGCGCGCGTGCGCGAACTTTTCGCCGATCTGCTGGGGGCGCCCGTCTCGCTGGCACGCTGGGCACGCTGGTGCGCTGGGTGCGGCAGGGCGCGGAGACGCTGCAGCCCGTCGAGGAGGCGATCAAGGCGGCGCTTGTGCGCGCGCCAGTGCTCCATAGCGATGAAACCGGCGTCCGGCGGGCAGGCACGCTGGCGTGGGCGCATGTGGCGAGCACCGCACGCCTGACCCATTACGCGATTCATCCCCAGCGCGGGCATGTGGCGACCGACGCCATTGGCATCCTTCCCCGTTACCAGGCGTGAGCGTGCATGACGGCTGGAAGCCGTATCGTCACTACACGCGCTGCCGCCATGCGCTCTGCAACATCCATCATCTCCGCGAGCTGACCTTCTTGGAGGAGGAGTATCACCAAGCGTGGGCGAAGGACCTCAAGGCGCTCCTCCTGGCGATGAAGGAGGCCGTCGAGCAGGCGCGCACGCGGGGGAGCAGCGCCTCTGCGCTGCGGAGCGGCTTCCCTTCGTTGCCCGCTATGAGGAGGTGCTCGCCGCCGGGCTGGCCGCCAATCCGCCGCCAGTGACGCAGCGCCCACCGGGTCAGCGCGGACGGCTGAAGCAATCTCCTGCCCGCAACCTCTTGGAGCGGCTGTGGCTGGGGCAGCACGAGGTCCTCGCCTTCCTCGACGACCTCACCATCCCCTTCGATAACAATCAGGCCGAGCAGGATCTGCGCATGCTCAAGGTCCAGCAGAAGATCGCCGGCTCCTTCCGTGCCGACGCCAGTTCAGCAGCGTTCGCTCGCATCAGAGGCTATCTCTCCTCGATGCGCAAGCAGGGCGTGGCGCTTCTCGCCGCGTTGCAGACCGTCTTCATTGGCCAGCCACTCTATCCCGCCTTGGACTGAACAGACCCCAAACCACTACCGAGGGGTATGCTGATGGCCAATCCGTCTAGGATACTCGCATTTGCCGTCGGTACGCCTTATTCACACCTTCGTGAGCCTCAATGCGCTCGCTGGCGCTTTCTTGGTTGCAGGTATTCTCGTGACGCTTCCACTCTCGGGCACGGGTATATTGACACCTGTGCTAGACTGGTCGCAGCAAGAGTGTAGAGTACTTTATCCTACGTACACCCCATACTTGGGCAGGAGAGCCTACAAACGAAGGTGGTCAGGATGACACCACGGTATTGTGGGACCTGTGGCGCGCTCTTGACGCCAGAAGCGCTCGCCGCCGGACACTGCTTGGTCTGTGACACGCCCACCCCTGAACCGCTTAGTGTCACGAGTGACCCTCGCCAGGAGGGAGCCTCGCCCGCTGGCGCGCCGCCCACCAATCAGCCTCAAGCGCGCGACGCCATCTGGCCAACGCCGCACGTTCCGCAGGCGCCGCGCGCGTCTTCCAGTGGATTCCTGCGTGCGCTGGGCCTGGGCGCAGGCGCCGTCCTCGCTGCCTTGCTCGTCGCCGCGCTCCTTTTCGTGTTCCTCCAGCGGAGCTTCAACATCACGCTCGCGCCTTTCTCCAGCAGCGACTCGTCCGCGAACTCCAATTCGTCATCGCAGTCTTTCTCCGGCGCGTCCGCGACAGCAACGGCGCAAGGCAGAGCGCCGACTGCCACCACACGCCTCTCCGCCGCCACGCCAACCGCGACCACCGCGACACCAATCCCAGCGACCCTGAGTGTGCAACCAAGTAGCATCACACTCTCCACCTGTGTCGCCGCGCAGACGCAGTTCACGGTACAGAACACCGGCGGTGCGCTGCTATCGTGGAGCGCGACGGCGAGCGTCACCGGCTATAGCCTCAGTCCCGCCAGCGGGAAATTGAATGGAGGCAGTCAACAGCTGGTGACAGTGAGCGGCATCCTGTTGAGTGGGACGATCACCGTCACGGCACCGGGGGCGCGCCAATCGCCGCAGCAAGTGAGTGTCACCTGTCAGGTCTGAACTGTTCCACCGAGGACACGTCTCTCCATCCTCAACTCCGCGCGTACTCGCTAGCTACCACACGCTGTAGTGAGCGCCTCTCAGTCCTATCCGGCGGGCTGGTGCCCCGCTGGTCAGCGCGATTCATTCGAGTTCAGTATGAGAAGGGCGGTCTTTCCACTTGGGAATCGCAGACAACCACTGCCCCTTGACACATACTCCCAAACGTCCTTACAATAGCTGCGCATTCCTGTCAAGATGTTGCATCCATTTCAGCGACATGCCGCGGAATCATTGCTCGCCACCTGTAGTGAAGCAGGACGAGACTTGTGAAAGAATGAGTTGAAATCGCGTGGCTGAGGACACCAGAACCCTGAGCGGCCACTGGCTGGGTCAATACCAGCTACTGGACCTGCTCAAAAAGGGCGGCATGGCGGATGTCTACCGCGCCCGCGAACGCGACACGGACCGTCTGGTCGCCGTCAAGGTCCTTCCTGCTGCCCTTGCCGCCGATCCCGACTACGTCGCGCGCTTCAAGAACGAGGTCGTCCAGCTGCGCAAACTGGCGCACCCCAATATTGTGCCCATCGAGTCATTCGGTGAGCAGGGGCGGCTATTTCTATCTCGTAATGCCCCTGCTCAATGGCTCGCTGCGCGATGTGCTAATACGCCAGGGGCGCGTTGATCCGCATCGATGCGCTCGGAGTGGCGGCGCAAGTCGCCTCGGCGCTCGCGTAGCTGTCCATGCGCTAGGGCTCATTCACCGAGATATCAAGCCTGATAACATCCTCCTGAGCGATGACAAGGTGTTGCTGACGGACTTCGGGATCGTCCGCCAGCTCAATGTGACGCGCCCTGAGCAGCTACCCACCCTGGCGGGCACTGGACTGCCCATCGGCACGCCACAGTACATGGCGCCAGAGCAACTTGCTATTCGACCGGTGGATCATCGTGCGGATCTGTATGCGCTGGGAGCCGTGCTCTATGAGATGCTCACTGGCCAGCCACCGCACATCGCCGATACGCCCTATGCGATTGCCAGTCGAGTGCTGAGTGACCCGATCATTCCGCCCTCCACACTCAATCCCGCCGTCTGGCCGGCACTCGAGGCTCTCGTGCTGCATGCGCTCGCGCGCAATCCCGGCGACCGCTATGCGACCGCAGCGAGCATGCGCGAGGCCATACTTCAGTCGCCGACATGGCGCGCCGCGCCAATTCAGGCACTGGCTCAGGAGGCGAGGGTGGAGCGAAGGTCGTCAACAGGGGAATCGCGGCAGCGGCCAGCCAGCGCCGGCCGACACCGCTAGAGCTGAGCGCACGCGTAGAGCGTTCCCGCCTGCGCTGCTCCTTGCACTCGCAGCGATACTGCTGGCGGTGTCAGTCTTCTGCGGCCTCAGCTTGGCCAGCAACAACGGAGTTTGGATGTTTACGACGAACGGTCCGCCCACGTCCACACTCGCCTACGATCCGACCTACGAAGGGATGGCCGCCACGGCGACAGTCCTTGAGCAGACGCCAACGGTCACGACTGGCCCAGGTACGCCGACTCCAACGCCGCGCCCGCCATTGCCAACTCGCACGCCCACGCCGCGGCCACCGACCGTGACGGTGGGACCAGGCACCCCAACCCCAACTCCGTATCCCACTGACACTCCAGCGCCGACACCAACTGACACACCGACGGACACACCGACAGCGACACCCACCGACACGCCAACGGAGACACCCACCGACACACCTACATCGTAGCGCGCATGATTCCGCCTGCCTAAACGGTGAAAGCCACGCCGACAGCGTATGTGCGGGCGGGTCTGTGACGGAATGCGGAGGATCCGCTGTAATCGGCTTGCTCGACATGCTGGCGCTCATTGCCGCCGTTACGCAACGATTACTTCTCTGTTAGGGGCCTTGGCAAGATACATATCACCCTGAAGGCGGATCCTCAGTGTGATACTCGACTGTAGGACATGCCTGCTCAAACCGATCGCATACGATTTGCTCATCGAAACCGCCGAGTTGAGAATTCGCGCAATTGAATAAAACGGTGTGTGGTTGGTGCCAAGGGTCAATTGTTCCCTACCTATGGCTTACAACTTGTGGGCGCTGCGATCCGTACCATTCCATTCAGTTCCGTTGCGTTCCATCGCACTGCTGCCATTTTTTCTGCCAGCAGGGCAGCTTTGTCTCCGCTAGGACACGCTCTCTAACATGACACAAGATGTCATGAATAATGACGTACGCTGTCACTAAGATGCCTGTAGCATGTTGATCAATAGAGGAGGCATGTCATGCAGTATGCTCTTGCGCTTCCCAATGGTGGCGAGTGTGGCGATCCGCACACCCTTGCGGACTTGGCGAGTCTCGCGGAGGCGTCTGGCTGGGATGCGGTTTTCCTTGAAGACTACATTTGCTATACCAATGACACCTATCACAGCCTCCCAGGCGCGCCGACATATGATCCCTGGGTGGCGCTCGCAGCCATGGCACTCCACACGGAACGTGTGCGCCTTGGCACCTCAGTGACGCCGTTGCCACGGCGTCGCCCCTGGAAACTCGCACGCGAGGCCGTCACGTTGGACCACCTTTCCCACGGGCGTCTCATCCTCGGCGTGGGCAGCGGCGATGCGCGTGATCAAGGCTTCTCGCGAGTGGGTGAAGTCGTGGATGCGCGGCAACGCGCTGAGATGCTCGACGAGGGGTTGGACATTCTCGCGGGTCTTTGGAGCGGTCAGCCGTTCAGCTACACAGGCAAGCATTACGCCATTGACAACGTGACCTTTCTCCCAACCCCCGTGCAGTCGCCGCGCATTCCTATCTGGGTAGGCGGCGGTTGGCCGAATCCTGGCCCCACCCAGCGCGCCGCCCGCTGGGACGGCTCCTGCCTCTACAAGCAGACCGACGATGGCTCTTGGCAGGACATGACACCAAACGACGTGCAAGCGCTGCGCGCCACGATCGAGCGCCAGCGCGGTCCCGGCACTGCAGTTGATATCGTGGTGGGTGGGCGCCAGCGGAGCGATGATTGGGAACAGGACCGCGCCCTGATTCAGTCGCTCGCTGCGGCAGGCGCCACCTGGTGGACGGAGTGGATTGCAGCCGCCGATCTCATCACCATGCGCGCTGCCATCGCGCACGGACCTCTGCGAATGTAACGCTCAGAAAACCGTGCAGCGGCCTTCTCAGTCCTGCCGGCACTCAAGGTCGGCAACACCTCCGATGGGGTGTACGGGCGGAGCGCGAGCTGAGCGTCATCTACGTTGTCGACCGCCACGGTCCACGCCGAAGGCAGCTTGTCCTGGTCTGCTGGTAGTATCCGAAGCTGGTAGTATCCGAGGAATGAGATGAGGGTAAGTGCATCTATTGCCGCAGCAGAGGAAGATGCAGGTCTGGGGATTCAACCCGATTACTGGCCCAACCTCACAAGGTATCGGCTCTGCCCTACGGTTCGCGTGCCAGATGGACCTGTCCCCGACGATCTCCTGCGCTTCTATAGGGTGAGATGGGTCAAAGAGCAGTAGCGCGCATACATGCCACAGGTGCCAACGGGTAGTACAGAGGCGCTCAGACGTGCATCGGACGGTGTGATACTCTGAACGGCGTCACATCCGACGGAGCAGAGACGCGCAAAGGAGCGGAGCGATGTGCGCACAGCCCTATCAGTTCGACTCAGCGGCCGCCAGCCGCCTCGAGCAGGCTTATGTCACCACATATGCCCAGCAACGCCGTGCGTCGGTGCGGGAGGCCCTCGCACTGCAAGTAGGTGAACACGTCCTCGAGATCGGTACCGGCCCCGGCTTTGAGCCCTACGAGTTGGCGACCGTGCTCGGCCCAACTGGGTGCCTGCATGCCATCGACACGAGCGAAACCATGCTCCAGCTGTCGCGGCAGCGTTGCGCGGACCAGCCTTGGGCAGAGTTCCATCTTGCCGATGCCAGCCTGCTGCCGTTCGACGACGATACCTTTGACGCCGCCGTTGTCGTGCAGGTGTATGAATATGTCGAGGACGTGGCGGTAGACTTGAGGGAGTTGTCTCGGGAGCTGCGGCCCGGCGGCCGCGCCGCCGTGGTTGATAGCGACTGGCGCTCGATCGTATGGGAAACGAGTGATCCAACACGCATGACGCGTGTTCTGAACGCGTTTGAGGAACATCTCGTCCACCCGTGCCTGAATCGGTCTCTTCCCGGGCTGCTAAAGCAAGCTGGGTTTGCCCTCCAGCAGGCGCAGGTCTTGAGCGCCTTCGACTTGGCGTTCACTGAGGAGCAGTTCAGCTATGGTCTGGCGCAGCTCATCGGCGATTTTGTGGTTGGGCGACAAGGACTGTCAAGGGACGACGCGGAGTTGTGGCAAGAGGACCTGCGTAAGGCCGATCAGGAGGGTCGCTACTTCTTCAGCCTCAACCAGTACCTGTACCTAGCGATCAAGCCCATGGAGGGACAGGCGTAAATGGACCGGCGCGGCGTCATGTAATGCCTGCCTGCATAGCTATCATACCGGGCAGAGCTACCATATCGGGCGCATGAACAGCTTGCCACTCGGGACTCGATGGCGCGGCAACGGGCGGTGTTCTAAGCGAGACGTTATCCGAACCAAGCGGCAGAGCAGAGTGGTGAAATGGTTGAGCAGCGCGCGAGGGACTTTCTCAACGTCAGGCGCCACAGGTGATTGAGGGAAAAGTTGTCTACGTCCACGGGCGCTGGCGGACGAGGGTAAGCGCCGTCGCCATGGTTTGGCGCGCCTATTGGGCGGAACGCAGCCATCTCTTCCGCATCTACCATGCATGATCGTCACCTTGAAAGGGTGAGGCCGTTTGTCTATTGCCGTATTTTGGCGTCTATCCAGTTTTGGCAAGGTTCGAAATTATCTCGGTTTGTGTACGTCAGCGTCTGCGGACGTCTCGCGTGGTTGTTGTCACCATTGTTGTCAAACAGGAACAAAAGCCTCTCTTTGGAGCGTTTCCAGCTTGACATCCATGCGCTGATTCCTCTACGATGGGCGCTGCCTGCACGAGACTATGACGGCGAGTGAGCATGGATGCTTCAGCCTGGCAGGCGAAAGCGAGCGCACGGGAAGCGGGGCAAGAGCCATGGCGGGCTATTCCATCTTCATCGCGCATGCGCCAGCCGACGCGCAGGTCGCTGAAGCGGTGACCCAGCTGTTGGCTGAGACCGGCGCAACGGTCCTCTATGGCGCGGATACCAGTCCAACGCCAGCGGCGTTAGAGGATCTGGAGCAGACTGCGCTCGCCGCCGACGCGTATGTCGTGCTGCTCTCACGCGCGTCCATCACCTCGCCACGGATCCGTGCCGTCACGCGCAAGTATCATGAGCAGCGGCAGACCCATCCACTGCGGACGTTATTGCCCATCGTGCTGGAGCCATTCTCCCCGAGCCAGCTCTGGCCGTTTCTGCGCGCCTATCCGCGCATCGAGGCATTGCCCCGCACAGTCAACGCTGCCGGTGAACCGGTTGCGGTTGCGCCACCCATCCTGGCGCTGGGCATCATGCAAGCCTTACGATTGGCCGTTCCGCCGCGGATGCGCCGCTTGACAGGCATTCCTGTTGGTCAACCTGCGCGTCAATGGCAGCCTTCGCGACCACTCCCGGCGGTCGCGGGCAGCCTCGTCCCGCAACTCCAAGCTCCGCTGGCAAGACCATGGCATCTCTCCCGAGGGCTCACAATAGGAGGCGCAGTCACGGCGTTGCTCGCGCTGCTAGTGGCGACGGCCGCGTTCTTTGCTGGCGCGACACCCTTCCACCTCGTCGGTTCCACCGTCCCAACGGCGACGGCCAAGACGCTGATCCTCGCGCCCGGCGCTGACACCCCAACTCCTCTCTCTACAGCGACTGCTGCTCCCACGCTGACGGCTGGCGCGCCGACGCACACGCCCTCTCCACGACGCACGGCGACGCCTATCCCCACTGCGACCCCGATTCCGCCAGGAACCGGCCTGACCGGACGCTACTATGTTGGCATGGCCTTACAGGAGCCGGTAGCGCTTACACGGATCGATGCAACCATCAACTTCGATTGGTCGAATATCTCCCCTGGCCCTTCCCTTCCGAGCGCCAACTACTCGGTGCGCTGGACAGGACGGCTGCGTGCTACGACGACTGATACACCATCACGAGGCTGAGCGCCACGATGCGCTCGGGCTTTTTCACGAAGACCGAGGAGGCCAGAAACAGCGGATCTTTCAGAAAACTGAAGCCCCGCTCCACACTGTGCTGCTCTTTGTACGTCCGGATGAGTTCGTAGTCGGAGAGCTGCGCGGGATCGAGCACGTTGGTCGCCACCAAGAAGGCGGCTTTGCGCCGCGCTTCCTGTGCGACGGCCGCCGTGTCCACGCTGAGGGTGGTCAGGACCTGCCACTCGACCTGGTCGGGAGGCGCGTTCTTGCGTGGGCGTCCGGGCCGGCGGTGCTTGGGCTGCATGACGAGCACGCTCTCGACCTGCAGCCACGCGGGGCACGTCTTGAGCTGGCGCGCGAGGGCGGCCCGCGCGTCGGGCACACAGGCGAAGCGCTGGTTGCTCAGATGCCACAGCGCTTTCTCCCACTGCTCCCGTGTCGTGTCCACCTGCCGCTGCAGCGTCGCTCGGGCTCGGTCCTCGCCTGCCAGCGTGCGCACTACCACCCAGCGTTCGCCCGCCGGGGCTTGCGGAGCAGACGCCCAGAACAGGTCGCCATCGTGCTGCCAGGCGTCGTCGGCGACCGTCAGCGCCGCTTTCGCCTCCGTGGAGGTGTCGGGCACACGGCTGATCCAGCGCACCCCCGCGGCGGAAAGCCGAGACACATTCCCGGCGCTGTAGAGGCCGCTGTCGGCCACGAAGATCGGCGCTTCCGTGTCGTCTCCGTCGGCGCGCAGCTGCTCGGCCAGCGCCTCCACCGCGGCGACGAGCGTCGCTTTGTCGCTGGCGTTGCCATCCAGCGCCTGGCAGAACAAGGGCATGTCGCCCTGCCGCGTGGTCGCCAGCGCCAGCATCCACTGCTTGAGGTCGGCGCGATGATCGCGCGAGTAGCCGTAGGTCACCGCCAGCGTGTGCGCGTCCAGCTCCGCATCGTACTCCCCCGTCACCGCGAAGGAGGTGGTGTCCACGTGGATTTGGCGCGCCGCGATGCCAAAGCGCTGCCGCGCTTGCCGGGCGATGCCTGCGAACAGCGCCGTCGGATCATGGTCGTGCAGCCAGTCCAGTGTCCGCCCCAGGCAGTCGTCGTGCAGCATCTCGGCGGTGATCCCCGCTCCCAGCAGGTATTCCACCGGCTTGGTGGCGAAGAACTGGGACACCAAATACAGCCGGCGATTGCTGAAGCCCAGCCCGTTGAGAATCATGGCCATGGTGGCCGTGCCCACGCTTACCTGCTGCTGACTCGGTCCTGCTCGGGCATCCAGATACTCTGCCAGCCCGATCTCGCGGCAGATCCCCGCCACAATCCCCAGATGATCCAGCCGCTCGACGCGCATGCTTCCCATGATGCCCCCTTCCACTCGGAGGGCCTCATGCTAGCAGATATCCCAAAAACTTGTCCTTACCTACTGCGGAATGTGGGCTACACTATTACGTTTGTCTCCGATGATGGCGCGCGGGTCTATTTCAATGGCGCTACCACTCCGCCCAGCATCGACGACTGGAACGACCATGCTCCGATCGCCGACGCCTTCAGTGTTGCCCTCACTGCTGGACAGTTCTACGCGATCACGATCGAGTATTACCAAAATGGCGGCGGCGCCACCGCACAACTGCTGTGGAGTATCGGCGCAGGCGGCTCGTCTGTCCCCATTCCAGCCGCACAGCTCTATCCACAGTAATCAGGAGCGTTGAAACTCCATGAAATAGGTGATCACCAGCAAACAGAGGATCAGTGCGCCCAAGCCGATCCATTGAGCCGTGGTCGCTGCGACGCCAGCATTATGGGCCCCGTAGGCCACGAGTAGGCTGACAAGGCCGGCCAGCAGCACCAGCAGGATGTAGAGGGCAATGCGTCGAACCATCCGCATGGATAAGCTCCTTTTGCCCAGAGGCGTAGACCGTCGATACGCTGCTGGCTCACCTTAGTCGTTCACTGCATCTGACTCACCGTCTAGACTAGATACAGCCAGCGGCAACTCGACCTCGATGGTGGTGCCCGCACCAGGAGTAGATGAGACAAGGAAGACGCCACCTACAAGGGTCGCACGCTCGCGCATGCTCGCCAGGCCAGTAGAGAGGCCAGATGCCATAGCCTTCTCTGCGTCGAACCCCAGTCCTTCATCAATCACATAGAGGCGCACCGCTTCGTTGGAACCGTTGACATGAACCTTGACAACTGGGACGGCGGCGTACCGCGCCACATTGGTCAACGCCTCCTGCACGATTCGGTAGGCAGCCGTCTCCACGTCAGGCGCAAAGCGCTGATCGAGGCCGATGTGATGAAACTCCACCTGAATGCCAGTCTGGCGTGTGTAGGTCTCGAAACGCCAGAGCAGCGCAGGCAAAAGACCCAGACTATCCAGCATTCCTGGACGCAGATCCAGCGATAACTCGCGCACACGGGTCAGCGCGTCATCAATGGCGTTGCGCAGTTCTGGCAACGGAGAACTGGGATCTCCAGTGTTCGCCTCATTGGTTCCAGCCTGACGTTCTGCCATCTCGAGCATCATCTTGACACCGGTCAGCGCCTGACCAATCTCATCATGCAACTCGCGCGCGATGCGCCGCCGCTCGGTCTCCTGCGCTTGCAGCACCTGGCGTGAGAGCTGCCGTAGCGAACGGTTGGCGGTGGCGAGGTCTCGCGTTCTCTCCTGCACTCGTTGCTCTAAGTCGTCATGAGAACGGCGCAGCGCGTCCGCGAGTTCCAGCCGCTCGGTGATGTCGCGGCAGGTCTCGAGCACATACTCCTGTCCGTCTGCCTCAATAAGCAACTGATGCCGACTCTCCACGATGAGACGCCGTCCATCGCGTGTCGTATGCTGAATGTCCCCAATCCACTCGCCATTGCGCCTCAGTGCACCCGTAAACACCTCGGGGGAGACTGGCCGCTCCGTTTTCAGCAACTGATGGCTGATCTGCCCGACCGCCTGTTCTTTGGAGTAGCCGTAGAGCAGTTCAGCGCCATGGTTCCAATAGAGAATTGACCCATCCAGCTCCCACATGAAGATCGCGTCGTGGGCGCGCTCCAGCAGGCTCGCCTGCCAGCGCACCTGCCGCCCCAGTCGCCGTTGCTCCGTGATATCGTGCGCGATCTTCGAGGCGCCAATGATCGTGCCCGCGCTGTCTCGAACTGGCGAGATGGTCAGTGAGACCTCCAGGGGCTGTCCATTCTTCCTCACGCGCACCGTCTCGAAGTGCTCAATTCGTTCCCCTGCCCGGAGGCGGGCCAAGATCAGATTCTCCTCGTTGCGGCGGTCAGGTGGGATCAGACGGAGTATTGGTTGTCCGATCATCTCGTGTGCGGTGTAGCCGAACATGCGCTGGGCGCTGGCATTCCAACTGGTGACGATGCCATCCAGCGTCTTGCTGATGATGGCGTCATCCGCCGACTCCACGATGGCAGCGAGATAGGCTGCAGATTCGGTAGCGCGCAGCCGGTGCTTAGCGTGCAATGGATCCGACGTCGAAGCTGCGGGCGTTGTCTTCCTGCGAGTGGTACTTCTCCGTGTGGTCGTCTCGACCATCATCGACCTCCTTGCGACAATGTATCAATGTGGACACTAGGAGGCTTCTCCATGATAAAACGGATTGCTGAAAGGGGCAAGATGGCAAGTACGAGGGTGACGAGTTCTGGTCATAGACGCATCGCTGGACTGCTTACTTCGCGCGGAATGGCCTGTGTGACAAAGTCAGATCCGCGGTTTACAAAATATAGGTGCTGCGTTCCATACCGTTCCATTGAGTTCAGCAATGTTGAAATGATATGGCCCGGTCCCGCTATACCGTTCCATTGAGTTCAGTTGCGTTCCATCGCATTGCTGCCAGTTTTGCTGCCACCGTCTCCGCAATGTATCCGCGTGGCTCACAAGCGCATTGCTGTGACACAATCCGAGAACCCCATAGGACAACGGCCACGACGACGTCAGTGTCGCGAGTCGCACAACCCACCGAGCGTGTTGAAAAACGCCATCCAGCGCCGTTAGGCAGCTAGGTTTGTCTGGTGAGTTGCTAGTCGCGGCTGTTCATCGGGGGAGGGGCTGGCTTCACCTCCACCCACGACCACCACGAGCAAGCGGCTGAGGACAGAGAAGCCTTCGGCCGCTGCTGCCGCCCCGCCCGGGAACGGTCGGCGACCCCAGCCCCGCTTCTGGAGCAGCCGCTTGAGGTTTTGCCCGGTGGCAATCAGCAGCGCCTCCGTGTTCACCCGCCAGAGCTGCCGTAAGCGGAAGCGGCGCATGCCGTGCCACTGTTTGCCTTCGGCGAAGAGGGGTTCCACCCACACCTGGCGCTTGCGCAGGGCCTTGTGGTAGGCCGGGGTCTGCTGGTAGGCTTGCACCCGCTCGAGATACTCCTGCCCGACAGAGCGGTATAGGCGGCGGCCCTGGTCGCTCGTGGTGCACTCCGCCTTGACCGGACAGGCATTGCAGATGGACGCTGCGGCCCGGTAGAGCTGCCGCCCGGTCGTCCGGTCCACCTCGCCGATCCGGTGGAGACTCATCCCTTGCGGGCAGCGATACTGGTCGGCCTCCGGTTCATACTGGAAGTGGCTCGCCGACCAGACCTCGTATTGCTCCTCCCAATTAGGCAGGGGCATGTACGCGCGGATGCCGGCCCGCTCGAGGGCGGTGAGGATCTCCAGCGTCCCATACGCGGTGTCGCCCGTCATCTGCCGTGGCCACAGGCGCCAGCGAAAGCAAGCCCGCCAGGCCAGGTCGAGGATGGGCTGGTTCTCCATGACCTCGCCGGGAGCCACCAGGACCCCCAGGATGATCCGTCGTGTGCCGCCATCCACCACATAGTGGGTCTGGTACCCCAGATGCGTCCCGCCGCCTTTGAGGCGCAGCGGGGTGGCATCCGGGTCGGTGGTACTGATGCGGAAGTCGGCGACGCGCTGATAGACCCCGTGGACCTCGCGGCGCTGCCGCCCTTCCTGGGCGATCCAATCATGCCGCGTCGCATTGGCCTCGGCCAGCTCCTCGCGCAGCGGGTCGGGCAGGTCCACCGGCAGGGGCGTGGGAGGCAGGAACATACCCGGACCAGCAGGATCGCTCCCGTCCTGGGTGGGAGCGCGGGGGCCGGGAGCAGTGACGGCTGGCTCGCCGGCCTCCGCGTGTGCGCCTTCGTGTGCGCCTACGTGTGCTGCCTGGGTCGTCTCGTCGGGAAAGAGGGCGGCCAGGTGGGCATGAAGGGCTTCCCGCGCTTCCACGGCAAAGCGAGCCGTGAGCGAATCCATGGCGGCATCGGCCAGCACGTGGGTCGCGTCGAAGGAAAGCTCGCGGCCCCAGACGAGCCCCGTCTGCTGGCACTGCGCGACGATCGCCTCGAAGAAGCGCCGAAAGACCGCCAGCCCGTAGCGGGTACGGATACGGGTCAGGCTGGAATGGTCCGGCAAGGGCTCATCCAGGTTGTACCCCAGATACCAGCGGACACTCAGCCGGTCTGTGGCCAAGCGCAGGAGCTGGCGTTCGGAGCGAATGCCCTCGAAGAACATCACCAACTGGAGTTTGAAGAAGACGACCGGATCAATTGAGGGACGGCCAGCGTCGGCGGCGTAGGTCTGCCGCACAAGGGCGCGTACGAAGGAGAGATCGAGCACGCGGTCCACGTAGCGGTAGAAGTGGTCGGCGGGAACGAGCTGCTCGAGGGTCACCGCAGGAAGCGGCGTGAACAGCCGCGCTTTCATGCCCAGCATGGGAGGCCTCTTTCCGTGGGCAGTCCGTTCCGGATGGCATGCAGCTTATCACGCCTCACTGTGCGATTTAACCAGCTCGCACGTACGTAAGGGAGAGGGATCGGAGTAGAGGGATCGCAGCAGCGGGAGTACCGCATCGACAGAGCTGCGCGATCCCGTCCGCTCGGGGCCGCTCGAGGCAAGCATGCACAAGAAGGGATGGCTCGCTTTGATAGACCAGACCCACCGCTTCGCGCTGCGCTATGGCGGGTGGATGCGCGCCCTCGCCTACCTGACCGCACTAGGTCCCCGGTGGTCCCACGTGGACCTGAGCGCCGACGAGCTGCAGGTGCGGATGGGATGGGGCTTTCAGGCCCGCATTCCGCGCCGCTCGATCATCCAGGCGCGCCAGCTCGGCTCGTCGCAGGAGATCTGGTACGCGGTCGGCATTCACGCCCTGCGGGGCGGGCGGTGGATCGTGAACGGCTCCCTCCACGGCGTCGTCACCCTCGCGATCGAGCCCCCGGTGCGGGCACGCGCGTTTGGACTGCCCATCCGCCTGCGCTGGCTGGCCATGAGTCTGCGGGATCCGGACGGATTCCTCGCCGCGCTGGGCGCCCCGACGGTCTAGCCGGGGCTCGAGGTGGCCTTACGCCTGCCGAACGGTAATTCGAGACGGCTTTTTCAACAGGCTCCACCGTATTTGCGACTCATTAAAAAGGACATCTTCACTGAAGCAAGAGCCTGCTGAGAGCACACCAAAAAAACAACCGCCCCGCGATGCATGACTGCACTGCCGGGGCGGTGTTGCCTTGCAAAGGAGCGGCGCCCCGCTCCTCTGTTCGGTCTTGGCATGTCCCCCTTCACATGTGCACGTTGGGGGGCTACTCACGACCTCAAGTCCAGGGAACGATACCTGAGCTCAAGGGGCCGTTTGTGTGAGCGACGCTGCCCGCGTCGGTTCGTTCGGATGCAAGGAAGTATACCCGCTACACAATCGAGGTGCAAGCCCAAAATTGCGGTACATAGCGGCTACGCTCATCAGAGTGTTATGTCAGGTCCTCTGCTTCGACGGCGTCATTCGGAGCGATTGCCGTGCCTTCGTCGTCTGATACAGTAGGAGCACCTATACCAGGCGGGGGATGTGAGCAAGCACGCCCCCCAAATTGATGCGTCGAGGTCCTATATGTCCTTCCAGCGCGCCGTCAATCCAGCCCAATGGTCTGTGCGCGCCCAGGCCGCCAAAGAGGCAGCTGGCTGGCGTTGCACGGGCTGTGGGGCGCTGCACGGTTCTCTCGCGGTGAGCCAGCGCAATCGGTTCTATCGCGTGGTCCTTGCGGCGTGCTATCTGCCTCACGACCCAGCCAGCCCAGAGCCGCGGCTCGCCGTGTACTGCCAAGCGTGTCACCTGCGCTACGACGCCTTGCACCACTGGCGATCGCGGCGACGTAATCTGCGGGCACAACGTGTTGCTGCAGGACAACTGGAGTTTGATCCAGGAAGCGCCTGACGCCGTAGCGCCTGCTGGTAGGAGCAAAGAGGGCGACGGATGGTCAACACGCATCGTGGCACCAAAGCGTATCTGCTCATCTATGCAGAACTCATCACTGCGGCGCGCTATCGGGGCACAGTCACCTACCAGGAGCTTGCGGAGCTGGTTGGACTGCCCTTGCATGGGATCTACATGGGATCTACATGGGCGCTGAACTCGGCGAGTACCTTGGCGAGATCGTCGAAGACGAGGTGAAGCAAGGGCGGCCGATGTTGAGCGCGATTACGGTCAGGGTTACGGGGAAGCCGGGATTCTTTGCGCTGGCCAAAGAGCTGGGCAAACTCAGCAGCGATGACGAGGGCGTCCAAGAGGCGTTCTGGGAGGCAGAGAAGCAAGCCGTGTACGAGACCTGGCAACGGTCGTTCACTCAGTCGGACAGGGCATAACAGTTCGTCGTATCAATATTCTGCGCCCCTTGCCATTTTGGCGAACCGTTTGCCCCAGTCTTGCTGACTTTGAGCAGTCGCGCTCTGTATGACAAAACATGCGCTCAAAGAGCTGGGAGCTTGTCCAAGAAGCTCCCAGCCACGGCCAACGCTGCTGCACCTCGTCTCCGGCTGGAAACCTGTGCCGCCATAGGTGTATAATCGCGCCACGCTGACAAGGGATCAGCATGATACTCATGGCTTTCCCACTCTGGGCGGCACAGGCATCGGCGACACGGGGGTCGCACTGGTCGGGGCGCGGCGTTTCATCCGCGCATGCATTGGAGGTTGGTATGGGTTCTCATCGTGGCGCGCATTACTTCCTCACCTTCGTCATCTTTGGGCTGATCGCAGGCGCAGCCTCGCTTCTCACGCAAGGCAAGCTTGACGCTGAGGCCATCTGGCTGCTAGCGCTCGGCGGGATTGGCGCGATCGTCGGTTCCTCGAGGATCAATGACGGCAAATTAGCCCGCCCCTTCGATCTCCTCGCAGGTGGCTTGCTCACCCTCGCTGGTCTGCTCGGTACGTTGCAGGGCTTCAACATCCACTTCCTGCCTAACGTTCAGCTTGGCGCCTTCCAGGCGCTGAGCGCGAGCGCCCTGCTGGGTATTCCTCTCGCTTTTCCCTTCCCCGCCCTCGTCAATCTCTTCCTTGGTGTGCAGGCGCTGCGGCACGGCATGGCCAAGGCACAGACGCTTTGACAACGCTGCGAGATGGGGGAGAAGGAGACGCGAAGGAGGCGCTGGACGGCCCAAACGGGACGCATAGCTGGCCGAGAACTGTGCGCATTGCGCGTTCCTAGGCCGTCCAGAGGAGTTTATCAAACCGAGCTCATACCGTAAGTCGCTTCAGACGTTGGCAGTGGCCTGGTCTTCAGACCGTAGAACGTCTGTGCTCTGGCTGGCGACAGACTTACTCACACCACGCCATCGCTCTCAGAGCTGCGACCTTCGCATCCCTCAACATCTTCTCAAGGGTGATGCCCTGACCAGCGATCGCGCCGGTTCAAGACGAGCATGCCCAGTCCTGCGAGTATCGCGCTGGGAACGAGACTGACTGGTCCATAGAGTCGAAGTCCGGCGAGCATCCCAATGAAGCCACATACGATCAAGCCGCCACCGACGAGGGTGCTGATGGCATAGGCGCTCAGGATGGTCATCTGTCGTCGTATCCGCGTCTTCTTCACCCCAGCGTCTCCTACCGATGAACCCACCCGACACGGTATGCACGCCACCCTGTCGTGTTCTTGCGAGCGGTTAGCAGCATGGTGATGGCACTCGTCGAGCTACAGGTTTCCTCATGACCGTGAGTGGCGCGCGTTCGTCGGTTGTGGCTTGACCGCCGAGATCCCCGCACAGCGCTGAGCTCCTGGATACCCAGGGCGCAGATCCCCAGGCAAACCACGATGAGGAGCATGGCGCCGACGCACAGTGGGATGACGACGACATTCTCGATCACCAATCCTTGCGACGCCGGTGTGTGTAGCAAGGTGAGGAGCAGAACCGAGCCCACGGCGGCAATCACTATCCCGACGAGTAGACGAGTGATACGGCGGCCAGTGAGCCATTCCGTCACACCGTCCGCCGCCAGCGCGACGAGCGCCAGCATGAGCACTTCTTGCAGCGTGAGATTCGGACTGTCCACAGAATGCCCAAGGACCCGCAGCAGACGCCAGGTGTCCATCAGGGTCATTGCCACATGTTCCACGAGGACGTCCAGAACGAGGTTGGTCGATGCCAGCATGTGCTCACTCCTTTGCGCACACTGCATTCCACTGAAGAGGCGACGTGGTGGCCTTCACGCACAGGGCACGGGCATCACTGCACAGCCGAAGGAGTCTCAAGCCATCACATATCGCTCTGCATGCCAATCCTTCAGCATGCGTCCACAGTATACCGTGCTAGCCCACGAGCGAGAAGTGAACGGACCAGATAGGCTAGGTGGGAGAGCACTGGAGTGCCAATCGACCAAGAGGTGTAGTGCAGCACCAGAGGCGCGAATCCCGTGGCCCCAGCAGGATGCGATGGCAGGGGAAGAAGGAAACGGGGTGCAGTTGCTGAATATTCGCGCCATAGCTGGCCTCCAAAGACAGGTCATTCCACACGCTGCGAGTGCGAGGCTGGCGTCAACCTCCCTTCGTGTGCCATGATACAGCGGTGGGAGGAATGGCACGGAGCGCTCCTCCCCCCTTGCCGCTCAGGATGGGCGGTGATCGCCATCTCAAGGAGGATGCAGGATGAGTTCTGTCACCAAATCGATTGACGTGCAGGTTCCCATCTCGACCGCCTACAACCAGTGGACCCAGTTCGAGACCTTTCCGCAGTTCATGGAAGGCGTCAAGGAAGTCCACCAACTCGACGATAAGCGGCTCCACTGGCGCGCCGTGGTTGGCGGCAGAGAGCAGGAGTGGGATGCGCGCATCACCGAGCAGATCCCGGACCAGCGCATCGCCTGGACCAGCACATCGGGGGATATGAACGCTGGCGCCGTCGATTTCCATCGCATCAGCGATGACATGACACGCATCACGCTGACCATCGACTACGATCCGCAAGGGTTCCTCGAGAGTCTGGGTGACGCGCTGGGCTTCATGGATAGGCGGGTCGATGGCGACCTCAAACGTTTCAAGCAGTTCATCGAGTCTCGCGGCAGCGAGACCGGTGGCTGGCGCGGCACGATTGAGGATCATCCCGAGACGACACCGTAAGCGCTCGCAAAAGCACAGTTCGATCGAGCGAGCCACCTGTCTAGGCTGACGGGTGGCTCTTACTTGCGCTATACGCAAGTCCGCGGGATAGAGGAGAGATCAGCGGTTTACAAAATATAGGCGCTCAGTTCCATACCATTCCGTTCAGTTCACCACTCCTGAAATGATGCTGCCTTCTCTCGCCGTTCAGTTCCAGTCAGTTCCGTTATGTTCCAACGCATTGCTGCCTCAATTGCTGTCACAGCCGCAAATGGCTATCGATAACTCCGTGGATAAGTACAGGTATGGAGGGCTTTGCGGCTTTGCACAATAAGTCGGTGCGGTATCAAAGCCCAACAAGGAGACAAAGACCTAACCAAACCGATGCGACCAGGAGTGGAAGCAGGTAGGTAAGTAGCCAAGAGACCGAAAATGGAGCCCTCCTGCGTTCATGATTGGCAAGCATGTATTCGGGAAAGGCGGCGTTTGTGCGAATCTTCAGAGCATCCACGCCCTGATTCTGTCTGGCTTGGACATAGAACCAGAGATTGGTAATAATAAGGCCGAAGAGGGCAAGATACTGCAGCAACTGGAAATCGGCAAGTGGGCGACTGTAGATTGCGCCAATGGTTCCCAAGAGCACCGACTCGAAAACCAGGAAGAAGTTCAACCGCTGACTATACTTGTTATCCTCGTGTAGCAACTGCTCCCACATGCGCGCCCGCCTTGCTGTGATCGAGGAAGGACGTGGACTGGCGCAGGAGCGTGCGGAACGGGTGCGCCATCGACTACAGACCTTGCTCGGCGTCTTCGACGCCTATGGGGTGATGGCGCAGCAGATCAAGCCAGTAGGGAGTGTCGCCGACCTCTTCGTGCAACATATCGAAGCGCTCGAGGCGGAAGCCGAGGAGAAGGGTGGCGTTGCCCAGCTCCTGCACAATCACTTCCAAAAGCTCTACAAGATCTCCGCTCCACCGAGCCGGTTTGAGGCGGAATAGAAGGGAAGGAAGCGTAATGGACCTTTACGAAGCGATGCAGGGACACATGATGGATGCGCAGATTGACGCAGAAGTGTCGCCCCGCTATTTCGAACTGAAAGAGCAGCGGCTCGGCTACTTTGTACGCTGGTGTGCGACGCAGAGCGTAACCCTCCTCGAGGACGTGACGCCAAACGTGCTGCGCGCCTTCATTGTCCATCTGCAAAGCGTGAAAGCCTATGAACTCAATCCGAGAAGGCCGACCGAAGAGCGGCCACTGTCGCCAACGACGATCAAAGGGTATATGCTCATCGTGCAAGCGTTCTTCTCATGGTGTGAGAAGGAAGGACTGCTGGATGGTCGTTTGAACCCAACCAGGCGCGTGCCACGAGTGAAGGTTCCGAAAAAGATCATCCGAACCTTCACAGCAGACCAGATGACGGCCATGCTGGATGCGTGCGACCAGACCACCGCGCTGGGCTATCGAGACTACGCTATGCTCCTGACACTCATGGACACCGGTGTACGGGTGAGTGAACTGTGTGGCCTCACCTTGGATGATGTCCATGAGGGGTATCTGACGGTGTTTGGCAAGGGCGCGAAAGAGCGCGAGGTGGGCATAGGTCCGACAGCGTCGCGCGCGCTTTGGAAATATCTGCACGTCCATCGGCCAAAGCTGGTCAATAGTCAGCAAGAGCGGCATGTGTTTCTTGGCTATCGTGGCATTCCGATGCTGCGCAATGGCGTCAATCAGGCGCTGGAGCGCATTGGGAGGCGCGCTGGCCTTCAAGGGGTGCGCATGAGTCCGCATACCTTCCGCCATACCTTCGCGCGGGGCTGGTTGGAGAATGGCGGTGAAATATTCAAACTCTCGCGTGTGCTCGGTCATTCCGAGATGCAAACAACACAAATATATCTGCGCGACTTCCAAAGCCGCGAGGCGCGCGCCGACCATGCGCAATTCTCTCCTGTAGAACAGTTACGTTTGGGGAAAGGCAAGAGTAGCAAGCGAGGGGATAGACGGCGTCCCTGAGAGTCTCCAGCACGAAACCCCGAAAACGATGTCTCGCACATGTGTATGGAGGTCTCACAAGATGGCGCGAGACCTCCATATCTATACAAATCATGGGCTATTTCACGCGAGATGAGGTCAAAATGCCTGATGCCCTGGGGCCTGACAACATTAGGCCCCAGGGCATCTTCGTATAGTTGGGGGTGACCGACGGGGCTCGAACCCGCGACCTCCAGGGCCACAACCTGGCGCTCTGCCGACTGAGCTACGGCCACCATGCGCCGTCACACCAGAATGGCGCACGGCAAGCGTAGTATAGCCCGCCGCCCGCGCCGCTGTCAACGCGCGCGAGCTATACCAGATGGCCATATCAGGCCGTGATGTCTACGAAAACTGGCTGCGCGGCGTCCTGCAGAGGCTGCCCCCATAGCCGCCAGGTCGGTCCTTTCGCCCCCTGGATCTGCGAGATTTGCCCTAGCGTTATGCCATCTTTCCCCAGCGCGGCGGGCGCGCCCACCAGCGCGCTCCAGGCTGTCGCGGCGGGCGCGAGCCGCCAGACGGTCGGCGCCGGAGTCGCGCCAGCGCGAGTGACCATCGTGGAGACGAAGACTGTTCCATCTGGCAAGATCGCCAGGTGATCGCCGTAGAGTGGCGAAATGGTTGGATCAGTTCCTGGCGCAGTCGTCAGATCGGGGAGCGTTGTCCAGTGCGCGCCGCCGTCGCGCGTGAGGACCATCTGCGGTAGTGTTGGCGCATGGAGCGCCTGTCCTGCGCCTAATAGCTTGCCATCCGCTCCCTGTGTGAAGACGACCGGCTGGACATTTGGATAGGGCAGCGACATCTTCGTCCAGGTCACGCCGTCGGCGGAGGCATAGTAGACCACTGGCGGCGGATCGCCCGAGAGCGGCAGATCGAAGCGGGCCGTTCCAGCGCCGGTATGAGATGCGGAGGAGGATGCGGCGGAGGATGCGGATGAACTAGCGCCAGGATCCTCGCCGCTACCGACGATCAGCGCCGAGCCACTGGAAGCGACAGTATAGAGATTGAACCGCTGCCCGATCTCCTTCCAGGTCGCGCCGCCATCCGCGCTCACATACAACTGGTTAGGAGTCTTCTGTACATCCAGAAAACGGTTGAGGAAGGCGAAGATGCGCGAGCCGATGATCGCCGCGAACATCACACTGTAGCGATTGGAGCTGACGACAGGCGCGAGCGCCTTCCAGGTCTTCCCGCCATCGCGGCTGCGATACAGACCAGCGAGGTATTTGATGTCGTCCGTCGATTTCTGCGGCGAGCGCGCAACCAGCGCATCGTTGGGATCCGCCGCGTTGACCCAGACATCGCAGGGGCTATTCAGTGCAGTCGAGAATGGCGTCGTGATCGGCGTCCAGGTCTGACCACCATCGCCGGTGTGGAAGACATATGGTTTGGGGTCAAAATCCTTTGCGCCAGTATTCTGCGCGCAGGCGTAGCCAGCGTTGGGTTGCGAGGGGCGAAGCGCAGGCTTACCGTCTTGGGCGGGAGCATCGTAGCGCTCTGCCAGAGTAAGGGCGGCGCGATCGTTTGCGCGGTTCCTGTCGGCGTCGCGTGGTTTCCGACCGAGCCGCAGGCGACCAGCAGCGGCAGCAGTGAAGCCATGATCGCAAGGTATCCCAATGGTCGATGGGCGCATGATTGCCTGCCTGTCCACCCCATACTCGACCCTTTCCAGAAGCCGCCGTCTAGCGTTCTCGCCAGACAATCGCGCAGCAAGCGCTAGACCTGTGGAAGGTCGATGGTGACACCGGTGTCATAGGCGGTGAAGGCCAGCGTCGTGTCGCTTGGAGTGGTTCCGGCTGTATGCGCCGTAATCTTCTGCACCCGGTAGTTATCCGTGCGGATGTAGATATCGGTCGTGGTATCAGCGGTCGTGGTATCAGCGGTCGCTTTAGCGCCTCCGAGGTTTAGCGCGCCGCACCCGGACAGGGCGGCGGTAAGAAGAACGAACGCAATGAGTGCAGATGGAAGGATGAGCGGCGCCGCGTGCGCGCAATGGCGGTTGGCTTGATGAGCATCAGAGGCGTCTCCTTGTATTGCCAGCCTGCTAGTCATGACACTTCAGCGCAGGTCGATCCCACGCTATGCGCGGTTACTCAGCCGCGCAATCGCCAGTCTATCATGTTTGACAAGCATACTTCGCACATGGTGCGCAACGTTGAGCTAAAATCGGTATCGACTGTATATCCTAGCGCCACGCGCACTGAGTAGCGCTCTGCCGTCACATGCTGTTCCACCGAGCCAACGACGGCGAGCGGCGACAGGGCCGCCAGAATTCCAATCGGGCGCCAGAGCGCGAGCTTTCTGCCTCTATCTAGGCTTGCGGCAAGTCAATGGTGAGGCCGGTGTCGTACGCGGTGAAAGTCAGGGTGGTGTTTGCGGTAGATGTCGCCCCAGAGCTGGTCGTTCCAAACTGGCTCGACGCGCCTGAGACAAGTTTCACCGGGCGATAGTTGTCCTGGCGCACATAGTAGTCGGTCACTGTGGTCGAGGACATTGAGGTCCCGCCGATAGTGGTCGTGGTCGTGACGCTGGACTGCAGGTGATAGACCTTGGGCCGTCGAGTGTCTCGATGCCGATCAGGTGCGCCTTCTTCTCATTTCCCATATTGGTCAGTCCTGTGATCGCCGAGACATCGACTGGACTGCCAGGTGATACGTCACCGCTGACCGTCGTCTTGATCCAGGAGCCGTCCAGAGAGACGCCGCCAACACTGGGCAGGCCCGTCACGCGCTCATAGGTCGTGTTTGTCGCCGCATCGGTGATGATTTCAATGGTCATCTTTGTAGGAAACGGGATTGGCGTTGGGCTTGGGGTTGCGTTCGGCGTGGCCTTCGGCGCCACTTTTGGTGTAGCGCTTGGTGTAGGAGTAGGCAAGAGGGACGAAAAATCGAATGAATACGTCATGGTGAAATGCGTGCGCGCAGGCGAGGTGGTGATGGCGCCAGTACCGCTCGCCAGGGGCGTCCCTGTATTCCCTTCGAGCGGAGAAGAGACCGTCAGGGTGAAAGTCGCGTCATGGTAGCTCGCCTTGCCCGCGCGCTGCAGGATCGTCGCCGCGTCTGGAGTCGGCGTTGGCGAAGCGCCGAAGCGCAAAGCGCCGCACCCACTGACCACGCCAGCCAGCAGCAACAAGAACGCGCATAGCATCAATGGCGTCGCGTGGACGATGCGAGATCGAGAGCGAGGTACTGATAGCATGATAGGCTCCACTTCTCATCTCATGGCGCGATTCAACTGACAATCCACACGGCGACCGAACCGCGCTAGCGCCAGTCTAGCATGCCTGACAAGCCTATTTCGCATTGAATGAGCAATGGTGCGTCTAAGCGACTCAACTTCCCATACCAGCGTCACGCGCACGGATTATCGCCTCGGCACGGCCCGCCACCTGGAGCTTGCCGAAGATGTTGGAGACGTGGTTGCGCACCGTCTTGGGGCTGAGCGTCAATTTTTCGGCGATGGCGGCGTTGGTGTAGCCCTGCGCAATGAACTGGAGCACCTCGCGCTCACGCTCCGTCAGCTCTGGGAAGAGTGGCGCTTGCTCGACTGGCGAAGCGCTGAAATACTGGATCAGCCGCTTCGCTACCGACGGGCTGAAGATCGCCTCGCCCTCGCTCACTGAGCGAATCGCCCGGACCGTCTCCTCACCCGCCGCGCCTTTGAGCAGATAGCCACGCGCGCCAGCGCGCATCGCCGCGAAGACCGAGGCGTCATCCTCGAACATGGTAATGATCAGCACGCCGATCCCAGGCGAAACCGCCAGCGCTCGGCGGGTCGCCTCGATGCCGTTCAGGTCCGGCATGTTGACATCCATCAGGATGACGTCGGGCTGTAATGATTCGGCGAGCGCGAGCGCCTCCTCGCCAGTCGTCGCCTCTCCGACCACGGCGAAGTCCGGCTCAGCGCCCAGCAACGCGCGCAGACCGAAGCGGAAGACGGGGTGATCGTCGGCGATCAGAATGCGTATCGGCTCCATATGTCATCTTTCCCCTAAAGCGCCTAGTCAGGATGTAAGCGGCAGCCGCGCGTAGACCTGGACGCCTACATTACTCGCTGCCTCGACAACGCAGGTCCCTCCAAGCTCGGCGGCGCGCTCACGCATCGAGGCGAGACCTACACCGGCGTGAAGTTGAGTTGGCAGGCCGCAGCCATCATCTACCACTTCTAGTGTCAGCGCCTGATTTGGCGCGTCAACTGTGAGCGTGAGCGTCGCCGAACGCGCCTGGGCATGCCGCGCCACGTTGGTCAGCGCCTCCTGTGCGATGCGATAGCACGCGACCTCGACGGCGGCGGGCAGCGGCGGAAATGGGTCCGGCGCGGTCACCGTGACGCGCAGCCCACTCGCCGAATATTGCGCCGCCTGATCTGTGAGCGCGCCGACGAGGCCAAGATCATCGAGCGCGGGCGGCGCAAGCCATACACGAGCCGCCGGATGTCGCTCACTGCTGTCTGCGCATGGGTGAGCGCCTCAGAGAGTAACTCCTCGGCGGCGGCGGGATCGGTTCGCAGGAGCTTTGACGCGGCGGAGAGCGTGAGCGTCTGGCTGGCGAGTTGCGGCCCTAATCCGTCATGCAGGTCGCGGCGCAAGCGTCGTCGCTCCTCCTCGCGTGCAATGACCAGCCGCTCACGGGCGCGCCACAATTCGGTATGCAGTTCGACGGCGTGCGCGGCCACGCCCGCCTGGCGCGCCAGATCGTCCAGCAGGCGCCGCTCCTTCGCCGACCATCCTTCGGAGGGAGCGCGCGGGCAGAGGAGTAACTGCCCGATGGTCTCACCCTGGTATGTGAGGTGAAGTGGCAGTGGCTCGCCAGCGCGGACGCCATAACTGGCCGCGATGACTTCCTCCTCGCCATCACGCAGCGAGATCGCCGCATAGGGCAGCTTCAGCGCCTGCGCCACCGTCTCGACCACCGCTGGCAGCGTCTCGTCCGGCGAGAGCGCGCCCTCCAGTCGCCGCCCCAGCGTCGAGAGGACGGCGTATGGCTCCTCGCGCTCGCCGTAGAGCAACCGGTTCACCCAGTGCTGCACGCGCTCACGTAGCGGCTGGAAGAGGACCGCGACGACGCCCGTCGCCAGCAGCGAGATCAGCAGGTTCGCGCGGGACTGGAAGAGCGCGCTGGCCCCGCCGAGATAGCGCATAGAGGCCGACGACGCAGGCGCTTAGGGCGCCGTAAACCAGCGTGCGATTGATGAGCGTGTCGATATCGAAAAGGCGGTAGCGCAAGATGGCCACCGCGATGGAGAGCGGAATCACGAGGATGAACGCATCCACCAGCGTGGCGCCAATCATGGCGAGCAGCAGCGCGTTAGGCGAGTCCAGCCTCCGCGCCAGGACGACCAGCGCGATGCGTCCGCCCAGGAAACACGACGAGCGAGACCGAGACGCCGAAGCCAATCCAGCGGGCTTGCTCGCGCGCCACCCGGCCCGAGACACGCCTGTAGCGATAGACCTGCGCGACGACGGCGCTACCATAAAACAATCCAGATCGCCACGCCCAGCGCTGTGGGCCATGTATCCAGGTCGAGCGCCGATTCGGAGGAAGTAGTGCGGCGCCTGTTGCGCGATCCAAATGAGCGCCACCCAGCGCGTCCAACGCGGGACGAAATGCCCATCCGGCAGCAGATAGAGAGTCAGGATGAACATCGCGGAGCCAACGAAATTGAGCAGCGCGACGGGGATACGCCAGGCGGAATCAATGATGGCCACCGCATCTGTCGCGCCGGTGAAAGTCGCCGCGCCGAAAGTGAGCAGCGCGAGCGAGACAAGTAGCGCCATGCGGTCGTCGGGGCGTCGCCAGTGGATCAGACTGGCGACGAGACCAAAGACCAGCGCGACAACGACATCCAGCACGATGAAGTAGCCGATGAAGGCGGCGCGGGTGGCGGGCGGGAAGGGCACGCTGGCGCAGGAGGGATCGGGACAGGCGGCCTGGAGCGCCGCGATGCGTGTTACGACGCTTGCGATGAAGACGCCAACGGTGAGCGCCGCCATCGCCAGCCAGCCTATATGCGCCGCCCAGAGCCAGCCACCCTGCAAGCGCGCAGGCGTGCGCTCATCTGGGAGCGCAGGAAGCGCGATGTTCGCTGCGCTAGTCGGTGGACTGGTCATAGCGCGCCTCGTCCAGATGCCCATATATCCGCTGGCCTCATTCTATGCGATCTGTGGATGCGCTGGCAGGGACACGTCGCCGCGCCCCTGCCAGTAAGAATTATCGGTAGTGAACTCATGCGGCTGGGGCTGGCTGCGCCTGCGCCGCCGGGTCGATCATGCGGATGACCTCTTCTCGGCGGTACGAGAGCCGCCCGCGTGTGACGGCGATCAGCAGCAGCGCCACACCGACGAGCGCGCCGAGAAAGACGTAACCGATCTGCTCCTGGATCGGGAGCGCCATCTTGTCCACGGCGAGCAGTGTGTAGAGCGCGAAGCTCCCAGCGGCGTCGGCCGCCGCGTGCAGGATGATCGCGATGAGCAGGCTGCCTTTCGTGTTGTTGAAGACCCACGTCCAGATGATCGTGGTCGCCAGGATCGCGGGGATCCAGGTGGCGAAGAATGCCAGCGTGAAGTGGCCGAAGCCGCGCGCGGGCAGGAAGAACACCGGCAGATGCCACATGCCATGGAGCAGGCCCAGGATCACACTGCCGCCCACCGGCCCATATTTCAGCTCCAGGCGTGGGAGGGCGAAGCCGCGCCAGCCTGGCTCCTCGCCCAGGGAGGTGACGAGGTTGAAGGTGAACAAGGTAGGCAGATAGAGCGTGAATATCAGCGGCCATTTGCCGCCGAGCGCTCCCAGCGGAC
>CAVTFE010000054.1:0-39458 GCA_963733745.1 uncultured bacterium
ACACCTTGCGAAATGTGGTGTCAGTGTGACCGACAGGCCACCCCTCGACGAGGCCACACTGCACATAGCCAAGTTTTGGATAGAAGAGAGGCCCCTGGAAGCTGTGCGTGTCCACCACGACCAGGTGGCAGTCGCGCCTGATCGCCTCCTGCTCGGCGGCGAGCATCAGGCGTGATCCATACCCCTGGCCACGCACTCTTCATGGACCCAGAGATACTCAATTTTGAGCGCGCTGCCCCATGTGAATCCCGTTAGCCCCGCTCGGATCGTTCCACTCTCGTCGCGCGCAAAGACGGCAAGAGGACGGTAGTCATTGTAGCCAGTGGCGCCGATGTTGTAGGCGACCAGTTGCTCTTCGATGAAGCGCACATCGGCTTCAGCAGGAGCATTGTCAAGCATCAGGTCATGCGCCATGGCGTGATCAGCCTCATTGTGGTCTATCATCTCTCGTCTCTCCCTGTCGCGCCAGGCGCCGTCTGCGCAAGGCTGCTCAGTCGCATGTGCAGCAAGGGGAAGGGCTGGCCCAGCCCGTCCATCGCCGACCGGCCGGCGACCTCGAATCCCATGCGCCGGTAAAAGCCTACAGCCTGGTCGTTCTGCTCATTCACATCCACCCTGGTGGCGCCCAGCGTCTCGACGGCATAGGTGAACAGCCGGCGTCCGATCCCTTGCCCGCGCCAGTCCGGATGGATAAATAACGCCCCAACCTCATCACCCTCCACGCCGATGAAGCCGATGACCTGCCCATCGCCATCACGCACGCCCAGCAGGGTCTCCACCTGCGCAAGATCATCCTCGACGAGCGATTTGATGTACTGGATATCGGCTTCCGTCAAAAAGTGGTGTGTCGCGCGCACAGACGCCTCCCATACCTCGACGACACGAGGCATGTCCTCGGCTGTGATCTCCGTAATGCCTTCTTGCGTCTGCATCATCCGTCGTATCCCTTTGTAACCCTTCTTCCGCTGCCCATTGTCACATGGGCTGAGATGGCTTAGCTCCCTTGTCCGAGCAACTGGAGCAACCCTTGCGCCTTTGCTTGCGCGCGTTCCAGCGCCGCCGGTTCGTCCGGCGCGATCGCATGCGGCGCCGCCATGTAGGGGAAGCGCGGCTGAATGCGCCCGTCGTAGTCAACATGATCGGAGAGCGGGCTGTTGGTCATGAGGCTCAGAACCACATCGGCCGCATCATCGGTCAACCGCCGTCCATTGCGTGCCGCGAAGCTGAAACTGGCCGGCGTCCCCAGGCGATAGTGAAGAATATCGGGCGTCAGCAGGTCCGCTACAGCCTGTCCATAGGCCTCTGGGCGTTCGGTCGTCCCCGCCAGGCGGCTGAAGAGCGTGACGATCTCGGCGATACGCGCGTGCTCGGCGTCCCGATCTTCTCGTGGCTGACGCTTGTTGTGGGCCTCATTCCGCTCGTCCTCGATGTTGAAGAAGGGCTGAATCAGCGGCAGCCCGATGCGCTCGATCTGGGCCGAGAGGCCATGTCCGTGCATCGAGGTCGTCGCCCACACGCCAATGACGCCCTGCCCTAGGGCGCTGGTTGGCACTTCGAGCACGATGCCCGTCACGTTGCGTCCACCAAAGACGTTGAAGCCTTGCTCGAAGACGTTCGGAAGATAGGCGTTCTGCGTGAGCGCCGCCTGCTCAAAGACAGAAGCCGCGGCCCCATCGGCATAGAAGGCGTCCGCGCGAAGACCGGCCCAGATACGCCCTCCGGTCGTAAGACGCTACCTCTTCGTTGGTTTGTCCCTGCGCGAGCGGTTCTCCATCCGCGCCAGATCGTGCGCTTTCACCCGCCGCGCGCAGCACGGTGAGCGGCTGTTCTCCGTTGGCGTCAGGCGCGCCGAAACGAATGCGGTAACTCAACGTCTTCAACCGCATCCCCGTTGGTGTCGAGCTTGAACTCGTAGACCACATCTGGATGGAAGGTGGTGGGTGATGTGACGCCCGCATCGGGGTTCACCGTCATGACCAGCACGGTGGTATCCGGATCGGCCCCATCGAAGACATAGAGGTCGCACAGATCAACGCGGCCATCCTCGCGCGCGGCGGGGACATCAAGGTGGTGTGACACAAGCGTTCCTTTCCGCAATCAGCGCCTCTGCTGGAGGCGCCTTAGGTCGTTGACAACCTATATTCTTACCTGCGATAATCATTTGCAGGTAAGAATATAGGCATGGAAAGGATGCTCTGTCAAGAGCGAGAGATCGGTAAGATGATCCCGAAAGGAAATACCTCTCATGGCTCAGTGGCGTCTGAGGAGCGAGCATGTCTCTCTCGCAGGAAACGATCACCGCATTAGAGGGGCGGTTGTGCCTGGGTTTCGTCAATACCTTCCATCCCCGTTACGGTCGTCATGCCCACGATGCACTGGCGGGATACGCCGATCTGGTGGCGTGGAATCGCTCCATCGGCATGCTGACAGAAGCGCAGGAGCAGAGCCTTCTTCTAGCGGCTGACGCCCATCCAGAGGAGGCGCTTGGGGTATTTGAGCGCGCCATCACATTGCGCGAGACCATCTACCGTGTCTTTTCAGCCGTCGCAGCGAAAAGCGCGCCTCAAGATGAGGATCTCGTCATATTGCGCGACGCCTATGTAGAGGCGATGGCTCATGCGTCACTCTCCCCTGCGGCGTGTGAATTCTCGTGGGAGTGGGAAGCAGAAGAAGCGTCTGGGCATGGGGGGAAATTGCAGTTGCTCCTCTGGCCGGTGGCGCTCTCCGCGATAGAACTGCTGACCTCCGCGAAAGAATGGGGAAAGATCAAGGAATGCCCTGGCTGCGGATGGCTCTTTCTCGATAGCAGCAAAACAGGGAACCGCCGGTGGTGCAGCATGGATGAGTGCGGCAGCCGCGCCAAGATGCGCACGCTTTACGCGCGTAAACGCGCCGATGTCCGCTCGGCGTCGTGAGAAATCAATCGCGCGCTATGAGACATGGCTGTGTGCGCCTGGCAGATCAGTTATAATGAAACACATTGGAAACGCGGCAAGTATTGAGCATGGCAATAACTCTACGAGATATTCATGACGTTCGAGCAACTGGAGACCTTCGTACGGGTCGCGCGCGCCCGCAGCTTTTCACGCGCCGCCGTTGTCCTCGACCTGGCGCAGCCGACGCTCAGCGGACGCATCGCCCAGCTCGAGGGTGAGCTTGGCGCGCCGCTCTTCCTGCGGCGTGGACGCGCAGTAGACCTGACCGAGGCGGGGCGCACGCTGCTGCCTTTCGCGGAACGCATGCTGGCGTTGCGTTCGGAGGCGAGCGCCGAGACACGCCGCGCCGCCACCGGCGGGCTGGGACGTCTCATCTTCGGCGCGAACCCACATGCAGCCAGTACCTCGCGCCGCGCCTGATCGAGCGCTTCCTGCGCGCGCATCCCGGCGTTCCGGTCTCGATGCGCACCGCGCTCAGTCCCGCGCTGATGGAGGGCTTGCTTGACGGAGCGCTGCAACTGGCGCTGTGCTCGCGCGCGCAGATCCACGTCCACGCCGAGGTGCTCTGGAGCCACAGTGACCGGCTCGTCGTCGTCGCCTCGCCGGAGCATCCCCTCGCCCTGCGCAAGGAAGTCAGCCGGAGCGACCTCGCGCGCTACACCATCCTCTCGACGCAGGCCGGCCCGACGCGACTGGGATTGCGCCATGCGTTGCCAGCGGGCGCGGAGACGCCAATCGCGGTGGAGGTCACGGCGGGCGATGCGCTGACCGAGTTGCTCAAGCGCGGCGTCGGCGTCACCGTCTTGCCGACGCTGGCCATCGCCAAAGAGCTGGAGCGCGGCGAGCTGGTCAGCTTGCCGATGCCAGAGATCGAATTGCCGGACTATGAGGTGGCGCTGGTGCGCTGGTATGGACGGGAGCTTTCTCCGGCCGCCGCGGCGTTCGCCGCGCTGCTTCATGAGACGCGCATTGCGGATCTGCTGGCGGGATGAGGAGATCATAGAGATGGGCGAGATTCTTCGATACTCCCTCGAAATCAAGTGGAGTGACGAGGACCAGTGCTACGTCGTGCTGGCGCCGGAGTGGGAGAACTATTTTGGGCCGATCGCCGAAGGCGCGACCTATGAGGAGGCGGCGGCGCGGTGGGAATGCGCTGGAAAACATGATCGCGTTCGCTCATG
The DNA here is from genome assembly GCA_963733745.1 of uncultured bacterium. Lineage (GTDB taxonomy): Bacteria > Chloroflexota > Ktedonobacteria > Ktedonobacterales > JADMIN01 > DASWAC01. The sequence continues at coordinate 4,118 of CAVTFE010000054.1, forward strand.
AGCGTGGGGAGCCACTCCCTCAGCCGCAGACCTTTGTCGGCGCATAGCATGATTTGGACTTGACTCTATGCCTCGCTTAGTTCGCGAGGAATCGCTGCTCTATGTGGCAGATCGTGCGGCCGGTTGACTACCCATCTCCCTTGATTATCCTAAAGGCCTGCCAGTCAGGAATTACATCTACCTGCCGATGCTGTAACCTGCACGGTATCTACTCATGTTGAGCAATGAGCCATCGAATTGTGGAACAAGTCATTGCATCCTTGCCGCAGACCAGATAAACTAGCGGCGTCCCAGACGGCCAAGCGACCCTCGACGCGAGGGGCTATGGCTTGCTGGTTCTTCAGCATGGGCCTGGCGGAATCGCCGTACGGCTCGTGCCTTGTTGCTGTCATCAAGTAGAGAAAGCGCTGGTTCATCATGGCGAAATCGTCGTCTCGTCATCACGGCACGCTACCGGGGAGCAGTCGCAAGCTCGTCCCTGGCGCGCGTGTCGTTGGCCCGAACGATCCTGAGGAACAGATTCAAGTCACCATTCGTGTGCGGTCACACGCCTCCAGCGGCGATCTCGACAAAGCCGTCGCCGCGCTGGGCGCCACACCGCCGAGCCAGCGGACCTATCTCACGCCTGAGCAATTTACCGCGCGTTATGGCGCGAATGAAAAAGATATGGAGAAGGTCGCAAAGTTCGCCCGCGACCACCATCTGACGGTCGTGCGCTCCGATCGGGACCAGCGCACCATCCTGGTCTCTGGGACCGCCGCGCAGCTCTCCTCGGCGTTCCAGGTCAAGCTGGTGCGCTATAGCTCTCCGCAGGGCGACTATCGTGGCCGCCTGGGGCCGCTGCATATTCCCGCCAACTTGCAGGGCATCGTCGAGGGCGTCTTCGGTCTGGATAACCGCCAGCAAGCGCGCCCACGCAGCATGTTACCTCCCAGCGAGCGCGCCTGCGCGCGGCGGCTGGCGAACGGCTGACCAACGAAGAAGAGTCGCGCAGCTTCTATCCACACGGAGATCGGCGCGCATTACAACTTCCCGACGCACCTGAGCGGCGAGGGGCAGTGTATCGGCATCCTCGAGTTCGGCGGCGGCTTCTCGCAGGCCGATCTCGACACGTATTTCAAGGGGATCAATCTGCCCTCGCCACAGGTCGAGGCGGTCTCGGTGGATGGCGTCTCCAACCAGCCTGGCGCGGATCCTGATATTGACGGCGAGGTCATGCTCGACATCGAGGTGGCGTCGTCGCTGGCGCCTGGCGCGAAGATCGCCGTGTATTTCGCGCCCTTTACCGAGCAGGGCTGGGTGGACGCGGTCTCCGCCGCCGTACACGACACGCGCGCCGTCCGTCGGTGCTCTCGATCAGTTGGGGCTTCACCGAAGGGCAGGATATCTGGACCAGTCAGGCGATTCAGGCAGTGAATCAGGCGTTCCAGGCGGCGGCGCTGCTGGGCGTGACCGTCTGCGCTGCCTCCGGCGACGACGGCTCGCAGGATCAGCTCGATGACGGCCACGCGCATGTGGATTTCCCGGCGGCCAGCCCCTATGTGCTGGCATGTGGTGGCACCACGCTGCAATTATCAGGCGACGCCATCACCGGCGAGATCGTCTGGAATGAAGGCTCGCGCGCAGAGGGCGGCGGCGCCACTGGCGGAGGCGTCAGCGAGATGAACGCGCTTCCCGCCTGGCAGGAGGGGATTGTGCCGGTATCGGTGAATCCGACGCATACGCGCGGGCGAGGCGTGCCGGATGTGGCGGGGAACGCCGACGGGCGCACGGGCTACACGATTCTTGTTGACGGCGAAATGACGCCAGGAGTTGGCGGCACGAGCGCCGTGGCCCCGCTATGGGCGGGCTTGATCGCGCGCGTGAATCAGCAGGTAGGCAAGCCGGTCGGCTTCATCAATCCGCTGCTCTACAAGGGGAACGTGGGCACGTGCGCTGCGCGACATTACCGTCGGCACGAACGATCCCACTGGCGGCGTGATCGGCGCCTATAAGGCGCAATCGGGATGGGACGCCTGCACGGGCTGGGGCAGTCCAGATGGCGCGCGCCTGCTATCGGCGTTGACCACGACAACAGGCGCGAAGGGTTCCAATGCGACTGCGTCTGGGGGCGGCAGCGCACTGTGGGTCGCGCTTGCAGTTATCGTCGTCCTGATCGCACTCGGCGTGGCGGCCTACTTTATCCTGCCAACCCTGGGGTTAGGGATCGGTTTCGGTATGTGATAGGGATTCCAGCTCAGTTGTTGATATGCGCCTCGCCGTCGCCTAGTGGCGCGTTAGTTGGACAGGCGTTCGGCGAGGCCAGGTTCGGTCGTTGCGCGGACAATGACCTGCGGGGTCTCGTGCCACGCGGCGCAGGCGCGCAACGCGCTTCTCACCTCGGCGACTAGGGCGTCATCGGCGACCACGCCAGGTTCCAGATGCAGCGCCTTCACCTCGAACACGCCCTCTTTGCGGTGGGCCTTGGGATCGAGCCGACCAATTAGCGCATTGTTGTGGAGGATCGGCAGGGTGAAGTAGCCGTAGATCCGCTTGGGCGCTGTGATTACAGAAGGAGGGCGAGAAAGCCCCGTCTTTGAAGGCGGGGATGAATCGTCCGCGCGCCCGTTGACAACGTTGACAACGTTGCAACGTTGACAAACATCTGTTCTAGCGCGCATGCTGACCAGCATTGGGAAGGAGGCGATGTTCTGCCATACAAACAGGCCAACACCCAATGGGTCGTCCGTCTTGTCTCATTGCGTGGGCTGCCCCAGGCTGCGCTCGCTCACTGCCAGGCGCTGCGAGCGGAAGCGGGACGGCTGTGGACGGATCTGGCGCACCTGCATGCCGACGCCCGCGCCAATGGGATGTGGCTCAACGCGGCAGATCTGGAGCAGGCGACCAAGGGTGGGCAGTATGCCCTGCACAGCCAAAGTGTACAAGCCCTGTGCCAGAAATTCGCCGCCAACATCGCCACCGCTGTCGAACTCCGCAAGCAAGAACTGGCAGAGATGGGACGCATCCAGACCGAGTATCCGCATCACCCCAAGGGCTACCAGACGGTGGCCTGGAAGGACCAGGCGCTCACCGTCCTGCCCACTGGACAGTTGCGCTTGCCCACCGGACAGTTGCGCTTGCCCACCGGACAGTTGCGCTTGCCCACCGGAGGGCAGCGGCCCCCGCTCCTGCTGCCGTTGCCCGCCGAGTACCAGCGAGCCGACCTGCGACGGGCGGAGCTGACCTGGCGGGCGGATCACTACGACCTCTGCCTGACCATTGACACCGGGGTGGTCTTGCCTCCGTGTTCCTCCCCTGCCTCCTCCGAGGGGGTGGCGGGAGTGGATCTGGGCGAAGTCGATATCGCGGCGGTCACCACCACCAAGCGCCATGCGCTGGTCGTGTCGGGCCGTATGCTCCGCGCCTGCAAGCAGTGGCGCAACTAGGTCCACAGCGTTTTGCAGGAGCAACTGAGTCGTTGCCAGCCGGGCTCCCGGCGCACGCAGCGGCTGCTCAAACGCAAGGCGCAACTCAGCGCGAGGGTGTACCGGCAGCAGCGCGAGATCTTGCACCAGGCGGCGCGCAAAGTGGTGGACTTCTGCGCCCAGGACGGCGTCACCCGCATTGCGGTGGGGGATGTGCGCGACATCCAGACCGGCGTGAGCCTAGGCACGGTGACCAACCAGAAGATCAACCAGAAGATCAGCCAGTGGCCGCACGGGCAGTTCGGCCGCTATCTCACCGAGAAGGCGGCGCGGCTGGGCGTCACCGTCGAGTGGATTGACGAGAGCTAGTCGACCAGAACCTGCAGCGTATCCTCCCATGTGCGTTCCTCCTCGCCACGCGGACGCCGGTTTCGGTGTCTGGGCTGCGGCGCGCGGATCCATCGGGATGTGAATGGCAGCGCCAACATCTGCTCCAAGGCGGCCTACGGTCGCTACAGCAAGGTGCAAGCCGACACCGTCAAGTATCTCCGCCCCATCGGAGTAGCGCCTTTGACACAGGCCAGAAGTCGCTGACGTGAGTCAGAACCTCCCGGCTTCAGCCGGGGGAGTGTCAGTAAACGTCATCTTTGTTGCCTTCTCTGCCGTGAAATGGCATGCTCTCGCTATGCAATCGTGCGAGTATGCCTCACGGTATGCCTCACCTGTCGAGGCAGCGACGAACTAGGCGTGGGGCAAGCAGCGCATTGAACCAGCGGAAGCGCCATGAGAATCATCCAACACTCCATCCAGCGCGCCTACAAAACCGAGCTGGATCTGAATAATGAGCAGACCACCGACTGTAAGCGGCATGCAGGGGCGGCGCGCTGCGCGTACAACTGGGGCTTGGCACGCAAGCAGGAGGCCTATCGCGCCACCAGCAAGAGTCCCTCAGCAATGGACCTGCATCGGGACCTCAATGCGCTCAAGCAGACTGAAGTGCCGCGGATGTACGAGGTCTCCAAGTGCGCGCCCCAGGAAGCTCTGCGCAACATGGACACCGCCTTCGCCCAGTTCTTCCGTCGCGTCAAATTGAAGAAGGAGGGGAAACTGCGCGGGAAGCTCGGCTACCCGCAGCGCAAGACCAAGAAGCGCGGGCTGGGCAGCTTCCGCCTCACCGGCAGCATTGTCGTCTTCCCCGACGCCGTTCAGTTGCCGCGCCTGGGACGGCTGCGGCTCAAAGAGCGCGGCTATCTCCCGGTGGACACCAGAATCCACTCCGCCACGGTGAGCGAGCACGCCGGACACTGGTATATCTCGGTGTTAGGGCTCGTCAACAAACAAAGGTGGCAGCGGTGAGCGAACGGTGGTAGGCTGTGGGGTATGGATACCCCAGAAGACGACATTCGGCAGCGGTATGAGCGAGTCACGTGGGTCTTGGACGAACGTGGCCGACGGGCGGTGGCGGCTGCGGAAGCGTTGACGCTGGGCCGGGGCGGGATCACGGCGGTGTCGCGGGCCACCGGCTTGTCGCGCAAGGCGATCGCGCTGGGCATCAAGGAGCTGACCGGAGTCGTCTCCTCGGCCGCGCCGGGGCGCGTGCGCCGGCCTGGGGGCGGGCGTAAGCCGCTGGTCGAGACCGACCCGACCTTGCAGAGGGATCTGGAGCGACTGATCGAGCCGGTCACACGCGGCGATCCGGAGTCGCCGCTGCGCTGGACCTGCAAGAGCCTGCGCCGCTTGGCGCACGAACTCCAGCAGGAGGGCCATCGCCTCAGCCATGAAAAAGTGGCCCAACTGCTACATGCGGCGGGCTATAGCTTGCAGGCCAACCGCAAGACGCGCGAAGGGACCGACCACCCCGACCGCGACGCGCAGTTCGCTCACCTCAATGCCACCACCGAGGGATTCCTGGCCGCGGGTGACCCGGTGATCTCGGTGGACACCAAGAAGAAGGAGCTGGTCGGCGACTTCAAGAACGGCGGGCGCGAGTGGCGCCCCAAGGGGGAGCCGGAGGAGGTGCGCGTGCACGACTTCATCGTGCCCGAGTTGGGGCGGGTGAGTCCCTACGGGGTCTATGATCTGGCTGCGAATGCGGGCTGGGTCAGCGTCGGGCTCGACCACGACACCGCCGCCTTCGCGGTGGCCAGTATCCGGCGCTGGTGGGAGCGCACGGGCCGCCGCCGCTATCCTACTGCCCGCCGACTCTTGATCAGCGCTGATGGGGGCGGCAGCAACGGCTCGCGCCTGCGGCTGTGGAAGTGGGAATTGCAACGCCTCGCCGACGCGACCGGGCTGGCGATCACCGTCTGCCACCTGCCGCCAGGCACGAGCAAGTGGAACAAAATCGAGCACCGCCTCTTCTCCTTTATCAGCCAAAACTGGCGCGGGAAGCCGCTCGTCAGCTACGCCGTGATCCTGAGCCTGATTGCTGCCACCACGACCAGCACCGGACTCACCGTCGAGAGCGCACTCGATCCCACCCGCTATCCAGCCGGCGTGAAGGTCACCGACGCGCAGATGGCCACCCTGCGCCTGGAGCGCGACGCCTTCCACGGCGACTGGAACTACACCATCCTCCCGCGCAGCGCATAATGGGATCAGTTATTCATTGACGAACCCTAAGTGGAGCAGGAGCGGGTCGTGCCCGTGAACACTGGGCCAGTCGTGGGGGTAGATCTGGGCGTCAAGACGCTGGCCACTCTCTCGGATGGTACAGTTGTCCCCAATCCACGCCATCTGCGCTCGTGCCTCAAGAAGCTCAAGCGCCTGCAACGCGCCGTCTCACGCAAGCAGAAAGGCAGTCGCAATCGGCGTAAGGCGGCGCAGCGCATCGGGAAATTTCACCACACGGTGGCCAATCAGCGGGCCAACACATTGCATCAATTCACCTCTCGGCTGACGAAAACCAAGGCAGTCGTGGTGATCGAGCGCCACAATGTCGCTGGCATGCTCAAGAAACATCATCTCGCGCAAGCCATCAGCGATGTCGGCTTCGCGGAGTTCCGGCGGCAATTGAGCTACAAGGCCGCGTGGTATGGCTGTCAGGTGCTCGTCGCCAGCCGGTGGGAGCCATCGAGCAAGACCTGCTCTGGCTGTGGGTGGGTGGACGAGGAGTTGGGCCTGAGAGATCGGACGTTCCACTGCCGGAACCCCCACTGTCGTCTGGTCTTGGACCGCGATCTGAACGCGGCGATCAATTTAGCCAAACTAGCCAAACTCGCCGGCAGTTCGTCGGAGAGGCAAAACGCCTGTGGAGAGGAGAGCGCTGGCTTGGGTCTGAGGGCTCAAGTGAAACTCTCCCCGTTGAAGCAGGAACCAAACGCTATTTAGCCTTCGGGATATGTGGGTTAGTTTTGGAGAACGGTATAGCACTCGATGCGATAGGCGAAGTTGAACATCTCCTGCGCTCGCGTCCGATCCCACACCAGCGGGTCAAACGGGGACAGTAGGGTCGTGCGGGAGACGGGGATCTGGCCGCTCGTCGCCGCTTCAATCGCCTCGCGGTGGTCGGGATGGAAATAGCCAGGCTCCTCCCAGCCTTCGACCTGCACAGTGTGGAGTTGTCCGCGTTGCGCCAGTCGCTCTATCGCCTGCTGAGCAACTTTCTTCGACAGTCCGAAATAGTCGGCGACCCAGGCCGCTTTCGTTACGCCTAAGGCTTTGACCGTGTTCAGCGCGAAGGCATCGTACACCGCCTCCAATTCCGGCGTCTGGGCGTCATCCCACTCCGGAAGGACCCGCTCGCGCAAATCATAGACGCGCTGGAACTGCTGGCGGCTGGCGACCATCAGATCACCCCGTATCCACAGTCCGTCGAGCGCGGTCTTCTCATCCGTCCAGTTCCACCAGCCGGGCTTAGCGCCACCCGCGCGCGCGAAGTCGGCTGAGCGTACCGGGCCGTGCTCGCGGATGCGCGTCAGCAACTGGTTCACCAGTTCCGCATGCTCCTGCATCCAGGGACGCCAGCGGTACTCGTGCCAGGTAAGCCGGTTCAGCATGAGGCGGCGGTAAAGCGGATACTCCTCGACTGGCAAGAAACTGGCGGCGCGCGCCCAGTATTCAAACAGCGCGCCCTCGGCCAAGAGTTCATCCAGCCAGCGTTGGGGATAGGCGCCCAGGCGGCTCCACAGCACGAGATAGGGGCTGCGCGCCACGACGTGAATGGTGTCGATCTGCACCCCGTGCAGCCGTTGGATCATCTGGCGCACGTCGGTTTTGGTCGCCGGAGCGAGAGAGGGTGGGCGCTGCTGAAGCCCGAGCGCAGCGATCATCAGCCCACGCACGGCGGCTTGTGAGAGAGCGCGCATCGGCGTCAACTTCGGCATTCTGAGATGGTCAGCGTCCTGCCGATTATAGCAGTTGGAACTCCCGTTCGTCATGCGTGAGGTGTGAACAGATGATGTTGTGGGAGCAGTTCGCGCAGTGGAACGCTCCGGTCGCTAGCAAGGATCACCTCGGTCTCCATGTTCGCGCTATGGATCTGCGCGATGAACTCGCGGCAGCGTCCGCAGGGCGAGAGGATATACACCGCGCCGTCCGCATCTTTCCAGACGGCGACGATTTGCGTGATGCGCTGCTCACCCGCGGTCACCATCGCGGCGATAGCGCTTGCTTCAGCGCAGAATCCCAGGCCTGAGGGAAGATCCAGACAGACGCCGGCATAGATGTTCCCTTGATCCGTGACCAGCGCGCAGCCCACGTCACCAATCAGATGATCCCCGATCCGCCGGGGAGAGATGACGGCTGTAGCGTGTTCGATCAACATCTCCGCCATCTCAGTCATCACGGCAACCTCCTGCAGGGCAACGGCGCGCGCGGCAGCGCGCCAATGGCCACTTGGGGCTAGCGCGCCGGTCTTTCATACCTGATGGCCGGACATGCGCGGTTCCTGGTGGATTGCCTCATCCTCCGCTTATGCGCCGCCTTCGATAATGTTGCTGACACCAAGGTAGCAAAGCGCCGCGCCGACGACCAGCAACCCAAAACTGACCAGGGTGATAAACCAGGTGCTTTCGACACGTTGCGCGCGCGAGCGTCGCGCGAGCGCCCATGCCACGCCGACGCTCATGATCAACACGGCCACACCGACCAGCAAGAGCGCCAGGCCGTTGATTTGCTGAGCACTCATGGAACTCACCCTTCTCGCATGCGCGTACTATGTATCCGCTCTGCTGTTTCATAACAAGTGAGACGTACGTAGGCGCAAAATGTACCGTGGAACCACGATGGGCGATCTCCTGAGGCTCATGAGTGACGAGGTTAGCTCGCGTTTCACTTCGTGCGCCTGGTAAAACGTTACAGCGAGTGGTAGATTGACGGCCTGAGCAAGCTATTAGTCAGCGCGCACAACAGCGCGAGCGATGGTGGCTCCGCCACCTCGTCCTTCGCATCGTCCCGGAGACTAACGTTATTGCACTGGGTGGAGTTCGAAGACTGGGCGACCCTCAGCCGCTGCCACTGGATCGTTGAGATCGACTCCATCGGCGATGCGGATGAACTGGACACCGAACGGGATGCTCCGCGCGAGCGGAGCGAGGATATCGCGAAAGTACCCCATGCGCTGCGCCGGATCCAGCTCGGTTGCGCTGACTTCTTCTGTCTGGCGGCGCATGGTGATGGTCGCGCGGCCAGCGGCGCGCAGGTTGCGGACCCATTGCACCTCGCCCCAGGGCGCCCAGACCCACCGTCTGCCTGAGGCCGCGATGATCGCCACCGGCGTGGTGCGCGGCAGGCCGCTCTTGCGCCCGCGAACGGTGAGAAGCCCGTTGAAGCCCAGTGGCACGCCAGCTTCCAAGAGGCACTTGCTGATGGCATTGAGGAACGGGAGCCGCCGGAGGACACGGAGGCGCCACGGGAGGTCTGCGGCGCTACCAACTTGATTACTCATGTGCATAGATCCTTCCTGCGTCGAGTCGTTCGCGGCGCTATACGTCCTTTCCTTGGACGGGGGTCATCAGAGAACCCCACGCGCCTATCACATATTTTCGCGCGTCCATGCGCGCTCGTGCAAATCGCGCACATGTGAGAGCGAAAAAGCTTGCCGGTTCTGGTAAGCGCATGTAGCGTCCACCTCGCTCATGCGCCCTGATGTAGATTCGGGCATACACAGGACGTGCGTGATCTGATTAATAGGTATAGGTCGCTTTTTAGCGGCCGTGGCACTGCTTGTACTTCCTCCGGGTGTGTTTCAGACTGTGCGCTGAAGTGTACCAAGCCGCGAGATTCCCACATCTTCACATTACTTCAGTTCGTCGTTGTCCATGACCGTTCGTCTGGGTTGGGGTCAAAATTGGGGTCAAGAACGCATTCAGCTTGCGGACCATCGCAGCCGTTCGCCAGCGCCCACCAGGGTTTATCCTGGACGTTGTACAAACTCTGTACGTCGCACACTGCTATGTATGGAGCTCAACACGCCGCCAGAATGCCTGCCGCTGGGAACTCATTGGTGAGTGGCTATGGGAGATTCATTGCTGGGCTGTAGAATGTGGATCATCTGACGATCAATGAAGAGACTCCAGTTGCCGCTCCAACCACCATATGACGAAGCCCTTATCTTTGTCACGAGGCGCAATGCGTTCCCACAGGTCGTTGAAGTAGTCCTGGAACGCGCTAACGAGGGTCGGCTCGGCGATGAGTAACCCAGTGTGCAGGATGCGTCCCTCGGAACCGCGCACATGCATGCTCGTAAAGACTCGCATCCCTCCGATGACTTCCCAGTAGCGATTTGTCAGGATGGGGATATGTTCTTCTTGGCCTTCATCAACCAACGCGAGTTCATAGTGGTCGTGTGTGCGCAGGAGCACGATCACGTGCTCGAGATGTGCAATACGATCTGCGATCGGTTGGACATAGGAATCGATGTCGGAGCCTTGGAGGTAGTGCCCCTTCTGCACCAGTTGGGTCACTGCGCGCATGGGACAAATGTCGCGATACACATGGTGTGCCACGTGTGCCTCGAAGGCGGCAATCTGGCGCTTACCCGTATCGATCAACTCCGACAAAGTCTCACCGCGGTGTCGGGAATGTCGCGCCCAATGGGCATCCGGGCATGACCATGCTGGTGGTTCGCTCAACTGACTCAAGCCATCCTTGACGAGCCCGTGTCCCCCATACTGCTCTTCGGCCTCGACACGACTACTCGCAAATGCGATCCAATCTTCGGGAGGGAACGCCCGCAGCAGCGGCTTGGCCCTCGATAGCGCCTGCTGGACATAGGCTTGCGCCAACGCGATCTCTTCGCCCTGCCTCAGCACTAATGCAGTATCCACCGAGCCCCAGGTATAGGTGGCGAGGAACTGAACCGCCGCGACACCAGGAATTACTACCAGCTCGACGACTGGCAGCGCGGACTCGCTGGCGTACGAATAGAGGGCGGTATACCTGCCAGTCCCCATCAGATCGAGCATCGCACGCGCCATCGTCAGGGAGCGTCGAGCATTCTTGTCGAGGCGCACTAGGTGGCAGAATTGCCATCCGCGCGTGATCGCGTGTTTGATGACCGATTGCCATTGCAGCGAATATTCGGCTCGTTCGCTTTCGCTCCAACCGCCTCCCTCAAGTGATGTTGTGAAGATCGTGCTTGCCAAAGGATCTGACGGATCAGCGGGAGCTGTCGCTGCATCGATCATCTCAAGCGCCGCCTGGAACGCAGCTACCCTTCCCTGGATCACTCCACTTCTCCACCCTTTCCTCCGATCGGACAGTGGATTTTCGCCCTCAGTCGATTCGTTGGTCGCGCCCACTTGATCCAGATCGAGGGTGAGCGGCTCCGAACTCACATCGAGCAACCGCTGGACGTCTTGCGGGGCGGGCTGTTTGAGCACTCGCGGAGGATGCGGTATGCTCAGCGACCAGCGCTGGCCCTCCTCCAGCGCAGCCCGCTCCTCAGGTGTCAGGGACAGTACCGCTGCGATCTGCGCCACATACTTGGTGTCAAGGTGAGGTGTCCGCTCCCCGCGTCGCCACTTGTAGACCAATGACCGGTCGACAGTCAGCTCCTCCGCGAACGCCTGCACTGACCAGCGCTTCTCGATGAGCAGCTTTGTCAGGCACGCACCAAAACTCTGCGACGTCTTGCTCATGCGTCTTCTCCCGCGAACCGTCTTGCGAGGCTAGCTGCTCAGGCGCTCTCCCTGAAAACCGGTGTGCCCAAACTTGTCCTCTGTGGACAATTTGTCCTCATAACCTCATTAAAGTCACGTCGCCCTCTGGTAGAGTAAGAGCTGTTGGGCAAGGGGAGGTAACGGCCCATTCTCGGATGCATGGCGCTTCATGCGGTCCCACATATCCCGAGCACGGTTGAGCGTCCAGCCGCCGCCAATACTACTAGGACGGAGAGCACATGGAGTCTCACTTCACCTCGCAATGTGGCGCCTCCCATGATGACCGCGCGCAAGAGCGCACCTCATCTGCCGTGATTGCAGAGGCGGACAACCTATTGGCATTGGCCACCGAGGCTGCGCTGAGCTTAGCGCTACACGAGGTCTTTGGCATTATTGTGGTTGATCAGTTCACGCTGGAGCACGCAGCTCCAAATCGCGTCTCCTTCTCGATGAGCTTCCGTTCGCCCGCCCGCTACAGCGAGGCGCTGCACATCGAGGAGGTAAAGGAGCGTTCGTCGAAGTTGGATGACGCTTCCCTGTTCCTAGAACGTCTCGTGTACGCTGTCTTGATGGACCTCTTCCACGCGGTTCATATTGATGGTGGTTCGGTCAAGGTCAATTCGACGGACCAGCTTACCTGTGCCATCCATGCGTCTGCAATGCTCGACGTGCCCGACTCCGAAGTCGATTGACCGGGTAATGTGCAAGGACGACTGGCGAGCGAACTGCTTTCCCATGGAGTGTGTACAACGACTCAGCGCCGTTGACGTACGTCTTACGATCGCAAGAAGATCTTCGACCTGTGATGCGACAAAGGGCATATCGCTCCGTGAAACGAGGATAGCCGCGTATTCAGCCACTTAGGGCACTTCCGAGAATTAGTTGCCAAAGAGAGGGGAGTAGGCGTAAAGTGAGCACATGGAACCGCTCTCCAGCGAACAAGAATACCAACAGATGCGTGCCATGCTCAATGAAAAGCAATGGAGGCACTACCTAGCCGCCGAGGCGCAGCGACGCAGCAGCGTTAGCACGGTCGCCCGGGAGGCCGGCGTTTCCCTCAACACGGTCAAACGGGGTCTGCGGGAACGGGAGGCCGGCGAGACCTACTCCCCAGGGACACGTATCCGTCGGCCAGGAGCCGGAAGAAAGAAGCTGGCGGCGAGCGACCCGACGCTGCTGAGCGATCTGGAGCACGCCCTGGAACCCAAGGGAGATCCGATGAGTTTGGTGCGCTGGACCACCAAATCGCTGGCGCATCTGGTGCAAGCACTCGAGGCAAAAGGGCATCACATCAAGAAGTCCGCGCTGGCCGAACTGCTCCACGCGCAGGGGTTTTCGCTGCATGTGAATAAGAAGACCATTGAAGGGGAAGCGCATCCCGACCGGGATGAGCAGTTTGCACACCTCAACGCCACCTGTCAGGCATTTGAACAGCAAGGCGCCCCGATCATTTCCGCGGACTGCAAGAAGAAGGACCTCATCGGCCAGTTTAAACAGAGCGGACGGGAATGGCAGGCCAAAGGGGAAGCGACGCGGGTGAACGTGTACGACTTTCTGTCTCTGGCCGATGGCAAAGCCATCCCCTATGGGATCTACGATCTGGTGCACAACCGCGGCTTTGTCAATGTGGGCATCGATCATGAGACGGCCGAATTTGCGGTGGAGAGCATCCGGCGGTGGTGGCACGAGGTGGGCAAAGCGCTCTATCCCGGCCAGCACCAACTGCTCATCACGGCCGATGGGGGTGGTTCCAATGGCGTGAAAAACCGGCTCTGGAAGAAGAAACTGCAAGACTTGGCGAACGAAGAGCACTTGACGATTACGGTGGCGCATTATCCTCCTGCGACCAGCAAATGGAATAAGATTGAACATCGCCTGTTTTCGTTCATCTCGCTTAACTGGCGCGCCACCCCGCTGACCTCGCTGGAAGTCGTGCTGGAACTGATCTCGCACACGACAACCGCAGAGGGGTTAGTGGTCACGGCGCGCAAGGACAGCCAGACCTATCCCACCGGTCTTCAGGTCACCGATGACGAGTTGGCTGCGCTCAATCTGGTAAGGGATGCCTTCCACGGGGACTGGAACTATACCATCAAGCCTCAGGGACAATGATCAACTTATTCCCGGAAGTGCCCTTAGTCAACAGTGTAGGGCCAAAGTTTGTAAAGATGTCTTAGTGATGTAAAGCCGCAACACCTCCAATAACGATGACTCGCCAGGTGGAAACCACGCTAGCCGTGCACCTGTTCACCAGTACAGCGGACGTAGGACATCAGTCAAGGGTGTCCACAGCACATGCTTGTGGGCATTTCGGCTTCACTTTATTGGCGCGGACGCCATAGCCCAAGCTTGCCAAGGGCGAGATAATCTGGACACTACTTTGAGATCAGCAATTATCCAAGCTGCGCATTCAATAAGCTTGAAGGGATATACAAGTTCATAGCGCGGTCGCTTTGCAGGGGACTCCAATGGGCTGCCCTGTCTTCGCCTGGACGCTGGTTGAAGCGCTTTGTGAGAACTTTGCCGATTATGTACTTGAACCTATGCTATACTTGACCAAATGATAGGCAAGCAAGGCGAGATCATCTTAAAGTCAAGATCATCGCTTCACCTACCATTGCAAAAGCTTGGCCAGTGCAGACACATTTGCCCCTGATGACCCGTGTTCAGAGAGCAGACCTGGCATCTGACGTGTGCACCGATCTTTGAGATTCCCCATATGTGCTGTGGGCGAACCCCAGTACCGAGATGGCGATTGTAGGGAAAGGCGCTGATACGATGACTGAGGCGGATGAGGCGACGACGACGATGCGATTGGGTCAACGGCTTCGTCAGGCGAGATTGGCTAGAAATCTTACACAAAGTGAAGTCGCAGCTTCTCAATACTCGGTAAGCTATATCAGCGCCGTGGAGCGGGGGCAAATCAGGCCCAGTCTGGGTGCGCTGGAGAAGCTGGCGGAGCGATTACAGGTATCGGTCGCTGATCTGCTGCGGAATCGAACCGGGCGATGTCGTCGTTCGTGCCGCGGGCGGCTATGTGTCGGCTTATGATCGCGACGACATTGAAGCGCAGATGCGAGAAGCAAATATACTCATTCGCCAGGGAAACGCCGAAGCGGCCCTCGAAATCCTCTCTCCGCTGGCGGAGCGTGGGCCCTCGCTGCGGGAGCAGGCGACGCTGAAGTGGCATCTGGCGTTCTGCTACAACGCGCTGCGTCGTCCCGACGACGCCCGCCGCGAGGCCCAGGAAAGCATTCAGCTGGCCGACCGTGTCGGCGATCCCGATCTGCGCGAACGGGCGCGCCTGGAACTCAGCCTATCCTACAGCCTCGCGCAGAAGCATCAGGCCGCGCTCGAACAATTGCGCCTCTGCGTTGAAGCTATTGAGAAGGCCGTTGTGCTTGATCCCTTGTTCCGCATGAAGGTGCTGTTCCATCTCGGCAGCGAGTCCTGGCTGCTCGGCGAGCAAGACGCGGCGCTGACGTATCTACGCGAAGCCACTGTGTTGGCGGACGAGGCGCTCGATCCCGAGAAGCTCGGCTTACGCTATGCGCAGCTCGCGACCGCTGCGCGCACACAGGGTGATTATCGGAGCGCGCGCGCGTATTCTGCGCGGAGTCTTGCCGCCTATGAAGACGCTGCAAATCGTCGCGTGATGGGTCAGGCGCACACCAGGTTGGGTCGGGTGTTTGCGCAGTCAGGTGACCTGGGCGCCGCTCTGTCAGAGCTCGAATTGGCTCGCCAGCGCGCAGAGCAGCAGAACGATGCGCGCGGGTTGGCCGAGGCGCAGAGTAATCTCGCGTCGCTGTATCTGGGCCAGCAGCGGATGGATGACGCAGTGAAGACTGCTGAGCAGGCGACGACACTGGCGGAGTCGCTCGACGATGACGACACTGATTGCGGAGGCGCAACTCGTGACGGCGCAGGTGCTCGAGGCCAAGAAGGACTATGGAGACGCCGAGCGCACCTTCGAGCAGGCAGATCGAGGGCCTGAAACAGGCCAACGCGCTTGCACAGCTCAGTGACGCCTATGCCGCGTTCTCCGAGTTCCTGGAGCGCCGTGGGCAGAGCCGGAAGGCGCTCGAAGTGCTGAAGCAAGCATGGAAGACGCGCGAGCAGGCGGCGGGTAGCCACTGACCTGCGATCTAAGTGCATGACGCCACCAGATCATAAGCAAGCCCACTGGCGTCGCTCTCGGCCTTCGCTTCATAAATGGACCAGCTGATTAAGAGTCAGGCGATAGTGTGTCCGCCAGTGTCTGCCAACGTCCATGGACGCTGGAGACGTGCAATTTGATGGTCCTTCATTGTTCGCCAACGTCCATGCTTGTCCGCCGCTGTTGGCTGTCAGAATGGCTGTCATTATTGTTGAGCTTGGAAATGCCGTGTCTCTTGAGCACAGCGGATTTTAAGACCGCTTCCCTCCGTTCATAGTCGTTCACCGACGTTCACGAAGGGCTGATTTTTCAGGCCCGTTTGAGCCTTGCAACGTTCATGGTTGTTCACCTAGCCGTTCGCCGGCGGTGGCGTCAAAATTGGCGTCAATCTGTAGTCTCAATGCTCGAATCGGTGGCTTCCTTCCCTTCGTCAAAGGCAGTCCAAGGTTGTATCCTAGAAAAGGATGTATTGGGAAGCGACGAGCGTCTTTGTTCGCCGGTGTCCGGCATTGTCCACTTGGGTTGAAGACAGCGTAGGGGTCAAACTCGCGCGAGGCGCTGGAGAGGGGATGGCAATGTCATCACCTGCGAATGGCAAGCCGCAGATTGCTGAGGCGGATGTTCTGGCATTACTCCATGAATGCTTCGCTGCGCCTATCGAAGACCTTGAGGTCGTCTCTGGCGGGCAGATTGCGCAAACCTATGGATTTTCTGCTGGAGGCGAGCGCTATATCCTGCGGTTTACCCAGCACATGGGCGCCAATTTGGACAAAGAACTCTTCATCCAGCGCCTGCTCGCCGCCTCGCCAGTTCCTACCGCTCCGATCCTCCATGTGGGACGACTCGGTGACCTGCACTATGCCACCTCGCGGCGCATACCCGGCGCGCCGCTCACTTCATTGCCGCCTGATGCGTACGAAGAAGCCTTCCCAGCGCTGGTGCAGACGCTTGATGACATCCATGCGGTGGACGTGAGCGCCATGTCAGGCTTTGGGATCTTCGGCGATGACGGGGTCGGCTTCTTCCCGAGCTGGCGCGCGTCCCTGGCGGTTATCCGCGAAGAAGAGCCGGAGTGGGACTTCTACGGGAAGTGGCATACGCTCTTTGAGACCACGTTTCTCGAGCGTGACGTGTGGGATGGAATCTATGCGCGTATGACGGAATTGCTTGCTGTTTGCCCCGAGCAGCGTTCTCTCGTCCACGGCAACTATGGCTTCGGCAACGTGTTGGCAGTGGATGCGCGCATTACCGCCGTGCTGGATTGGCTTGACGCCAAGTACGGCGACTTCCTCTTTGATGTGGCCTGGCTCGACTTCTGGTCGACTGAACGCAACGTTCGTGGGCGCGTTGAGGCCCGCTACGCTGAGCGGGGCGTCGCCGTGCCCCATTACGCCGAGCGCATCCTCTGCTACCAGTGCTACATCGCGCTCGACGGTCTACGCTTCTTCGCCAAGCGACAGCAGGAGGAGTCGTATCGCTGGGTCCGCGATGTGATCCTAGCGCGCCTCTGAGGACAAGGCGATGCCCGTAGATAACACGGTGTACGACCAACCTGGCGACATCTGGTGGGATGAGACTGCGGGTCTCTCGATGCTGCGCACCGCGCTCAACCCTGCCCGGTCCGGCTACTTCCGCAGCGTCCTGACTGAGCGACTGCACATCAACCCTCATGGCAAGGCGACACTCGATGTAGGCTGCGGAGGCGGCTTCCTGGCCGAAGAGTTTGCGCGGCTCGGATGTCTAGTCACGGGGATCGATCCCTCAGAGCCCTCACTGGACACTGCGCGGGCGCACGCCGCCGCGTCAGGACTTTCCATCGACTATCGCACTGGGGTTGGCGAGGCGTTGCCGTTCCCTGGCCAGTCCTTCGAGATCGTCTACTGCTGCGATGTGCTGGAGCACGTCACCAATCTCGATCGGGTCATCGCGGAGATCGCCCGCATGCTCACACCTGGCGGGGTCTTCCTCTACGACACGATCAACCGCACGTTTCTGAGCAAGCTATTCGCAATCAAGCTGGCCCAGGAGTGGCGGGCAACGCGCTTTGCGCCGCCGCGCCTGCACGACTGGGAGCAGTTCATCAGGCCCACCGAATTGCACGCTCTGATGAGCAGGCATGGGCTCGAGCCTCAGGAGGTGGTCGGCCTGAGCCTGGGCGCGCGTCCCATCGCGACGCTGCGTGCGATTCGGCAGTATAAGCGAGGCGCGATAACAGCCGGTGACCTAGGCAGACGTTTGATGGCCCGCGTCAGCACCAACCTGTCTGGTTCGTATGCGGGCTTTGCGATCAAACCCAATGAGCTGGGAGCTCGCCGTGGGTGATGCTGCGGCCTTCGTCACCCGCGGGCATCGCCGAGGATTACGGCTGGAGGATGAGGACGAGACACCGCCAGCGCTGCAGATCAACCTGAATGGCAGGAGGTGCGGCACACTCGATTTCAGCAAAGGCGCTGCGCACTCCTGCTGCATCTACGACAAGACCAAGGAGATCACCGTCTCGCGCAAAGACTGGATGCAAGAGGTCTGGCGCAACCAACGGCTGGGATGGTGAATCGCGCGTCACCCGTGTGGAATTCCGCTACAAGCGGGAATGCTTGCGCGAGATGGGCGTCGAAGAAGCCTACGCCTTCCTCGATCAGCTTCCCTGCCTGTGGGCGTACTCCACCAAGCAGTGGCTGCGTCACACCATCCCCTCAACCGACCGCAACAAGGCGCGCTGGCCCACCTCGTCGCTGTGGGAGGCGGTGCAACAGGCAACGTTCTTCGGTGATGGCGTCCCTGCGGTACGCGAGCGTAAGACGGCAGGCGATCTGCTCGTGATCTGTCAGATGCTCGCTGGCTGCTCGACGACTGCCAGCGCGCTGCTCACCACTGCGCTCCCCCTCCAGGATGATGGGACGCACTTCCTCATCTGGTTCATGAACTGGCTGGAAGCCTACCTCGAGCAGAAGGGCATCTCCTACGAGGACATCACCGAGGCCAAGCGCCTCAAGTTGGCGTCGTGTGAGAGGAGCAGTAGAGAGGAGAGATATGGATAAAGCGATGGCAGCATATGTGATGTGCAGGTTGCTGCTTTGACATACTGAAGCTGCGCATGCTGGGGTGAGTGTTGTTGCTGTATAGCCTCATCATGAGCTAGCAACTCTTCAGTGTGAAGGTGGAAAGGCTTCGCGCATTCCCGTGCAGTCTCTCCAGGAGTACGTTGGATCGCTCATTGACATGCAGAAGGCAGGTTGGGACTATTCCGGCGGACTTGCGGTGCGGGTGTAGCCTAGTGGTATGAGCACAGCAGAGGACCGTCTCGCCGAGGTGGAAGCCGAGAATGCCCGCCAGCTTGAGCAGATTGCGGCGCTGCTGGAGCGTGTGCAGGAGCTGGAAGCACGACTCGCCAAGGATAGCCACACGAGCCACCAGCCGCCCTCCAGCGATCCGTTGGGCCGCAAGCGACCGCGCAGCCAACGGCGAAGGAGTGGCAAGAAGCCCGGCGGGCAGCTGGGGCATCGGGGGGAGACGCTGCATCTGGTGGCGACACCGGACGAGGTGGTCGAGCATCGCCCCACTGTCTGCGCGGAGTGTCAGACCCCGTTGGACGAGACGGCGTCGGTGGTCCTCTACGAGCGACGGCAAGTCCATGACCTGCCGTCGGTGCGCCTGGTGGTGCAGGAGCATCGCGCGTTGCATGTGCGCTGCCCCAGCTGTGAGCTGGTGAGTGTCGGCAGCTTCCCGCCTGATGCGTCCAGCCGGGCGCAATACGGGCCGCGGCTGCGGGCGCTGGGGGTCTATCTGTTGGAGCAGCAATTGATTCCGTATGCGCGCGTACGCGAGCTCTTCGCTGATCTCGTGGGCGCGCCGGTGTCGCTGGGCACGCTCACGCGCTGGGTCGAGCAGGGCGCCAAGACGCTGCGGCCGGTTGAGGACGCAATCAAGGCGTCGCTGGCTCAGGCGCCCGTCTTGCACAGCGACGAGACGGGAGTGCGCCGCGCCGGGCGATTGGCGTGGGCGCATGTGGCCTGCACGAGCCGGCTGACGCACTACGCGATGCACGCCAAGCGGGGCAGCGAGGCCACCGACGCCATCGGCATCCTCCCGCGCTTCACTGGCGTGAGCGTGCATGATGGCTGGAAGCCCTACCGACGCTACACGCAGTGCTGCCATGCGCTCTGCAACATCCACCATTTGCGCGAGCTCGCCTTCCTGGAGGAAGCGTACCAGCAGACCTGGGCCAAGGATCTCAAGGAGGCGCTGTTGGAGATGAAGACCGCCGTGGAGCAGGCGCGCACGCGCGGGGAGGAGCGCTTAGGTGACGCCCAACGGCAGGCGTTCCTCAGTCGCTACGAGGCGCTCCTCGCCGCTGGACTCGCCGCCAACCCTCCGCCAGAGCGACGCGTGGGACAGCGCGGGCGGGTGAAGCAGTCTGCGGCGCTCAATCTGCTCGAACGGCTCGCCTTCGGGCAGCGAGAGACGCTTGCCTTCCTCGACGACTTCACCATCCCCTTCGACAACAACCAGGCGGAGCAGGATCTGCGCATGCTCAAGGTCCAGCAGAAGATTGCCGGGTCCTTCCGCGCGGACAGTGGCTCAGAAGCGTTCGCCCGCATCAGAGGCTATCTGTCCTCGATGCGCAAGCAGGGCGTCGCGCTCCTGGCTGCCCTGCAGACCGTCTTCACTGGCCAGCCGCTCTATCCCGCCTTTGACTGAATAGTCCCGGCAGGTTGAAACATGGCGAGAAAACGAGGAAACAACGAAGGAACCATACGGAAGCGATCCGATGGTCGCTGGGAAGCCCGCATTCTCATGGAGGATGGGTCGCGCAGGAGCTTCTATGGGAAGACTCGTCAAGAAGTAGCGCGCCTCTTGGCTGCTGGCATCAGAGACCGCGATGCAGGGCTCACTGCATCTACAGACCGGCAAACGGTTGAGCAGTTCTTACAGTCATGGCTTGAGCGAACACAGCATACCTTGAAGCCGAGCACCGCTAAGCGGTACGAGCAAGACATCCCTGTCCATCTTGCGCCGACCTTGGGCCATGTGATGCTGTCCAAACTGACTGCTCAGCAAGTGCAGGCGCTATATGCTCGCAAACTGAGCGATGGTCTTGCGGTGAGCACAGTACGGAACTCCACGCCGTGCTACGGACAGCGCTCGATGATGCGGTTCGTCTTGGGCTCGTGCAACGGAACGTGGCCACCATGACGACGCCTCCATCGATTCGCCGCGCTGAAATGGCTACACTTGATGAGGGGCAGGTCCGCCAATTGCTGGTGGTGGTGGCAGGAGATCGTCTGGAAGCGCTGCTCGTCATGGCGCTCGCCGCAGGCATGCGCCGAGGTGAGTTGATGACGCTCAAATGGGCTGACATTGATCTGGACAAGCTTCACTTCAAGTGCGGCGGACGATTCAGCGCACACCACACGGCTGGATCGCAGGAGAGCCCAAGTCGCGCTATAGCCGCCGGCGTATCGCGATGCCACAGACACTAGATAGCTAGCGCTAAGGCGACATCGAATACGCCAGGCGGAAGAGAGGCTCAAGCTTGGCGAGGCGTGGCATGACGATGATCTGGTGTTTACCACAACATAGGGAGTCGCTTGCCGCGTTCGGTGTTTGAGCACAGCTGGTTTCACCGACTATTGCAAAGAGCTGCGTTTCCCCGCATGCGCTTTCATGACCTGCGACATACCGCGCGACGCTATTGCTGGCGAGGGGTATCAACCCAAAAGTGGTGAGTGAGATGCTTGGACACTCAAGCATCGCGATACGTTGAGTCTCTACGGTCATGTGACGCCGCACATGCAACAGCAGGCGGCAGACACGATGGATCGGGTCCTTGGTGGATAGCAATTCGTAGGGGTCAACGTAGGTGTTGAAGTCCGAGCAGTATTCTGCTCGATGAAAAAGTATCGACATCCGCGAGCCGCCTGAAATTGGGCGTTGGCAGGGTATGACGCGACTGGGTCAAAGAGGCTTTTTAGCGACCGTGGCACTGCTTGTATTTCTTGCCACTGCCGCAGAAGCAGGGGTCGTTGCGCCCAATCTTCCCTGAGGATGGGCGGTTAGCGCTGGACGCGGCGACCGGAACCGCGCGCTGTGGCTGCCCCGAACGCGCGCCCTGCGGCTTCCCGTTCTGTGGTTTCCCTCCGCCGCCTTTGGCATTGTTGGGTTTCGCGCCGTTCGGTCGCGTCCCATTCTTTTGCCCGTTCGCCTGTTGCGTGTTCGACTTCGGACGTGGCGCTAACAGGTTCCCGGCGTCCTTTGTCTGGCCGCTGGTCTTGGCGATGTCGGCGGCGTTTGTCTTCGTGTTCTGCGGCAACGCCTGCGGCGGCGGCTCACGGACCGCGATCTGCACATCCGCCCTGAGCGAATACTCGGTGATGAGATGCTCGATCTCGGCCTTCAATTCCTCGAAAGCGGCGAAGGCCTCGCGCTTGAACTCTACGAGCGGATCGCGCTGAGCGACGCCGCGCAGCCCGATGCCGCTGCGCATCACGTCCAGATGGTCGATGTGCTCACGCCAGACAGTATCAATCACGTGCAGAACGACGGCGCGCTCGAACTGGCGCATGTAGAACTCGCCCGGCTCGATAGAGTCGTGCTCCTTGGCGAAGGCAACGACCATCTCCTCTTTCTTCTCGTATGTCTCCTGCGTCAGTTGTGTGATCTCGCTGGCCAGCGTGTCGCGCTTGAGCCGGTTGAGTGTCTCGGGGAAGACCTCATCAGGAATCTGCACATGCAGCGACTCGAAGTGTTTCACCAGCCCGTCGAGGTCCCAATCCTCGGGAAGGTTGGCTTGCGTGAACTGCTGGACCACACGCTTGACCTCATGGCCCATCATCTCCAGGATGCGGTCGCGCATGTCGGCGTGTTCGAGGACGGCGTGGCGGTCGGCGTAGACCACCTCGCGCTGGCGGGCGATGACGTCGTCGTACTCGACCACGTTCTTGCGGATGTCGAAGTTGTGCGCCTCGACCTTCGTCTGCGCCTGCTCCAGCATCCCGGTGACCATCTTGCTCTCCAGCGGCATGTCGTCGTCCATGCCGATGCGGCCCATGATCCCGGCTACTTTATCTGAGCCGAAGCGGCGCATCAGCTCGTCTTCCAGCGAGACGAAAAAGCGCGACTCGCCGGGATCGCCCTGACGGCCTGAGCGACCACGAAGCTGGTTGTCAATGCGGCGCGCCTCGTGCTTCTCCGTGCCCAGGATGTAGAGACCACCGGCGGCGACCACGTTCTCGCGGTCTTCGTCGCAGAGCCGTTGCGCCTCCTCCAGCGCCTCCCGCCGGTCCTCCTCGGTAGCGAACTCTGGGTCGATGTCGCGGTCGCGCAGGATCTCATCCACATAGCCCGCCGGGTCGCCACCGAGCTTGATGTCTGTGCCGCGACCGGCCATGTTGGTGGCGATGGTCACTGCACCGCTGCGGCCCGCCTGCATGACGACATGCGCCTCGCGCGCGTGCTGCTTGGCGTTGAGGACGTTGTGCGGGATGCCTTGCAAATTGAGCAGGTCGGCGAGCTGCTCGGAAATCTCGACCGAGGTCGTGCCAACCAGCACCGGCTGCCCCGCCTCGTGCCGCTCCGCGATCTCCGCGACGACCGCGCTGGAACTTGCCCTCCTCCGAGCGGTAGATCAGGTCGGTGATGGTCGAGGCGCGCGACGGGCTTGTTGGTCGGGATGGCGATCACGTCGAGCTTGTAGATCTTGTTGAATTCCTCGGCCTCGGTGAGCGCGGTGCCGGTCATGCCCGCGAGCTTCTTGTAGAGGCGGAAGTAGTTCTGGAAGGTGATCGTCGCCAGCGTGCGGTTCTCACGCTGGATCTGTACGCCCTCTTTGGCCTCGATAGCCTGGTGCAGTCCCTCGCTGTAGCGCCGACCGGCCAGCACGCGTCCGGTGAACTCGTCGACGATCAGCACCTCGCCGTCGCGCACGATGTAGTCTTTGTCGCACTTGAAGACGCGTGCGCCTTGAGCGCGTTCTCCAGATGGCGCGTCTGCTCCATGTCGTCGTAGATGTTGCTCGACGCCAAGCATCCGCTCGATCTTGTCGATGCCGTCTTCGGTGATGGCGACGGTGCGCGACTTCTCGTCGACCGTGTAGTCCGTCTTCGGCTCGAGGCGCGGCACGACGCGCGCGAATCTGACGTAGAGGTCGGCCGACTCCTCGGCCTGGCCGGAGATGATCAGCGGGGTGCGCGCCTCGTCGATCAGGATGTTGTCTACCTCGTCCACGATGGCGTAGTTGAAGCGGGCGCTGCACGGCGTAGAGCAGGTCGGGAACCATGTTGTCGCGCAGATAGTCGAAGCCGAACTCGTTGTTGGTGCCGTAGGTGATGTCGGAGGCGTAGGACTCGCGGCGCTGCTGGCTCTGCGGCGTCCATCGTCGTCAGGATCGCGCCGACGGAGAGGCCGAGGAAGCGGTAGATGCTGCCCCATCCACTCGCGGTCGCGGCTTGGCGAGGTAGTCGTTGACGGTGACGACATGGACGCCCTTGCCGGCGAGCGCGTTGAGGTAGGCGGGGAGCGTGGCGACGAGCGTCTTGCCCTCGCCGGTGCGCATCTCGGCGATCTTGCCGTCGATGCAGCACGATGCCGCCGATGAACTGCACGTCGAAGTGGCGCATGCCGAGGCGCGGCGGCTGGCCTCGCGCACGACCGCGAAGGCGTCGGGCAGAATGTCGTCGAGCGTGGAGCCGTTCTCCAGCTCCTGCTTGAACTCGGCGGTCATGCCCTTGAGTTCGTCGTCGGAGAGCGCCTGTATCTCGTCTTCAAGCCCGTTGATGCGTTCGACGAGCGGGCGCATGCGCTTGAGGTCGCGCTCATTGGGGTCGCCCAAAACTTTGGTCAGGAAACTCATGCCGTGCGCTGCTCTCTTGTATCTCTCTGTCCGCTCCACGCGGGAGCGATTCGTTGCTGTCGCGTAAAATCTCTATCGCGTTGCGCGCTCGAACGGCGGTATCTCATCTTATCTGGCCCGCCGCAGTCAGCCTCATTATAGCATGGACGCTGCTTGGAGCCGCGCTCGTCAGCCGCTGCGCCGTTTTCAAATCAGCCACCAAATCCACTACGTTTGGCGGGGGCATTTGGTACTCCTCTCAAACGACCCCTACGGACAAATACC
Organism: uncultured bacterium; assembly: GCA_963733745.1. Lineage (GTDB taxonomy): Bacteria > Chloroflexota > Ktedonobacteria > Ktedonobacterales > JADMIN01 > DASWAC01. The sequence goes on from CAVTFE010000054.1 coordinate 28,892, forward strand.
GACATTTCCGGACAAATACGGACAAATACGGACAGCGCATCGTGCTGTGCCCTTGCATGTTCTAGATCGTATGTTCTATCATGCGGCCAAATACGGCAGTAAATGTTGCGGTTGTCAGTGAATGGTGGCGAGCATGCGTACAGGCGCGCTGGTTATCCGGCGGGTGGCGCACTGCGACCTGGACTGCTTCTTCGCGGCGGTCGAGGAGCTGGATGACCCCTCGCTGCGCGGCAAACCCGTGGTCGTCGGCGGCGATCCACACAAGCGCGGCGTGGTCAGCACGGCGAACTATATCGCGCGGCGCTACGGCGTGCATAGCGCGATGGCGGCCTCGCTGGCGCAGCGGCTCTGCCCGCAGGCGGTCTTCCTGCGACCACGCTTCGAGCGCTACCGTGACCTCTCGCAGCAGGTGATGACCATTCTCGACGACTACTTTCAGATTATGGAGCAGGTCTCGGTGGATGAGGCATACGGCGAGCTACCACCCGCGACACACGGCGCCGAGCCAGCGGAGCGCATCGTAGCGGGCCTGCGGGCGCGAGTGCGCGCCGAGACGGGCCTCACGATCTCGGTCGGCGTCGCGCGCAGCAAGTCCATCGCCAAGCTGGCCAGCGACGTCTGTAAGCCAGACGGGTTGCTGGTTGTCCCGCCTGCCGCCGAGCGCGCCTTCCTCGATCCGTTGCCGGTCAGCAAGCTCAACGGGGTCGGGCCACATACCCGCGCGCGGCTGGAACAGATGGGTCTGCGCATAGTGGGCGACATCGCGCGCGCCGACGCGCAGGTGATGCAGCGCGCGCTCGGCAAACATGGCCTCTGGCTCTGGCGCCTCGCAAACGCGCAGGATGATCGTCCCCTGGAGCCGGAGCACGGCCCGCCCAAGAGCGTCTCACACGAGGACACCTACGCGCGCGACATCGCCGACCTGGACCGCGCCAGCGAGCGCATCCGCGAGCAGGCCGAGATCGTCGCGCGGCGTGTGCGCGGCAAGCGGCTCGTCGGGCGGACGGTGCATCTGAAGGTGAAGTGGTGGGATTTTACGCTCATGACCCGCCAGCGCGGCCTTTCCGCGCCGACAGATGACGCCGGGGTGATCGCCATGACCGCGATTGACCTGCTGCGGACGGAGATCGCGCCGACACTCGCTCAGGGCAACGGCATCCGGCTGCTGGGCGTCGGGTTGCATGGGATCGAGCCGCTTGACGGCTGGGGAAACATGAGCGGCGTCGTGCAACTGCCGCTCTGGGAGCGCGAAGCTTCGTGAAGCCTCATGACGCGGCGGTGGAGGGCTGCGCTGGCGCCGACGTGGTTCGGCGCGTCCACATGGGAGCGATGAGTTGCCCACGCCGGATCGCCAGCCAAATGAAGACCGCGCCGACTATTCCGCCGACGATCACCGCGAAGAGGCCCGCCTCCGGGCCGAACACACCACCAGTCCAGAGAACCGGGCCGTTCGTGACGGAATGGAGCAGGCTCGCGCTCTCATTGCCGGAGACCTGCGTTCCAAAGACGGGCCCCTCGAAATAGTTCCAGGCCCAATGGACGCCGATCACCATCCACAGGCTGCGTGTCGCCATGTAGATCGCGCCGAGCAGCACGCCAGCCTCTATCGCGATGGCAATAGACGAGCCGAGCGTCGCGCCGGGATTGCCCAGATGCGCGCCGCCAAAAAAGATCGCGCTCACGAGCAGCGCGCCCCACGAGCCGAGACCGTTCTCCACGATGCGGAAGAGCAGCCCACGAAAGGTGACCTCCTCGAAGACCGCGACCAGCAGGAAGAGAAGGATCACCGACAGATTTGTGACGATGCCTGCCCCGACGAGCGCGCCCGAGCCGACGACCTGATACCAGCCGAAGAGCGCGAGCAGACCAATCACCAGGCTAATGATGCCCGCGCCGAGCGCCAGCCCGATTCCCATATCGCGCAGTAGGCCGCGCCCGAAGCCCAGCTCGGCGAAGGTGCGGCGCTCGATCAGCCGCCCGACGACAACGAGTGTGAGCAGCGCACAGCCAGCCAGAATGGCCTCGGTTAGCAGCGGGCCGATGGGAAGCTTGAGCGCGCCGAGGACTGCGAAAATAGCAAAGGCGCTTCCCGCAAGGAGAACGGCGGCGATGAGCAGCAGCGTTAGCGGAAAGAGCAGGATGCGCCGACCGAGCGACATAGCGTATCTCCTTGAACAGACTGAATGATGACTGGCCCACGCGCGGGAGAAAATGTGGATGCGCCACTGCCAGCAGTATACTGTGGAGGCTAGGCCATAGATATATCCTGACGCGTCTGGCGAGAAGCCCTGAAAGAAGATGAATAATGGCGGAGATTGATCCGACGAAGCTGCTGCGAGGTCAACTAGTAGACCTGCGGCCACTGGAGGCCGACGACGCCACGCTTCTGTATCGCTGGGCGAACGACCCGGCGACGGCAGGCGCGTTCGATGCGTTGCAGCCGCGCACCCTCGCGCAAGTCCAGCGCCAGATCGCCGAGCAGCGTGCGCTCTCCGAGGAGGGCGGCGAATTCATGATTGCGCTCAAAGATGGGATAGCGGTGGGAACGGTGCAGTGCCGTCGCGTCGGATATGGCGCGCACTCGCCCGCGTTCAACATCGGCATTGAGGTCGCGTTCGATCAGCGTGGACACGGCTATGGCGCCGAGGCGCAACGCTTGCTGGCTGACTATCTGCTCTATGTCTTCCCCATTGGGCGCGTCGAAGCCAGCACGGACGTAGAGAACATCCCGGAGCAACGCGCCCTGGAGAAAGCGGGATTCACGCGCGAGGGCGCGGCGCGGGCGGCGAGCTGGCGCGGCGACCGCTGGCACGATATGGTGGTGTACAGTCGCGTGCGCGGCGACGAATAGACTGGCCGGCGAATAAATTCGCGCCTCTGGGCATCCCGCCACAACGCCCGCCTGCGCGGACATCCAGACATCGCTGGCGTACGGAACCTGCGCAGGTAGGTCTTGTGGCCGCAGGCTCGCAGGCGCGGTTTCAACTGCCAGCCACCTTACTGCTCGGTCTTTTTCATCGGGCGCGTAGCCTGGTTCAGCTTGTCGTCGGGCGTCTTGGTCTCACGACCCTTCAGGTTCAAACGTAGCTCACGCTGGCGTTCCATGCTTGCCACGACAAGTTGCGTCGCTTCCTCCAGATCATCAGTCAGCGTCCAGATCTTGAGGTCGTCGGGGGCGATAGTGTGATATTTCTCCAGCAGTGTGCGCTCCATCCACGTCACCAGCGGCTCCCAGTAATCGCGTCCAATCAATATGACAGGGACCATGGGATCCATCTTGCCCGTCTGGCGCAACGTCACTAACTCGAAAAACTCATCCATCGTGCCGAAGCCACCAGGAAAGAAGATGTACGCTTCGGCGGAGAAATCGAGCATCACCTTGCGGCTGAAGAAGTAGTGGAAACTCATCGAGTCGCGCACATAGGGGTTCATACGCTGCTCGTGCGGCAACTGGATGTTCAGCCCAACCGACTTGCCATCCACGTCGCAGGCGCCCTGATTGGCCGCCTGCATCACGCCGGGACCGCCGCCGGTCACGATCGTGAAGCCCTTGCTCGCCAGGCGTTTCCCAAGCTCTCGCGCGATCTGGTAATAGGGATGCGACTCGCCCAGGCGGGCTGAGCCGAAGAAGGTCACGCTGCGGTCGATGCGCGCGAGGAAGGTGAAGCCATCGACGAATTCGCTCATGATGCGAAAGATGCGCCACGAGGGATTGTTGTCGATCTCCAGCGATTCGCGCAGTTGCAGATCTTCGTCCTGGCTCTCTCGATGATTCTGGCTCATGTTCGCCCTTTCCGCGTCGTCTTTGACGCTGACCACAAATCGTATCGTGATTCGGCTTGTTTCTCTACTATAGCGCACCGGCAAACGCCCACTGGCGCGCCGTTCCTTCCTGCCCATCTGACGCTCCAATGGTCCTGCCAGATTTGGAGCCGCTATCTGGAGGCGATAGAGTACATGCAAAGATACACCGCTTACTCCCTCTTGTCATAACGCCGTCGCATCTCCGCGCGTCCCCAGCGCGTGTGAGCAATGGAGGCTCGATTTGACCAGCCGCGGAACGCTGCCGCCTGTATCGCCAATAGACGCCGTTTCCGCCATCCCCGAGCGATCAGCGAGCGGGCGGTACGCTCTTTCTTCTATGATGGCGACGCCCACTATCGTCCGTATGAGCGCGGCGACGACCCAGCGCAGACGTATCCCTGCCAGCGCGCTCGTCGCCAGACGTGATGATGGCGCTATGAACACAGGCGGATCGCGCGTCACCCGCGCCCGCATGACGTGGATGGCCGGCGCTTGCCTCATCATGATTCTCGGCGCCGTTGGCCTCGGCATGAGCGTGTTTCCCGGCGCGGCGGCGAATCCTGCGCCACAAGGGCTTGCTGGACGGCAGGCGCTCAGCTACGCCCAGCCCGGCGGCCCCGGAGTCAATTCGCTGGCTGTCGCTGTCACGACACCCACAGTACAGCCGACAAACGCACCTGTCCCCAAGAAGCCGACGCCAGCGCCCACATGGCTGGGACCTGACACAACCGGCCAGCCCTGCCACAGCTCGAACCTCTGGGCGCCCAATGTTGGCCTCTGGACGGTTCCGCCGGGCTGCTATGGAACGATCTACACCATTGACCCAAGCCAGTATCCACCGGCCAACAGCACCTTTGGCTACTGCAATTGGTGGGTCAACGAGCTGCACCGCGACAAGCCGAACCTGCTCTACGGCAGCCAGTACCGTCGCGGCAGTGTTCCTGTTCCCGGCGCGGCGATCTACTTCGCCGGACTCGTCCAGGGCGCGGGCGCTTCGGGACACTTCGCGCAGGTGGTCGCCATCGCGCCGGACCACTATTGGATGCTGATTACCGAGATGAATTTCGCCTGGCGTGGCGGCGGCTTCGGCAAGGTGGATTATCGCTACGCGCATGTCGGCTCCGGCGTGACGTTCATCTATCCCTGAGCGCCCACGGGCTGCGACGGTTATCGAGCGCAGAGACACGTCGATTGCGGCGGAAGCGGACTGTTCGAGGTGCGCTAGCCATCTGTCGCAAGCATATCGCTGTCCTCAGATGATCCTTCCGCTGCGACTGTCGCGCCTGCGTCGGTCTGTTCGGCGTCCGAACTGTCAGATGCGCGCGGATAGCTCTCGTCGCCGAAGATTGGCATGGAGCCGGTCATCGGACGTGGCTGCCAGTCTGGCCCTGGGCCTTCGTCCTCATCCCATCCGTCGCCATCCTCATCGCCCGCGACGGCGAACCGGCGCGTCGTGAGATGTTCGCCGGTGGCCAGCATGCTGGGATCCGTGTCGGATTCCAGGTCGCCAATCCTGCCCGCCGCGACGGGCAGCCTGCGGGTGCGCATGCGCTGCGCCAGTTCCTCCTCGCGTTGGCGTTCGGCGCGCAACCGGAAGTAGAGAACGAAGGCTGAGCCAGCCAGCGCCAGCAGCGCTAAAGTCAGCGCGACGATCATCCCCGCGCGCAGGTCGAGGGTTGGTTGAGAAGGCGCGACTGCTCCACCTGGAGTTTTGGTTGGCGCGGAGATAGGAGTGACGGTGGGACGCGGCGTGGCGGTCGGCGCCAGCGCGGACTGCACATCCACTGTGACGCTGGCCGCCAGCGCAGGCAACGCGCCGCTCTCCACTGGCGAGGTCGCGGTAACCGTCACCAGCCCAAGATCCGCTGGCTTCGGCGTATAGGAAAAGCTAAAGGAGCCATCGGCGGCTGGCGTCTGCTTGCCCAGAGCGCGCCTCGCTCCGGCTGGGTCAATGAGGTTCACGTCTATGCTAGTCGCGCCGATGAAGTTCGCGCCGTTGACGGTGACGCTCTGCCCTGGCGCGACAGCGGCGTCTGAAAGTGAGAGGGTCGGCGGCAGCGCCGAACGGACCTGATAGGGGACCGAGGCTGGAGCCAGACCTGTGGCGAGCGCGCAGATCGCATATGGCGCTCCCACAGGCGGCAGCGCGGCCGGCCAGGTGAAGGAGTAGTCCAGCGCGCCGGTTGGCTTGAGCGTGACGAAGCCGATGGTCTGCTCCCAGGAGGCTGGCGTATCGCAGTCGGCGGCGGCCAGCGCCACGCCGATGGTGACGCCGCTCACGGTCCAGTGCGCACCGGCAAGCGTCATGCGCGCGCCGACCGGACCCTGGCCAGAGGATGGGCTGACGAGTGTGAGGCTCGGCGGCGGGATCGGCGTCGCGGTTGGCGGGGCAGGTGTATCGGTTGGTGTGGGCGAGGCGGCAGGCTCTGCGTAGGCGCTCGGCGGCAGGAGAGTCTGTGGACCAGCGATGAAGAGGCAGAGCAGCAGGAGCGTGAGACTCGCGCAGACGCTTGCTATCCTGAATCCCGCCCTGAACGCGGCGCTCCGGGTGGAGAAGGGTCGCTGGCTGCGGAAACGCGCCATCCCACGCCTCGCTCTATACCCGCGGCGACCGGCGCCGCGCGCTCACTATAACCGAACGGATAGTGAAGGGTCAAGGCGCGGATTACAGTCGTAGTCGAACTCAGGCGGCGGAGCGCTAGAAAATGCGGTAGAGCAGGAGTCCGGCGGCGGCAATCAGCACGAGCGCCAGCGCCACTATCACGATCCAGAAGCGCAGGCTGCGCCCGCCATGCCCCATCTCTGTGGCGTCGAACGCGAGCGGCTCCAAGAGCGCCGGAGGCTGGCTGGCGCGCCGCGCTGGTCCATCGAACCTGCCGCCAGGACCACCCATCGGAGCAGGTGGATTTGAGTAGGCCGAGTGTGGGTATGACGAGACACGCCCAGCCGCAGGACTCATCGGCCCCATGGAGCTAGCTGGGTCGTAAGCCGGGACGCCTATCGGCGCGCCGATGGGGAGGTTGGTTGGATGGACGTTTGGACTCATCTGCCCATAAGCGTAGCCGCCAGTAATCGCCGAGGGGTTCTCGCTGGGATAAGGGAAATCGGATGGAATCTGGCCACCGCCACTGCCCCCCATTAGGCCGAACGGGGCTGGCGGGCGTGAGGGCGCCATCGGCACGTCGAGGCTTGGCAGTTGGCTCGTCGAGCCAGCGTCCGGTCCGCTGGGTCGTGCGCCGAACTGACTTGGGCGACCAAACGAATTGTCGCTGATCGGGCGAACAGGCTCGCTGGCGTATGGAGGCGAGAAAGGTGGTGGACCGGAGATAGGAGATGAGGCGGACGCATCGAACGGGAACGGCTCGGCGTCGCCAGAGACCAGCGCCGTGACCAGCGCGCCGCTCATCTCGCGCGCGGACTGATAGCGGAAGCGTGGATCTTTGGCTAGCGCCTTCTGCACGACCTCATCCACCGCCGGCGTGACGCGTGGATTGAGCTGCCGCGGCGGCGGCGCCAGGCGGTAGAGATGCCCTTCCATCACACTGTTGGAGGAGGAGCCGCTGAACGGCAGCCGCGCCGTGAGCAGGAGGTACATCACCACGCCGAGACCGTAGAGATCGGAGCGCGCGTCGGTCTGCCCCTTGATCTGCTCTGGCGCCATATATTCAGGCGTCCCAGCGTCTGGCCGTCCGTCGCGCACCGCCGGCGGGCGCCGTCGAAGATCTTCGCCAGGCCAAAGTCACCCAGGAGCACGCGTCCGTCGGCGTGTAGCATGATGTTCGCCGGCTTCACGTCGCGGTGGATGATGCCCTGACCGTGCGCGTATTCGAGCGCGTCGGCGATCTGCATGCTGTAATTGACGACGTCGTTGACCGAGAAGGGCGCCTGTGAGAGCTTGTCCTGAAGGCTGCCGCCGCTCATATAGGGCATGACGAGGTAGAGGTCGCCACCCTCCTCACCAAAATCGTATAGTTGCACGATGTTGGGATGATCCAGCGCGGCGGCGAGCTTCGCTTCGCGGAGGAAGCGGTCGCGGAATCCTGAGCGCTCTCCCAGGCGGCGGTCGAGCACCTTGACAGCCACTTCGCGGCCCAGGCGCACATCCCGCGCCAGATAGACCTTCGCCATGCCGCCTTCGCCAGACGGCGGATCAACTCATATGAACCAAGCCGCATTCCTTGCATGCCGGCATGCCCTTCCCCGCCTGCGCCACTACCCACTAGGACGCTCCCTCCGCTGCCGGGTTTACGTCAACTCAAATCGCAGAAGGCATTAAACAGGGACCTGTCTAACGCGCGACCAAAGTACCCACTCTCTGCCAGATGCTCATTCTACTCACAAACGGCGACACGTATAGTCGATAGAGTTGGGTCATCGTAATTCCCGCCATGCGGATGCGTCTCATCGAGGCAAGACCTTGACACCCATCTCCTTCGTGCGCCATGTTGTGTCTGCGTAACGTTACGCTGGCTTAACATTCCCCTCGCCTGGAAAGGCTGTCTCATGATCGAGGCACGCTCGCTCACCCGTCGCTTCGGCTCCTTCACCGCCGTGGACGACGTCAGCTTCACCGTTCCCGATGGCGCACTGCTGGCGCTGCTGGGCCCGACGGCCCGGCAAGACCACGACGGTGCGCATGCTCGGTGGCCTAATCGCGCCAAGCGTTGGCAATGCCACCATCTCCGGCTTTGATGTGCGGCCAATCCCTCCGCTGTGCGCGCGCGCGCCGGGCTCGTCACCGACGCGCCAGGTCTCTACGAGCAGATGTCACTGCCCTCCTATCTCGACTTCTTCGGCGCGCTCGACCGGGCACGCAGCAGCCACGTCGCCGCCAGCGTATCGACGAGTTGATCGAGTTTTTCGAGCTGGGGCGATCACCGCCGCGAGCGCATGAGCGGTTTCTCGAAGGGCATGAAGCAAAAGGTGGCGCTGGCCCGCGCGCTGCTGCACGAGCCGACGGCGCTCTTCCTGGACGAGCCGACCTCCGGGCTGGACCCGCTGGCGGCGCGCGCCGTACGTGACCTGATCACCAACCTGAAGCATAGCAGCCGTAGCGTCATCCTTCTGCACGCACGACCTGGATGAGGCTGAGCGTCTGGCCGATACCGTCGCCATCATGAGCAAGGGGCGGATCGTCGCGCTGGGCGCTCCCGCCGCGTTGGGGGCGCGAACCTCGCCGGAGGCCACGGTGCGCATCACGCTCGCCGAGCCGTTCGCGCAGGGACAGGCCATGCTCACTGAAGTCGCGGGGGCGCTTCCAGCAGAGGGCGCGCCAGCGACAGATACGCTGATGTATCGCACGCCGCGTCCAAACGAGGTCAATCCCTGCAGGTGATCGAGCGGCTGGTGACGGCGGGCGCGCGCATCGTGTCTGTCAGCAGCGAGACGCGCTCGCTGGAGGATGTCTACGCCGCGGCCGTCGGCTCGCCGAGTGAGACCGGGCTGACCCCTCCAGGCGCCGAGCCGCAGGATGGCGCTATCCCTGCCAGCCAGAAGAGTGAGGTGCAATAATGTCCGCCGCGCCAACCTGCGATCAGCCCGAAACGTCCATATTTGTTCCCGCCAGTGACATGCGCGCCACCTTGTTGATTGCGCGACGCGCCGCCATAGAGTCGTTACGCGACCGCTCGACGGTGATCTCCAGCGCGATCTTCTCCCTGGCGCTGCCGTTCATCTGGGTCTTCGCCGTCATCCGCCCGACCGCGAATGGCTCTGACGACACGCTCGCCGCGCTGCTGATCGTGTACTTGCTGACGGTAGGTCTGTTGCCGCTGACCGTCGCAAGTGGCATTGCTGCTGGACAGTTCGCCGGTGAACAGGAGAAAGGGAATCTCGCGCCGCTCCTCGCCGCTCCGGTCTCGAACCGGGCGATCTTCGGCGGGAAGGTGCTGGGCGCGGTGCTACCGGCGCTGGTATACTCGGCCATCGCGATCGTCAGCTACCTGATCGAGATTGCGATCCTGATTAGTCCGGCCAAGCTAACCCTTCTGCCGCCAGCGCTGGCGCTCTCGATGATCGCGCTCGTTCCCGCCGTCGCCATCTTCGCCGCGACCATCGCCGCTGTGATCTCCTCGCGTGTGCGCACATACCAGGCGGCGCAGAGCATCGCCGGGCTGCTACTGGTCCCAATCTTCCTGCCGTTCTACTTCCTGGCCTTCGTCCTGCAGAGTTGGGGACCGCTGGCGGTGCTGGGTGGCGTGGTCGTGGTGCTGGCGCTGGACCTGGCTCTCGTGCTGATCGGCGCGGCGAGCTGGCGGCGCGAGGAAGTGCTTGCGCGCCAGTAACCCGCCGGTAAGCTGGCGCAGTGATCGCACGTGAGACGAGAGGGCGCGATGAACGATGGCTAAAGGGGTCGCCAACGGCCTGCGCGAGCTGCGCCAGCGCTACGGCCTGACGCAGGAGCAACTCGCGCGCGATCTCGACGTGACGCGCCACACGATCTTGGCGCTGGAGGTCGGACGCTATGTCCCGTCAATCGAACTGGCTCTCAAGCTCGCGGCCTACTTCGGCCAGCCGCTGGAGACGATCTTCTGGCTGCCGCCGGAGGAGGTCGCGCAGTTGCGCATGATCGCGCAAGAGTCGCTGCGCGGCGGCGCGCCAGCGGCATCATCCACAGCAGCGGCGCCATCTGCGCAACCGGCGCTTCCAGCGAGCCTTGCCCTCACCAGTCCACCTGCCGTCATACGAGCGGAGGAGTAACGCCATGAGCCAGTCACAGCGGATCGAGGCGATGGCGCAGCCACAGCGATTCATCCAGCGGCGG
>CAVTFE010000055.1:0-77156 GCA_963733745.1 uncultured bacterium
GGCGACCTGATCCGCCCAGGCGACGCGCAGTATGACGAGGCGCGCAAAGTCTACAATGGGATGATCGACAAACATCCGGCGCTCATCGTCCGCTGCGTGGATGTCGCCGACGTCATCAGCGCGGTCAACTTCGCCCGCGAGAAGGGACTGACGCTGGCGGTGCGTGGCGGCGGACACAACGGGCCTGGACTGGGTACCGTGGATGATGGCGTGGTCGTTGACCTGTCGCGCATGAAAGGTATCTATGTTGACGCGGCCAATCGCACGGTACGCGTCGAGGGAGGCGCCGTCTGGGGTGACGTTGACCATGCGACGCACCCCTTCGGACTGGCGACCCCCAGCGGCTTCGTCTCAAGCACCGGCGTCGGCGGCCTGACACTGGGCGGCGGCATCGGCTATCTCTCGCGCGCCTACGGCCTGACGCTCGACAACCTGCTTGGCGTGGATATGGTGCTCGCCGACGGCAGTGTGGTCACGGCGAACGACAAAGAGCATTCCGATCTCTTCTGGGCGGTGCGCGGCGGCGGCGGCAACTTTGGCGTCGTGACCTCGTTCCTCTTCCGGCTGCACCCGATCAGCACGGTCTATGGCGGGCCGATGTTCTACCCGTTGGACCAGACCACCAAGATCCTGCCCTGGTGGCGCGACTTCATCCTGAACGCGCCCGAAGATATCAACGGCTGGTTCGGCGTCGTCACCGTGCCGCCCGCGCCGCCATTCCCAGAGCAGTTTCACATGCAGAAGATGTGCGTGATCGTCTGGTGCTATACCGGCCCGCTCGATCAGGCCGAGGAGCGCTTCGCGTCGATCCGCTCGTCTAACGCGCCGGCGATCGACGTCGCCGGTCCGATCCCCTGGCCCACACTGCAGAGTCTCTTCGATGCGCTCTTCCCTCCGGGCCTCCAGTGGTACTGGAAGGCTGACTTCTTCAACGAGCTGGATGACCGCGCGATCGAGCTGCATCGCGAAGTACGCCGAGCGCCTGCCCACCATGCAGTCGACCATGCACCTCTACCCGATCAACGGCGCCGCGCACCGTCCCGGCAAGAACGACACGGCGTTCAGCTTCCGTGACGCGAACTTCTCAGAAGTAATCGTCGCGGTTGACCCCGATCCGGCGAACAACGAGCAGATGATCCAGTGGGCCAAAGAATTCTGGATGGCGTTGCATCCGTATTCAGCCGGTGGCGCCTACCTGAATATGGTCATGGACGAAGGAGCGGAACAGGTCAGAGCAGCCTACCGCGATAACTATGCGCGGTTGGCGCAGATCAAGGCCAAGTACGATCCCGCCAATCTGTTCCACGTGAACCAGAACATCGCGCCCGAAGCATAAAGGGCGCCAGGCTATCGCGGAGGCGCTACTTCCGCGGCGGAAGAGAACATCTTCCTTTCAGGAGCGGCTCCCTGGCCGCTCCTGCTTGTGTCCGCCACTCTGGGACATCGCGCGCGAAGATGGCCGGTGGCGAACAGCGGGTTTCATCTGCGCTGCGTGACGGCCACGCGCAACAGTGACATCAACCTTGCCCACCGCGAGTGTGGGCGTCGAGGAGAAAGCGGTCGAGGAGAAAGCGATAGAGAGAGATGGCAATCATCACAACATACCCTGCACGGCAGCGGACGGGAGATATGCCGCCTGGCGAGGTAGCGTCTGGCCAGCGAGCGGTCTACCACCGGCTAAAAGGATCGTACAGCCCTACCTATCTGACGATCTTGAGTGTCGTACAGGCTGTCGCCATGGGCGATCTCGCCCAGGTGGTGGCCGCGGGATACCAGGACTTCACGCTTGAGCAATGGGTTCTCACGTTTAACATGTTTGGTGTGCTGATCATCACCTGGAATGTCTTTAGCGTGCAGAGCGCGCTCTGGAGCTGGATCCCAGACGTGCGCGATAGCGCGGCGCCGTTCATCGTGGGCATGCTGGAACTCTATCTGAACCATACCATCACGGTGTCGCTGAGCGCATAGCTGGTCGCCGTGTCGCTGGTCGGCGTCGCGCGGGCGGCAGGCACGCTGCACATCACCTGGCGCGCGGGCCGTGAGTCGGAGCATCTCGAGCTGCTGGGCTGGCTCAGAGTCCACATACGCCTCTACGTCGCATACCTGATCGCTGGAGGGGGCTTTCTGCTTGCGCTGGCATGGGTGTGCTCGGCCGATCACCTGAACCTGATCGCGAGAAGCGATAATTTCGCCGGCAAACTTGCGCTAGGCGTCGCGCTGTTCAGCACGCTCGCGCTGGGCGGTTCGGCTTACCTGTTTCACCTGCTCTGGCGCGAGGCCATCGCCTATACGCAGGCTGGTCAGGACTACAGTCAGCGGACAACCGTTTCAGGCGTTCATAGACTTCACCCGCGGCGCGGACGCCGCACTCAACTGTCGTATCACTCCGCACCAAGCGCGAGTGATACGACGAGAAACAGCAGGAATTGACCTCTCCCCACGGCTCAAGCCGGGGGATTCTTGGGCTGACGACTGCTCATCCAGCAAGCTGGGCAAGTCTGACACCGTCATGTCGTGGCCCGAAGCCACCTCCACAAGCGTCAATTTCCGCAGGCCCTGCGGTATGTGGACAGGATCGCACCTGACAGGCAACCAGTCACGTGCGCCATTCATCCCCAGCCCTGACGGTACACCTGAAGGGCGGGGTCTTCTGGCGCAGATTGATAAGAGGAGGAATTATGCATACTCTGGAACACACAAAGGACTTTACAAAGACGGCGCGCTCGTCGTCATGGGTCTCGTCTCATTGGTCGCCGCTGCTGGATTCGCCCTGAGCGTCTCCCCCTTTACGGAGATCTGGCCGCTGGGCGATTCCGCCGCCGTCAATCGCTTTCTCGGCGCCTATCTGGCCGGCATCGGCGCGTCGCTCCTCTGGATCGGTGTGTCAGGTGATCTTGGGGCGGCTGTCGGCGGCGCGATCAGTCTCACCGTTGTGTATGTGAGCCTGGCGATCGCGTGGCTCATGCTCCCACTGGGCGCAGCGGAGCCACGGCTGCGCTCCGTCGTATTCCTGTGGATGAGCGGCGCGCTTGTCTCCACTGGACTCGCGTTCTGGTTCCGGCGCTTTCGCATCCAGGACACCCACCCGCTTCCCCGGCTGGTCTCTCGCTCGTTCGTGGTGTTCGTATTGTTGCTCGCGTTCGTGGGTGGAGCGTTGTTGCTGCGGACGCCGAACATCTTTCCTCTGCCGCTCGGCCCTGCCGCAGCGGCGTTGATTGGAAGCGCATTCCTCGGCTCGACTGCCTACTTCCTGTATAGCCTCAGATTCCCGATCTGGCGCAACGCCTGCGCCCAACTCTGGGGGTTCCTGGCCTACGACCTTGTACTCATCCTGCCCCTCGCGTCGCGGCTTGGCTCCGTGGACGCGGCGCACCGGCCAGCGCTCATAATGAATGTCGCCGTGCTCGTCGTGAGCGGGGCGTTGGCTGTCTACTATTTGCTGATCGCGCGGACGACACGTGTCTGGTCACTATACCCAACTCAGGTCAATCAGCAACCGCTGAAGACCGCCGTAGCTATGGCGCGCAAAACCGCGTCGCAGGTAAGGACGAGGTTCGTCTCATAGACGCCGAACCGAATCGTGAATGGGCAAGACGCACGTAGAGGCTTTCCCCTCGCGCCGCCATCGGACCAGAAACCAGACCAACACCGGCCAACGATGATTGTTCGCCGGTGTTGTCTCGTTGGGCGACAGTGGCCCACTGTGCTAAGTTGTCTGCTTCGGCGGCAGGGGCAGGCCCGGAAGCCACCAGTTCCAGCGGCCCAGCAGGCGCATGGTCGCCGGAACCAGCAGCGTGCGGATGATCAGCGCGTCCACGACCACCGCGACCGTCATCCCCAGCCCGATCTCCTTCGTCGTGATCACGCTGGTAAAGGTGAATGAGCCAGTCACGATGATGAAGAGCAGCGCCGCGTTGGTGATGACGCCGCCGGTCTTCTCCAGGCCACGCGCCACGGCGTAGCGGTTATTCTTCGTCTTCAGCCACTCCTCGCGGATGCGGCTGAGCAGGAAGACCTCATAGTCCATCGAGAGGCCGAAGAGCACGCAGAACAGCAGGATCGGAATCGTGCTGTCGATGAACCCCAGCGGCGTGAAGTTGAGGAACCCGCTGCCATAGCCCCACTGGAAGACCAGCACCAGCACGCCGTACGCCGCGCTCACCGAGAGCACGTTCATCAGGATCGCCTTGAGCGGCAGAAAGACCGAGCGGAACATCAACAGCAGCAACACATAGGTCGCCCCCAGGATGAAGAGGATCGCCTTGGGGAAGTTGCCGTAGAGGTAATCGTTGAAGTCCTGCGTCACCGCCTGGAAGCCGCCGACCTGGACCGTCAGCCCCTGCCCCTCGGCGCGGTTGGCGCGCAGGTGGTTCACCAGGTCGCGCGCCTGCGTGCTGTTGAGCGCGGCGTCCGTTTTCACCGTGATGATCGCCGTATCATCCGCCGTCGTAGATGCGACCAGCTTCGCCAGGCCGGGATTCTGCTGGTACTGCCCGCTGCTCAAGAGCGCAAGCAATTGCTCCTTTGGCAGGCCAACCGCCTGTGGCCCCGCGGCGAACTGTGTCACGCTCGTCACGCCTGTGACATGCTCCTGCGTGGTCAGCCAGGTTGTCAGCGCGTCCACCTTGCGCAGGTTGGCGTCGGTCAGCACACTGGAGCCGTCGCTCGTCTGTGCTGTGATCAGGATAGGGTAATCGTTCACACCAGGGAACTGATCGTTGAGGATGTCGTAGCCCTGCCGCGCCTCTGATCCAGCCGGGAGCGAGCGCCCATCCGGCGTGCCGGGATTGAGCGAGATGATTGGCCAGCCCAGCGCCAGCAACAGCGCGCTCACTCCAAGCACGATCAGGACCGGACGCTTCATCACGCCCAGCGCCAACCCATGCCAGAAGCCACGGTCGCCATCGTTCTGGGCGTCGTTCGTGCGCATCGTGAAGCGCGCGAGCAACGGAATGCGGATCGCGTTGACGCGCGGGCCGAGGACTGAGAGGATCGCCGGCAGCAGCGTCAGCGCCGCCAGCACCGCGACCGAAACGACGACCGCCCCGCCGACGCCCATCGAGGTCATGAACTGCAGGCCGATCAGCAGCAGCCCGATGAACCCGATGATGACGGTCAGGCCACTGAAGAGGATCGCCTCACCTGCCGTCGCCACTGTCCAGGCGACCGCCTCGCGCACGGACTCGCGCTGGCGCAGTTCATCGCGGAAGCGCCGCACCATGAAGAGACTGTAGTCAATCGAGATGCCCAGCCCGATGATCGAGGCGACACTGAGCACGAAGACGCTTGTCGTGGTATGCAGCGCGACGCCATAGATGATTGCCAGCGCAATCGGCACCGCGACCAGCGCCAGCAGCAGTGGTGTGGCGGCGGCCACCAGGGTGCCGAAGACGATCACCAACACCACCAGCGCGATGGGCAGCGCTTTCTCTTCCGCGCCACGCGTCTCGCTATCGGTGATCTCGGTGAACTCGCGGTAGATCGCCGGGCCACCAGTCACCCAGACGCGCGCCGGTCCAGCGTTGTCGCCAGGTGGCAGTAGCGTCTTCAGGTCGGCGATGCGCGGTTCCACGTTACCCGCGCTCTGGTCGAAGTTGATCGTGACGTAGGTCGTTTTGCCGTCATTCCCCACGCCCGCCTGTTCAACGCTGGTCACATGCCCAAAGCCCTGCGCGCGATCCATGAAGCCGCTGACCTCGCTCTGGTAAGCTGGGTCGCTCACCGGCGTATCCGCCGACTGGAAGACAACCAGCACGGAGGACTGCGGCAGGTTGAACTTCTGCTGGATCAGGTTCCCCACCGCGACCGACTCACTCTGGTTGAGGTTGTAGCCACCGCCGGTCAGCACGGAGGTGAGTTGCGCGGCGAAGGGAACGCTAGCGGCGAGCGCGATGACCCAGATCGCCAGGATGAACCAGCGCATCCGGTGAACGAGCCGGCCATAGGCCAGGCCGAAACGATAGACACCATGCGCCTTGATGGCGTCGTCGTGCGCCGCCGGAACCGCGCCACCGCTGGAGGAATCAGTCGCCTCCGGGCGCTCCTTGAGTTGCATCAGTCTCTCCTTCGCCGCGCCCGGAAAACCTCTCCGGCGGCGTCATATCTTGCGTCAAATACAAGGGTGAAGCGCCAGCGCGCTGTAGCGCCAAAGCGCACCTGCTGTTGCGGTAAGCGTCTCTCTGGCTCGCGCACGGAATAGCGTCTATCCCGGTCGCGCGCCGAGGGGAATTATAGGAGCGGAGTCGCGGCGCGCGCACCGTTTCCTGCTAACGGTTTCCTGTAGAGGTACGTGCGGGAGAACCTCTCTGTTTGAGAGATGGTATGGCGCGAGATGTTTCATCTCCATACGCCGGAGGAGCCACGACATCACGAGGGCTTTGGCTTGCTCTGTGGCTGGCGCGCCAGGACGTGTTAGAGCCAGGCGGCGATGATCCCGGCGTGGAAGAGATCGAGCAGCGTCGCGCCGGGGTCATCGCCGATATTGCGAGAAGGAAAGAGAATCTGGCGGGAAAACTGCGTCTTCACTACGGTGCGGACGTGCTATTGTGCCTGCGCATGTTCGGTCTGGCTCCATCATAAAAGGAGATTGCCGTGCGCCTCGACATGGAAGCCTTGCCCTACGCCGGAGCGCCGTATCCCAGCATGCGCCATCCTGTTTTCGGCGCACGTGGTATGATCGCCACCAGTCAGCCGCTCGCCGCTCAGGCTGGCCTCGCCATCCTCCGACGCGGCGGCAACGCGGTGGATGCGGCGCTGGCCGCCTCTCTTGCGCTCACTGTCGTCGAGCCGATGAACTCAGGCATTGGCGGTGACCTCTTCGCCCTCGTATGGGACGGCCACGCACTCCATGGCCTCAACGGGTCGGGGCGCTCTCCCGCCGCATTGAACGCTGGCCTCGTGCGCGCGGCGGGCCACGCTGAGGAAATGCCTGAGCGCGGCTGGCTTCCGGTCACCGTTCCTGGCGCTCCGGCCGCCTGGAATGCCCTGCGCCAGCGTTTTGGATCGCTTCCCTTCGCCGATCTCGTCGCTGACGCCCTCACCTACGCCGAGGAAGGCTACCCCGTCAGTCCTATCGCTGCACGCGACTGGCGCTGGGCCTTCGAGAGCCTCGTGCGCGACCTCGCTCCCGCCGAGTTTGCCGCATGGGCCAGCGCCTTCGCCCCCGATGGGCGCCCTCCCGCCGCTGGCGAGATGTGGCGCTGCGTGGTGGCACGTCGTATCTCTGCGTCGCCGACCAAAACGGGATGATGGTCAGTCTCATCCAGTCCACCTTCTCGGGCTTCGGGTCGGGCATCGTCGTGCCTGGCACGGGTATTGCGCTACAAAATCGCGGAGCCGGTTTTTCATTGAACGCGGGACATCCCAACTTGGTCGCCGCGAACAAACGGCCGCGCCACACCATTGTTCCTGGCTTTCTCACGCACGATGGCTTGGCCATCGGCCCGTTCGGCGTGATCGGCGGACACGCGCAACCACAGGGACATGTCCAGCTTCTCGTCAATACCCTTGACCTTATTGGGCTTTCGCCCGCCGCAAGCCGCCGGGATTTCAACCCGTGCGGTGAGGCGGTTGGGGGCGTTCGCCATGCGTCCTGCGTCCATTGCCGTGTCCTCCCCGTTGTGCGAGAAGAGGTGGGCAGGACATTTTGCACCGCACCAAGCACCTCCTCTTACGGGGTTCCGTGGAATGTCGTTCCCACGGGTAAAAGCCGTAACCCGTCTTGGACGAGGTGCGCTCCGCTTGAGCGGCGGTCGTTGAGCTCACCACGCCACGCCGCGATGGAGTCAACCTCCAGTGGGTTCGGGCAGAACCTTCGGGCGCTAACGTGAGCCGTTGGGCTGTGCGTAGCCTGAGAATCCGCCGGGCTTTAGCCCGTGCGGAGTGTCAATACGGCATGAACCCGCAGACGGCGCTTGACGCCCCGCGCTGGTTCTGGTGGGAGGGCCGCGAGATCAAGGTCGAGCCGGCCACCGACGCCGCGCTTGTCGCCGAGTTGGAGGGGCGCGGCCATCTCGTGGAGGTAGATCACGAAATCGACGTCTTCGGCTGCGGACAGGCGCTCTGGCGTCTGCCGGAAGGCGTCTATATCGCGGGCAGCGATGGCCGCGCCGATGGATGCGCTTTGGGTTACTAGAAGTAGCATACGACCAGGAGCAATAGCCTGGCAGTCCCTGTTGGCCGCTGGGCGCGAGAACGCCCGTGCTATACTTTTGAGAAGTGGAGGGGATTGAGGAAGCGGAGGCAGTGGCGACGCCCGGCGGTATGATAGTGAGGCGTGCCGCGTGTGGGCGCACAGGGGAGGCGCATGATGACTGACCTCGTTGTGTTCTCTGGCCGAGCGCATCCACAACTGACGCAGGATATTTGCCGGCATCTGCGGCTCCCAGTCGGCCAGGCGCAGGTCTATGAGTTCTCTAACGAGAACATCTTCGTCAAGATCGAGCAGAACGTACGTGGCAAGGATGTCTTCGTCGTTCAGTCGTTCAGTTCGCCGGTCAGCACCTCGATCCTCGAACTCCTCATCATGATCGACGCGTTCAAGCGCGCCTCCGCCAAACGCATCACCGCCGTCATCCCGTTCTACGCCTACGGCCGCACCGACAAGAAGGATCAGCCGCGCGTGCCGATCACGGCGCGTCTGCTGGCGGATTGCATCACGGCGGCGGGCGCGAGCCGTGTCCTGACGATGGACCTGCACGCCGGGCAGATTCAGGGCTTCTTCAACATCCCGGTCGACGAGCTGACGGCCGAGACCATCCTCGCGCGCTACATCTTCGCGAAAGAACTGGATGACTTCACCGTCGTCGCCACCGACACTGGCTTCGCCAAGAAGGCGCGCAACTTCGCCGAGCGGCTCAACGCGCCGCTGGCCATCGTCGAGAAGCGCCGCGTCGGCAATCACGGCAAGACCGAGACGCTTGGCCTGATCGGCAGCGTCGCCGGACGCCACGCCATTATCGTGGATGACGAGATCGACACCGCCGGATCGGTGATCCAGGCGGCGAACCTTGTTCGGCGGGAGGGCGCGCGCGATGTCTACGCCTGCGCCGTGCATGGCGTGCTCTCGGACGACGCCATCAACCGCATCGCGAACTCGGTCCTCAAGGAGCTGGTCATCACCGACACCATACCGCTGCCGCCGGAGAAGCAGTTGCCCGTCATCACGGTGCTCTCGGTCGCCGAACTCTTCGCCGGAGCCATCGAGCGCATCCACGAGGGTCGTTCCGTCGCGGAATTGTTTCGCTGACTTCTGCTACCTGCGGCCGAACCATATCCACAACGCGAACGGGCACGCGGCGTCGGAGCATGCACTGCCAGGGCAGATTGACTTTGGCGACGACGAGTCGGACCAGATCGAGGCGGGCCACATGGGGCTACTTCGATGCGGACGACCTGCGCCCATGAGCGCAGAATAAGCGCATGAGCAGCGAATCAGGCGAGTTGAGCGCGCAGACAGATGTAGACGCTGTCCTGCGCGCGTTGCGTGCCCTGGAGCGAACGTGCGAGCCGCCCATCGGCGTTGGCGCGTTCGACGTGCTCTACGCCAGCGCGGTCGAGGTCGTCGTCTGGTACTCGCCTGCGCGTCCTGAGCATCGCTCCGGCGAGGTGGCGATCCCGACGGCGTGGCTCGCCGCCGCGTGGGCCGCGCTGGTTGGCGGTGTGCGGTTGGAGGAGCCTGCGCTGGAAGAATTCGGCCAGGGCGCCGCAGGGGGACGATGGCTGCTGGCCGTGCTCGCCCAGATCCCAGGCGTCGTCACGCGTGTTGAGCCGCTCGCGCTGGAGTGGTCCACGCCGCCTAGAAAAAGACACCCGCGTTCGAGAAGAACCACAGCGAAGACGTCACCCAGAGGCCGAGCAGGATCGTGAAGAGCAGCGAGCCAAGGATCGGCAGCACCCACCCGCCGAAGCGACTGGGAAAGACGACGACGAAGACCTTGGCGACGAAGACACCGTAGACGAACGTGCCCAGGATGGCGTGAATCAGCGTGCGCGTGTCGCTGATGCTGGCGTAGCCGAGCAGGAAGATGCAGTGATAGGCGACCGGCAGCGAGAGGCCGATGGCGAGGAAGCCGGTCGTGCGGTGCATGAAGTTGTAGAAGCGTCCCTCCGGTGGGAAACGCAGCTTTTCGTAGATGCGTGTCGCGGTGATGACCTGCAAAACGGCGAGGATGACGGCGGCGGTGGTCAGCCAGACCTTCATGGCGATGACACTGGAGAAGAAGAGCTGGAAGTAGGCCGGCTTCTCGATGGGCTTGATCGTCTGGCTGGCAAAGGCGCCAAGCGCGCCAGCGACGAGCGCCAGCAAGACCAGCGGGATGAGTAACCAGAACACGCTGGGGCTACGTTGCGGGGTAGAGCCACTGGGCATAGATACGGCCATCGGAACCCTCCCTGGGGGCACATCTCCCCCACTTCTCGACGCCATCGCATTCAGCTAGGGCGCAAGTATACGAGCGCTGACCTCGCGCGTCAATCCCCACCTGCGATGTCAAGGCGCCGAGCGTTATACTGCCGCATAGTTCGCCGTCAGGTTACAAGTCTTTGTGGGATACTGACGCAGAGAGGCTAAACATCTTCATCATCTTGGTGCGGAGACCATGATTACCGATATCGAGGTCAGAGACGCTGGCGTGAAAGGCAAGGGCGTCTTCGCGTTGCGCCATTTCGACGCTGGGGAGTTCATCTTTCGCCGTCGGCGTGGCAGGATCATCGCCAACAGTGAGATCGCCACGTTGCCTGCTGAAGATCAGCGACATCTCGACGAGATCGACGAACACACGAGCGAGATTCTCACGTCTCCCGGCTGCTACTTCAACCATGCCTGCGAGCCAAACGCGATGCCGCACGGCATGGACTTGTACGCCTGGAAAGACATCGAGGCGGGCGAGGAAATCGCGGTGGATTACCGGCTCAGCGCCATCACTGACAATCGCTGGGACTGCGCTTGCGGCTGCGCCACTTGCCCCAGCTACTTCGACCACAGTTTCTTTGCCTTGAGCGAAGAGACGCAACGCCAATATCTCCCCTACGCCCCCGCGTACATACGCGCCGAATACAGAGTGCGACGGCGAACAGTATCAGTTCAAAGGCCAGGATATGACTCGGTTAGATGATATTGCTCCCGCTCTCCTGGAACGGCTGCGCGCAGCGCGGCGCGTGATGGCGCTGACCGGCGCAGGTGTCTCCGCCGAGAGTGGCATTCCGACCTTTCGCAGCGCGGATGGCGTGGGCTTCTGGGGACGCTACGACCCGCGGGACCTCGCCTCGCGCGCAGGCTACGAGCGTAATCCTCAGCGCGCCTCGGCATGGTACGCAATGCGTCGCGCGCAGTTGCGCCACGTCGAGCCGAATCCCGCCCACTATGCGCTGGCGCGTTTGGGCGCATACTATCCCGACTTCACGCTTGTGACGCAGAACGTGGATGGCCTGCACGAGCGCGCGGGCAGCCGCGACGTGATTGAGTTGCACGGCAATCTAACCCATGTCAAATGCCTCATAGAAGACATGCCCGTTGCCTGGGAGGAGCCGCCGGATACGCCGGTCGTGACCGAGGAGATGATGGAGCGCGGCGAGTGGCCGGAGGTTCCACGCTGCCCGCAGTGTGGTGGGTTGCTGCGACCAGATGTCGTCTGGTTCGGCGAGCTGCTGCCAGCCATCGCGTTCGCGCGCGCCGAGATTGCCGCGCAGGACTGCCAGGTGTGCTTCGTGGTCGGAACCTCGGCGGAGGTCTATCCGGCGGCGAGCCTGCCCGAGACGGCGCGGCGATGTGGCGCGCTGATCGTCGAGGTGAACCCGGAGGCGACCGGCCTAAGTCGCTGGGCCGATCTCTCGCTGCGTGGCCTCGCAGGCGTCATCCTGCCTGTCCTGGCGGAACTGATTACATCGGCTCCAGACGCTCACGAATAGGCGCAATCCACGATCAAGGCTGGGCCGAGGCGACGCCGCACCACAGGTTCACGTAACGTATCCATAATGTCCCATAGCCCGCCTTTCCCTGTCGTCGTGAAATCCTACTGCTTCTGATATTCAGATAGTGCGCCATCGTAGAGGGAGGCTCTTCGGCGCGCCAGACAGCCTGGTACGAACGCTCACGGCGCGACTTTTTCCGGCGGCTATGAGCTTCGCCCGCTTTGTCGGGTAGCGATTTGGTGGGTGAACTCGAGCATGCGGGCTTGCTGCGCGATCATCTGCTCGCGTGAGCCGTTGTAATGCCCTTCCTCGAACCACACCACCTCAATCGACTTGCCTAGCTCACGCAGGCGCGCCTCGTAGCGTTGCATCTGGCCGGCGGGGGTACGTGGATCGTTGCGCCCGTGGAAGGCGAGGATCGGGGCCTGTACCTGGTCGGCGTAGGTGATGGGAGAGCGCTCCCGATAGCGCTCAGGAACGGCTTGCGGACTCCCGCCCAGGAAGACCGCAGCCGAGATCCCCATTGACGGGAGCGCCTCCTCCATCAGCATCTCCCAATCGGTCACTGCCCCTACCGGGACGCCTCCGGCCCACAGCTCAGGCTGTTTGCCCAGCGCGAGCAGCGTGAGGTAGCCGCCATAGGAGTGCCCGTGCAAGAGGATCTGGTCCGGACGTGCGATGGCATGGGCGACGAGCCATTGGTGCGCCGCGGCCATGTCTTCAAGTTCCCAATGTCCGGCGTCTCCCATGATGGCGCGCTCGAACTCCCTGCCGAAGGTGGTCGAGCCGCGGTAATTGAGGGCGAGAAAGGCGAAGCCTGAATCTACCCAGGTCTCGGCAGGCAGCAGATACCAGTCGCGCTGCACGGCGAACGGGCCACCATGGAGATAGATGATCGTCGGGACTGGATCGGTTGCGCGCTCGCTGCCGCCGGGAAGTCCCAGCCATCCCTGTACCAGGACGCCATCCGAGGAGGCGAACTCGACGGACTGCCACGCATGGCCAGTGGTCTCCTCCCCGAGCCGCAGGATGCTGCGGGTCTGCTCGCCCGTCTGGGCGTCGATGGCCAACACTTGCGGCGGCTGCATGCCATTCTCCCATTGCACGTAGATCTCAGTCCCCCCAGGAGCGAAATAGGTCCCTGGGTCATTCAGGCGGCTGGTGACGCTGCCGGAAGGATGTGCGAGCGCGTGGAGGTGATGGGCGCCCAAATCGTAGCGGTAGAGGCGCTCCTGGGTGCGCGCCTGGTGGCACAGAAGCAGCGTCTGGCCATCTTCCGACCAATCCAGCGGGATGACATCGCCATCAAGCGCGTCCAGTTGCAGCTCGGCGCGTTCACCTGTTCGTGCGTTGCAGATGAGGGGCAGGGTCTGCCCAGATCGGTCACTCGTGGCGAGGAAACGCGGATCGCCCGCAAGCGAACAGAACCTCATGGGGACGATATGGCTCTCCTCGCCATCGCGTATAGTCTTGAGCACAGCGCCTGATGTCGTCTCCAAGACAAGTATGGACGAGGCTATGCTTCCTCGGCGATCTGGCTGGTAGAACGCGACGAGGCCCGCGTCAGCGGAGAGGATCGTTGACCCGAGATGATCCGCCTGGTGAAGGAGCTGGGGAGCGCCGAGGGCGCCGCTTGGACTAACACGCTGCAGATACAACTGCGCGCCCGCCGCAGTCAACGCCACATAGGCGAGCGTGGAGCCGTCGCCACTGGAGGTAAAGACCAGCGATGAATGCGGAGGGAGTTCAGGAGAAATGTCCTCGGGATCGCCGCCAGCAAAGAGTACCCGCGCATAGTGTCCGCGCTCCCCACCCGCTGTATCATGCAGGAAGTAGACATACTCTCCGTCTGCAGAGAGGTGGCCGCGCTGGATGTTGGCCGAACCGAAGGTCAGTTGCGTCAAGCGCCCCTCGGGCACATGCCACGCGTACAATTGATACGATCCGCCCATCACGGCGATGGCCAGCCCGCGCTCAGGTCGCAGGCGGGCGATCTGTGTGGCAAGCACCAAGGGGAGGCGAAACCGACGCTCCCACGCGCGTTCCGTACTGATCTCTCGCATGTCACGGTCCCCTGTAGCGATGTGGTGTGGGCGCGCATCGCCTGTAGTAGCGTCGGTGAATTGGACCGCCTGATGAGGTGTGCATTTGGCCAATTGCACCCAATTGTACAGCAGCCGCCAAGCTCCATATATTTGGTTTTCGTTATCAGTTCCTACTGGACCGCGCACTGATCATTACATGCGCTGAGCATTACCAAACACCCTCTATCATGCGAGACCCAGCAGGCGATCCACGAGCGCGAGATCCACATCAGTAAGTGAATCAGCCACGTACTCGGCGGCGTCCAACCCTGGCGCGTCGGGCTGTCCCGCGCGGCGCACCGCCAGACAGCGCATCCCACCCGCGTGGGCCGCCTGCACGCCCGCCACCGCATCCTCGATCACCAGACAGCGCTCCGGCGCGACGCCCAGCCGTTCTGCTCCTGCCAGGAAGATATCCGGCGCAGGCTTGCCATGCGCCACGCTCTCGCCAGAGACCGTCGCCTCCAGCCATTGTCCCAGTCCCAGCAGTTCGACAATCAGCGCGATGTTGCGCTCCGGCGCTGAGGAGCCGAGCGCCTGACGATAGCCTGCCGCGTGCAGCCCCGCCATCAACTCCTTCGCGCCGGGCAATGCCTTCGCCTCTTGCGTCAGCAGTTCGCGGTAGATCGCTTCCTTCCGCTGACCCAGCGCTGCTACGCGCTCCGGCGGCCCCTCCACCTGATAGAGTCGAGGAACCACATCGGCGTTGCGCATGCCGAAGGTCGGCCAGAACGCCTCGTCCGAGTAGGGCAGCCCCTCCAGACGGGCGAGTTCCTCCCAGGCGGCGCGATGCTGCTCCGCGCTGTCGATGATGACCCCGTCCACGTCCCACAAAACACCTTTTGTCAGCATCGATGGAGCTCTGGAATCGCCTGGATCTTGGTGCATGGAGCTATGCGCCTTTCTTGCGTGGCACCATCGCTTCACCATTGAACTGTTTGCCGTTTGACCGGTAGAGGTACTTCTTCGTGTTGCCGGTCTTTTGATCGGCGCGAATCAAGTACCCTTTACGGAACAGGAGCGAGAGGGCCGTGTTCGTGTTCGATATGGACATATGGGTTGCAGCCGCGATGTCCGAGGCCGACATCGCATGCTGGCCCTCACGGAGCATGTCAACGATCTCGTGGTAGCGCGTGCGTCTCTTGGGTGGCGGCACAAGGTCGTAGGAGTCATGCCAGAACATGCCGTCGAGTTCGCTCCACCCTTCAGTGATGAGGATACACCGGAACGCTTCGTAGAAGTCGGACAGGGGCCGCACACCCACGATTCGACGACCGCCGGAGTCATAGACGAGTCCACCCGGAGCGATCAGCGCGTGTGCGATCTTACGTCGCATCTGTTTATCGCCTGAAAGCTTGTCCCATTGGGTAGCGAGCATGTCAATTTGCCGTGCCGCCCTGAGACACTGCTCAACGCCCGTGTTGGATGCTCGCGGCTGAACGAGTGCAGATTCTTCCTTGCGTATCGCTTCTAGGCGTGAGAGGTACCCCGTTCGGTCAATGATCTGCATCTCGTACATGTCATTGACTTGTTCGCGACGTGCGGAAAGTTTGGCCTTCATCGACTCGTAGGTCAGGAAGTCGTTCACGTCGCCGCGCTCACGTTCTTGGCGCGCATACTCGCTCTTGATGAACTCAGAGGCCGCGTCGCTCCAGTTACCCAGAAGCGCGAGCAAGAGGCCAAACTGTCCGTTCAGCAGGTGTTCATCCACGAACCTTCCCTTGCCACTCCTGCCCCCGACGCACTCGTAGCGCAGGTACTCGCGGCAGTAGTAGTAGAATGTGTGGTAGATGCGCATGCTTTTGGCCACGGTCTGTTTCGTGCGGATATCCTCGCGATATCGCATGACCCGCGCGCAGTGACGGCACGAGACGAGTCCCTGGAGCGGACCCGCGAGGTGCTTCTTGTAGCGCGGTGGCCGACGACCGTAGAGGCGCCGACTCTCCTCCATGCGCTGCCATAGTTCGTAGGGCCATGCCGAGACGTGCAACCCCTCGGAGTACGACCCGTCTGGGTGAACAATTGTCCCCTTGCCGTTCCCGCGCACATATTCTCGCGGGAACTCGCGCTTCAGCACACCGTAGACGCGCTCGACGTTCCAGGTGCCCTCGAAGTGGTGGCGTGTGCTGTAATAGCGGAACCCCAGGCGGTTCATCTCGCCGGCGATGTCGCGGAACGAGAGCGATGGAGCCGACTGCGCGGCCAGTTCTCCGAAACGTTGGAGTCCTGAAAAGTACGCAGGATCAGGCTCGTAGATCAGCCTGCTACGTATCCTGCGAATGTCGAGCGCGGTGGCGTTGGGCGGGATGACGATCTCCGGGACGCGATACCCGTACATGGGGATGCCATTGCTATAGCCTTCCTTGGCCTTACCAGCTTTGCCCTTGCGTGCATGGAACGAGAGTTTGCGCGAGTAGTCCTCGTTCATGCCTTGGGCGATGGCCCACATGATAGCGCCACCATCGCTGAGTGGCTTGTTTATGTTCCAGTCGTCGCTCACCGTCTCCCACCAGCAGCGCCGCTCGCGCAGGAGGCGCACGCTCTTATGCCCAACCTCCGCGCTCCTCGCCCAGCGGCTCGTCTCGTCGCAGACGATGACGTTGCACTCTTTGCCAGCAAGATCGGTGAGCAACCTCGCGAATTGTGGCCTGTAGTCGAGATCGTCGTAGGACGCACTCAGCTCAGGCTCTTCGACGAATCCCAATAACTTCCACTGCTCGCGCTCGAAGACCGCGCGGATGCGATCCTTCTGCTCGTTCAGTGAGCGAATATCCTGGCTCTCGGAGGAGTAGCGCACCTGCCCGTAGCCGTAGCCTTCACCCGGCCCTGGCCGCGAGAGGAGTTGCCATTTCGCCGACCTGTCCTGTCGTCGTTTCGACATGTGCGCTCCTCAGTAGCGGCTACGCAACCTTCTGGGCAACCTCCTGGAGCTGTTCGCGCCTGTCGATGACTCGTTGTGCCTCCGCAGCGATGCTGAGGAGTTTCTGCACACCCGGGAGGCTGAGGTCCAGTACAAAACTTCGGTGCTGCCGCCCGTTGATTGTATCAGATACGCCGCCATGTTGGCTTAGAGTCATCTCGCACATTGGTCTGCCGCGCAGCATCGCTGATTTTCTACTCGTCATTTCAGCCACGACCTCAGGCTGCTTCTTCTTGCGTCGTATCGGCGTCGGCTTCTTCACTTGTCGCCGTCCGCGAAGTAGTCCCTGGCGTCACCAATCGCATCGAATACAGCCTCGAACGCGGGGTGCTGGCGCAGGTCGGAATACGCCCCTTCCCAGCTTGTCAGGAACTCCATGGCGCGCTTGCGGTCTTTGATAGCCTCGATCTTCGCCTTGTGACGCTCCACCCTTTTTGCGAGGGAGATCGCCGTGCGCTTCAATGTCTGTACCGTTTCTTGAGCAGTCATATCAATTCTCCTTGGTGTAAAATATGCACAACGCCCAACTTCGTCCGCTAGGCCCTGTGCTTACAGTCTGTTGGTTGTACACAAATGCTGGTTTGATGAGTGTGCAGAAACGAGAACCAAATCAAACCGGTTCTCGCTCTGACACATTCGGCATCAATGAACAGATTGCTATTTGGAACCTACATGTGTCCCAGGATGAAAAGCTGGCGGGGCCAGTTATCACCTTGGGACACAGGACAATGCTTAGGCCGTGGCCTACTTGGGTTGTACGGAGTGGGCTTCTAAGAACTTCCAGAGCTCGTTTTCCGGGATCCGGATGACCTTGTCGATCTTGTAGCCCTTTAGCCCCATCCCAAACCACTTCTTGACGGTATCCGGCGCCACTCCCAGCCACTCGCATACCTCTTGTAGAGTCAACATCTTAATCGGCTTTTCATCCATTGGTAGCGCCCCATTTCTTGACTAGAAGACGATAGTTCATCTCTAGCATGGCGAGTCGGCGCAAATTCTGCATCAATGGACGAATTGCCGCTTGGAACCCATAAGTGTGCAAAAACGCCAAGCAAAATAAACTGCTTGGCGAATTATCACACTTTGGACGCTTAGGCGGTGACCGCCTCAGGCTGCGTGCGATGCCCTTCCAAGGACTTACTGCGCCTAACAGAACTGCGTCACCCGCGCTGAGTCATACCTATTCTGCCCCACTGCCGGCGCGAGCACGGTATCATCCCAGCAGTGACCCCTGTCGGACTGGTGGTCACCAATGGGGGAAAGCGAGGGTGCTGCGATGATGGTTTCTGAAGGGAAAGAAGCGGAATACCAGCGCCTGGTCGAGCAGTTTCGCGCGGCTGGAGCGCAAGATCCCGAAATCTGGGCGCGGTCCGAGGTAGGGCAGAACATCGCTCAACTTGCCCGCTTCTGTTTCCTGCGGAGCCTCTGGCCGCGGGAGATCGACCGTTGGCGCGACGACATGGAATGGGTTGACCGCTTCGTCAGCGCCGCACAAGAGCATCCCACGGGCTTCTTCGCGGACGCGGGTGTGGCGATGGGGCGCCTACTGACCTTAGGTGGAACGCGGGAGGAACTGGCCAGTATCGCGCGCCTGGTCGCGTATAGCACAGCCTTCGGTATTGTGCACCACATTGACGAAGGCTGCGACGTTGACTTCAACGAGGAACACGGCTACCCGACCTGGAACTTGATCGAGGTTGGTCCAGATGATCAGCCAACCGGTCGCCTGATTCACTCACTGCACGAGGATCTGCTCACGATGGACCCGTCGGGACGCGAAGGCCGTCCGCAGTGATGGCGGCTTGCTCAGTGGCGCGCTCAACGGCGATCCGGCGGCTGGGTGCGCTGCGCAGTTCGCTGGCGCAAGCTCTCCAACAGATGAGGGCGCATCCAAGCGACAGGAACGCCTCATGGATGTCTGCGCGGCGCTCATAACGCACTTTGAGCCGTCGAAAGCGATTGAGCCAGGACAGTGTCCGCTTGACCACCCACCGATAGCGCCCCAACCGCTCACGCGACTCGATGCCACGCCGAGCGATCCGCGGGATGATGCCCCGCCGACGCAACGCCCGCCGGCACCGTGAGTAATCATAGCCCTTGTCAGCATGCAGTTTCACTGGGCGTTGGCGTGGCCGCCCTCGTCGCTTTCCAGGCAGTCGCAGCGGTGGGATGGCGTCGATGGCGTCTTCGAGCCGTTTGGAGTCGTGGACATTGGACGCCCGAGATGGTCACCGCCAACGGCACGCCGTGACGGTCGACCACAACATGGCGCTTCGTGCCCAATTTGCCACGATTCGTCGGATCCTTGCCGGTGTGTTCGCCCCCCCAGGAGCCGGAACACTCGCACTATCGAGTGACGCCCGCGTCCAATCAATCCGCCCCACATCCTGTAGTCGTTGCAGGAGCGTGCGATGCAAACGCCTCCATACGCCCACTCGCTGCCAGTCACGCAAGCGCCGCCAGCACGTCATGCCGCTGCCACATCCACATCCCACAGCACGGCGTACTGCGCGCGAGTCAGATCTGCGCTGGACATGCGCTACTCCTGAATAAGACAAGGCGACGGCCACCGCCGATGAGGCGCCGCGCCTGAAAATAAGCGGAAAAATGCAGTGTGCGCTGACACACAGGAACCTCATCTTCGCGCCAGAGGTTAGCATAACATCATGCCTTTTGGGTAGTCCCATCCACGATCTCTCCTGTGACTCCCCCCTGTAAGACCCCGTTTTCACTGGCGACCCGACCTGACAGGCAGGGCGTCCAGAGTGGACGGCGCAGACCCCGGCGTGAATCAGCGCTGGAGCGGTCGCGGATCGAGCGGACACGATATGAGGAGCCGCCGAACCCCTGCCAACGGTCTGGCAAAGACCTCCGACAGCGCGACTTCAGGCGCATCGGAGGGCGGGCCGGAGGGACTCCGGCGCGAGACAGTCCCGGCGAGACACAGCGCAGACGGTCACACTCTGACTAGAGAAAGCGACTGCGCCGGCGGCGGAGGCGAGTGGCAGGAGGCCGCATGCGCCCGCCCGGGAGGGTACCTGTTTGTTAGCGACATCCGCCCCATGGAAGTCTGGCGCACGCTGGTTGTCGGTTGCGTTGTTAGGAAGCGTCGCGCTCGGCTACGCTGGAGCCTCAACGCCGAAGAACACAAACGCGGCGAGCGCCTCGACAAGAACGTTCACGATCCACACCGATGCGCTGGAATCCGAAATGTACCTGAGCGCGCCACACAAATTGCCAGCGCCGCCCAAGCCGCCCGCGCCGAAGACAAAAGCCCCCGCAAAGACGAAGTCCAGCTCTGGTTCGGGATCCGGCTCAGCCACGAGCTTCTATACACCAGGCCTGTATAATCCCTGGGCCGCGCCGCCGGGTCATCCCTCGTACGCCCTGGCCGACATCGCGGGCGATCCCTACTCCTCGGTCTATGGGCAGTGCGTCTGGTACGCCTGGTACCGCCACCGCAGCCTGCCGCTGTTCAAGCTCGGCGTCTCAGGACAATGGGTGGCGAACGCGCGAAAGTTAGGCTTGCGCGTCGGCTCCTCGCCCTGGGTTAGCGCGACGGTGGTCTTCCAGCCGAACGTCCAGGGGGCCAGCTCCAGCGGCCATGTCGGCGTAGTCGAGCAGATACTGTCTGGGGGGTGGTTCCTCATTAGCGAGATGAACTTCTATTTCAACGGCGGCGGCTTTGGTCGCGTCAGCTACCGCTACGTCCACGTCGGCTCCGGAGTCGCCTTCATCTCCTAACCTCCGCTGTGGTGATAACAACAACTGAAGAACGAGTCGTACAACCGCCAGCGACATCCTCCACGGACGCCTACCGGCGGTTTTTGCGCGCCGCGCATGGCCGTCTGCGCCGTGGCGATATGCCAGGCTTGTGGCAAGCGAATACTGACGCCTCGCTCATTCTCCTGATTGCGCGGGATTTCGCGCATTCACCCCGGTCGAGACGGCCGACGGCTCCAGCTATAAGCCGCCTGCGCGTTCCGTTCTCGACGCGTCAAGCGCATGACACTGCGCGCTTGTGCGGTATACAATAGGCGCATCTCAGTGCCAGGTGGCTTGGCGTCAGAAATACACAGGGTTCATAAGGGCGTCGCTGGCGCTATCAGATGGTCGTGAGACGCCTGGTGGAATCGCAGGAGGGTGGGACGATGAGTACGCGACTTTCCTGGCGACGTGGCATGCAATGTGGCATGCAATGTGGCATACGCCTTTCGCTCATCGCCGTCACACTCATCACCCTCTTCGGCGCGAGCGGCGTTCACTCTCCCGCTCAGGCGGCGCCTCGCATCCCACACAATCCCGCTCTGCTCAGCTCTGTCGAGCTAAATGAGACCAGCATCGACGGACCCGCGCTCTACGCCTCGGCGCCACGTGTCGCAGGCGCGACGCTCGCCTGGACCGGAACCGATCACCACCTCAATATCATGAAGAGCGCCGATGGGCTGCATTATTCGGACAAACTCACCATCAACGAGAGCTCGGATATGCGCCCGGCGGTTGTCCATCGCTCAGCCGACGCCGACGATGCGGTCGCCATTGCCTGGACTGGCACGGATCATCGCCTCAACATCATCTACGACGCATATAACGCCTCTCCCAAGAAGCTCACGCTGGACGAGACCAGCGACAGCCCGCCCGCGTTGGAGATCCGCGACTACCTCCTGTATATCGCCTGGCGTGGTCGCGACACGGCCCACACGCTCAACGTCCTGCCCATCGAGATCAGCGACACGCTCAACGTCGGGCAGAAGGCGAAGTTGAGCGACTTCAGCAGCCTCACCGGTCCGAGCCTTTGGTGGGATACCGCGAACAACCAGTTCCTGCTGAGCTGGACGGCGGTTGATCCGGCCAATCGGATCCTCTTCGCCACCTCGCCCGATGGCGTGACGTGGACTATCCCGGAGAACACGCTGTTGGTCGAGGAGAGCAAGTTCTCGCCCCACTTGATCGCCGCCAGCGCCGACGATATGGCGCGCCACGTCATCGTCTGGACCGGCACGGATGGCCTGCTCAACCTGCGTGATACAGACAGCTTCCCGCAGTGGCCCGTCGCTGGAACCAAGACGACCTTCGGCGACTCAGCGCTAGGCGCGCCCGCGCTTGGCTATACTGGGCCGAGTGGGCATGTCCTCCTGGCGTGGACCGGCACAGATAAGAACCACCACCTGAACGCCGCCATTGGGCTGGTCCCGACCGCAGCGGATTGCACGCCCGAATCAGGTGTGTCTAATGTCTCCTCCGATCTGATCACCCACGGGAACACCTCACGCAAGGAGGTTGCGCTGACCTTCGACGTCCCGCGCAGCGCGGTCGGCAGCGCGAGCAGCCTCATCCAGACACTGCATGTGCGCGGCGTCGTCAGCGCATGGTTCCTGACGGGAACCTGGTCGCAGGCGCACGTGGCGCTGGCGCGGCTGGCGGTGAGGGACGGCAATGAGATCGGCAACCTGACGACAGATGGAACGAACCTTGTCGTCCCGCAGCGCTCCGATATGTATATCTGCAGCGCCATCGCGCAGGGCGAATTGATGGTGCTCAGCACAGCGGCAAAGACCACCCGTCCGTTCTTCCGCCCGCCCAGTGGCGCCGAAAATGACAACGTGCGCAAGCTGGCCGCGCAGATCGGCTATCGCACCGTCACCTGGAGCATCAACCCGCGCGACGACCTGAGCACGACGAGCAGAGCGGAGATCGTCAGTCGTGTGCTGACCAGTTCGTCGCTCAAGAACGGCGCGATCATTCACCTGCACGTGAACGGCGCGAACACCGCCGCGGCGCTCGGCGACCTGATCACCGGGCTGCAACGCAAGGGCTTCAGGCTTGCCACGCTCGCTCGATTGGTCAGTTAGGGCTGCAAGAGGGAGGGATTAGACGCGCCATCCGGCGGAACGATGAGCATTGGCAGTTTGACGCTGCCCAGCAGTTTTTCAATGGTCTCGCCCAACGCCCGCCGGCCCGTCGCCTCTGGCTTCGTCAGCGCCACCAGATCGTAGCCGTCCGCCAGCGCGATCAACTCGTCCTCGACTGATTCCGCGCTGGACGTGGACCACGTGACCTCCAGCTTCAGCCCTTCCGGCGTCGCGGCCTGCATACGCTCAGCGAGCGCGCTCAGATAGCTCTCTGCAGCGCTGGCGTCCTGCCCTTTTGTAACCACACGCACGAGATGCAGCGTCCCTGGCTCTGGCGTGGAGAGCGCCGCGACCAGAAAGAGCGCGGGAACAAGCGCGCTCTCGGCTTCGGTGGTTCCATCCAGCGGCAGCAACGCCCGCACCGAGCGTCCATCGCCATCCGCGCCAATCAGCGTATGCTCTTCGCCTGCGCGCAACAGCAGCACGGGAACCGTCGCGTCGCGCGAGACGTGTTCGGCGATGCCGCCCAGCAGCCGCTCCAGGATGCCGGTGCGCCCGTGGCTGGTCAGGATGATGGAGTCGGCGTTCTTCTCGCGCGCCATCTCGACGATGGTCTCGCCGACGTTTCCCGTGCGCGTCTCGGTCTCAACAGCAGCTCCCTCGTCCGCGATAACGGTCGCCACACCGTCGAGATAGGCCCGCGCGCCCTCGGTATCGGACGTGATGGTATAGGGAGCGAGCGAGCCTGCTGTGTACTTTGTCACTTCTGTAATGGTATCGAGTGTCTGCAAGAGGATGACTGACCCACCCATCAGCCTGGCCAGGCGCGCGACAAGCGGAACGGCGTGCGCCGCCTCAGGCGACCCATCCAGCGGCGCCAGAATGCGCTCGAACATGACATGATCTCCTTCAAGAGCGCGCCAT
Source organism: uncultured bacterium (assembly GCA_963733745.1). GTDB lineage: Bacteria > Chloroflexota > Ktedonobacteria > Ktedonobacterales > JADMIN01 > DASWAC01. Next base: position 23,691 of record CAVTFE010000055.1, read on the forward strand.
CACGCGCTCGCCTCACTTCACCGCCGTATTCTACGACACCCGGTCACCAGGACATACGAGATTCATCAGGTGAGGGCGCTGGCTTATGCTGGCGCGCCGAGCGCTGAGGCAAGCTCACCCAGCGTCGCACGCTCTTTCTCGCTGACGAGCGTGCCGCCGATACCCAGGAAGCCGCCCTCCTTCGCCGCCTCAGCCACATGGCGTCCCACAGAGACAGTCCAACGTCCGAACGCTTTGGCCTCTTCCGGCGTGACCTTCCGCGCCAGCAGCTCGGCTGCCGCGCGACAGGCCGCGAGCGCCGGCGTTTTGACCTTCTCAGGACGTGAAAAGTCCAGGCCGCTTCCCGGCACGGCGGAAGGATGCTCTTTATCCTGCTCCGAATCAGGGTCGCCGTCCTCGCCCAGAACCGGTCCCCAACCTTGCCCGTTGCTCTGCGTCGCGCGCAAATCGGCTGCCACCGCGGCGATCAGATCATGCGCGGGGTCGCTCTCGGCAGGCAGGGCGTTCTCCTCCAACGCCTGGGAGAGCGCCTCCATCTCCTTGACGAGGCCAACCGGGCCGCTCATGTCGGCGGCCAGCGTGGCGAACGCGACGAACACCGGCGCGCGTTCGAGAGACTGCCACTCCTCCGCTGTGAAATCAGCCCTCGTGGCCATGCCGCCCTCCTTATCCCTCTACACTGGGTGAGCCTTGTACGAGCTATCGTCTCTGCGCCGCACTGCAAAGCGAGCGTTCAGGAGCGTTTTTGCACAGCGGCAGGGAGCCAGCGCCATGTGGCCATATGGATACGCGCCGGAGACAGGAGGTGAGTTCCTGGTCGTCACAACCCCAGTTCATCACGCGCCGCCGCGAAGGCCGCCGCCGCGTTCAGCAGATCGCTCTCGCTGTGTGCCGCCGAGACCTGCGTGCGGATGCGCGCCTTGCCCTGGGGAACGACCGGATAGGAGAAGGCGATCACGTAGACGCCCTTCTGCAGCAGCCGGTCGGCCAGCTGCGTGGCGCGATGCGCGTCGCCGAGCATCACCGGCACAATGGGGTGGTCGCCGGGCAGGATATCGAAGCCCAACTCTGCTCATGCGCTCGCGGAACAGCTTCGTGTTGCTGCGCAAGCGCGCGCGCAGATCGTCCGATTGCGTCAAGAGTTCCAGCGCTTTGAGTGAGGCCCCGACGATGGCAGGAGCCACGGTGTTCGAGAAGAGATACGGGCGCGAGCGCTGGCGCAGGAGATCGACGATCTCGCGTCGGGCGCTGGTATAGCCGCCACTGGCTCCGCCCAACGCCTTGCCCAGCGTGCCGGTGATGATATCTACGCGATCCTGGACGCCATGCAGTTCGGGCGTGCCACGGCCGGTTGGGCCGATGAAGCCGACGGCGTGGGAATCGTCCACCATCACCATCGCGTTGTAGCGGTCGGCCAGATCGCAGATCTCTTTGAGCGGGGCGACGTAGCCGTCCATCGAGAAGACGCCATCGGTGGAGATGAGCTTGCGGCGCGCGCCGGAGGCGGCCTGCAACTGCTGCTCCAGGTCCGCCATATCGCGATTGTGGTAACGATAGCGCTGCGCCTTGCAGAGTCGAATGCCGTCGATGATGCTGGCGTGATTCAACTCATCGGAGATGACCGCGTCCTCCTCGCCCAGGATCGTCTCGAAGAGGCCACCGTTGGCGTCGAAGCAGGAGCTATAGAGAATCGTATCCTCCATGCCAAGGAACGCGCTGATGGCCGCTTCCAGTTGCTTGTGGATCTCTTGCGTCCCGCAGATGAAGCGGACCGATGCCAGACCATAGCCCCAGCGATCCAGCGCCTCCTTCGCCGCCTCCACCAGCGCTGGATGGTCGGCCAGGCCGAGGTAGTTGTTGGCGCAAAGGTTGAGCGTCTCGGCTCCCGCAGCCACCTGGACGTGAGCGCTCTGTGGCGTCGCGAGAACGCGCTCCTGTTTATAGAGTCCAGCGGCGCGAATCTCGTCGAGTTGGGTCTGCAATTCGGCGCGTGTCGTCGTGAACATGACGTCCCCCTTTAGCGTCCGTGCGTCGGCTCCGCCCAGCGCATGATCACCTTGCCAGCGCGCCCGCTGCGAGCCGTGGCGAAGGCCTCTTCGTAGTCCTCATAGTCGAAGCGGTGGGTGATGACTGGCGAGATATCCAGCCCTGACTGCACGAGGACCGCCATCTTGTACCAGGTTTCATACATCTCGCGGCCATAGATACCCTTGATGGTGAGCATGTTGAAGATTACCGTCGTCCAGTCAATGGCATACTCCGCGCTCGGAAGGCCCAGCAAGCGCGATGCGCCCGCCATGCGCCATGTTGGCGAGCATATCGCGCATCGCCGAGGAGACGCCCGACATCTCCAAGCCAACGTCGAAGCCTTCCTGCATCCCTAGCTCGCGCTGGACATCTGGGAGGGTGCCGCTGCGAACGTCCAGCGCGCGTGTCGCGCCCATCCGCCTGGCAAGGTCGAGCCGGTACTCATTGACGTCGGTGATCACGACGTGGCGCGCGCCAGCGAAGCGAACGACGGGGATGGCCATCAAGCCAATCGGACCGGCGCCGGTGATCAGCACATCTTCTCCCAGCACCGGGAAGCTGAGCGCGGTGTGAACGGCGTTGCCGAAGGGATCGAAGATGGCGGCGATATCAAGCGCGATGTCGGAGGATGCTTCCAGACGTTGGTCATCGGCAGGGTGATGTACTCGGCGAAAGCGCCGTCGCGGTTGACACCAACGCCCTGTGTATGCGCGCAGAGGTGACGCCGGCCCGCCATGCAGTTGCGGCAGCGCCCACAGACGAGATGCCCCTCGCCGCTGACGAGATCGCCCAGATGAAAGTCGTTGACGTTACTGCCGACCTCGACAACCTCGCCGACGAACTCGTGCCCGATCACCAGAGGGACCGGAATGGTACGCTGCGCCCAGGCGTCCCAGTCGTAGATGTGGAGATCCGTGCCGCAGATACCAGTGCGCAGGACACGGATGAGCAGGTCGTTAATGCCGATCTCCGGCTGTGGGACATCCTTGAGCCACAGGCCTGGCCCTGCCTCGCTCTTGACCAGCGCCTTCATAGAATTCGCGCGCGGAGCCCCCGTCTTGGGTTGGGGGAGGAAGCGCGCCTCTCCTTTCCGTTTCTGCTTGCCTGTGATAGAACAGGTAACCATGAACAAAACCCTCATCCGCACGATCTGCTGCAAGCTGGACGTGGTCGACCAGGATGCTATATTGGCTGCGACGCAACGCTCCTTCAACCAGGCTGCCTCCTGGATTGCGCAAGTGTGCTGGGATGAGGGTATCACCAACACCAACACGGCGCATCACCGAGTGTACGGGCAGACCCGCATTGACTTCGCGCTGGGCGCGCAGTTGGCAGTGTGCGCCAGAGCCAAGGCGGTAGAAGCCATCAAGGCGGTGAAAGGGAAGCGGAGTGAAACCTGCCCCACCTTCGGGTCGCGTGGCAGCATTCGCTACGACGCGCGCACCTACCGGCTGATGAGTCTGGATCGGGTCTCGCTCAACACAGTGCAAGGCCGTGTCATTTGCCGCCTTATCCTGGGCGCGCGTCAGCATACGATGCTGGTAGACCCAGCGTGGGAAGTGGGCGGGGCCGATCTCGTCTGGCGCGCTGGCGTGTACTATCTGCACATCACGCAGAGCCAGGAAGCGCCTGATGAGGCGATGCCAGAGGGCGGAGTGCTCGGTGTAGACCTGGGTATTACGAACCTTGCGATGGATAGTGAAGGCGAGCAATTTAGCGGCGCAGTGATTCGCATCGTGCGCGGTCGCTACCATCTGCGGCGCCAGAGATTGCAGAAAGTGGGCACACGAAACGCGAAACGTCGTCTGCGCCAGATGCGCCGCCGTGAATCGCGCTTCCAGAAAGACACGAATCACTGTATCAGCAAGCAGCTGGTCCAGAAAGCCACCGTATCGTGCAAGGCAATCGCTCTGGAGGATTTGTCTGGAATCCGTGAGCGAACAACGGTTCGGCACGAACATCGCTACGAGCGGCATTCCTGGGCATTCTTTCAGCTGCGCCAGTTCATCACCTACAAGGCGGCGCAAGCCGGAGTTCCTGTCCACTTGGTGGATCCCCGCAACACCAGCCGGACCTGTTCGACCTGCGGGCACTGTGAGAGGGCGAATCGCAAGTCGCAAGAGTCGTTCCTTTGCCAGCGATGTGGCTTTGCTACGAACGCCGACTACAATGCGGCGCTCAACATCAGCAGAAAAGAGTGGGCCGCCGTCAATCGGCCTCTGGCGTCATCCCGCGAGGGATAGACGCAAGCTCTCGGCATCAGCCGTGGGGCATTGACTGCCATTCTCCATTGAATGAACATGCATGAAACGGTAGGCCACGGTAGGCCGTAAAGGGCTGTTCGCCCACGGCCGAGTATACAACTTTCCTATCCGAATTTGCAGCGGAGCCCCTCTGCATCAACCTAAGTGAAGTCCGATAGTCTCCCTTGCTACGATAGGGGCCTTAGGAGCCGCCGAAGCAGGAAGGGACGAAGGGATGTGCACACTGGCCGAGTTAAGCGAAGAGCTGCATTGCTTGCTGACGACCACGGCAAACGAAGTGGCGTGCGAAACAGGATTTGTGCGGCGCGCCTCCAAGCTCACAGGCGCCCACTTTGCGCAAGCCCTCGTCTTAGGGTGGTTGAATAATCCCGCAGCCACGCTGCAACAACTGGCGCAGATGGCAGGAACGGTGGGGGTAGCGATGTCCCCCCAAGGGATCGACCAGCGCTGTAGCGCGACGGCGGCGACCTTCCTCCAGCGCTTGCTCGAGGCCGCAGTCACCACCGTGATCTCGGGGGAAAGCGCGCCTATTCCACTCCTGCAGCGCTTCCGCGGCGTCTATGTGCTCGATAGTTCCACCATCGTCCTCCACGACGAGTTGGCAGGCGTCTGGCGTGGCAGTGGGGGAGGCAATGGTCAACGGACCAGCGCGGCTATCCGCCTGCAGGTGCAGTTCGACCTGGCCACGGGAACCCTCATTGGTCCATTCTTTCAGGATGGGCGCGCCCATGACCGCAGCGCGCCGCGTCAAACGCAGTTTCCCGCGCAGGTCCTGCGGCTTGCCGATCTCGGCTATTTCAGTACGCCGACCTTCGGCGAACTCGAGGGGAAAGGTGTCTATTGGCTCTCCCGTCTGCATATGTTGGCGCAGCTCTTTGATGCGCAGCGCAACCCGCTGCCGCTTGCTGCGCTCCCCGCCTGGCTGAGGCAGCGAGCGGGCGCAGACCTCGACACGCCGCTGTTCCTTGGGGGTCCCCACGGGATCCCCATTCGACTCTTAGCCGTGCGTGTGCCGGACGCGGTGGCGGCCGAGCGCCGGCGTCGCTTGCGCGACGAGGCGAAGCGCAAGGGACAACAGGTGAGTGCGCATCGGCTTGCGCTTGCGGAGTGGACCCTGCTCGTCACCAATGCGCCTAAGGAGGTCCTGGCCTTTGATGAGGCGCTCGTCCTCGCACGGGCGCGCTGGCAGATTGAGCTGCTCTTCAAGCTGTGGAAACAGCACGGATTGCTCGATGAATCACGCAGCCGCAAGCCCTGGCGGCAGTTGTGCGAGCTCTATGCCAAGATGCTGGGGCTGCTGATCCAGCACTGGTTGTTGGTGGTGAATTGCTGGCGCTATCCCAATCGCAGTTTGACCCAGGCGGCGCAGACGATCCGGCGGTATGCGACGGCGCTGGGGCTCGCCTTGCCCCAGCCGGACCAACTGACGACGCTGCTCAGGCGTCTCTACCAGTGTTTAGTCGGTCGGTTGTCGCATCTCGACCCGCAAGACGATGCCTGCGACCTTCCAGCGACTCATGCTTCCCACGCTCAAAACTTAGGTTGATGCGGATGGGTCGGAGACAGGGCGGGACCCTCTGGCTCAAGCCAGCACACGCCTGACCTCGTTTCACGACCACTGCCGTTGAAACGGCGTGGCTTGCGGCGGGCGAAAGCCCCATCGTAGTCAAATGAGTCAGCGTAATATCCCTCTGGCGAGTTGGCGCCCTGGCGGTGACGCTCAGCGCGGGGCCGATGAAATCCGTCAATGGAAGCGCGAATAACGGCGCGACCGCGCTGAATCAGAACACCAGCCAACGCATCCGCCAGCGTCGTCTTGCCAGCGGCGTCAACACCGTCGATAGCGACGCGCACAGGATGCTGGAACTGAAGCGTCATGAGGCAATTGGCAAGCTGATCGAGCATCTCATCGCGTGTCAATGCTGTGCTCCCGTCACGCCGCGTGCTCCTCGCCGAGCCAACCAATAGAACCAATGGAGGAGCCGCCGAAGCGCCTGGCGCGCCTCTGAACTCTCTCACGCCATGCGGCGCATCCAGAACCATGCGGAAGGCCAGGTCATCTCGCGGACAGTTGTGGTCCCACGCTCAATCCGTTCCAGGGCAAAGGCGCGGTCAAAGACTGCGCGAATCTCTGGCTCGGTCAATCTGGTGTTCGTAGCGCTCTCGTTCTCGCTCGCCAGATGCGCAAAGAGCAGGTAGTATCCGCCGGGACGCACCAGCCGCGCCACTCCCGCCGCATACGTAACGAGATCGTTGCCACGCAGATTGTGCATGCATCCAACATCAATGGCAAGGTCGTATGATGGCGCGAACTCGTCGAGATGTGCGACGGACGCGACGGAGAAGCGTGTGCGATCCCCTACTCCCGCCGCAGTGGCGCGCTCCCGCGCGAGATCGACCGCCGCCGGAATGAAGTCCACTCCATCGCATATCCACCCACGCTGAGCCAGATAGATGCTTGCCCGTCCCGTACCGCAGCCCAGATCGAGCGCCCGTCCTGGAGCCGCGCCCTCCGCAAAGGCGATGATCTCTGGCGGGGGCAGCTCCTGATCCCATGGCAGGTCGCGCTCGTCATAGCGGCGTCGCATCTCGGCATAGAGGTCCATGACCGGCTCCCGCTTCGCGCTAGTCCTCGTCGTCGAGCCGACCCGTATACGGCCCGTCGATACCCTCGTGCAGCACGCGCAGCGAGAGCAACGCGCAGCGCTGGCGCGCCGGGCCGATCTCGACGCCCAGCATCTCCAACACGTCGTCCGGCGTCAGCGCGCGCAACTCCTCCAGCGTCGCGCCCTCGATCTTCTCGGTCAGCATCGAGGCCGACGCCTGGCTGATGGCGCAACCGCGCCCGACAAAGCCCACCTTGGTGACACGCCCATCCTGCACCTTCAGATCGATCTCGACGCGGTCGCCGCAGAGCGGATTGGTGTCGGCGGCGGCGATGTCGGGCTGGTCGAGGTGGCCGTGGTGGCGCGGCTCGCGGTAATGCTCCAGAATGTACTGGCGGTACAGGTCGTCCATCGCCATTGATGCGCCTTCCATTGATGCGCCTACCTTCCGCTAGAACGCGAAGACGGCGCTCGCGCGTTGGAGCGCCTCCGCCAGGGCGTCAATCTCGGCGGAGGTCGTGTAGACGTAGAAGCTGGCGCGAGTTGTCGCGATCAGCCCCAGGCGCTCGTGCAGCGGCTGTGCGCAGTGGTGTCCGGCGCGCACGGCGATAGCATCGCCATCCAGTAGCGTGGCGAGGTCGTGGGGATGAATCTCGCCGAGCGTGAAGCTGACCGCGCCGCCGCGTCGCGCCGCCGGTGGACCATAGATCGTCAGGTCGGGGATCGCGCTCAGCCGCTCCATCGCATATGCTGTCAGCGCGCGCTCGTGCGCGTGGACGCACTCCATGCCGAGCGCGCTCAGGTACTCGACCGCCGCGCCCAGGCCCACCGTCTCGATGATCGCAGGCGTCCCCGCCTCGAACTTGTGCGGCAGGTCGGCCCAGGTCGAGCCGCTCAGATGCACCTCGCGGATCATCTCGCCACCACCCAGGAACGGCGGCATCGCCTCCAGCAGCTCACGCCGCCCCCAGAGGACGCCGATTCCGCTCGGCCCCAGCATCTTATGCCCGCTGAAGGCGAGGAAATCGCAGTCCAGCACGCGCACGTCCACCGGCAGGTGTGGCACGCTCTGCGCGCCATCCAGCAGAACCAGCGCGCCAGCCTCGTGCGCCTGCGCGATGATGCGCTCGACCGGCGGCAGCGTTCCCAGCACATTCGACATCTGTGTCAGCGCGACCAACTTCGGTTTCGTTGTCTCCAGCAGGCGCGTGTAGGCGTCGAGGTCCAGTTCGCCGCCATCGGTGATGGGGATATACTCGACGCGCGCGCCGACGCGCTGGGCGAGCAACTGCCACGGCACGATATTGCTGTGGTGCTCCATCTCGGTGCTGAGGATGACGTCGCCGGCGCGCAGGTTGGCGTTCCCCCAGGAGTAGGCGACGAGGTTGATCGCCTCGCTGGTGTTGCGTGTGAAGATCACCTCGCGGGCAGAGCGGGCGTTGATGAAACGCGCGACCTGCTTGCGCGCCTGCTCCATGCGCGCGGTGGCCTCCTCGCTGAGCGTGTAGACGCCGCGATGGACGTTGGCATAGCTCGTGCGCGCGAAGGCATCCATCGCGTCGAGAACCTGGCTCGGCTTCTGCGATGAGGCCGCGCTATCGAGGAAGACCAGCGGCTTGCCGTGGATCTCGCGCTGGAGGATTGGGAAGTCCTCGCGCGGGGCGAGCGATGGGATGACCTCGGCCGTCTCGGATACGTCGGTTCCGGTTGCCTCGATCATCGCGTCGCTCCTTCGTTACCGATGGGCGTGATAGATCACGCCCTTACAGGTAGGCTATCGAGTTTATGCTGTCACGGTCTCGCCGGTCAGCCACTCATAGCCCTTCTTCTCCAGCTCGTGCGCCAAATCGGCGCCGCCAGTCTTGATGATCTGCCCCTTGTACATCACATGCACGACATCCGGCGTGATGTAGTTGAGGATGCGCTGGTAGTGCGTGATGATGAGCACGCCCAGGTTCGGGCCGCGCAGCGCGTTGACGCCATCGGAGACGATTTTGAGCGCGTCGATGTCCAGGCCAGAGTCGGTCTCGTCGAGGACCGCCATCGTCGGCTCTAGCATCGCCATCTGCAGAATCTCGGCGCGCTTCTTCTCGCCACCGGAGAAGCCCTCGTTGATGTAGCGGTTGATGAAGGCGCTATCCACCTTGAGCAGCTTCATCTTCTCGGTGATCAGCTTGCGAAACTCGGCGGGCGGGATGCCCTTCTTCTTCGGCGCCTCGCCGGTCGGCTCATTCGCCGCGGTGGGATCGTAGCCATCGCGCCGAGCTTCGAGCGCGCGGCGCAGGAAATTGGCGACGGTGACGCCGGGGACGCTGGAGGGATACTGGAAGGCGAGGAAGAGGCCCATGCGCGCGCGCTTATCCGCCGAGAGCTCGAGGATATTGACGCCCTTGAAGAGAATCTCGCCCTGCGTCACCACGTACTTGGGGTGGCCCATGATGACGTTCGCCAGCGTGCTCTTGCCGGAACCATTCGGGCCCATCAGGGCATGCGTCTCGCCCTGGCGCACGGTCAGGTCTACGCCGCGCAGGATCTCTTTGTCCTCGATCTTCGCGTGCAGGTCGCGGATCACCAGTTCGACTGGCGTCTGCTCGGTCTTAGTCTCACTCATAACAGGCGTATTGCCCTCCTCAGAACATAGCGATCCACTGATCGGATCGTGAACAATCCTCAATTATCGGATGGCGCGCTGCCATAGATCTGCGTGCGCGGCGCGAGCGCGATCAGACGCGGCTCCGTCGCGGCGCGATCTTCCTCGTGGACGAGGTCGGCGAGCGTGATGGCGTCGAGCGTCGAGGTGATGGCGTCGCGCACGCGCGCCCAGAGGTACTTGGTCGAGCAGCAGTCGAGGCGGTCGCAGATGACCTCCATCTGCCCCTCGGTGGCGCAGATCATCGGCGCGATCGGCCCTTCGAGCGCGCGCACAATCTCGCCCATGCCCATCTCCTCCGGCGCGCGACTCAGCCGGTAGCCACCATGCGCGCCGCGAGTGGACTCGACCAGACCGGCCTCGCGCAGGCTGCGCACGAGTTGCTCCAGATACTGGACCTTCAACTGGAGACCCTCAGCCTGGCTGATCTCGTTGAGCGAACGTGGCTGTTGGCCGAAGTGCCGCGCCAGGTCCACCATCAGCCGCACGCCATATTCGCCGCGAGTGGATACACGCAACATGTTCGCCTCCCCCGATGTGCCCTTCGGTCAGCGCGAATACGACATGCGCGCAGGCTATTCCGAGTGTTCTAGTCGGATATGAGTATAGCATCGCGCTGGAAAACGCGTCAAGGCGTGTGGTTCAAGGCAAACTGTGGCGCGTGGTACGCCGCCGAGTGCGCCAGCGCGGTTCATTCACGAACCAGGAGCCAGCCATAGGTTTCTCTCTCAGAGCGTGTTCGGCAAAACCTGAGAAGCGCTGACTGCGTCAGGCGTTCGTCATCGTCAGTTACTCTGAATACCGGCGTCCGCCCGCCTGGCGACGATCAGACCCCGCGCCTAGCAGAGACAGATTAGCAGAGAGACACACGCGCGACGGGGTGGACATCGGTGCAGACATCGGTGCAGATATCTGCCGATGGCTGGCGCATCGGGAAATGTATACTACTCAGGGAGAGCGACGGCGGCATAGCAACGCCGAGGGGAACGGCGAGGGGAACGGCGAGCGAACTGCGGGAGGACCTCATGCGTCTGGACGACCTCGATTCCTATTTCCAAGAGCGAGCGCGCCGCGATGCCTTCTCTGGCGTCGCGTTGATCACGCAAGGCCCCACCCAGCTGTTTGCTGGCGCGTATGGCTACGCCAGTCGCTCTTGGAGCGTCCCCACGACCCTGGCCACCCGATTCGATATCGCTTCTGTCACCAAGCTCTTTACGGCCGTCGCCACGTTGCAACTCATCGAGCGGGGCGCGCTCACCTTCGATACGCCGGTCGTCGAGACGTTGGGGTTGCAGGGGACGACCATCGCGCCTGCGGTGACGGTCTCTCACCTGTTGACCCACACCTCGGGGATCGCCGATGATGCGGACGAGGAGAGCGGGGAGGAGTACGCCGATCTGTGGACGGCCCGACCGAACTACGCCGTCCGGCAGACCCGCGACTTTCTCCCCCAATTCGCCTTCAAACCCTCGAACTTCCCGCCGGGTCAGGGGTGTCGCTATTGCAACTGCGGCTACGTACTCCTCGGGCTGCTCATCGAACGGGCCAGTGGCCTCTCCTACCGCGACTACGTGCGCCAGCAGATCTTCGCACCGGCGGGCATGCTCCACTCCGATTTCTTCTGCATGGACGTCGCCGCCGAGGAGGTCGCTGAAGGCTGTGATCCGCAGTACGATGCGCAGGGACGTCTGGTCGGATGGAAGAAGAACATCTACTCCTATCCTCCGGTCGGCTCGCCCGACGGGGGGGCGCACGTCACCGCCGACGACTTGGAGCGCTTTCTGCGCCAGGTGCAATCAGGCCAGTTACTCTCCCCCACCTCCGTTGAGGCGTTCTGGACGCCACGGGTGCTGCACCATGCAGAAGCCGAGGGCCAGGTGCTGTATGGCTACGGGATGGAGTTCACGATGGATGAAGGCGAGCATGTCCTCTTCGCTGAGAAAGAGGGCATGAACGTAGGTGTGAGCGCGGTGCTGCGCCACTACCCCGACACCGACATCGCGTTGGTGTTGCTCTCCAATATGCGTCGCGGCGTTTGGGAACCGCGTCAAGCCATCCATGGGATGCTGCTGAGCGATGGGGTGGCCGCAGGCGACGCGACGAGCATGGACTGGCTGTAAGGCTGCCGGCCAGCGCGGGGCGCTTCACTCCGCACGCCACAGCGACACTCGTCGGCACAGGGGGTGGGGGACGCATGTTGAGGGTGCGCGGGCGCCCGCGTCGTGGGAAAGGTGGCAGGTAGTGCTGGATACATGCCCACTCCGCGTCAGTCAGGTCGCTTGGGTAAGTCATGCTCATGCGCCAGAGCGTACGGCGTTACGTCAACGCTTGGCTTTACCACACACCCTCTCAGGTCCACGCTCGGCTATCGAGTCGGCGCTGGCAAGAGCTTCTACAGGATCTTCTAGGTGAAGGGCGAGCGGCGATGCTACACTACACACAGTGGTCTGGAGGCTTGTCTTTGCGGCCTTTTGGCGCATGATCTTCCTCCTCGCGTCTGGAAGTTGGAAGAGCGAGACCCATTACCTCAAGGGAACGCGGCATCAAAGGCAGGGCCGATTGTATGGGTGTGACTGAGCGACTCCAGACAGAGTTTGGCGCGCGGGTTGAGGTGTATCGTCAGGAACTGGGCGCGCACTGTTATCGCATGACGGGATCGCTCCAGGACGCCGAAGACCTGGTGCAGGAGACGTTTCTCCGCGCCTGGCGTCGCCGCGACACCATCGAGGACGCCTCCTCGCTCAGAGCCTGGCTCTACGCTATCGCCACCAACGCCTGCCTGGACGCGCTCAAGCGGCGCCCTAAACGTCTGGCTCCTGTCATGCTCGGCGCGGCGTCTACGCTGGCAGAGCCAATTCCGCAGAAGATCCTGGAGCCAATCTGGCTTGAGCCGTATCCAGACGCGCTGCTCCTGATAAGCGGTGAGCGAAATCCCGAAGAACTTGTTATCGAACGTGAACACATCGCCCTCGCGTTTATCGTCGCCCTGCATCTGCTGCCACCGCGCCAGCGCGCGGTCCTCCTCCTGCGCGATGTGCTGGAGTGGCCGGCGAGCGAGGTGGCGGGCTTCCTCGATACGAGCGTTTCCGCAGTCAAGAGCGCGCTGCATCGCGCCCGCGCTATCATGGCCGGCTACTACAACAGCCATCAAGCGCCTGCCGCCGATCCTGGCTGGAAGCTCGATGGCGCGACGCAACAACAATTGAACGCGTACATAGGCGGCCTGGGAAGCTGCGGACGTCGCGGCGCTGGCGCATCTCCTGAAGGAAGACGCGACGTTCAGTATGCCGCCCATTCCTGCCTGGTATCGGGGCAGAGAGACGATTCGCGCGCTGGTGTCGCGCACCGTGTTCAGCGGAGAAGCCCAGGGTCGCTGGCGCTTGCTGCCAACCGCAGCGAATGGTCAGGTGGCGTTTGGGCTGTATCGCCAAACCGAGACCGCCAGCCTCTACCAGGGCTACGGGATTCAGGTCGTCACGCTGTCGGATCGGATGGTGAGCGACATCATCACGTTTATAGATGCGCGACTTATCGCACGCTTTGATCTCCCCCCAACGCTCTCGGCGGTCCCAGTGTAGGCGAGAAGGCGCGCCGCTCCTCGCGGCAGTTCTCCACCAGGACCGCCAATCACTCGGATACCTCCGGCGTCAGATGGCCCGCATGCGATTGCCTCTGGCCTGGTGTTCGACCTCAGCGAGACCGAGGACTTCCAGCAGCGGCGGGATGTACATCGCGAAGCGTCCGCGCAGCCCCTTCTTCAGCCCATACCAGCCACCAATCGGGTTGGTGGGCGAGCGTCCCCACGCCTCCACCGTGCCCTCCTTCGCTGGCTTCTGCTCATCGGCGCTGCCAAGCTCCATCCAATCGCCATGCCGCTTCAACATCGCATGTAGGTCGTCGATGCAGCGCGCATCGTAGAGGAGAACCGTCTTGCCGACGGTGCAGATGAGCGCAGGAGGGTTGTGCGTATCATCACGATAGAGGGTGTAGGAGGAGCTTCCCGATGGGGTGGTCAATCTCCACGGATCATCCTTCGTTCCCTGACCCAACGCTTTGTTTTCTGTCATGTTTCGGTCGCCTCGCTTTCAAATGAATAAATCAGGCCAAGCTGATCTCGCGCTCTAACGCTCGGCTTGTGCATTCCATCGCCGAACATCACGAATCAAAGACTCGATACGAACAAACCTCATCGAGGACAATCGAGACCGGCTGTACCTCACACCGATCGCGGACGGTCGCCTGAAAAGCCTTGAATGCGGGAAGCTGCTCCAGTGGATTCTCGCCTGTCTCTGTTTCGACCGAGACCAGATGTACGAAGGTACGGCCATCACGCTCTCTGAATGAGATATAGCGTATGCCCGCCGGACTGTTTGCGCGCAGTTCCGCGAATACGCGCTCGATGTACTGCTGGTTTTCGTCTGCCAGACCTTGCTTGACCTTGTACTGAATCATCATTCTCTTCATGTCGTCTATCTCTCTCTCACTTGTGGGCGCCTTCCGTGGGCGTCCTCCTGTGAGACGACAATCGCGAGCGAGAGGGTTCGGCGACCAGGCGGCGCTATTTAGCATGTTCTGCTGAGTTAGATTGCCGAGGCGTTATCAACTGCAAAAATGTCCTTGTAATTCATCACCGAGATCCTGATATGCGCCGCATCAGGAGAAGCGCATGATATGCTGCTGAGCGCGATAACGCTGATAATTCAAAGGCAGGTGACAATCATGCGACTGGTATTTCTCTATGGTCCACCGGCGGCGGGCAAGCTGACGGTTGGCCGCGAGCTGGCGACGCTCACCGGCTATCACCTCTTTCACAATCACCTGACGTTTGATCTTGCCAGAGAGATCTTTGCGATTGGCAGCGAGCCATTTCAGCGACTGGTGGACGACCTGCGGCTACACGTTTTCACTGCCGCCGCCCGGAATGACATCCCTGGCCTGATCTTCACCTTTGTCTATGGCAGGCAGATTGACGATCCGTTCATACGCCGAACCATAGAAGAGATGGAGGCGGCGGGCGTGGAGGTCTGCTTTGTCCAGGTAACATGCCCAACCGAAGCATTGCTGGAGCGGGTGGAAAACGAGTCGCGTCGCACGTATCACAAACTTGCCAGCCCCGAAGACCTGTCCGCGCTGCTGGAATCGCACGACATCCTCTCGCCGATTCCCTTCGTCGAGAGCTTTACTGTCGACACGACGCAGCTCACACCAGCCGAAGCGGCGCGTGAGATCGCAGCGCATTTCCAGTTGAAGCCCGCGCTCTAACGCTCTTGCCTGCGCACGGTACACTGTACTCGCGGCTTGACATGCGCCGAAGAAGGGCCACGAGAGAGATGACACGCACATGCTGAAGATACGGGTTGGCTGGCTGGGCATGCGCCCTATTCAGCGACTGACGCTGGCGCTGCTCTGTGTCGCGGCGCTGGCGATGGGCGTCGCGGCGTGCGGCGACTCCAGCGCGACGGGAAAGCAGTCCACACCGACTGCCACACCACCCAATACCGGCATCACCCAGGTGGCGGGGCAGAACAGCGCGACGCCAACCACCTTCGTCGTCGGCGGAGGCGCTGGCACCGTTGGCGCGAACGAGATCTGCGCATCTGAGAAGAACGTACAAACGTCCGTCCCCGCCAGCGTCCCAGTGTATCCCGGCGCGGAGCTACGCCAGAGCTACACCCTCGACAACAACGGTACCTATGGCTACTGCGCCAGCGCCGCGCTCGCCACCGTCGCGGACTATTACCTCAAGCAACTGCCGGGCAAGGGCTGGGGCAGCGTGAAGTCGAACCCGATGGTGATCGGCAATCAGGTGGCCGGCGCGAAGGGAAGTTCCAGCATCTTCGTCACGATGCTGCCCGACGCCAAGAACGCGGCCCAGTGCGACATTCTCATTCAGGTCATCGGCCTCTAGCTCCTGTCAGCAGCGCCCGCGAATGACGGCTCTCACCTGCGTTTCGTTCCGCACACACAGAATTCAATGCGATGCTTCGGCGGGGGGGCGTAGGTGAAGCTATCTTCTACGAGAGGGCAAACGCGTGAGCGATCCCATCATCGAGCGTATCCTGCGCGAGACAGGCGTTCCTGACCTTTTCGATGTGCTCGCCGAACGGCTCAATCCAACGGACCTACAATCACTGTTGCTGGCGGTCTATCGGCGACGCGCCGAGGCCATAACACCGAGCCAACTGCTGGAGCGCTATGAGCAAGACCGATTCGTTCGCCCGTCTGCCATAGCGCCACAGACGCTGGTCGACTTCGACCAGCTCGTATGGTCAACGCTTCCCGACGCCTATACAGCGCTCGACCTATCTCCCGTCTGCCCGCTCGGAACGAACGCCGCCATCGCGACGGTGAGCCAGAACAAAGTCGTCACCACGATACGCAATTCTGAGGTAATCGCCGACATCACCAATGTTCTCGCGCTCGAATGCGCCTCGCGCCGGCACCAGCTCCTGCGCGCAGACCCAAAGAGTCGTGAGCGCGTGCGGCTCTACGCCTCACATCGAGTGGTACGCGGGCAGGTCTTTGGCGGTCTGGCCTCATTCCCTCATTTTCGCCTGCTTGGGCTGTGCGCCGCCGGACGTGACGAGGGATCGTTTCGGTTCGAGACCAGCAGCCTGGTCGAGCAGATCGCGATCTACATGCAGCTCTTCCAAGAGGCAGCGCGCCTTGGCTATTACGCTCACAAGTTCCGCATTGCCATTACCGACCTTGAAGACGGCCAGCAGGCGCAGGCGCTGGAGGAACGGGTCCTGGCGCTATTGGCAGCCAGCTACCCTGACGCGCGCTGCGAGTTAGACCCCAAGCGCGCCACCGGTCGGGGATACTACGTTGGGGACTGCTTTCACATCTACGCCACGAACGCGGCGGGAATCGAGTTTGAACTCATTGATGGCGGCTTCACCACGTGGACGCAGCAACTGCTCAACAACCGCAAGGAACGGCTGCTCATCAGCGGTCTCGGCGTCGAGCGCTTCTGCGCCCAGTTCAGGTCAGACGAATCTGGGCCTATTCTATCTTCAACCACCTAACGTTAAATCAAGCGCTTTCTGATCAGCGCTGGCGTTCTATCGCAAAATGCGACGTGAGGCGCCCTGGCTTGCGCTATGGAGATGAAACGTCGCTGCCCGCAGCCCCATCTTCCAACTTGCAACCAGTGAAAAAGAATGGACTGGAAAGCATACTCTGATCGGAGTGAATGAAGAGAGTTCTGGCTAATCCATGCTCAAGTCGTTCAACTACCGCCTGTATCCCACCAAGCGCCAACAGCGGCTGCTGTCTGAGCAATTGGAGGAGTTACGCTGGCTGTGGAATACCTTGCTGGCCGAACGCAAGCAGGCATGGGAAGAACGACAGGAGACCATCGACTACTATGACCAGAAGGCCGAACTGCCCCGTCTGAAAGCCGACGTGCGCCCTGGCTCAAAGAGGTGCATTCACAGGTGGTCCAGGATGTGGCGCTTCGGCTGAAGAAGGCGATGGACGCCTTCTTCCGTCGGCTTAAGGCTGGAGAGAATCCTGGCTATCCGCGCTTTCGCGGCAAGGGGCGCTACGACTCGCTGACGTATCCGCAGTGGGAGAACGGCGTTAAACTCAGCGCCAGCGGCAAGCGTCTGCTGCTGTCCAAAATAGGCGATGTGAAACTCGTCTCCCATCGTCCGCTCGAAGGGACGCCCAAGACGGCGACCATCCGCCGCACGACGACGGGAAAATGGTTCGTGACCATCTCCTGTGAGTGGGACCCCACCCGTTTGCTTCCTACTGGTCAGGAGGTGGGAATCGACGTGGGCCTGAGCACCTTCGCCACCCGCTCCGATGGAGAGACCATCGCCAACCCGCGCTTCTTTCGGCGCGAAGAACGCGCGTTGGCTAGGGCGCAGCGTCAGCATCAGCTGGCGCTGGATGCCCACAAAGCTACGCGTGCCAGCGTGACCGAGCTCGTGAAGCAGGCTCATCCCGAGTTGGATGAGGCGGATCTCTGGAAAGCAGTGAGCCAGAATGCGGAGGAGCAGGCCGCCTGGAAACACCGCCAGAAGCGCCGCCAGGTGGCCGCACGGACACATGAGCGAGCGCGTTGGAAGCGCGAGGACTTTGCGCACCAGCACAGTCGTCGCATTGTCAACGAATGTGATGTCATCGCGCTCGAAGATCTGAGCGTGACGAGCATGGTCCAGAACGGACGCCTCGCCAAGAGCATCCACGACGCCGCGTGGAGCCAGTTCCGGCAATTGATCGCCTGTAAGGCAGCATGGGCCGACAGACGCTACATTGCCGTGAACCCCACGTATACATCGCAGGACTGCTCTGGCTGTGGCAACCGGAAAGTGGATCTCACGCTGGCGGATCGGGTGTATCGATGCGTCTGCTGTGGGCTGATCATCGACAGGGACCTCAACGCGAGTCGCAACATTCTGGCAGTGGGGCGACACTGCCTGGGCCTTGTGTCCTAGAAGCCCCTGCGTTTGCGCATGGGGAGTCGTCACCGACGGTCCAGGCTCGACTCAGACAAGCCCTCCCTGCAGAACTCGATGCAGAACTCGATGCTCCGTTTCAGATCATCAGTCTGTACGCGGGCCAGGGATTTGATGTGATTGAGACGCTGGCAACCTATCCGCACGCTCAGCATGTAAGGGCCCGCCTGGTCGAACTCGACGAGCGGAATGTAGCAGCCGTCTGTCAGCGGGCAGCTGGGGCCGGCCTCAGCCAGGTCGAGATCGTACAGGGAGACGCGGCGCGGATTGCGGTGTATGAGGGAGCGGTCCCTGCCAACATCGTCCTGGCCTGTGGCGTCTTTGGCAACATCAGTGATCGAGACATCTTTCACACCATCGACGCGCTGCCGCAACTGTGCCAGCATGCGGCCACCGTGCTTTGGACGCGACACCGAAATCCACCAGACATGACCCCTGCCATCAGAGCATATTTTGTGGCTCATCACTTCCCGGAAGTGGACTTTGTCGCGCCTGAGAATGATCTCTTCAGCGTCGGCGTCAACCGCTACGAAGGTGAGCCACAGCCATTGCAACTTGATGCGAAGCTCTTTACCTTCCTCAGGAAGAGTCCCACCAGCGATGTAAACACCTGATGGGCACCACCTGCTCTTCTCTGAGAGAGCGACTCGCTGAACTGAGCGCTAGCGAAAATTCCGGCTGAAGCGCCCTTGCTTTAGCTTGGGGATGAAAGCCGGGTGGCTCGCATGGGCTACGAAAGCACCTATGATTGCCGCCTTTGCGCCGATCAGACAGAATAAAGATCCATGGAACAGCAGACGGTACGCAAGACATTCAAGTACAAACTTCAGCCCACTCCCACGCAGGAGCGGGAACTTGAGCGCGTGCTGATGCTGTGCCGTCATGTCTTCAACGCCGCGATTGGTGAGCGACGGGAAGCCTGGCAGAAATGCAGCGTAAGTATCACGTACTATCAGCAGAAAGCTGAACTGCCAGACATCAAAGAAGCGATGCCGGAATATGCTGAGGTGAATGCCCAGGTCTTGCAGGACGTGATACAGCGAGTAGACCGAGCGTTTCAAGCCTTCTTCCGTCGTGTCCGCGAAGGGCAGACGCCCGGTTATCCACGCTATCACGGGCGCGACCGCTACAATAGCTTCACTTACCCACAGGTAGGAGATCATGGTGGCGCCCGCCTTAATAATGGCTTCCTGTTTCTGTCCAAGATCGGACACGTAGCAGTTCGCTGGTCGCGCCCAATGGAAGGCGCGCCCAAGACG
The DNA here is from genome assembly GCA_963733745.1 of uncultured bacterium. GTDB lineage: Bacteria > Chloroflexota > Ktedonobacteria > Ktedonobacterales > JADMIN01 > DASWAC01. The sequence continues at coordinate 42,966 of CAVTFE010000055.1, forward strand.
GTCACGATCAGCAGAGAAGCGGACGGCTGGTATGCCTGCTTCTCCTGTGCAGACGTGCCGGTACAGCCATTACCACCTACAGGATGCGAGACTGGCATAGACTTGGGAATAGAGGCATTCGCCACCCTGTCGGATGGGACACGTATCTTCAATCCCGGCTGGTATCGCAAAGCCGAGCGTGCGCTGAAAACAGCGCAGCGCCGGGTATCCAGAAAAAAGAGGGGAGCAATCGTCGGCGCAAGGCGGTCACATTACTAGCAAAGGCGCATCAGAAGGTGCGCCGTCAACGCCAGGACTTTCATCATAAGACGGCGCTGGCGCTTGTTCAGCAAAACGACACGATTTATCACGAAGACTTGCAGATGGCCAATATGGTCAGGAACCATCATCTCGCCAAGAGCATCAGCGATGCCGGGTGGAGCGCGTTCCTGAGCATCCTGAGCTTCAAGGCAGCATGCGCTGGTCGCTCAGTGATCGCGGTCAATCCTGCGTTCACTAGCCAGATGTGTTCTGGCTGTGGCGTGGTGGTCGCCAAAGGCTTATCCGTCCGCTGGCATTCTTGCCCGGAGTGTGGCACGAGCCTGCATCGGGACCACAACGCGGCGAAGAATATAGAGAGGCTTGGGCAAAGCCTTCGGGGAGCGGTGGCGTAGGCTGCCGCGAAGAACCGAGAATCCCCCGACTTCGGCCGTGGGGAGTGTCAACACTTCGGCAGGTAGTCGTTGGTGAAGGCGGCGGCGTAGTTCGGCGCGCTGGTGATGGGATTGCCATTGGCGTCGAGAATCGCCTGGTGCTCGAACATGAACTTGGGGTAGTTCGTCCACTTCTCCAGCGTCTGCTGCCCCCAGCACTTCGCACCCTCGGCGTAGCGCGGGCTGAGGTACTGCTGGCTGGCGGTGACCAGCCCCTCGTCGTCGAATGTGCCCTTTGGCGCGCCAGCGATCAGCAGTTTCGCCGCGTCGGCGGGGTTGCTCGCGGCGTAAGTCATAGCCCTTCGCCGTCGCCGCCAGGAAGTGACGCACGAGGTCTGGCTTCTCTTTGATTGTCTTCTCACTCGTGATGATGACCGGTGAGTAGTAGTCGGGCACGCAGTTGTCCTTGACCATGAACGTGTTCAGATCCACGCTCTGCCGCTGCGCCTCGATACCCTCCCAACCCATATAGATCCAGGCGAAGTCGAACTGGCCGCTCTTGAGCGCGACGATGGGGTCCTGGTCGGTCGTGACGTCCCTGAATGACGTATCCTGCGCGCCGCCGCAGCCGATGACCTGGGAGATCAGGGGTTGCTCGTAGGGCGCGCCGAAGCCGGCGTAGCGTTTGCCTGCCAGCTTGCCAACATTATCCAGCCCAGAGCTTTTCAGTGTCACGAGCGCGCCGGTGTTGCTCTGGATGACGGCGGCGATGGAGACGATGGAGAGACCCGCCGCGCGCGCCGAGGTCACGCCCTCGGTGAAGCTGATCCCGAAGTCGGCCTGCCCGGTGGCGACGAGCTGCTCCGGCGAGATGCTGCTGGAGTACGGAGTCAGGCTGAGCGAGACGCCCTCGTCGCGATACCAGCCCTTCTGCTGCGCGACATAGATCCCCGTGTGGTTGGTGTTCGGCGTCCAGTCCAGCGCGAGCCTGGCGGTGGTCGCCTGCCCCGGCGCGGTCGAGCTTGAACCGCAGGCCGCCAGTAGTAACGGAATCAGCGCCAGTCCTGCGAGAATTAGCGCGCGTGGGCGGTGAACGAATGACTGCGACATGCGAATCCTCCAAAATAATGACCTACACGACGAATCTATGATTGCGGCGCGCGGCGTTGCAGGTAATACCAGGGCAGCGCCAGCCGCTCGATCAGCGCGACGAGACCAAAGAGCGCGAGGCTGAGCAGCGCCGTGACGACGATAGCTGCGAGCACCGCGGCGGTGGCGAAGGCGTGCGCTTTCTGCAACATGTAGAAGCCCAGGCCAGCCTCCGCGCCGACGTACTCGGCGAAGATCGCGCCGATGACGCTGTAGGCGACGGCGATGCGCACGCCGGAGAAGAGCGAGGGCAGCGCGCCAGGCAGCTTTACCGAGCGGAAGATGCGCCAGCGATCCGCGCCGAACGTGCGATAGAGCTTGATGAGTTCGGGATCGGCCCCGCGCAGGCCATCCGCCAGCGCGACGGTGATCGGGAAAAAGCAGACCAGCGTGATGACAATGGCCTTCGAGAGGACGCCGAAGCCAAACCAGAGCACCAGCAGCGGCGCCAGCGTGATGATCGGGATCGTCTGCGAGACGACGAGCAGCGGATAGATCGCGCGGCGCAGCCAGGGCGAGAAGTCAATCACCGCGGCGAAGACGACGCCCGCGACCAGCGCCGCCGTAAAGCCCACCGCCGTCTCGTAAAGCGTCACCAGCATGTGACCCCAGAACGGCTCGCGTTGCGCCACGAGCGCGTTCCAGACAGCGATCGGCGTCGGCAGGATCTGCTGGTCGGCGTCGGGACGGCTAGCATAGAGCTGCCACGCGAGCAACAGCGCGCCGACCGCGAGCACGACGGGGATCACGCGCCCTGCTATCCGACCTGCGCGGCTCCTCCAACTTGCGCGATGCGTTGGACTTGCCGCTGCTTTCGGCGACTGCGGTTGCGCAGGCTGAACGGAAGCCTGTTTCTGGTCGAGCGTCATAGAGCCAGCGCTCCTTCCTGGCTGCCCAAGAGCGCCGCGCGCAACTCGGCCTTCAGCGCGACGATCTCTGGGGGGGAGAGCGTCTCAGATGTGCGCGGGCGTGGCGTGGGGACGGGCCACTCCAGCAGGATGCGCCCAGGTCGTGGCGTCAGAGACGTAGACGCGGTCAGCGAGGAGCAGCGCCTCATCCAGATCGTGCGTGACGAGCAGGCAGGTCAGCGTTGAGAGCTGCGCACATCTCGGCCAGCCAGCGTTGCAGGCTCAGCGCGGGTCAGGGCATCCAGCGCGCCGAACGGCTCATCGAGCAGCAGTAGCTCGCCGCCTGCGAGGACCGCACGCGCGAAGGCGACCCGCTGGCGCATCCCGCCGGAGAGCGTGGCTGGCCAGGCGCGCTCGAAGCCGCTCAGCCCGAATTGCTGGAAGAGCGCTCGTGCACGCTCGCGCGCCTCGGCTTCGGGAACGCCGCGAACCTCCAGTCCAGCGGCGGCGTTGTCGAGGGCGGTGCGCCAGGGCAGCAGCAGGTCGCGCTGCGGCATGTAGCCAACGTGGCCGAGGCGTAGCGCGTGTGGGTCGCCCTGCAGGGCGATCTCGCCACTGGTTGGCTCCTCCAGTCCTGCGATGAGTCGAGAGCAATGTCGTCTTGCCACTGCCGCTCGGTCCGATCAGTGCGACGAACTCACCGGCGTTGACGTGCAGCGAGACATCGCGCAGGACCTCGAGCGTTCCGCCGTCCGTGTCGCGGTAGCGCAGCGAGACGGAGCGCACGTCGAGCAGTGGCTCGCCTGTGGATGATTCCTGCGTCGCCATACGCGCATCCTCCCCGCGCGGGCGACTCCTCACGAAAAAGGGGACGCCAGCGCGAATGCCAGCGTCCCCGAATGCGTGAAGCCTTGCGGCGTCTCCCTGCGCTGGCATTACCCAGATCAGGTTCCGTCGGTCGGTGGCGGAGCGGCCACCCTCTCAGCCTGGCGTTCCCCAAGCTCCCGTTGCGGTCGGTCAATCTATTAAGTTGTGTAGTGATACGTGTAACACAGGCCGCAGCACGCTGTCAAATCCGCACCCATCGCCAGTTCTCAGCATCTGTCAGGGCCTAGCGGTCATCCGGCAACTAGCGGACTACACTCGTAGAGGGCGATCTGGCAGTAGGTGGTGAAGCCGAGGCGACGGTAGACTGGCTCGCCCAGGGCCGACGCGCCCAGAACGCCGACGCGATAGCCCAGTTCGCGCGCCGCGCGCAACGGCGCCAGAGTCAGCGCCGCGCCGATGCCACGCCTGCGCGTATCGGGATGGACAGAGACGAAGTAGATCCCGGCGACGCCGACGCCAAGAAAAAGCGTACTCGTCGCCACCGGCGCGCCATCCAGCAGGCCAAGGTAGTGCCGCCAGGGCGTCTCGTCCCCGCAGCCAAGCCGCGCGTACATCGCGCCGACCCACTCGCTCTCGACCACCCCCTCGCCGAAGCCGTTGGCATTGAGCGTCGCGGTCCACATAGCGATCTCCGCCGCGTCGCGCACACGCTGAATCGTCAGGCTCTCCGGCATGGGCGCATCTTCGTTCAGCGCACGCAGATCTACCGCCATGCCTGGCTCGTCACCAGCGTAGGTAAAACCCGTCGATATCAGCCGCCGCCCCAGGTCATCCGGGCGCATGGACGGGCCGATGTGCCATGAGCCGGAGACACTATGCGCCGCCATACGCTCGCGGCTGGCCAGGATTGCCGTGTCGGCGGTTTCTGGCGTCAGGTTCGCGCACACGACAGCGTTATGGTAGCTCAATGGTGAGCCGCCGATAGTCCAGGTGATCTCGCTATCGTCCCGTTCCTCGCCGCCACCCGCTCGGCCCAGCGCCAGCAGAAATGCAGCGGTGTTCTCCTCGATGGCTCGGATGAGCGCATCGGGATTCATGTCCGTCAGGATATGCTCATTTGGTTGTCGCATGCGGTCGCTCCTCGATAATCCCTCATGTTGATCGATTTCCAGCGCCACGTAGCGCTTCACGTCAGACGGCGCGAGCGTGAGAGTGGCGCTTCACTCGATGCAAACCTAGAGGACGACCACGACGCGAACCATAACGACCTCTCGCTCCTACTGATGAGCAAAAAATCACCTGACAACCGTCTCTCAGCCTACCATATTCCTCTTCATCCAGATGCAACCATTTGTGACCTTGTCGTGTTTCATTTGACAGTGAATGAAACGCGACGAGAGCAGGAGGCATCGGTGATGACGACACGAACCATCCAGCCGGCGAACAATGCGCGCGCGACCGTGATCGAGGGCTACTCACGGCGGCTGCTCGACGCGATTGAGATGGGTGGCGCATGGAGCCGCGAGGCGCGCGCGATCCTGACCCTCGCGGCGCAGGCGGGCGTCCGGCTGGACGAGGAGACACTGCTGTGGAGCGACATCCATGACCTGCAGATGCTGCGCCTCTTCCTGCGCAGCCAGGACGCGGCATGATCCTTCGCACGCACTGTTAGAAATCCGCAAGAGGCGGCGGGAATCCTTGACCAAGTACCCGCCGCCGATGTTTAATCTGTTGTGCAGGCTTGATGACGCAGAAACATCGGCGCATGAGCCAATCGCCAGAACGATTAACGCATATCGCTCGGCGTAGATGAATCGGGGCATAGAGAATGAAGACCGATGGTCTCGATATGATGATCGCGCCACGCGCGGACGCGACGCCGTACTCCCAGCGCTTTCTCGCCGCGCTCGACGCTGGTGGCTCATGGAGCCGCGAGGCGTTTGCGCTAATAGACATCGCCGCGCGCCTGGGGTTGCGGTTTGACGAGAATCTGCTTACCTGGAGCGACGTGCGTGACCTGCAGTCGATCCGCCTCTTCCTCACCGTACGCCACTATCGCCAGTTGCGCACCGAGACGCAGAACTAATTCACGCGCTCCTCAAGGCAGGCCATCCCATGATTGACGAAATCAGCGAGAAGATCCTCATCCTCCTCCAGCAGGACGCGCGCCTCTCCAACGCCGAGATCGCGCGCCAGGTGGGCCTCGCGCCCTCCGCTGTCTTCGAGCGCATCCGCAAGCTGGAGGAACGCGGCGTCATTCGCGGGTACGAGGCGAAGCTGAATCCGCGCGCGCTCGGTCTGGGGCTGGTCGCCTACATCTATGTGAACGCCGATGAGCCGGTCGGCTCGCTGCGCGCGGGCGAAGCGCTCTGCGCGATTCCCGAGGTGCAGGAGGTTCACCACATCGCTGGCGAGGATTGCTATCTCGTCAAGGCGCGTGTCGCCGATACCGAGGCGCTCGGCGACTTGCTGCGCGAGCGTTTTGGCGCGATCTCGTCGGTGCGCACGACGCGCTCGACCATCGTGCTGCATACACTCAAAGAGACCGGACAACTGCCCATCCCCGACGACAAGACGGCCGAGGACCGGCGCGAGCGAGGGGAGACGGCATGAATACGATAACAAAACCACGCGATCCGCGCCTGGCGCTGCAGATCGGCGCCGCTTTCCTCGCGGTCTATATCATCTGGGGCTCGACCTACTTTGCCATTAAGGTAGCGATCCAGACGATGCCGCCGCTGCTGATGGCTGGCGCGCGCTTCCTGGTGGCGGGCGCGCTGGTCTTTGGCTGGCTGCTCCTGCGCGGCGGAGCGCGACCGAAGCTGGTTCACTGGCGCTCGGCGCTGATCCTGGGCGGGCTGCTGCTCTTCGCCGGCAATGGCGGCGTGACCTGGGCCGAGCAGGTCATCCCCTCAGGACTGGCGGCGCTCATCGTCGCGATGGTGCCAATCTATGTCGCACTCCTCGACTGGATACGCCCCGGCGGAGCGCGACCGACCGTATTGCGGATTGTTGGGCTGGTGATCGGCTTTGTCGGCGTCGCGCTGCTGATTGGTCCGCTGGCGACCGGCGGTTTTTCACCCGCGCTCTTGGCCGCGTGTGTGCCGCTGATCGGCTCGCTGTGCTGGGCTGCGGGAACGCTCTACGCGCGCTCGGCGAAGCTACCGGCGAATCCGCTGGTCGGCACTGGTATGGAGATGCTGGTGGGGGGCGTCTTGCTCACAGGCGTGGGGCTGCTCCTCGGCGAGGGCGGCCAGATCCATCCGGAGAAGTTCTCGCTCGACTCGCTGCTCGCGTTCGGTTTCCTGGTCATCTTCGGCTCGATTGTCGCCTTTACGTCGTACATCTGGCTACTGGGCAAGGTCAACCCCGGACGTGTCTCGACCTACGCCTACGTCAATCCAGTGGTCGCGGTCTTCCTTGGCTGGGCCTTCGCCAGCGAGGAGGTGACCGGACGGACGCTCATCGCGGCGGCGGTGATTCTGCTGGCGGTGATGATTATCACGCTCTCGCCGAACCGGTCTCGCGCAGCCGAGCCAGCCGAGTCGAAGCAGGAAATTGAGAGCGGCGTCGCGGCAGTAGACACGCAGCCATTGCCGGAACTGGTGGATTAACGAGCGCCTAGGGGACGGTCGGACGCGGCATCAACTGCGCTGGCTGTCCCTTTTGCTTGCCCGATGAAGCGCCTTCCCCTCTCGCGCTAGGTGAACTTCAAGCTGGTGACGACGTGCGTTAGCGTCGGCGAGGGCTGGCCACCAGTCGAGTATTCCTCCTTCACAATCAGCACGTCATCGCCGGATGCGACGTAATAGGCGACGCTGGCGAAGTCGATCTTGCCGTTGGTCCACTCTACTGGCAATTGCGTGACCTGCAGCGCCTGATGGTCGCCGATGGTGAGCGTGCGCGCCTCTTGCGAGCTGGCCGGTGGGTTATCAGGATCGGTCTCGCGGAAGACCGTATAGAAATCGGTCAGGGAGAGCTTATTGGGATTGGTGAAGACGTTGATCTCCAGTTTGTTATAGGGTGGCGGCGGGACGTCCTCAGGATCGCTCACCTTCTGCGGGTCGTAGTTATAGATGCTGAGGTAGTCGGCCGTCCCCGAAGTGTCGTCGGGGAACCAGTTCGCCGGGTACTCGAGGCTGTAGTGGTACATCGTATTGGTGTACGTCTTCCACCCAGCCGCCGCGACCGGCGTGGCGTCACTGATCGAAGTGTCTCCGCCGCCGAAGTCGTCCCCCACGCCACCACCACAGCCCGCCAGCAGGCACATCAGCCACAACGTCATCACTGTCAACGCTGATAATGCCAGGCGTTGCTTCGTGTCCTCCCATCTCATGCGCATCCGCCAACCTTTCGCCGCCCGCCATCTCGCCAGCCCACCACATCCTACGCTCTCCTGCTCTCGCGCGCAATATGCCGCCCCTCTTGCGTGCTATACTTTATGAAGTACACTCGCGCGCCGAAGCAAAGGCGGTTTCCTCCATGTTTAATGAGATACAGACGGCGCTGGCGCATGGTGAGCCAGTCGCGCTTGTCACCGTTGTTCGCACGCACGGCGCTGCTCCCTGTGGTCCCGGCGCGAAGCTGCTCGTCCGCGCTGACGGCTCTCTCTCTGGAACGCTCGGTGGCGCCTCGACCGACGCTCGTATCCGCGCCGATGCCTTGCAGGCGCTGGAATCCGGCGAGCCAGCGATGCTGACATACCATCTCGACCCAGATTCTGGCGAGAGCGTCGGCAGTTGCGGCGCGACGCTGGAGGTCTTCGTCGAGCCGCTACGCCCAGAGCCACGGCTGCTGGTGGCTGGCTCCGGTTATGTCGCTCAGGCGCTCGCGCGGCTCGCCGTCCCACTGGGCTGGCGCGTGACATTGCTCGACGACCGCACCGAGTTCGTGCGCTCGGCGACGCTGCCGGAGGGCGTGGAGACGCTCATCGGCGAGATGGCCGAGCATCTGCTGGAGCGCCGCCCCGATCCCATGACCGCCATCGTGATCGTTACACGCGGGCATCGCGCCGACCAGGAGGTTCTGCGCGCGGCGCTGGATACGGCGGCGGGTTATGTCGGCATGATCGGCAGTGTAAGCAAGGTCCGCGCGATCTTCCGCAACCTCCTGCGCGACGGGATGACGGCGGAGACGCTCGCGCGCGTGCATGCGCCCATCGGGCTGGACCTGCGCGCCGAGACGCCCGACGAGATCGCGTTGAGCATCGCGGCGGAACTGCTGCTCTGGCGGCGCGGTGGAACAGGTCAGCCGCTCAAAGATACCGCTGGTGTGCTGAAGCAGGTGATCACCAGCCTGAATATGCCAGACGCCGAGCCAGCGCCGGAGGAAGACGCCGCCAGCGTCAACTAAGGCTGTGCGCCACAGGCCTGTCAGGCTTCATGCATTGTCGAGCCGCCGCACCTGCGCGACGCGTTCCTCCGCGCGCATCAGCCGCTCCTGATTCCTGCGCTTGCTCAGAATGCGCCGGTAGATGATGATCTGGACGATCGCCGCGAGCACCAGCGCGATAGCCGCCGCGAGCAATCCAGTGGTCAGCGAAGCGCTATCGATCTTCTGCAGCCCGCCAGAGACGAAAAGGATCGTGTAGCCGAAGAAGACCGCCGCGCCGAGGCAGAGGCTATCCAGGAAGGCGACAGCGAAGCTAATGAGGAACGTGATGCTGCCGACACGCTCATCGCTGGGAATCGTCTCGAGCCGCCAGTTGAAGACATTTTGCAGATTTTCGTATTGTGGCGCGAACATCTTGATGTAGTGCGCCTTGATGAGATTCATGGTGATTAAACTGTCGCGGTGCGCCTGGCGCAGCCGGATGAGCTGCACGAAGAAGATGATGCCAAGCGATCCCGCGATGAAGAGCAATCCGAAGGTGAGCGGCGGAGTGAACGCCTGAAGTCCACCGCCAAGCTGGTAGAGCGCGCCGAGTCCGGAGGCCAGCACGCCCATCAACAGCAGATAGAGATTGAACATGCGCGCACGATCTTCGTACGCCTGGTAGGCGCTGATGCCCGCGTAGTTGAACTCCTCCATCAGCATGGTCTCCAGATGGAGTTCGCCATCCCGCGCGCCAGGCGTTGGAGGATCGCGGCGCGGAAACGGCATATTCGTCGGGTCTTTGGGCATCACACTTCCTCCAGTGGTCGAGACAAGGGGGGCGGCAAGCGTCAGGCCGAGCAGCGTCTTGCCATCCTCGATTACTCCGGAGCGGGCGCGCTCCAGCGCCTGGCTGAAGGGCAGCCACTCGACTGCGAGGATGTCGGGATCCGGGGATAGAGATGGGTCAATGTCGAGCTCCGTCGCCAGGAAGATCGTGATCGCCTCGGTCGAAAATCCTGGCGAGGGATATTCGCGCGCAAGCTGACGCCAGGTCCGCGCCGTATAGCTGGTCTCCTCGCGCAGTTCACGCTCGGCGGCGCGTTGTGGCGCTTCACGCTCTTCAGTTCGCACGAGGCCTGCGGGCAGTTCCCAGGTCTCGCGCCCGAGCGCCGGACGCGACTGGCGCACAAGCGCGACCTGCGGCTCGCTCACGGCTGCGTCGTCGCGTAGGGCGACGATGGCGACGGCGTCGGGGTGCTCGACGATCTCGTAGCGCTGCGCATGGCCAGTGGGTGAGGGAATAGTCTCGACGCGCACGGCGATCAGGTCGCCGTGGAAGACTTCCTGACCTCGGGATGGGGTACCTGGATCGGACACTGCCCCCTCCTTCATGTTACCGGCGGACAATACCCCCAGAGCGGTGGATTGTCGTCTGGCACGGCGATTCTAGCATGTCCGCGGCGTCGCGCATACGTGAGGCGTCGCGTCAGGCGTCGCGTCAGGCGTCGCGTCAGGCGTCGCGTCAGGCATAGCGAAGGGCGCCGACCTATCTCTGCGGTAGAGGAGCCAGCGCCCAGCAGCGAGGAATGCCAGAGGAAATGCCAGAACTACGCCTCAGCGCGTGATCAGCACCGTGGTACCTACCGGCGCCCAGTTGTAGAGCTTGGCGGCGAGCGTGGTCGTCATACCGACACAGCCGTGGCTGCCGTACTCCCAGCCCTTCACGGGCTCTGGTGGGCGGCCATTGGCTGGGTCACCTTCGTCCGTGCAATTTACCTGATGCGGTAGGTTCGCCCCAGGTCCATACGCGCAGCGCCACCAGGAGTCGTGCAGGTAGAAGCCGCCATCATGGAAGTTGAGCGCGTAGTTGATGTGCGTCGGGTAATAGTAGAACGGGGACCCAGGTGGCCAAGGCGAGGTGAAGACGAAGTTGGTCTTCTTGAAAAGCACCGTCCACCGGCCCACCGGCGTCGGCAACTCCGGGCGACCAGACGCGATGTCGAAGTCGAACTGGACCTGACCATCCTGATAGGCGTACAGATGCTGCTTCGTCAGGTTGACGAGGATCTCTTTCCCCACGCCACTGATGCTGTTGTTGACCTGCGAGGTCTGCGAGCTTTGGCAGTCGCACGGCCCATTTGGACCTGGACCTGGCTGGTTCTGCCCCGTAACGTCGCCGATGTTCTGCTGCGCGTTCTGTTGCACGCCCACTCCAGGCAGGCCGCCCCATGAGCCGCGCAACGCGCCCACCGTCCCGGTCACCAGGACACTGGAAACGCCGATGAGGGCGACGCAAACGACCAACGACGCTATGAGCAGACTGCGTAATGTCCGCGTGCGCCGCCGGGCAAGCGCCTCATTTCCCGATTGCTGAGAATTGCTCTGCATGCTGGCGTCGCTTCCGGCGCCCTGGCTCGACTCGCGGTGAGGCTCCATCATTCCCCCGTCCCCCACTAGTGATCGTGTTCCTCGATGTGCGCCGGTTGGATAGCTCGGATAGCTTGATATAGAGTGCGCGCCAATTATACAGCCAGCCATACAGAAGTGGAAGCGATTGACACTCCCCCTAGGAGGATTCTCAGGAAACGCACATGGCAACCCATCACGTTGGCTCCTGAAGGGCCTGCCCGGCCCTGTCGGACGTCGACTCCATCGCCGGGCGAGTTTTACCTCAGCATGAACCCAACTGATAGCGGAGCGGCGCTTCATTCAACCTGCGTGACCGCTTAGATCCCTGGCGATGCTTGACCTGGAAACCAGTAGGTAGCGTTGATTGTTGAAGCTCCACTGTCCTGTAGAGCTATTCTCTCATGCGAGGCAAGACCCGGCAACATCGGCAGGACGTTGGTAGCGCTGGCGCATTACCCGACTAGTATTGCCTTCGCATTCCTTGTGCAAGGCGAGGGACCACAGCCGGAATGTTTGCCAGGCAACTGGGTACTAGTGGCTACTGCGCTGCGCCGATGATCTGGATCGTCGTTCCCACCTGCGCCCACTGGTAGAGCCAGTCTCCCGCCAGCGTCGGCACATTCACACAGCCGTGACTGCCGTTCTCCAGGCCGCCAGATGGTGTGAAGTGCAGCGACTGGCTGCCCGGACCGAAGACCTCGCGCCAAGGGGCGTCGTGGATGTAGAAGCCGCCAGCGCGGAACAGCAGCGCGTAGTTGATATGTTCCGGCGCATAGTAGTACGGCGAGCCTAGAGGCCAGGGCGAGTGGAACATGACGTCGGCGGACTTGCTCATTACCTGATACACGCCGGTCGGGGTGCGCAGATACTCGCGCCCCGTAGCGACGGGCGTCGCGAAGAGTAACTGGCCATGGTCAAACGCCCAGAGCCACTGCTGACTCAGGCTCACCAGGATGACTTTCCCCTGCTGCGTCGGCACACTCGGCGGAGTTGGCGTATACCAGCCCGGCAGCGCACACGCGGTCCCATACTCGCCCGGCCGCACTCCCAGCGTGTAGAGGTGCGAAAGCTCGGCGCGCGTCATCGGCTGCCCGGCCTCGCCGGTAATGATACAGTCTGGGTCGGTCCCGCCAAAGAGCAGCGATTGGGTGGCGACGCCGCGCTCGGTCGCCGCCGCCTGATGCGCGGACGGCGCGGCCTGCGCCCCGACGGTTAATCCCATATCGCTCTCACCCACCGCGCCCACCAGATGGAGTGTCAGTGTGAATGAAGCGACGATCAGCGCACTCCGCGCCGGGCGCCAAGCCGCCGAGGACGGCAGAGACCACGACGGCCAGCGTATGCCGCCGCAGTTCGCCGCGGCTCCCTGCGCCTCGTGAACGGGTGGGAGAGTCCACATCCTTTATCCCCTCCACCAGACAACTCAATTTCCTTGCTGTGGATACATGACGGTAATCCATGCTTCCAAATGTGAAGTCGAGCGGCGTTTGCTGTTCGCCACACCATCGCCCTTCTTGCCTAATGCCAGCGAAATCGGCGCGACGGTAGGGAGCGAACCGCGGGTCTTGTGTGTCGGAAGCTCTCCTGTTAGAATCGCGGTGGGCGGAAAGTCTTCGTTCGGGTGTACTTCGTGAGATGCCCACCACGGCGCAGGCGCGGACGTGCGCCTTCAGCCGCACCAAAGGAGCACACGTTTGAGCAAGCGCACCATCCTTTTCCTCAGCATCGCTGCGATTCTTCTTGGTATTGTTGGAGCCATCGCGTATGGCGCAGGCGTTGGCGCCGTCGCAAGTTGCGCTGGAACTGGCGCGACGACAGTAAGCACAGACTGCGCCACACAAGGCGCGACACCCTTTCTGATCGGCACGGGTCTTCTGATCCTCGGCGGCATTTGCTCGCTGATCGCGTTCATCGGCGGCCTGATCAAGACCGCGCAGATTGGCGCGTGGGTCTGGTTCGTGCTGATTCTGCTCTTCACGCCTCTCGCGACCTTGATCTACGGTATCGCCGGCCCGGAGACGCGCGCAGCGCCAGCGGCCTACTAGTCAGCTCGGCGCACACGGATCGCGATACGGTCAGCGCCGCTCTCCGCCTCTGGCGCCTGGCCCACTCGCTCCGACGCTGGACATGCTCGCACTCTACGACGCGGGTTCCCTTCTTTTCAGGGAGCCCGTTTCGTTTGCCCTTCGTTTCATACCGCTCCTTATCACTTTGCTCCTTGCGCCTCTCCTGCAGTCTGTTTGCTGGACACGCGAATTATCATGTAACCATTTCGCCGCTCCACGGATGTATGGGATAAGCACAGCACATTACTTCTATCGCCAGCCATGCGTATCAGCCATCAGGAGCCTTCCATGCTCATTCCCTCCCCGTTGCGCCTGCCTCTGCGCCCATCGTGGCTCCAGCGCGCAGGCGCAGCTATCGCGTGGGGGCGCTCCCTTGCGGCGCGGCGTGGGCTGGATCCATCCTTTGATTCCGATTCCGCGTTCGATCTAGAGACGGAGGATGGGAGTGACGCCAGCGGGTGGGATTATGCCCAGCCAGACTCCGCACAGACAACGCTCGATGAGTTCGAGGGCTTCTTCCGCATGCACGAACCGCGACTCTCCGCCTACCTCTGGCGCATGACCGGCGACCGGCAGAGCGCGAGCGATCTCTGCCAGGAGACCTTCCTGCGCGCGTGGCAGCGCTACGACGCCATCCGCGCTTATGACCGCCCCGACGCCTGGCTCTTCCGCGTGGCGACCAATCTTGCCCTGCAGCTAACCCGGCGCAAGAAAGCCCCTATCGGCGCCGCCGGACCGCTCGATGAGGCCTTCGAGCCGAGCGTGAGCGATCCTGCCTGGCGGCTCGCCGAGCGCGACCTGGTGCGCGAGACGCTGCTGGAGCTGCCGCCGCGAGCGCGCTCTTTGTTGATCCTGCGCGAGGTGAAGGTCGCGCTCTGGCGAGCGCAGTTCCGCGAGGCCTACCTGCGCAAGGAGGGGCGATCATGACGACACGCGCGCTCCCTCCCTGCGTTCTTGGGCTGGACGGCGAGACCCTCTCCGCCTGGCGCGACGGCCTCCTCCTCGCGGACGAATCGCGGCGCATCGCCGGACACACGCCGGGCTGTGCCTCCTGCCAGCGCGAGTTGGGCGATTTCGAGACCATCACGTCGCTGCTGAATGGCCAGCGCGCGCCCTCGCTGCGCGCGGAGGTCTGGGATGGCGTACGGAGGCGGATCATGGATGGCGGACAGCGCAGGTTTTTCACCGGCAATGGGCGCATCTGGGGGAGCGCCGCGGCGGCCATCGTGGTCGTGACGCTGGTCGGGTTATTCGCCGCGCTGTTGGCGCGCGGACCGCTGGGAGAGCCGCCGGGTAGCGGGACGCCTGGACCCACTACGACAGCCTGCCAGACGCCGATGCCGTTTGCTGGCCCCACACCCACGCCGACACAGCAGACACAGGCGCTGACACCGACAGGGACGAACGCGCCTGGGACGCCCGATCCCTGCGCGCCGACGCCTCCGGCTGGAGCCACGCCAACCGCTACACCTGCTCAAGCCAACGCCTACGAGCAACTGGGCTGGACAGCGGCCTCAGGCGTGAAGCAGGGACAGATTCCGCGTGTCGTCTTCGCGGCGTCACAGCCTGGCGCCGGCTATGCCTGCACGGCAGGGCCAAACGGCGAGACGCAGATCAGCAAGACGACCGATGGCGGGGCAACCTGGACGTTCCTGAGCAGCCCGATCAGCGGCGCCTTCTGCTCCATTACGGTGAATCCGACGAACGCGAATGATGTGCTTGTCAACGACGGCAGCCCATTCAACAATACCATCGCGCGCTCGAAGAATGGCGGCGTGACCTGGCAGAAGCAGAGCGCGGGAACGATGTCGTTCCACACCTGGGGCTGGGCCGGCTCGACGCTCTTGGTGGGGACAATCCTGACGGAGAGCCAGGAGCCGCTGACCGCGCTCTACAAGAGCGACAACGGCGGGCCATTCGTCCAGATCGACAAACAGGGGCAGCTCGCGGGCGTCAAGCTGGGGCAATCCTTCGTTCCTGGGTGGAACGGCGTCACAGCTCTACGTCCAGAGTGGAACCGTGCAACTCAGCGATCCCGTGATCGTCGTGGAGGAGACCTTTACCAGCCACGACGGCGGAGCCACCTGGCAGAAAGCTACCTTCGCGGGCGGCGCGGTTCATCTGATCGGCACCAGCGCGGATGGGCGCGCCCTGATCGGCCTCGCCAGCGACGACCTCACGCGCGTGGAGGTTTCGCTGGACGCCGGGCAGACCTGGCGCAAGCTGCCGGTCAAGTCGTTAGACGTGCCGGGATTCGGCGCGCTCTATGTCGCGCCCGACGGCAGCATGATTGCAACGAGCCAGCGCCAGGGGATGGTAGATCGCCCGGATAATCGCATCTTCCTCGCGCGACCCGGCGCGACGCAGTGGAGTGTCGCGGCGACCCTGCCGGCCAACGGCTTTCTGCAGACGATCCAGTGGGATGCGTCAGGCCATCCCACCGCGCTCTGGGCAAACTACGCCACCGACGATCGCGGCTCGGCGTGGTTCCTGCTCTCGCATCCACTCTCGTGATACCAAATCCACATCGGCGGTTGTCTCTGTAGGGGCGCGATAGATTGCGCCCGCAGCGAACGGGCAAGACAGGTCTCGCCCCTACAGACAACGTGGCCTAGAGCTTGAACGCATAGACGTAGTTATCGTAGGAGGCGAAATACAGCACCCCATCCACGATGCGCGGCGAGGAGAAGACCTGGCCGTTGGTCTGGTAGACCTGTCGTACCTTGCCCGTCGCGGCGTCGAGCGCGTAGAGGTTGCTGTCGTACGAGCCGACGTAGACGACCCCGTTATCCACGAGGGGCGACGATTTGATCTTGCCGCCGGTAGTGTACTTCCAGAGGCCCTTGCCGGTCGTCGCGTCCACGGCGTGCAACGACTTGTCATCCGATCCGACGTAGACGACCCCGTTCGCCACCGCAGGCGAGGAGAAACTGATCGTGTCGCCAGTCTTGTACTGCCAGAGAATCTTCCCGGCAGCCGCATCGAGCGCGTAGAGATGGCCGTCAGGTGAGCCGGTGTAGACCACGCCGTTCACGACCAGTGGCGAGGAACTGATTTCCAGGTTGCTGGGATCCACCCCGGCCAGGGGCGTGCCCACCACGTCGTCGCTCGCGATGCGCGTGCGCCAGGCCACAACCAAATCCTTACTGATATCCATCGCGTAGAGGTATCCGTCCGTGTCGCCAATGTAGAGCAGATTCCCCGCGATGGTCGGTGTGGTGACAGCGAATCCATACGGAGAATGGGTAACAGGTATTGGCTTCCCGGTAGCGGCGTCAGCTCTGGCGACGAGGAGGGCGCCGCCAAGAGGATCACCAAAAATTGATGGTATGTAGATGACACCATCTTGTACGAGCACACTCGCGTACGTCAATAGCTCAGGAGGTCTCATGCTCCACACGACAGACCCATCCGTCACACGAAGGGCGTAAAGAGAGTTCTTTTCACTATTCAATTCATGCCCACTTGCAAATACCAATTCTCCGGCGACCACTGGCGTCGCGTAGATCTGGCCGTTGCTGGTAACGGTGAAGCTCCACAGCTTCTTGCCCTGATTCCTGGCGTCCAGCGCATACAGCTTGCCATCCCACGCGCCGGCGAAGACAACCCCATCGGCGATGGCAAGCGACGCGGTGATTATCTGTCCCAGCCCCACCGTCCAGAGCGGCTTCTCCCCGGCACGCACGAGCGCCGTCGCCGTCGGCGTACTTTCGACGAATTTGGGCAGGGTAAGCGCGCCACTGCGTGCGACGGCCGCCACACCGCCCGCTACCGCCAGAACACCTACCGCCAGACCACCCGCGATCAACCGTCGGCGCGCTACCCCGCTGGCCGTCAGCATGCGCTCCAGGCCCAGCCCGGAGACATCAGCAAGCGGCGGCAGACCCAGCGCCTCGCGTAGACGGTTCACCCAGACGCCCAGTGGTTCTTTGGTCGCGTCAATCAGGATACCCGAGCGGTCAAACGGCTCGACGGTGTAGTCGCGGTCGAGGATGAGATTGATGAGCGTGCGCGCTTCGCCACGTCCCTGCCGGTGGTCATCCGATTGCAAGCCGAGGAACGCGCCAGATTCGAGGCTCATCCAGTAGGAGCGTTTGATGGCGTTCGTGCAGATGCGCAGAAACACCGAAGCGTCCGAGATGGCCGCCTGTGTGCGGTCGGAAAGTTGCAAATCGTCGCCCTTGTGCGGACCCTCGAACACATACGCGATGCCCCATGCATCGAGCGCGGCCAGTAGCGGCGCGCTGCGCGCGGTGTCCTCCTGCGCGTGACTGATAAAGACGCGCCCTCTGCCGAGCATATGATCCTCCTTGTCGAATCGCCGGTTCCACCCGAACGCTGGATTGGCGCCTAGCCGAGCATGAACGCGTAGATCGAGCGATCATCGAAACCGCCGCCAAAATAGAGCATGCCATTGGCCACCGCCGGATAATCGTCGAGCGAGGAACTCGCTGTGTGATAGCGCCAGAGCCGCTTGCCATCCGCCGCGTTGACCGCGTACACGGATGCGCCGCCGATTGAGCCACTGGTGAAATAGAGGGCTCCAGCGGCATAGACCGCCCGGCCTGGGATGAGGTCGCCGAATCCTTTCACATTGCCATCCGCATCCAGGTCTCCGGTGGGCGCCTTCCAGATGAGCGCGCCGGTGGTCGCGTTGAGCGCATACAGGTTCCCATCGCCCGATCCAATGTAGACCACACCGTTGACCACAATCGGGGAGGCCTCTACGTCGAACGCCGTCTTATACTCCCAGCGCGTCGCGCCGGTCACCGCGTCCAGCGCATAGATGCTCTGATCTTTGGAGCCAACATAGACGACGCCGTTGGCGTAGGCGGGCGAGGAAACGACCGCGCCTCCGGTCGCGGTTTTCCATACTACCGCGCCGCTGGCTTTGTTCAAAGCGTACACGCGGCCATTATCTGATCCCGCATAGACGAAGCTTGCGCTGCCCACGGGAGATGAGATATCCAATACCGCATTTCCACCGATCTGCGTCTTCCAGCGCAACGCCCCATCCGCGCTGTTGAAGGCATAGAAAAAGCCGTCAGCGGAGTTCACGTAGACGGCTCCGGCGTCCACCAGCGGCGTGGAACCGGAATCAAAGCCGATAGGCGCGGTCCAGATCACCGCGCCGTTGGCCGTATTGACCGCCAGCAGGTTCGTGTCGCCAGCTTGGCAGTAGTACATCACGTTCCCGACGACCTGCGGAGTGGATTTGGATGCGCCCGGGATGTTTGACCTGAACCACTTCAGGTCTCCCGTCGCCGCGGTCAGCGCGTATGCGCCGTCAATACCGGTCAGATAGACCGTATCATTGGCGACGGCGAGCGCCGCTGGGCCATAGGCCGTCGTATAGAACCACTTGAGACGGCTGGCCTCCGGTACCGGCGTGCTCGTCGGCGTATGGACTTTCGGCGTCACCGCGGAATTGCCGTTTCCCTGCGCGCTCAGCAAACGGTAGCCAGCGAACGCGCTGGCCGCCAGCGCCACGGTGACGGTCGCGCCAGCCGCGATCACGGCGCGACGGCTCAATCCCCTGGCTGGTGGCTTGACGCCGAGCGCCTGGCGCAGTTCTTTGAACCAGACGGAGGGATGCGCTTGAGTGGCGTCAACCACGATGTCATGCGGGCCGACTGGCTGGCGTACGTAACCCGGATCGAGAATCAAAAAGACGACCGTCCGCTGCTCTCCACGCCCGGATTGCCGGTCGCGCTCCAGCAAGCCGCGAAACGCCTGAAGCTCCAGGCTAGTCCAGAGCGAGGCGTTCGTCGCGGGCGTGCAGATGAGCATGAAGATATCGCGCTGCGCCAGCGCCTGCTGCACCCGCTCGGAGATATGTTGCCCTGCGCCGAGCTGCTGAGTGTCGAACCAGTAGTCAACGCCCCAGGCGTCCAGCGCCGCCAGGAGGGGCGCCACGCGGGCGTTATCCTCGTGGACGTGACTGATGAAGACTCTCTTGTTGCCCGCCATCGTGTTCTCCCCGTCTTTTCCCGGTCTTCTCCCCAAGCGCGTTCCGTCTATCGCTGTTTCTCATTTCGCCCCGTGGCGTCTTACGCGCCGAGCACGTAGAGCAGGTGATCGCCACGGAAGCCGAAGCAGGCGACACCACCCCCGACCGCGATATCTGATTGCTCCTGATCCCCACCTTCTCCCGGCTTGAACCGCCAGCGGCGGCGGCCATCGGTCACGTTGAAGCAGTAATAGGTTTCGTTCGCCCGGACGGCGACGGCGTTTCCCTGCACCGCAGGCACGCCATGAATCGGCTCGCCGTTAAGAAAACCATTGTCATCAATGTCGCCAGCAGGCGCGCGCCAGAAGAGTTCGCCCGTTTTGGCGTCGAGCGCATAGAGGTATTGGTCGTTGGACCCAATGAAGACAGCGCCACCCGCGACCACTGGCGAGGAGATGATGTCGCGCTCGGTCTTGAAGCGCCAGAGCAGCGAGCCATCGCTTGTCTTCAGCGCGTAGACGTAGGTATCCTCTCCGCCAAAGTACACCACGCCGTTGGCGACCGCAGGCGAGGCATGAACAGGGCCGCGCGTCAGATAGTTCCACTTGACCGCGCCGGTGGCTTTATCCAGCGCATAGCAATTGTGGTCGAGGCTGGCGAAATAGAGGCCCGACGCGTCAGCGACCGGCGTCGAGATAGAGTTCGTCAATGCATCTGGTCGAGCGGTCGTCTGCTGGCTCCAGCGCCGCTTGCCGTCGCTCGCCGAGCGCGCGGTGACAACGCCGCTAGAGGAGATCGTGTAGAGCACGCCGTCGAAATAAGTGGGTCCGCCGTAAACGTCTTCTCCTGACTCCAGCGCAACACTCCAGCGCTTGGCCCCGCTGGCGGTATTGAGCGCGTAGATGGTGCTGTCGAGCGATACGTAGAGAATGCTGCCAATGACAACCGGCGCGCCATACAATCGCTTCACCGGTGGGGTCGCGCGCCACAACTGATGTCCGTCGAAGATGCGATAGGCAAACACACCTGTCTCCGAGGTGGCGTAGATCACGTCCCCGACGACGGTGGGACTGGGAAGCGCTTTGTCGCTGCCCTTCTTTTTCCAGACGACGTGGCCCGGCGTGAGATTGGGGCGCTGCGTGCGCGTCTGGTAATCTAGCAGGAATATGCTCCCAGCGCTGAGAGAGGCGACGGTGGCGACTCCAGCGACGCCCAGACCCAGCACAGCGCGCCTGCTGAGGCGGCTGCGCAGGAGGGTCACGCCCAGTGCGCGTCCCAATTCGTTCAGCCAGTCCTGGCGCGGGCGGTTCGTCGCGTCGATGAAAATGGTGGCGTTGTCGAACGGCTCGCGCACATAGCCGGGAACGAGAATCAGATTGATGAGCGCGCGGTTCGCGCGACGCGACCGCTGGCGTTCACCCGCCTGCATGGCGCGAAAGACGCTCACCTGCAGGTTCATCGCAACCGAATGTTGCGCGGCGGGAGAGCACACGCGAATGTACACATCGCGTTCGGCGATATCATGTTGTACGGCGGGCGGGATCTGTTGGGCCGGATCGAGCGCGGCGGGAGCGGCGTGGTAATCCACTTCCCAGGCGTCGAGCGCGGCGAAGAGCGGAAGACAGACCTGCGCGTCCTCAGGGGCGTAGCTGACGAAGACCTTGCCGTTGCCCAGCATCCTGCGCTCCTTCTCATCGGCGGCTGGACGCGCGCGAATGAGCGGCGCGCATCCTTGCGTTCAATAAAGCCGTAGCAAGTATAGCGGCGTCTGTCGGCTTCGACAATGGGTTTCCCTGCCAAAAAGCCGCTCACAAGATTGCCGCGCGGTTTCTCCGACCAATCCGACATTCGATCTAGCGAACGGCGCCAGTTCCAAAATGCCTCTTGCATGTCAGGGTGACTTCCTGTAGCATGCGCGCAGGGATATTCGGGGCGAATGCCCAGCATGCCCATGGCTGCGCTATGGTAGCGCAGCCATGTTTGAGAAAGGCGCATTGCGAACATGCAGCAAGTCCTTATTCCCGGCATCCACGACGGCATCCTCAAGACCATCTTCATCGACACGTGGCTGCGCATTAGCCTGTTCGGGCAGCCCGCTGGCGGCTTCCTGCTCACGCTGATTGACCTGATCATCCTGGCGATCCTGGCCTTCGCCGTCAACGCCATCACCGAGTGGCTCACCACCAAGAAGCTCGGCAACCTCTTCGCTGGCATCGTCGTCACGATCATCGGCGCGCTGCTGATGGTCGCGTTCGTCAAGTTGCCCTTCGACTTCAAGTTAGAGGACATCCCGCTCGTCGCGGCGCTGATCGGCTCGATCATCGTTGGCGTCTTCTACACGCTGATCCGCGCGCGCATGTCCAAGAAGAGCTGATCCGGCCCCTGGCCATACTCCCGTCATGCCCCGGTCATGCTAGCGACCGAACCCCTGCCGGCGATCGTGCGTAGTCTTCGATGATTCATGACGCTGGCAGGGGCTCTTCCTTTGCGCCACAGACAACACCGGCAGACAACACCGGCAGACAACACCGGCGCGAAGTGTGAAATCTCTCACGTCTCGCGCCACGGCGCACGGTGTACAATACGCCTAATTGATGAAGGAAGCGCACGGGGAGACCGCTGGACAGGGCCTCCAGGAGGAAAAACGCGATGAGTGGCGCTAGCGGCAACGATCTGCCGCCCCTCGATCAGACGCCTGGACAGCCAGCAGGCCAGCCGCAGGCGCAGCCCGCCGCGCCTCCAAACGCCGCGCCTCCAAACGCCGCGCCCAAAGAGCGCCCGCCGGTACTGCGCTACGTGCCGACGAACCCGCCACCCGTCTCCACGCCGCCCAGCGACGAGATCACACAGGACATGCCTCCCGAAGGTACGCTACCCGACATCTTCGGCGCCCGCTCGACCGAGATGTCGCCGCAGGCGCGCCGCCTCAGCATCATCGCAACCACCATTGTCGTCCTCGTCTCGCTCGTCCTCGGCGCGATCTACCTGCCCTGGCGCGATTGGCTCAAGAATTCACCACTGCCTATCGTCGGCGGCTGCGCGGCTGGCTCGGCTTGCGCGGCGGGCAACGATTACCTCGACGCGTACTCCAGTGGCGACTACGAGGCGATGTACAACCTCACCTCGGCGGCCAGCCATCAGCGCTTCAGCTCGTCTCAGATCCTCGGCAATAGTTTCAAGGACGCGCACGACTACATCGTCAACCGCACCAAATCCATCCTGGACGAGTCGCAGGTGACGACGATCCGTGTCACGACGGACAATATCAAACAGACAAATGACACCAACGCTACCCTCCCCGCACACATCATCCTCACGAGCCAGCGCGTCGGCGACATCACGCAGGACATCAACATCCCGCTCGTAAACGAGAAGGACAAGTGGCTGGTGAATTGGAGTCCCGGCCTGATTTACGCGCAGTTGGATGACTCCGCCGACCCGAACTACACGCGCAAGGTGCATCTCTTCAGCGCCACCGGCAAGCGCGGCTCCATCCTCGACCGCGACGGCAATGCGCTCGCCAAGGATGACACGGTCTACGATGTCGGCGTGGTGCGCGGCAAGATCACGAACGAATCGGCGCTGCTCAATGCGCTCGCCAGCAAACTCGACTTCACCACCGACCAGGTGAAGGCGAAATACCAGAACGCCGGCGCCAACGACTTCACGCTCATCCGCTCGATCACGCCAATGCTCTACGGGCAGGTGAGCAATGCGATCTCAAACATCGCTGGCGTCGAGATTCACCAGCGGATCGCGCGCGTCTATCCCTATGGCGCGGACGCCGCCGCCGCGACGGGCTATGTGCAGTCGGTCTCGTCAGACGATCTAAAGAACGATAAATCTGGCTACTATGACCAGAGCGATGTGATTGGCCGCGCAGGTGTCGAGCTATGGGCCGAGCAGCAGTTGCGTCCTGTGAAGGGGGGCAGCCTGCAGATCGACGAGCAGAACGCGGATGGCTCGCTCGGCAAGGCCGTGGCGACGCTGGGGTCGCGCGACGCCGCCAATGGCGCGGACGTCCATACCTCGCTCTCGATAGCGGACCAGCAGGCCGCGATGTCCGGCTTGCGTGGCTCAGGCTTCAGTGGCGGCGCGATGGCGGTCGATCCCGCCACCGGCGAGGTGTTCGCCATTGCCAGCTTCCCCATCTACGATCCCAATGACCTGGCGCTTGGATTCACCCCCAACGGACTGGCGCGCTTCCAGAAGCTCAACGCGCCCTACAATAACCGCGCCCTGCAGAGCGCGCAGCCGATTGGCTCAGTGTTCAAGATCTTCACGCTCTCGTCGGGACTGGAACATGGCATCAAGCCGACCGATGTTTTTACCGATAACGGCTCGGTCTCCGTCCCTGGCACCAATTACACCCTGCACGAGGCCCAGGTCTCTTGTCATGGCGACATTACCCCGGTCGCCGCCATCGGGCCATCCTGCGACGTCACTCCGGCGCAGATCGCGCTCAAGCTGAATGCACAGGACCCCAATATCCTGCCGACGACGGCAAAGGCCTTCGGCTTTGGCTCGCCAACTGGCATCGTCGGTTTTGTCAGCAGCGAGGAGAAAGCGGGACTGGTGCCCGATCCACAGTACTACAAAGACGTGAAGCACGCCGACTGGACGGGCATCAACGCGGTGAACCTCTCGATTGGTCAGGATGATTTCGGCGCGACGCCCGCGCAGATCGCGATGGCGGCCCAGGCGCTGGCGAATGGCGGCGTGCGTATGCAGCCGCGACTGGTGACACAAATCACCAGCCCGGATGGCGCGATCATCGCCAGCTACGCGCCCAAGCCGGTGGGCAAGCTGCCACTCTCGGCAGACAATTTGAGCGCCGTGCAGATCGCGATGCTCGGCCCCACGACTCAGCCCAACGGCACCGCATACTTCCGCTTCAAAGATTTCCCGCTGCCGATCGCCGGCAAAACTGGTACGGCGGAATCTGGCCAACCAAGACCCAACGGCTGGTTCATGAGCTTCGCCCCGGCGATCACGTTGAGCCAGAACAGTCCTAAGCCGCAGATAGCGATGGGCTCGCTCGTTGAGTATTCGGACTTCGGCGAATGCTACGCCGCCCCGACGACTGCGCTCACCTATGTTGCGCACCTCAAAGGCCAGTACAATCTGAACGGAAACTATTACGCGACGCACATCGGCTGCTCAACTCCACAAGGCTAACCGCCGGACAAATCTTGTCGTGACGAGGCAGGCAGGAACAGGCAAATGGGCGGGCAGGCGGTCACACGGGTAGGAATCGGCTACGATGTCCATGCCTTCGCCGCCCCGGAAGCGCAACGCCCACTCATGATCGGTGGCGTGACGATACCGCACGAGCGTGGGCTGGCGGGGCATTCAGACGCCGACGCGCTGCTACATGCGGTGGTGGACGCCCTGCTAGGAGCCGCCGCCCTCGGCGATATCGGGACGCACTTCCCCTCCAGCGACCCACGCTGGCGCGACGCCGCAAGCATGGCCTTCCTGACGTATACCCTGGGCCTGCTTACTGAGCAGGGTTGGCGCATCGGCAATGTGGACGCAACGATCGTCGCCGAGCGCCCGCGCATGACGCCGCATATTCCTGCTATTCGCGTGCGGCTAGCGGAGGCGCTGGGATTGCAACTGGAGGCCGTCAGCGTGAAGGCCAAGACGACCGATGGGCTAGGGTTTACCGGGCGCAGCGAGGGTATAGCGTGCTACGCCATCGTTCTGATCGAGCGCGACGCCTGATCTCTCAACCTATTCGACGCAGCCGCAGCCAAGCCACTGATTGCCATAGGCGCGCATCGCATCAATCAGCGTCGCCAGCGCCTGGCCCTTCTCGGTCAGCGAATACTCGACGCGCGGCGGCACCTCGGCGTAGGTCTGGCGGCTGACGATCCCCATGCGCTCCAGAGTGCTCAACCGCTCAGAGAGCGTCTTGGGGCTGATGCCTTCGAGCGAGCGCTCCAGTTCGCTAAAGCGTTGTGTGCCAGTGGTGAGGTCGCGGATGATGAGCAGCGTCCATTTACCGCTGACGATCTCGGCGGTACGCGCCACGGGGCAGACGACCTGATCCCGCTGATCGCGCGTCTCATGCGTCACAGTGTCCGCGAGCGACGTTTCGTTGGTTGTCATCGTAGCGCCTCCGAGGGAATCACGGCGCGCAGGGTAGTGGCGTCGATGCGCCCTACCAATGGGGCTTCGCGGTGGTGATCGCCGGAATGTAGAACTAGCCCAGTGTAGTAGATGCTCCTTACAGCATAACACGCCGCGCTCCGCTGGTAAAGAGCGTGGGATAAACACCGCACTTTACAGAAAAGAGCCAGAAAGCCCCTGCTTTTCAGCGGGGGATGAATGGCCCCTCGTCTTGACAACACGTCTGCTTTAACTTCAAAATAGCAGCATGCGGAAGACGTTCAAGTACCGCCTGTACCCGAACACGCGCCAGCAACGGTTCCTCTCGCAGCAGTTGGAGGAATGTCGCTGGCTGTACAACGAGTTGCTGGCCGCGCGGCGAGACGCCTGGGAGCAACGGCACGAATCGCTGCGCCTCTACGACCAGCAGGCGACGTTGCCAGCACTCAAAGCGACGCGACCCGCGCTGGCGGGCGTGCAGTCGCAGGTGTTGCAGAACGTCGCCGTGCGCATTGACCTCGCCTTCCAGGCGTTCTTCCGCCGCGTGAAGGCTGGTGAGACGCCGGGCTACCCCGCTTCCGGGGCAAGGGACGCTATGCCAGTATCACCTATCCGCAAGTACCCGTAGGATGCAAACTTGATGCAGATGCCCAGCGTTTGCGATTGCATGGCGTGGGCTTGGTCAAGATCATTCTCCATTGGCCCATCGAAGGGACACCCAAGACGGCCACCATGAGCCGTAGCGCTACTGGCAAATGGTATGTCTGCTTCTCCTGCGAATGCGCCGAGCCAGCACCGCTTCCCGCGACAGGGTGGCAGGTGGGCATTGACGTGGGACTGAAGACGTTCGCCACCCTCAGTACGGGGCAGGAGATCGCCAATCCGCGCTTCTTCCGTGCTGAAGAAAAGGCGCTGGCGAAGGTCCAGCGTCGCTTCAGCAAAGAAGAGAAGGGGACGCCTGAGTGTGCCAAGCGGCGCCAAGTGGTGGCGCGTGTGCATGAGCGCATCGCCTGGCGACGGGGCGATTTCGCCCACCAGCACAGCCGCCGCATCGTCAACGCCTTTGATCTGATCGCTGTTGAAGACCTCGCGGTCAACCGGATGACGCACACCCATTGTCTCGCCAAGAGCATTCATGACGCAGCGTGGAGCCAGTTCGCGGACCTTCTCTCGTACAAGGCAGCATGGGCCGGTCGGAGATATGTCGCCGTGAATCCTGCCTACACGAGTCAGGACTGCTCGCAGTGTGGGCATCGGCAAACGCTCTCCCTCTCCGACCGCACCTATACGTGCCCCTGTTGTGGCGTCGTCCTCGACAGAGACTTGAACGCGAGCCTGAACATTTTGGCATTGGGGCAACAATACCTGGCTTCGGCCTAGAAGCTCCCGGATGTATCCGGGAGAGTTGTCACGCAGGATGGAGCGCGCCGTGTTCTTTGCTGCGCCAGCTACCTCAGACGCGCCTAATGGGCGATGTCCTTCTGGCTGAAGCGCCAGATAGCAATGGCAAGTGCGCCAGCCGCGACGGCCAGCAGCGCGACGACGTTGGTCCAATCGAGGCCCTTGGTGAATGGCGTGCCATAGCGCTCGAAGAGCGAAAGCTGCACTACCCAGTCTGGCCACTTGAAGATCGCGCCAACCAGTTCATCGAGGAACGAGAGCGCGAGCAGAGCGCCAAGTACGCCTGTGACCGCGCCGGAGCGCAGCCAGCCGGAGAGCAGGTAGCCAACCGAGGCGACGACGAGCGCGATCGGCAGCATGCCGGCGACCGCCGCCACCGCTTTGCCGCCATCCAGCGGGAGCCCTTGCTGTATGGCCGCAAGAACGACCGCAAGCAGGAGCGCCGCCGCGATGAACAGCAGTGAGGTGACGAAGGCGGCGTAGCGTGCGAGCAGGACTCGCCAGCGCGACTGGGGATTCGCGAGCAACAACTCGAAGCGCCCGTTCTCCTCATCCTCGGCCCAGTTGCTCGCCTGGATGAGCGCATAGATGGTAAACACCAGCGGAAGCTCGGCGAAGATGATGCTCAGGAACCAGACACCTGTTCCTATCTCACCGCCGCCAGTGAGTGTATTGATGATCTGCTCATAAGGTGTCCCTTTGAACGCGCCCGCGATGCCCTGCTCGGTCTGCCGCGCCATGAGGGTGAACACCGCGCCGAAGAACGCGAGCGCCAGACCCCACCAGAGCGTCGGGCCAGCCAGCACGCGCAGGCTGCGGGCGTACACCGAACGCAACGTGGGATCGCCGGACGGCAGTTCTCGCGCGTGCGCCGCCGAGGCGCCAGACGCCGCAGGCGCGAACTGGGGCAGCGCGATGGTCGCGCCGACATCGCGCCGCAGGAAGAGCGCGACGCCCAGCGCCGTGAAGGCCAGACTGGTTCCCGCCAGCGCAAGCATCGCGACCGGGTCAACGCCACGCCCGGGGATGAGCGGCTTGCTCAAGGCGAAGAGGTACACGGGCGAGAGATGCGCGAGGCCATCGGTGTCGGGCGCGATGTGCGCGAGGCTGTTCAGGAGGATAGCAAGACCGAACAGCGCGCCGGTCAGTCCAGCGGCAGTGCTGCGCTCATGGGTGAACTGGGAGATGAAGAGCGCGATGGCCGCGAAGACCGCGCTGATAAGCGCGACATTTAACCCGAAGAGCAGCGCGTCGCTGAAGGAGAAGCCCGCATTGGCGCGCGCTCCGCCCCAGGCGGTCAGCACGCCGACCAAAAGCCCCATCAGCAACAAGCGCCGTTCCCAGCGCAGCCACCTTCTCGACGGCGGCGCGCCCGCGCGAGCGCGGCAGCGAGAGCAGCATATCCATCGAGCCGCGCTCCTCCTCGCCACGCAGGATGCGGCTGCCGGCGAGCAATCCCCAGATGGCCGGAAACGTCAGGATCACACCCAGTTTCCACATGGCGTAGCCACCGGGCGTGTCCATGCCCGCCGCTTCCCAGTACCAGTTCCAGGCTTTCGCCGTCGCGATCAGCGCCGCTTTGGCGGCAGGTGTGTTTACCGCAGCTTCATAGGCGGCAATGGTGAAGATGACGACCACGCCGAAGCCGATGCCCCAGCCCAGGATGCCGACACGCAAGTCGCGCAGCGTCTTGAGGTACACACTGGTAAACCAGAACCGCGAGCGCGGAATCCGCATCGCTTTGGGCGTGGTCGCGAGCGAGCTATTGGCTGACACCTGTGGCCTCCTTTGCGGCGGGCGCCGCTGGACCGCTCTGCGTGGACTGGCTGCCATCGTAGTAGCGCAGGAAGATATCCTCCAGGCTCGGCTCGTGGGTAGTGAGATTCACGGCGCCACTCGCCACCGCCACACGCAGTACCTCGCCAAGGTCGCCCTGCACCGTCAGCCGCGCGACGCTGCCGCCATTCTCCACCGCCGCTGAGGTGACGCTGGGCAATGTTTTGAAAGCGTCCACGGGCGCGGGACCAGCGAAGGTGATCTCGACCTCGTGGTGGCGCAGATCACGAAGCGCGCTCACGTCGGCTACGCGAACCAACTCGCCCTCACGGATGATGCCGACGCGATCACAGGTATGCTCGACCTCCGGCAAAATGTGCGACGACAGGAAGATCGTGCGCCCGTCGGCGCGCGTCTCGGCGACCAATTTGTAGAATTCCTGCTGGTTCAGCGGATCGAGGCCACTCGTCGGCTCATCCAGAATGAGCAGTTTTGGCTTGTGCATGAACGCCTGTACCAGCCCGACTTTCTGCTTGTTGCCGCGCGAGTACTCGCGGAAGCGCTTCGTCGTGTCCAGCTCCAGCCGCGCGATCAGCGACTCGGCATACGCCTTATCCACACCGCCACGCAGGTTGGCGAAATACTCCAGGATTTGCCCGCCGGTCAGGTTGGGGTCCAGCGACAGCTCGCCCGGCAGATAGCCCACCAGCTTCTTGACCTCGACCGACTGCCCCCAGCAGTCCAGCCCGGCGATGCTGGCATGGCCGGAGGTGGGATGCAGCAGGCCCATCAGCACGCGGATCGTCGTCGTCTTGCCCGCGCCATTTGGCCCCAGAAAGCCGAAGACCTTCCCTTCATCCACGTTGAAGGTGACTATGCGTGACGCCACGACTGCGTCCGTAGGATTTCGTTAGATCATTGACCGCGATGATCGCCGTCATACCAGTTCCCTCTCGTTCAACTGAAAACCGTTCTTCAAATTCGTGGCCTCTCTCGCCATCCGGTCTGGATGCGCTTTCCTGTGATCTTCCCTCCTTGCCCTTCGTCGCATCACGCGAGAAGAGCCTGCCAGCGCGAGAAATCGTCGCTCCAGGACTGCCGCAGGCGCCCCGACCGCATGCCCAGCACACGTTCTAGCGCCTCAGCCGTCGCCTCGCCCATCTTCGTCATCCGCGGGAGGTCGCGGGGCGCGCCTTCCTCCACGAGGAGCAGTACGGCTACGGCATATCCCAGGTCTTCAAGCAGGGCAATGATCATTCTCGCCGCATGATCGGGATAGGGAGTGGTGAATACGCCTTCAGTGACTCCCTCCTGAATAATCTGCGCGAGCCAGGGAGTGATCCGCTTGATTCTGGTGAGATAGAGTTTGTTGCGAAAGAGGGCATTCTCGTCGGCGTACCAGATGCGCAGAAACGCGAACACCACCCCCAGGTTGTCCCGTTTATACTGATCTACCACGTCAAAGAAGCGCAGCAGTTTGTCCTCGGCGGGTAGCTCACGATCGGAGACGATGGGTACTATCAGCTGTTCGGCTTGCTCCGCCATGCGTTCCACCAGCGCCATCAGAAGCGCCTGTTTGGACTCGAAGTAGTGATAAAACGCGCCCTTGGAAATCTGGAGGCTCTCCAGGAGGTCCTGGGTCGTCATCTCCTCGTAGCCTTTGGTCGCAATGTAGCGCTGGGCGACATCCAGAATGGCGTCGCGCTTCTGGGCGTATTCTTGCGTGTTGACAGTGCGCGCCACCTGGCCCTCTTTTCTTAGACCGACCGACGGTTTATTTATAGAAAGCATAGCTGACCGCTCAGGCGCTGTCAAGGGGTCGGCGCGTAGGGAGAGGAGCAGACTCTCCCTAGCCGTACGCCAGTCGTATTTCTGGCTGCGCTAGCTCGCCACCGCGGCCTGGCGGCGGCGTCCGCGTCCGAATCGCCGACCCAGGTTGGGCAGGAAGGCCCAGCGACCAATATCCTTCGCCGCGAAGCCCCAGACCGCCACCGCCGTGAAGACGGCGCTCACCCCAAGGAGGACGGCAACGGCCGTCCAGTTGAGGCCAGTAAGGAGCGGATTCCCGTAATACCAGTAGATCGAGAGATTCTTGACCCACTCTGGCCAGCCAGCGGCGTCGGCGGCGAGTCCGATGCCATAGGAGATCGCCAGCGCGAGCGAGAGCACGGTGGTGAGCAGCGAGCGGCGGATCCAGGTGGCGAGCAGGTATCCCGCCGAGAGCACGACCAGCCCCCAGGGCAGCGCGCCCAGCGTCGCCTGCGCCAGTTTGCCGTTGTCGAGCGTCAGCCCGGCGATGGCCGCCGCGATCAGGATCGCCACGAAGGTGACCGCCAGCACCAGCGCCTGGCCCACCGCCGCCGCGCCCATACGGGTGAGGATCGCCTTCGCGCGCGTCTGTGGCGTGGCCAGCACCAGATCGAGTTGTCCCTCGGCCTCGCCGCGCTCCCAGCCATTCACCTGCGTGACCGCCATGGCGGTGATCAGCACGGGAATGAAGTTCGATCAGCAGGCTCAGGAAGACCGCGTTGCCGGTTGGGTTCTGGCCGCCAGCGAGCGCCTTGATGATCGGCTCATACGGTCGTGCCCTTGAAGGAGTCAATGAGGTTGAGCTGTATCTGGCGCGTGATGAAGGTGAAGATAAAGTAGAAGAGCCCCAGCCCCAACGACCACCAGAGCGCGCGTGGCGCCTCCAGCGCGATGGCGCGCGCGAGCAGCGAGCGCAAGGACCAACCGAGCCTGCGGGGCAGCCGTGCGCAATCCGGGGAGGCTCATGCCTTCCGGCGCCACGGGGATGACGCTGCCGACATCGCGCCGCAGGAAGAGCGCCGTTCCCACGCCAGCGAAGACCAGAGCCATGACCAGCAGGACAGCCGCCGCGCCCCAGTTCATGCCGTAGTCCGCCACGAGCGGCTTGCTGATGCGGAAGTAGTAGACGGGCGAGAGCTTCCCAACCCAGTCATACGCGGGCGAGATGAGGCTGACGGAGTTGAGGACAATCGAGAGCGCGAAGAGCGCGCCGGTGATGCCCGCCGCCGTATTGCGCCGCAGTGTGAACTGCGAAACGAGCACGCTCAGCCCGGCGAAGCTTGCCGCCAGCAGGCTGATCATCAGACCTTCCATCATTGCGTCGGCGAAGCTGAATTTCGATGCTGGTGATCCGCGCCTCGCCGCCATACGCGAAGAGGCCAATGATCGCGCCAATGAGCAGCAGCGCCGACGAAGAGCGCGCTCGAGCTTCTCAGACACGACACGCGCACGCGAGCGCGGGAGGGAGAGCAGCATGTCGAGCTGCCCGATCTCCTCCTGGCCGCGCAAGATGCGCGAGCCGGCCAGGAGCGCCCAGATCGAGACCAGCATGAGGAAGACCGAGTACTTTGCGGTCGCGTAGCCGCCGGTGGAGACCACCGCCTCAGGATAGTCCCAGAGACAGCCGATGCTCTGAAACGCCAGCAAGAACTCCTCTTTGGTCGAGGGAGGCATCCCGCCGATGGCGGTGTCGAAGGCCGCCACCACGACGAACATCAGGATGCCGAGGCCGACACCCCAGCCCAGAATCGCGACGCGGAAGCTCCACAGCGTCCGCAGAAAGATGCTCCTACGCATGCGTGGCCTCCGGCGCGGCCTGTGCGCCATTGTAGTAGCGAAGGAAGACGTCCTCGAGCGACGGCTCGTGCGTCGTCAAGTTGGTCGCGCCGTGGTCGGCGGCGGCCTTCACGACAGGGCCGAGGTCGCCGGATCACGATGAGCTTCACCGTATCGCCGTCAGCGGTGGCGGATTGCACGCCCGGCACATGTGGCGAAGTCGCTGGCAGGCACAGGCGCGGCGAAGGTAAGCGTCACCTCGTGATGACGTAGATCACGTAGCGCGGCAACGGTATCCACACGCACCAACGCGCCTTCGCGGATGATGCCAACGCGCTCGCACACTTGCTCGACCTCCGGCAGGATGTGCGAGGAGAGGAAGACGGTGCGTCCGTCATCTCGCGTCTTCGAAGAGCAACTTGTTGAACTCGATCTGGTTCAGCGGATCGAGGCCGCTGCTGGCCTCGTCGAGCACGAGCAGACGCGGCTTGTGCATGAACGCCTGGACGATGCCGACCTTCTGCTTGTTGCCACGCGAGTAGTCGCGGAAGCGCTTGCGTGTATCTAGCTCGAAGCGGTCCACGAGCGACTTGACGTAGGCCTGATCCACGTCGCCACGTAGATGGCTGAAATAGTCAATGATCTGGCCGCCAGTGAGGTCAGGCTCGAGCTGCGGATCGCTCGGCAGATAGCCGACAAGCTTCTTGACCTCGACCGACTCGCGCCAGACGTCGTACCCAGCGATAGTCGCGCCGCCGCTGGTGGGATGGAGCAGCCCCATCAGAACGCGGATGGTGGTGGTCTTGCCGGCGCCATTCGGCCCCAAGAAGCCGAAGATCTCGCCTTCGTCCACGTTGACCGTGACATGTTCAATGCCGCGGACGCGCCCATACGAATTTCGTCAGATCATTGACCGCGATGATTGCCGCCATGCGTGCTTCCTTCCAGCTCTCGTCCGCTCTAGCTGCTACATCTCGTCATGTTCGTCGTGGGCAGCCGCCCACGCGCCCGCAATCGCTCGCGCCAGCCCGCGATGATGCGGTGATGCTCCTCGATGAAGTAATCGCAAAAATCGACCGCGTCCTCCAGTCGTGCGCGCGCCTCCTGATCATCGGTCTCCAGCGCGGCGAGCGCGCGCGCGGTCATGCGCCGGAGTGGGTGCAGACTCTTCAACTCGATGGCAAGACTGTGCCCCCAGGCGTCGTCGGTGAAGCAATAGTAGTCGCGCCGGTCGCCGGGCTTCGTCACCAGCTCCGCCAGACCAGAGGCGGTGATGAGACGAATATTTGTCGAGACGGAGGCGCGCGAGACCATCAGCGTCGTGGCCATATCGTCCAGCGAGAGCGGCGCCTCAGCCAGCATGAGCAGCCCTAGGATGCGCCCACCAATGCGCGAAATGCCGAACTGCTCGAAGTAGCGCCCCATGCCCTCGACGAAGCGCGTCTTCTCAGCCGGCAAGCCACCTACTTCGAGCAGTTCGGCATTTACGCATTGGTGGGCGCATCCTGGGGGCTCCTCATGCTGGCTGAGGCGCCGCTCTCGCTGGACGATATGGCCACGACGCTCATGGTCTCGCGCGCCTCCGTCTCGACAAATATTGGTCTCATCACCGCCTCTGGTCTGGCGGAGCTGGTGACGAAGCCCGGCGACCGGCGCCGACTACTATTGCTTCACCGACGACGCCTGGGGGCACAGTCTTGCCATCGAGTTGAAGAGTCTGCACCCACTCCGGCGCATGACCGCGCGCGCGCTCGCCGCGCTGGAGGCTCGATGATCAGGAGGCGCGCGCTCAACTGGAGGACGCGGTCAATTTTGCGATTACTTCATAGAGGAGCATCACCGCGTCGTCGCGGGCTGGCGCGAGCGATTGCGGGCGCGTGGGCTTGCCACAACAACGTGACGAGATGTAGCAGCTAGAGCGGACGAGAGCTGGAAGGAAGCACGCATGGCGGCAATGCGTCGCGGTCAATGATACTGACGGAATTCTATGGGCGCGTCCGCGGCATTGAACATGTCACGGTCGAAAGGCGAGATCTTGCAGCTCTTGGGGCCAAATGGCGCCGGCGAGGGGGGAAGCGTCCGGCGGCTTAGTGGGGCTGCTCCATCCCACCAGCGGC
>CAVTFE010000056.1:0-67452 GCA_963733745.1 uncultured bacterium
CAAGAACAACACCGGCAAGGTGCTGCGCCGCGAGTTGCGTGAGTCCGCGGCTCAGGGGACGTGATCTACGCAGAGAAGAGTGACCAGAGAAAGTCAGGCGCGCAGATGATTACAGCGCTGATACTGATCAACGTGAAGCGGGCGGACGCGGTCAACGCCACCGCGCAGGCGCTGTTGGAGATAAGTGTCCGCCGAGGTCTATTCGGTGACCGGCGAGTATGACCTGGTCGCGCATCGTGCGCCTGTCGCAGTAGTGGACGATCTCGCCGAGGTCGTCGCCGAGCGTATGATCGCACTCGACAGGCATCACGCGCACGCAAACGATGATGGCATTCAAGGCGTACTCGCGCGCCGACCTGGAGCAGGCCTGGGATATCGGCGTCAAGTAGCCGCCCAGGTCCCACGGCTCAGAGGAAGTCGTCGCGCTCTATGCGGCGTCGGCGTGGAGCCTTGCGTGGATTGCCGCGCCTGCGATCGGGCGCAGGTCCGCTCGTCATCACCGTTGGCGTCTTTATCCCATGCGCTCCGTATCGCGGCGCGGTGGCGCGCGCGTTGCGCGACATCTCGTGGCGCTTCGATGCAATTTCGCGCGCAGTTCGTCGGGATGCGCCAGCGGCTGCGCCGCGTTCGCTCGCGCGCCAGCGCAGGTCGCGTCAGCGTCGCGTGTGACGACCACCACATCCCTCATATCATCGGCGCGCAGGCGTTCCTCGCCGCCAACCGCACGATCACCGCGTCGGCAGTTACGCTGCGAGCGGTGTAGATCGCCTGCCCGCGCGCCAGCCCCACGAGCGGAGAGCGTGTCTCCGCCGGACCATCGCCGTCGAAGACCACGATCACGCGATGCGTTGCGCGCTCTGATACGTGGCGCGAATCTGCGCAAGTAGCGCCTCGCGTCCGCTGGCCAGGCTGCGCCGCTCCGCCGCCAGCAGTTCTGG
The DNA here is from genome assembly GCA_963733745.1 of uncultured bacterium. GTDB lineage: Bacteria > Chloroflexota > Ktedonobacteria > Ktedonobacterales > JADMIN01 > DASWAC01. Next base: position 939 of record CAVTFE010000056.1, read on the forward strand.
GGCGTGGCGGATGACGTTATAGCCATCCACCAGGATCACTCGTGACCACATAGCGCCCCTCCACCTCGCTCGCCTCGCGAACTCGACACTCCTTTTTATTTTACGCGAGATGCGCTTCTGAGTGGCATACCCAGGCAGAATCAGTGCGGCAGCAGACTGAGCAGGAAGTCGACGAAGTTGGTAATCGCCGCGTGGATGTGAATGTGTGTGACGCTGGCGATCGTGTCGTTGATTGGCTCGAAGCCTTCGGCCAGCGCGACGATCAGCGCGAAGATCAATACCAGCGCAACGAGCGTGGTCAGGATCCAGCGGCCGATTGGAGGACCGTTGGCGGCTCGGAAGCGGGGACACGTGGGAAGCGCAGTCGGCGAGGGGAGGAAGGGGGCGCGAGACCGGTGCGGCGATGCCGAGTAAGCCCCTGTGCTGGGTGGCAGCGCCCTGTCGGCTGGCTCAGGAACAACCCGCAGCGCGCGCACTGCGCCTTGCCAGGGTGCGATTGACGAGGCCGCAGCGCGGACAACTGATGAGCAATACATAGCCCGCACTCAGCGCAGCGCGAGGCATCTTATCATAGTTCGCCGCGGCCACAGCGGGGACAGTTGCGACAAATTCAGAGCAGGCGATATCCATCATCATGATCTGTTTCAGCGGCGATATCGCGCCGCCCGCCGAGGTTCGCCGATGACGGCGCGCGACCTAGCACGCCGGACGATGGCGCGCCAGGGGGAGCCGGCCTGGCGGAGTATACGGTCCAGCAGATGGAATATGACGTAGCGGGCGATGCGGGGCCATGCGGCGGAACAGGTCGCGCTGCGGCGGATGTGTGCCAAGCATCTGTCGTAGCCAGGGTGGTCGCTGAGCGTCCGGATCGTCCTGCCGCCATCCGGAGCCGTAACGACCTCTCGTTCGTCATCCATGGCGGCCGGCTGCCAATTTTCCACGCCGTCCTTTGGCGCTCGGTGGTCTGGCCGAATTATGCCATAGCGTGTCAATATAGGCGCACGTTCATCCACAGTATACGCCGATTGTCTGTGCAGATTCAGGATACCCCAACCCTAAAGGGCGGGGCTTGTGTTCTGAACTCCACCGCAACTGCATAGTAGCGTAAGCCGCTGCGCCGCTTTGGCTTCATCACCCGATACATCAGGGCGTTCTGGACAAAGCACCCGTGCTCACCCAGTCCTGCCGGGCAAGAAGCGTTCTGGCGCGCGACGTTGCGGGCCCCCACGAGGTCCGCATGGAGCACCAGAGAGTGGCACACCTAGACAGACGAACAACAAGCCTTTCTCGGGGCGGTTGTCCTCTGCCGTGTACCCGCACGCGGGCAGGCCTTGGCTGGTCTTGTAGGCATCCACCTTCACCGCCATACTGCCGACGAGCAGCGCCTTGTAAGCGACGTAGCCCTGCAACTCCGAAAGGCCCATTGGGACGGCATGCCGATTCGCGCGGCGTTGCTTTGCCGTGGCCTTCTTGCCGGCTTACGGCGGTGATCCGCTCCCGGATGTGGGTCAGATCTTCCAGGCCGATGAGGCTGTGCGGGTAGGCAGTCCACGATCTGCCGACTGATGAGGTGGTTGCGCTCTTGCTTCAACCGTCTCTCTCGCTCCGCTGATCACGACCAAGCCGTCGGGTGGCCGAGCGAGTGCCTTTGTGCTGCAAGCGCTTCCGCAGTCGGGCGTAGTGGTCCGCCTTGCGCACGTATCTGCTGTGCCAGGAAAGAAGGCCGTATGGTTTTGCGTGTCCGTGGCAACGGCCAGATAGCGCTGGCCCACATCCACCCCCACGATGCGCTGATGCGCCTCGGGCGTCGGGTCAGCGACCTCCAGCTCCAGGCTCACCAGCAGGTAGAACTGCTTGCGCGGCTTGTCGTACCACAGCTTAGCCGCGCCGATCCGGGCGCTCCTGTTGAATGAGGGCCACATGCCGGGCATAGCCCGTATAGGGCACGATCACGCGCCCATCCAGGGTCAGGATGCTGACCCGTTGCTCGGTCTTGAAGCTGTAGTCGTGGCCAAGTTGATAGGTCAGAGTCGGCGAGACATAGCTGCGGCGCCTGCGTCCAAGCCCCGATAGCGCTTCTTCGTGTGCCCTGCCGCCCGCGCGGCGGCGTTGGCCTTGACCTTCGTCCACAGCGTCTTGTAGGTCGCGCCCACCTGGCGCGGCACAGAGCAGGCCATCTGCGCGGGCAGACCAAAGCGGGAGCGGATCTCCTGGTAGGTCCCTTCCTGTAAAGCCACCTTGTTGCTCAGCTTGCCATGGGCGAAGGCATAGCGACTCACGTAGTTCAGCGCCTCGCGGTAGGCCAGTTGGGTCGCGCGCAACGCGCGGAACTGCTCCGGCGTCGTGTGCAATTTGAGCTTGGCGGTCAGGACGGTGATCATACAGCAGTAGATCATATGTTCGCCAGATAGGCAAGCGTGGCGTGTTCTGATGAAAGTCAGCCCTGCCCATCGGCGGCGGCGCATTCCTCCACAGCCTGAAGGCGCGGGGCTTCCTGCGCCGGTCTCTATTAGCGTAGCCCTGAATCTCCACGCGTGAAGGATAATACGACCGCCATCAAAGGGATGGCGCCGTCTGCGTCGAGAGCTGCGCGCCGCTTTCCACGAGGGCAGTGGACGCGCGTTGACCGGTCCATTCACGCCATCGCTACACTGGATGTCGAGCGGGCATGCGGGTCGGTTCGAAACTTCGCCTGAAGCAGCCCAGACTATTCGCGGCCCCCACATTGTATATCCACTCCGGTTCTCCCGCCGTCTGTGATCTCAATCACACACTGCCAGCAGCGGCGAGCGAGTGAGCCACGAAAAGGAAGTAACGCCGTGCCAAAGGTTACCTTCGTCAACGAGAACCGCACCGTCGAGGTCGAGCGTGGCGCGTCGCTCCGCTACGCCGCGCTGGAGAACGACATCCCGCTGTATTGCATATGGTTCGGCCTCTCAAAGATCGCCAACTGCCACGGCAATGGCCTCTGCTGGACGGATCGCGTCGAGATCAGCCCAGCGACGGCGGTGAACTCCAAGACGGCGCTGGAGAACGCGATGACACGAGTCGTGAGCAGGAAGAACCCCCGCACGCGCCTCGCCTGCCAGGTGGAGGTGCTCGAGGATTGTGAAGTCCGCACACGCTGCAAGAACCGCCGCTAAGTGACCAGCCAGGGGCTGACTGGCCGTATCCGACGAGACGTGCAACGGGATCCAGACGTGCAACGAGACGTGGGAGAGGCGCCATGCGATTGGATCGCATTTTCAACGAGGGTGAGGCGACCGTCCTGCTCCGCCGGTTGGGCTTTACCGTGCGCGACGCCATAGGACGCGCAGGCTGGTACGAGATCGAGCATCCACAGGTCGGCGGGATGCGCTCGCTCACCGACGAGCAACTGTGCCGTTTCGCGAAGGGGTCGCCGTCGCCGAAGAGATCTTGAGTAAGACACCAGCGCAGCGCGGCTAATCCACTTTTGCTCAGCGAACGCCAGGGGGGCCTTGTCGTCTCTGGCTTTTTTGTCGCCTATGCGTGATAGTAATGGTCTACAGCGATATCCACACGGCAGCGTGTATCTTTTTGCGAGCATGAGCCACATCGTCAGCGCGCATGAGAGGAGAGCGAGATGGGCGTCAATGCAATCGCCCGCGGTGGGGCCATCATAGCGCGCTCTTCATCATGCGCGAGGAACACGCCACGCCGCAGAGCGAAACTCCACAGACGACGCGCCGACGCCAGCAGAGCTTGACCCGGCGCGGCAGGTGGAGGCGCGACATTACGCGCGGCAGCGCCGCCGGCTCTCGCTGGTCAACCTGGGCATCAGCGCGATTGTGATCGCAATCTTGCTGTTCAGCGGGCTGAGCTTCTGGCTGCGTGACGCGCTGGCTCCGATCGCCGATGGTTGGGAGCCGATGGCCGGATGGGAGCCGCTGCTCGTCGGCGCTGTACTTCATCGCGCTGGCGCTCGCCGTCACGATCATCGACGCTGCCGCTGAGCTACTACAGCGGCTACGTCCTGCCGCATCGCTATGGCCTCTCGACACAGTCACGCGCCGGGTGGGCCTGGGATCTAAGCAAAGGGCTGGCGATCTCGCTCGTCTTTGAGTTGGTCGCGGTCGTCTTCGTCTACTGGCTGCTGGCCGTCTCGCCCGACTGGTGGTGGCTCTGGACGGTGTGGCGGCGCTCTTCGTCAGCGTGATCCTGGCGAATCTGGCGCCGGTGCTGCTGCTGCCGCTCTTCTACAAACTGACCCCGCTGCCCGCGGGGGAAGTGCGTGCAAAGGCGCTCGCGCTGGCGGCGCTGGCCCGGACGCGCGTGCGTGGCGTCTATTCGATGAACATGAGCGCGAAGACGACGGCGGCGAACGCGGCGGTGATGGGGCTTGGCAACACACGGCGCATCGTCATCGGCGATACCCTGCTGGATCGCTACACGCCCGACGAGATCGAGGTCGTCGTGGCGCATGAGCTAGGGCATCAGGTTCATAGGGATATCCCTAAACTGATCGCCGTGCAGAGTGTCGTGACACTTGGCGGCTTCTATCTCGCCAGCCTGACACTCAATCTGGTCGTGACGAACGTTCCTGGCTATCACGGTCTGTCTGACCCGGCGACGATGCCCCTGCTAGCCGCTGTGCTGGGCATCTTCGGCCTGGTTGATCCTGCCGCTCAACAATGGCTTCAGTCGCCTGGTGGAGAGTCAGGCCGATGGCTACGCGCTCGACTTGACCGGCAAGGTCGGAGCCTTCATCAGCGCGATGACGCGCCTGGCGAACCAGAATCTCGCCGAGTTGACGCCTCCCGCCTGGGTCGAGTTCTTCCTCTACGACCATCCCTCCACTGGCAGACGTCTCGCCTACGCCGACCGCTGCGGCGCGGCAGCACAACAGCAGCGCCGCTACTCCAGCGCACCATGGACTAGTTGGCCGCCGACGAGCGTCGCCAGCACCTGCATCTGGCCGATGCGCTCTGACGGCGCGGTGAAGGGGTCGTCACTCAGCACGATCAGGTCGGCAAGCTTGCCCGGCGCGAGGCTGCCCTGGCGCTCCTCCTGCCCACCGGCGTACGCTGCGCCGACGGTATAGCCCCAGATCGCCTGCGCGACGGAGAGCGCCTGATCGGGCAGCCAGGCCGGACGATCCGGCTCGGCGGCGTTCTGCCGGTTGATTGCGGCGTGCAGGATGCGCCAGGGGTCGGGCGTGTCCACCGGGACATCTGAGCCAAGCGCGAGCCTGGCTCCTGCCTGACGTAGCGCCTGATACGCATAGGCCTTTTTGTAGCGGCTGCCCCAGTAGCGTTCGGCGGCGTCGCGGTCCACCACCGCGTGAAACGGCTGCACTGAGGCAACTACTCCTAAATTCGCCATACGCGCGATGTCATCTGTCCGCGCGCGAGTTGCACATGCTCCAGGCGGATGCGCCAGGTGCGCGCGGGGACGCCGCTCTCCTGCCTGCGCCGCCTCATTGCGCTGCGCTGTCTCGATGCCATCAGCGCGGCATGAACGGCGCGGTCGCCAATGGCATGAATCGCCACGCCGATGCCGCCTGTCGTCGCGTCGCGCGCCAGTATCTCTCACCTCTGCCTCGGTCGTCGTCAGCAGGCCGCGATTCTCGGCTGGCCCTCGTACGGATCGAGCATCGCTGCCGTCTGCGAGCCAGTGCGCCATCCATGAAGAGCTTGATGCCGGCGAAACGCAGGTAGTCGTCGCCAAAGTCTGCCTCCATATCCCAGTCGAGAATGGGGCAGCGCGGCGCCGCGGATATAGTAGAGGACGCGAGGAGTCAGTTCACCGCCGGCGCGCAGCCGCTGCAAGAGCCGTAGCGAACGGTCATCCTCGATGTTGTGAACGCCGGTCAGCCCACGCGCGCGCAGCTCGGCCAAAATGATCCGTAGCTCCGCCAGTAGTCGCTCGTCGCTCGCGGGATCGGCGACTTCATAAACCAGGCTGGTCGCGTCCTCGTAGAGCATGCCGTCTGGCTCGCCGTCATCGCCGCGTCCAATGCGGCCACGTCCAGGATTGGGCGTCGAAGCGTCGACACCAGCGCGGCGCAGCGCCTCGGAGTTCACCCACAGCGAGTGATAATCGTGGCTGGAGAGCGCGACGGGACGCCCAGGGATGGCGGCGTCGAGCGACGCTTTGCTGGGGAAGTTCTGTCCCGGCCAGTGATTTTTGTCCCAACTACGCCCGAAGATCCATGTTCCTGCTGACGTCTGCGCCGCGCGCGCCGCAACTCGGGCAACCGCCTCTTCCTCTGAACTGCGCATCACGCAGGTCCACATCCAGGCGCGACTCGCATAATGAACGAGATGCGCGTGCGCGTCGATGAAGCCGGGCAAGACCGTGCGCCCGTGAAGATCAATCGTCTCTGTGAGCGGGCCGGAGAGCGCGCGCATGTCAGTGTCGTCGCCGGTCGCCAGGATGCGCCCTGAGGTCAGGTCAATCGCCAGCGCCGAGACGCGCGGTGTCTGCTCGTCCATCGTATGAATGACGCCGTTGACCAGCAGGAGAACAGGACGGTGGGCCAGTGGCATGGCGCGCTCCTTCAAGGGGAATGGTCACCCAAGATGTGCGGACGCGAACGGGCGGCGCCCTCTGACGCCATTGTACGCCACGTAGGTGTGGCTTTCCGCGCATGCCTTGCGTCGAATACACTGTACACACACTACGGGCATGGACTGCCCGTTGCGCGATCGCTTGACAGCGCCGCATGTCGGCGCCATGCTCAGCATGATAGCCTGTGCGCACCCTTCAGGGAAACCGTGGAGGAATCACGATGGCCGACGAGACTGGACAGACCAAAGATACCACGAGTGTCAGTTCACTGAGCGCCCACGCGCCCGCGTGGCGGCCCAACGAGGGACCGGCGAGACGAACAGTGGCGTAGGAAACGGCGAGCTACCAAAGCAGAGCAGGTCTACGGCGATCTGGCGACCAACTTCACGACACCGGTGGCTCCTCAGCTGCCGCTGGTCATTGGGCTGGCTGTGGCAGGACTGGCGGCCGTTCGCGCCGTGGGTTTCCTCCTACTCGTCGGTCGGCGACCACAGACGAAAAGCAGTCATTCCACCCCACTACTGTCCAGCCACGCGCTGAAGCAGCAATTGGTTGCCCGTCCAAGCAAGGCGGGACGTCCCTTGCGCCGTGAGGTCCGCCACTCGACCGCGCCGCTCCGCCGTAGCGCAGACTCCTTCGCGCGCACAACCCGTGACATCCAGCGCAACGCCCGCGATGCGCGACGGGAAGTCCAACACGTCTGGGAGCGGACGATGACCGGAGGGCGGTGGTGGCGTCGTGGGATGATCTGGGGCGGCGCGCTCGGCATCGTGATCGGCTTCCTGCTGGCGCCGAAAACCGGACGAGAGCTACGCGATGACATCTCGCGCCGGTTCGAGCAGATACGGCCGCAGGCGGAGAAGCTGTACCAGCAGGGCAAGGCGCAGGTAGATCGCTTCATCCAATCGCGTCAGAGCTAGGCATCGTCCAACACCTGGACGGCCTACCTGTTGTGGCCTGGCCTACCGCACCCGACATCCTTGTGGACGTTAGAGATACGACGTGGTGTAGATGGTCGTCAGCGGCTGACCGAGTAGTTGTCCGGGCGCATAACGCTCCAGAGAGCTTCTCGACCCGCGCCTGCTGTACGCACATCGCCGCCGGCAGGCGAGAGCGCGCCCAAGGATTCCCACCGGCTTTGCCCAGGCGTGATACGTAACAACTTTGTCGCGCCTTCGCCACGAAAGGGATTGGGCGTGACGGCCAGGAGGGCGCCGTCGATCGCCTGCGCGAAGATGTTGATGTGATAGCTGTTGTCACCACCAGTTGCGAGCCATGTCTTGCCGCCATCAACGGTACAGGAGATCTGTTGGACTGGCGGGTGGGTGTAGTCGCCGAACGTTTGATAGGCGGCGCAAGCCGCCAGAAGTGTTGCGTCTGGCCGTCCGCGACAATGAGAGGGTAGACCGTTCCACTGCGTCCCATCCCAATCTGGCTCCAGTGCGCCCCCTGATCGCCACTGCGCCACAGCTCGAATGACGTCGCCGCCATGTTGGTAGTGACCTGGGCCAGCAACTCTCCACTCGATCCGGGCCAGAATCCAGATATAAAGCGTTCGCTGTTATAACCATTCATCAGAAAGATGTCCGCATGCCATCCTTGCTCATGAAAAGGGCTGAGTAGTCGCTACAGTGGCTGTGCCCACGAGTATATGCGAGGGCATACGAGACGTCGTCCAAAGTGGCGAGACCCGCAAAGTTTGGCGTCGCCTCGGATGGCGCGGCGCGTGGAACCCATGTTGCGCCGCCGTCTGCCGTCTGATAAGTACGATCTCTCCAGTCTCCTGAGCGCAACATTGGCCATCTGGAGCATACGTCCGCAAGGCGCCTGCCGTGGCTGAAAAGCATCAACCGTGATAGTGCAACTGGTCACATCACTGGCGACAGGAATGCTTCCTGCCACTCTCCAGTGTTCTGCGCGATCATGCGTCGCCCAGATCCGCGCCTGGCTATTCGCCAAAGCGCAAAGATAGGCGGTGTCGCCGTCACTCTCGCGAGCGCTGGGCCATCCCAATTGTATGGAGTCAGTTTGAGTCCCGATGGGAGTTGATGAGCCGTCCAGACGAGTGGATGCGCTAGTTTGATCGAGAGCGGCGGTGGAGTAAGCACAGGCGTGGCGGTTGGGGCCTGCGTCGCGGTTGGCGTCTTCGTCGCGACGCGCGTCGCGCAGGCGCTAGCGAGCAGCACAACGAACAGTAGGGGCAGGATTGGAAGCCTACAGCGCTGCGACATATCTGCTCCGCCCCAAAGTCGCTTGGCCAAACCATAGGCGCGTCGCCGGAAGCGCACCTATACCAGAGACGCGCCTGGCGCTCATCGTTTTCCGGCATATAACAGGCGCCACTGTATCTTGGCTCGCTCACGGATACGTCGCGGTATAGACGGTGGTCAGCGCGTCGCCATAATTCGCCGGGGGCTTGAGTACCCACAAAACGCCGGTCTGGCCGCCTGCGGCCAGAGCGATTGCGCCGGAGGCTGGCAGCGCGCCGAGCGACTCCCATCCTTGCTTGCCCGAAATGGCGCGCTGCAATTCACCTGTAACGGCGCCAGTGGATGAACTGGCATAGGCGGCTCGCAACGCCGCGCCATCGGGCGCCATGAACTGCGCCGTCGGCTCCAGATGACCGAATGTGCCGACCGAGCCACCGGCTGGAGTCCACGTCGTGCCGCCATCTACTGTGCAGATGAGGCCAGGAAGGTCGGGCGGATCGGCGCTGCTCACTCCGGAGATAACCCCGCACGCCCACCAGAATCGCTGGTTTTGCGCCGCTGGGACGATAAATGAGTCCGCCTGGGCGTCGCTCCATGCCTTCCAGTGCACGCCCTGATTGGGAGTCAGCCACAACTCATCCTGCCGCGTAATGTTATTCGTGGTCTCTGCCATAATGTCCCCGGCGCTATTTACCCAGAACTGGACGGCGGAACGACCAACCGCCTGGATACCAGCGTCTATGCGTGTCCATGTACGCAAATCGTCTTTACTGGCATAGAGCGCGGTGTAACAGTAGCCACAGTGACTATGGGGAAGCGTGGCCGCAGTGGCGTACGTGACATTGCCCTTTGTCTTGAGCACGCCAAAGAGAGGTGTCTCATCCGCTGGCGCGGCGAGTGGCGTCCAAGTGGAGCCTGCGTCGCGAGTCAGGTAATTGTGGTAGTCGCCGGGAAAGCACCCCATGCAATTGGCGGGTATCGCATGGTAGGTGAGGAGGATTGCCGTCTCGGGGCGAGCGTCGTCCACAATCACACGGCACGAATCAGCAGCTCCCTGCACGTCAGCGCCATGCATCCAATGAACCGCTCTGTCGCGAGTTATCCATACACGCACGCCCTGGCTGGACTCTACGCAAGCGTACGCGGTAGCGCCATCGGCTTGCGAGAAGGATAGGCCGGTGTTGTAGAACTTGCCCAGCGAGGCAGCGAACGGTAACTGATGAGCGGCCCAGACGAGGGGGCGCGCAGGCTTTATCGCGAGCACCGGTGGCGTCAGCACAGGGGTTGCAGTCGGCGCTTTCGTCGCATTTGGCGCCTTCTTGGCAATACTGGTGGCGCAGGCGCTCGTGAGCAGCACAGGGAGAAGCAGAACCAGCGCGAGAAGGCTACGGCTTCTGAACATAGAGCGCTCCCCTTCATGCGCCGCTAGCGCCGGAAGATGGCAAAGACGGCGAACGCTTTCAGGGGAAGAGACGCGCTAGACGCTCAGTTCTTTACGTCGCGCCTCCAGCCGCGCCACGGTATCCTGCGCCGCGGCCAGCGCGTCGCGCTCCTTCTGCACAACATCTGGTTTGGCGCGCGCGACGAAGTCAGGATTGTCCAGGACGCGGCGTGAGCGCTCGACTAGCGCCTGCGCCTTGGCGATCTCGTCGGCCAGCCGGACCTGCTCCTTTGCCAGATCGAGCATCCCCGCCAGCGGCAGATAGATCTCGACGCCGCCCGCCACTAGCGCCATCGCCTGCTCCGGCTTGCGCGCGAGTTTCCGCTCGACCTGCGGCTCCTCCGTGCGCGCGAGTTGCTCGATCAGGCTCGCCTGGCGCTTGAGCATCGCCGTCTTCGCGCCACCAGCCAGGATCACCGCGACCCGCTTTGCCGGGTCCACATTAGCCTGCTTGCGCGCGTCGCGGATGCGCGTCACGATCTCTTGCAAGAGCGCGAAATCCTCTTCGGCGGCAGCGTCAATCTGCCGCGTGGCCGCCTCGGTTGGCTCCGGCCACGGCGCGACGATCAGCGCGGTGGCAGGCCGCTCGGCTTCGGGCACATCGGCGTAGAGATGCTGCCAGATCTCCTCGGTCACGAACGGCATGAAGGGGTGCAGCAGCCGCAGCGCGTGATCGAGCACCGCACGCAGAATCTGCGCCGTGCGCGGCCCGTCGTCGTCGTCGCGCAGTTGCGCCTTCGCCACCTCCAGATACCAGTCGCAATACTCAGACCAGAAGAAGTCGTAGATCTGCCGCCCCGCCTCGCCGAACTCGAAGTTCTCCATCAGGCGCGTCGACCTCGCGCGCGAGGCGCTGCGCTCGGCTGACGATCCAGCGGTCGGCGAGCGTCTTCGGCTGCAATGTCTCCAGCGCTGGGACATCGCCGCCATCGCCGCCGTCTGGCCGATGACGAAGCGCGCCGCGTTCCAGATCTTGTTGGCGAAGTTGCGCGCTGCCGACGATGCGCGATGGAACCAGCTTCATGTCGTTGCCGGGCGTGCTGCTGGTCGCCAGCGTGAAGCGCAGCGCGTCGGTGCCGTACTCGTCCATCACCTCGACGGGATCGATGACGTTGCCGAGCGACTTGCTCATCTTGCGGCCCTGCTCGTCGCGCACCAGGCCGTGCAGGTAGATCGTCGGAACGGCACGTCGCCGATGAACTCGATGCCCGACATGATCATGCGCGCGACCCAGAAGAAGAGGATGTCGTAGCCGGTCTCCATCACGCTGGTGGGATAGTACGTGCGCAGGTCGGCGTGTCGTCCGGCCAGCCGAGCGTGCTGAACGGCCAGAGCCCCGAGCTGAACCAGGTGTCCAGCACGTCGGGGTCCTGCTCGATCTTCGCGCTGCCGCAGTGCGCGCAGGCCGTCGGGTCCTCGCGCGCTGACGGTCGATCTCGCCGCAGTTCGGCGCAGTACCAGACCGGGATGCGGTGGCCCCACCAGAGCTGGCGCGAGATGCACCAGTCGCGGATGTTCTCCAGCCAGTCGAGTAGATCTTGGTGAAGCGCTCCGGCACGATGTGGATCTGGCCGTACTTGACGCGCGCCGATCGCGCCGGTCGCCAGCGGCTGCATCTTGACGAACCACTGCATCGAGATCAGCGGCTCGATGATCGTGTCGCAGCGCTGAGCAGTGGCCGAGCGGGATCGTGTAGTCCTCGCTCCTTCACCAGCAGGCCCTGCCGCTCGAACTCGGCGACGACGCCGTTGCGCGCCTCGTAGCGATCCTGCCCGGCGAACGGGCCGGCGTTCTCGTTCATCTTGGCGTCGAAGTCGATGACCTTGATGCGCGGCAGGTCGTGCCGCTGGCCGATCTCGAAGTCGGTCGGGTCGTGCGCGGGCGTCACCTTGACCGCGCCCGTGCCGAACGTCCTGGTCAACGGCGTCGTCCGCGATGATCGGGATGCGCCGGTTCATGATCGGCAGGATGGCGTAGCGGCCGACGAGGTCGCGTGTAGCGCGCGTCGTTCGGGTTGACGGCCACGGCGGTATCGCCCAGGATCGTCTCCGGGCGCGTCGTCGCGACGGTGATGTAGCGCTGCGTCGCCTCGCCTGCGAGCGGCTCCAGCGGGTAGCGCACGTAGTAGAGCGTTGCCCGGCGTGTCCACGATCTCGACTTCGAGGTCGGAGATCGCGGTCATGCAGCGCGGGCACCAGTTGATGATGCGCTCGCCGCGATAGATCAGCCCCTCCTCGTAGAGGCGGACGAAGACCTCGCGGACGGCGCGGCTCAGCCCCTCGTCCAGCGTGAAGCGCTCGCGCTCCCAGTCGCAGGAGGCGCCGAGGCGGCGATGCTGGTCCTGGATGCGGTGCTTGTAGCGTGTCGACCCACTCCCAGACGCGCTCGACAAACGCTCTCGCGCCCGATCTGGTGGCGGTCCGTGCCCTCTTCGGCTACCTGGCGCTCGACGACGGTCTGGGTCGCGATGCCCGCGTGGTCCTCGCCGGGAACCCAGAGCGTCGGGTCGCCGAGCATGCGGTGGTAGCGGATCATGATGTCTTCGAGCGTCGCGGTGATGGCGTGGCCGAGGTGCAGCGCGCCGGTCACGTTGGGCGGCGGCATGCTGATGACGAACGGGCGGCGGTCAGGATTCTGCTGGGGCGCGGCTTGAAGTAGCCGTTCTCCTCCCACCAGCGATAGAGCCGCCCTTCGACGGCGTACGGCTCGTAGGCTTTGGCGAAGAGGTCCATGCGCGCGCCATTTCCATTACTTGCGCCATTGGTTCCATTCGCGCTGTTGCTGGTTGTATTCGCGCGCTGCTTTGCGCCCTTGGCGAGCTTGTCGCTAGATTGCTGTTTCGTCGCCATTGCCCCTCACCTTCATTCTCGAACGTATCTCGAACACGCAAAAGCCCTCTTCGCCAAGGACGAAAAGGGCTTCGTGGTACCACCTTGATTCGCGCTCGCGCCAAAAGTCACCAGGCGCGAGTCGCCTCAATCAGCGTGATAACGGACGCATCCCCGCGCGAGGCTACATCTCACCCCGCGTGCTCTCCAGGCGACTTCCGCGCCGCTCAACCCACAAGGGAACTTTCAGCCGCCGGACTGTCCGGTGATTCCCGTCTCTGGAGTGGGGAAGCTGTACGCGTACTACTCCTGGTCGTCGCAGATAACGCCATATAGTATACGCCTCGCCACCTGCCAGCGTCAACGCAGGCCTGAGGCATGAATCACTCGCCTGCCTCGGAGCAATCTCATCGGTGGATATGAGACACCTGCGACATATCTGCGACAGGCCAAAGACATATCGCTCAAAAGTTCGAGATAGTCTACGCCCAGGAGTCTGTGTCGCCAGCCAACGAAAACAGCGCGGAGGACGTCTTTGGCCGACTGAATCGTGAAAATGCCGGCCTTGAAAGGATTGTGAGTGATGCGCCATAGCGCCATTGAACGCCTCGGTATCGTCGCATGGTTGGGAGGATTCATCCTCTTCTTTGCCGCTCAATTCATCGTCGGCGCCGCCTGGTCCAATCCGCCCTATAGCTGGTCCAACAACAATGTCAGCGACCTCGGCAACGCCTATTGCCAGATGAGGGCAGAGAACGAGAATCCCGCCCAGTACGTCTGCTCACCACTGTATACCCTGCTGAACACCGTTTTTGTCCTGGAGGGCTTGTGCGTCATCGTTGGGGTAGTGCTGATCCGCTCCGTGTGGCGTCGGTCCTGGCTCTCTCTCATAACGCAGGCGTTTCTGATCTTCGCGGGGCTGGGGGTGATCGTCGCAGGACTTGCGCCCGCTGATGTCAACGAGAACGCGCATGTCGTGCTCGGAGCCTTGCCGATAGCCCTCTTTGGCAATACGGGGCTTCTTCTCACTGGCTGGGGAGTGAACACGTCCGTTGTGGGTAAGCTCCGGTGGGCGGGTCCCATCCTTGGACTGGTGGGGATCAGCGCTACGGCGCTTTTCCTCACACACAATTATCTGGGATTGGGACATGGCGGCCTGGAACGCCTCTGGGGCTATAACTTTCTGGTGTGGACATTTATTGTGGGCTGTTCTCTCGCCTTTCAATCGTTCAGACTAACGACATCTCAGCAGGCCAGCCCACTTAGCCATTGGGCGCTGTTGCGCAAGGCTCTTGTAGAGTTGCGGCTGAGGCAAATCCCTTGCCTGATTGCTGAGATGAAGAGAAACACCGTTACTGCGCGTGCTCTTTGGTTCGCGTGAATGACGCTACGACCAGGCTTTTCAGCGTGGGTAGGTCAACGTCGTCGAGGCGCTTGATGTAGAGGCAACCCTTGCCGGTCGTGTGCTTGCCCAGCTTCTCGAATCGATCGTCGTCGGGATCAAGTCCACCCATGTTGTAGATAGTCAGATTTTGCTTGCGCGGCGAGAATCCAACAAGCATTGTGTCGCCCTCGCGTCCACTGGCGTACTTATAGTGATAGCTGCCGAACCCGACGATGCTGCTGCCCCACATCTGTGGTTCCAGCCCCGTCACCTCGCGCATGAGTTTCAGGAGCGCGAAGCTATCGTTGCGCTTCTGCTCATCTTCAATTGCATTGAGGAAGTCTTCAACACTCTGGTTGGTGGGAACAGTTTTGTTTTCCGCCATCGTAGCCTCCTTGCAGGTTGAACTTGCCGCCAGCAATGATCTGTGGCCCGCCTAGCCTAAGCATTCTCACTTCTCTGGTTTTACCTGGAAACGGCGAAGGAGCCGCGAAGATAGATATGGCGCGTAAGGCAGACGAAAAGAGCGCACAGCTTGGAAGAGGCGCGCTAGGCCAACACTCGGTTCCTCGCTAGGCTGCGTTGCGGGCGAAGCGAGAGCCAATCAGCGCGAGGATACCAGCGGCGAGAAAGGCGATGAAATGCGTTAGGTGTGATTTATTGGGATCGCTGAAGGTGAAGAGGTGCGGGAAGCCCGGGATGATGTAGTAGATGGCGATGAGGATGCAGAGAACGCCGACGACGACGAGGATCGTGGAGAGTGTAGAACCGCGCATGAGATGGAGCCCTTTCGTTAGGAGTGGCGCTTACCAGCCTTACCAGGGGAGCGAGAATACGCCAAGCGAGATTGGGGCGAAGATCAGGAACGCGATCAGTCCCTCGACGAGGCAGAAGATGGCGAACGGGGTCAGCCGACCAACCTCGAAGTAGGCTGTCAGGAAGCGTACGCTCAGAAACGCTGCGATGCCGGAGACCACCGCGCCGATGATCGCGATCACCAGCGTCGAGGTCGGCGCGTCGAAGAGCTTGGGAACCTCCAGCAGGCCCGCCAGCAAGATTACGGGTGTCGCCAGCAGGAAGGAGAAGCGCGCCGCCTCCGCGTGGCTGAGCCGCGCGCCCATCCCCGCGACCATCGAGATCCCTGACCGCGAGATGCCGGGAATCAGCGCGAAGGTCTGCGCCGCCCCGATCAGCGTCGCCTGGAGGAAGGTGAGTTGCGGGATGCGCTTGAACGCCTGCTCCTGCTTGTAGCGGTCGGTCACGTCTGGTTCGGAGCGCCGCCGCAACTGTTCGCCGACGAAGAGAATCGCGCCGTTCAGGCAGAGGAACGCCGCCGGGATGACCGGAAACTTGCTGGAGAAGAAGATCGCCTTGATGGGTCCATTGAGCAGCAGGCCCGCCAGACCCACGGGAATGGTGCCGACGATGATGAGCCAGATCGTCTTGCCCTGTGGATGCGCGTCGAGCCGTCCCGCGAAGGCGGTCTTGAAGAAAGCGGCGATCAGTTCGACCCAGTCACGCCAGAAGAAGGTCAGTAGCGCGATGGCGGTGCCGAGATGCAGCATGACCAGGATGGGCACGAAGGTATCAGAGGTCAGCAGGTTGCCCCAGCCGAACAGACCAGGAATGATGATGGATTGGCCGAGGCTGCTGACGGGGAACAGCTCGGTCACGCCCTGGAGCACGGCCAGGAAGAGCACCTGAAGCAACTCAGGTAGGTGATTCAGAAGATCCATGCTTGGCCGTTATCTCCTCTGCCGCGTGGTGGCGTGATGTAGCTCGCTTCGTCGGCTCAGTCGCCGTCGGGACACTTGCCAAGGTATTTGAACTTGGCTGACCCGAGTTGTGTGTATGTGGCTATTGCTATCAGATGCGGGTGCAGACAACCATCGTGGATGTAGAAGAAGGCTGTGGTGATCGAACCCAGGTTCGGATCGGCAGCGGCGTAAGGAACGGAGGGCCGTCCTGGACGCCACCTGGCGCCGCAATTGGCCCCGGCGGGAGATCCGTACACTGCGTATAGGTGTTGTACGGACTATCTGGAGCGACGTTCCTTGGGGTATCCACGATTGCCCAGTAGTTGCCATCGGTCGGCGTGTGATCCGAGAAGTAGGCGTACCACGCCGTTGGATCGGCATCCAGACAGTGGTAGTTTCCAGCGGCGCTGTCAGTTGGCAGCTTAATCTTGTTCTGCGACGCGAGCAGGCGCCGGTAGAGGATGTCAGCGATCTTGCCGCGATCCTCGTGGTCGCCGCGAACACCGGACTCACGCACGACAATTGAGGCGAGCGTCAGCGCCTTGTAGATCGCCTCCACAGGGTCATCGGTGAAGAACTTGGCCTTGGCGACAGTCAGGATGTCGGTGCTCTTGTCGGCGCCGACCTTCGCCATGTGCGCCTGGCAACTCTTGGCGTCGTCGAAGTAGGCGCCGGGGTTGTCCTCCGGGCCGGGACAGAGCACCGTCCCGAACTCGTCGAGCATGCGATTAATCACATCCTCTTCGGTGTCGGTTTTGTTGAACGAGTAGGTGTCGGGATAGAGATAGCCTTCGAGCGCGAACTTGGCGTCTTTGTGCGGTTCCTTGGGTACGAACCAGTAGCTGTCTGAGACGTTCGTGCCGTCGTTATATTTGCCAGTCGTCGCGATCTTGATGAAGTTCTCGACGTTGAAGCGTGGTAGGTTATGGAAGCGCGGAACCGCTGGCTCGTTGTCACTGAACTTCACCATTTCTGGATATTCCAGCACGCGCAAGCCCGGTGGAATCGTCACCGTTACCTGCGGCATCGGCGTCGCGGTCTCCAGCGTGGAGATAATCTTGTCCATCGTGTCGCCGGGCGAGAGGGTATAGACGCCGGCCTTCAGATCGAACTTCTTGATGTACTTCGTGTAGAAGGTGAAGACTGTGGCGTTGCGGATCAGCCCTGCTTCCTGTAGACGTGGCCCAAGATCGGAAGGCGTATCGCCGTCCTTCACCTCGAAGTATACCTGCGCGTTCGAGCCTGGGTTCGCCGGCTGGGTCACGTTGAAATACGCCGTGCCGGCGCCAAAACCACATGCGGTGGCGACTAATGCTAAGAACAGGGTGATGACCAGAGCTGAACGCTTCATGCCCGTCGCTACTCCTCCACCTCGTCGCCGGATTGTTTGGTGACATCCCCACTATCACCTGGAGCGGTGAATCGTTGCTCCTCGCCACGTTGGCGAGCGTCCAGGTAATCCTGCAAAAACACCGCCGCAGCCGCCGCGTCCAGCCGCTCACGGATGCGGTCAGGCCGGACGCCCGCCGCCCGCAACGCCTCTTCGGCGCGCACCGATGAGAGCGTCTCGTCGGCGAAGACGACCGGTTGCGCGATGCGCTCGCGCAGCTTCGCGGCGAATGCCTGGATCGCCCGCGCCTGACCATGTAGCTGGCCATCGAAGCTCACCGGCAGCCCCACCACGACGACCTCCGCGCCAGATTCAGCGACCAGCCGCGCCACCGCTTCGAGCGCCGCCTCAGTTGACACGCGACGAATCGTCGTGCGCGGCGAGGCAAGTGTCTCCGTCTCGTCGGAAACCGCCACGCCGATGCGCTTCTCGCCGACATCCAGCGCCAGATGAATCATCGCAGATGCTCACACAGGTTCCAGTTCGCCAGGCGTCGCTGGCAAAAGCCCGAAGGCCATTGTACGGCTCGACGGCGCCGCTGGCAAGCGATGGGGGACCCTTCTCCCTGCCAGAGACACTCTGTCCGGAAGTCCTATCATTGCGCCCGCCGCTATCGTATTTGGATACGTCTATGATAGACTTGCCAGGCGCTTGCGAGGCGGCGACAGATGATCGTACTCACGGATGGATAGATAGAGCAAAGCGCAGGATGCGAGAGGAGCGTTAGATGAACGACTTTCTGCGGCAGTTCTTCTGGCCGCTGATCACGAGTCTCGCCATCATAGCCGCGCTCATCAATTTCGCCCTCGCCTGGTCGCGCCGCAAGACGCCAACGGTCATGCTCGTGCGCATCATTGCCGGGCTGGCGAGTCTGGCGCTCGGCGTTGCCATCATCCTGGGCAAGAATCTTGGCTGGCAAAAGCCATTCCCTCTCGAATGGCAGTACGTCTTCGCCGCCACTGGAGCCTTCGTCTTCGTGGCGCTCTGGCTGCCGTCCTATGTTGATCGCAACTCGCCGCAGGAAGAGGGCCATCAATCCATCCAGGAGCGCGCGGCGCGGCCCGCCAACGCGACGGTCCGCCTGCGGAACACTGGCGGTCCCGACGAGTGGGTGAACTGAACAAGGCAGACTGTTTCCGCATCGTGGGCGCGCTCTCGTTCGTGGGGGCGCGCTTCTTTTTGTCTTCCAGTGTAGTGTTGGTGACTGGGGCTGGCGCGATATAATCTCGGATAATCTTGGCACAGCGCGTGGGCGTCATAGTCAGCGTACGATCTTGAGGAGAAACAGCCGCATGTCCATCCCCGGCGCAAGCGATATCCTCGCCTATCTCCGCCGCCACTCCAGACTCGACATCGCCGAGCCGATCCAGTTGCGTCTGGATAGCTCCGACGCCATCGGCAATCGCTATACCATCGCGGCGAGCGGCGGCGCCATTGTCGTCAAGGCCTATACCACCACTGGAGCCGAGCGCGCGCGGCGCGAGATCGCCGGGATGCGGCTCGTGGATGAGATCAACCTGGCACCGGAACTGCTGTTGGCCGAGCGCGAGGGCGGCCCGCTGGGCGGAGGGGTGGTGGTGTACCGCGCGCCAGCGGGCGCGACATGGGAAGGGCGGCGTCTCAGCGATGAGGAGGTCGAACGCTGGCTCTTTCTCCTGCTGACGCTGCACCACCTCTCTATTCACGGCGCCACCATTGTCTCCGCGCTGAGCAAGGATCCTGCCACCTGGTGGAAGCGTACGCAGCCGGCATGGGAAGGATGCCTCGCCGCTTACACCGCGCGCGCCACCCAACCCCTGATGCGCGCGTTCACCCGGTTGCACGCCATCGTCGGCGCGCGAGTGCAGGCGCGGCGCGACCTGTGGGCCGCGGTTCCACGCCGACAGTGTCATGGCGATCCACTTCCCGCGCATGTCGTCCGCGAACGCGAGCGCACGCTGCTGATCGAGTGGGAAGGCTTTGGCCTGGCTGATCCGGCGATGGAGATTGGGCGCGCCGCCACGCTGGCGCGGCTGACGGGGGAGATCACTGAGGCGCAACATGCGCGCTTCCTGCGTGAATATCGAGACGGCGCCAGCGACCTGAATGATGCGACGCTTGGCGAGCGCCTGGAGATCTTTGCCTCGATACTGCCGCTTGGCTTCGTCTTTCATGAATTGCGGCGGCTCGCGGAGACAGAGCTGGGGTCTAATGAGCGCGCCTACACGCTCCAGCGTGTCGCCGTGGCGCTGACCACACTCGAACGCGATCTGGGCGCGACGGTTGGTGATCCTGATGCCTTGCTCGATCCCCTGCGCTACTCTGTCTGAGACGTCAGCCACACCAGTTCATCAAGCTGCGCCGCTATATATTCGCTGCTACAAAAGAGGAGCGCGCCATGGCGGAGGGACACAGCCCCTGGTTCGAGCCAACCCGCGACTACACGCTGCGCCTTGTAGGCATCCGCAGTGTCAGTCCGAGCGCAGCCGAGAACGACGTGGCGCGTGAGGTCGTGCGCATTCTGGGCGAGGACGGCCTCGAAACCGCCTACGCCGCGATGGGTCTCGATCCCATCGAGGGGGATCAGTACGGGCGTGCCAACGCCTATGCCTACCTACGCGGAGCAAGCCTGCGGACCATCGTCCTGCTGGGGCATATCGACACCGTGCCGACCGCCGACTACGGCGCATTAGAAGAGCATGCCCTTAACCCGCAGGCTCTCCATGAGCGGCGCGACACGCACGCCGCGATGACGCCAGGGCTGGCGGAGGAGATCGCCCGCTACGGCAATGATCTGCTCTTCGGGCGCGGCACGATCGATATGAAGGCTGGCGTCGCGGCGAATCTCGCGGTGATACGCGCGCTGGCCGAGCGCTCGAAGCAGGAGGCCCTGCCGCTCTCGATCGTGCTATTGGCCACGCCGGATGAGGAGAACGAGTCGGCGGGCGTCCTGCAGGCAGTGCGCTTCCTGCTGCGGCTGCGCGAGGAGCATAGCCTAGAGTATCTTGGCGCGATCAACACCGACTACACCACTGCGCGCTATCCCGATGATCCGCATCGTTACGTCTTCACCGGCACGATTGGCAAACTGCTGCCGAGCTTTCTTGTCATCGGCAAGGAGTCGCACGTCGGCGATCCCTTCGACGGAGTGGACGCCGATTTGCTGGCGGCGGAGCTGATCACCGACCTGAGCATGAATCCAGATCTGTGTGATGTCATGCGCGGGCAGAAAGCGCCGCCGCCGGTCACTCTGCGCGCAACTGACTTGAAGGTCGGTTACGATGTGCAGTTGCCCTTCGCCGCCTATTTCTACTTGAACGTGCTCACGCTCTCTGCCAGCCCGGCTGAATTGCTGGAGCGGCTTCGAGGGCGGACCGCAACGACGCTCACGCGTGTCCTGGAGCGCCTGCATAACGCGGAGGAGCGCTGGGCGCGCCTGACCGCCGACGAGACCCCGTTGCACGCCCTGCGCGAGGGCAAGGTGATGACGCTGGCGGAATTGCGTGAGGCGACCGAGACACGGCTTGGCGTGGATGCGGTGAACGCCGACCTCATGGCGCTGGGCCCGACCCTTGCCGCGGCCCTGGACAAGCGCGAGCGCAGCCTGCGCCTGGCCCAGCGCCTCTGGGCACTCGGCGGCCTCAGCGGTCCAGCCGTCGTACTCTACTATTCACCGCCATACTATCCACACGCGCAGGCGGCCACAGGCGCGCTCCACGAGGCGATGGCCGCGGTCGCGACGGATCATCCAGAACTCCAACTACAGGAAGTGGAGTTTTACCCGTACATCTCCGACATGAGCTATCTGCGCCTCGATCCCGGCATGGATCTCGCGGCGCTGAAGGCCAATATGCCGCTCTGGTCTGACGAGTTTCCCCCCGCTGGCGGCGCCTACTCATTGCCGCTTGACGAGATCGCGCGGCTGGGGCTGCCGGCGATCAACCTTGGCCCCTATGGCTGGGGCGCGCACCAGCGTGGCGAGCGGTTGCTGCAATCGTACTCGTTCGGCGTCCTGCCACAACTCATCGTCGAGGTCATCGAGCGCCTCGGCGCGCGCAACGATTCACCGACAAGCTAAGCGGCGACGCTATTGGGCGCATTTCACTCCACCGTGTGACGCCTTCATTCCACAGGACGGACGCGTTGGTTGGCGTCCCGTGAAGACGCCAGAAAGAGAAATCTTGTTGAGTTGGTTCGGAACCTTGACTAACAGACCAGGTCTTGGGTACTATTGCTCTTACCAAAGGCGAGGAAGCGTACACCAACGACGGAGTTGGGGTCATGAACCATCCAATGTGGCGGCTGATGGGCGGCGCGGGCAAGGCCGAAGATGCGCATCCCGCATCGCGTGGCGCGGATGTGCGCGCGATGCGAGAGTTCAACCTGCTCCTCGTCCTCAATTGTATCCGCGAGCATGGACCCTTGCCGCGAGTCGCCATCGCGCGGCGCACTGGTCTCTCCCGCCCTACGGTCAGCAGCCTGATGGAGATTCTCCTGCGCGAAGGTTTGGTGCGGGAAGGAGAGCTTTTGAACTCCTCCGCGGTTGGCGGCCGGCGCGCGGTCGAGGTGCATTTCAACGCCAGCGCGGGCTATGTTGTCGGCGTCGACGTTGGGCGCACGCACCTGACCATGATCCTGGCGAATCTCGCGGCTGAGATACAGGCGCGGCACTCCGAGCCATTCGACTCCTCACGCGGCGCAGAAGCCTGCTTACCCCTGCTCTCCAAGCACCTGCGCACATTCGTCGAGGCGGCGGACACGCGCTGGGATCAAATCGTGGGAATCGGCATGGGTGTGCCTGGTCCCATCGACACCGACCGGCGGCGGCTGGTCTCGCCGCCACGGTTGCCTGGCTGGGATCGATTTGACCTCTACGAGACGATGCATCGCGAGTTGGACGCGCCGATCTTCCTCGACAACGACGCCAATATGGGAACGCTGGGCGAGAGCCGCTATGGCGCGGGACGCGGCGTCGAGAATATGGCGTACATCAAACTCGGCACTGGCATCGGCGGCGGCATGATCCTGAATGGCGTGATCTATCGCGGCAGCGGAAGCGCCGGAGAGATCGGGCACGTCACCATCAACGCGGACGGCCCGGAGTGCGCCTGTGGCAACAAGGGGTGTCTGGAGGCGCTCGCTGGCGCTGGCGCCATCGTGGAGGACGCCAGCCGGGGGGCCAGCAAGGCCGCATGCGATATCGCCGATGTCATACACTCCGCGCAAGAAGGTGATGAGAACTGCCGCGTCGCGCTTGAACACGCCGGAGTCTCTGTCGGCGTCGCGGTCGCGGACCTGATTAATCTCTGCAGCCCCTCGCTCATTCTGCTGGACGGTGGCGTCTCACGCGCGGGAGAGTTGTTGCTGGAGCCGCTGCGCAGAACCGCAGCGGCGCGCAGCCTCCCTATCGCCTGGGCGAATACGACGATCCAGTTGGCGCAATTGGGCGATAACGCGATCGCGCTTGGCGCGGTCAGTACGGTGCTGGACGCCGCCTTCGGCGTGTCGACTGCGATGCACACATCTCCGATGCGGGCGGTCGCGGCGCGCGCTGCGGTTCCATAAATGGATTGGACAGACATGCGCTTGTTTGAAGGAGGTGGAACAAAGAGAACTGCAAGTCGCGCGCGGCTCCGCTTGTGAGATTACGCTTGCGACAAGGGTATATCTTTATACACAAGCCTATGGTGGAACACGGCTTTTCACTCCAACCGCGTGAGACGACGTGCGCAGTATGGTAGACAGGCATTGTATGGAAGGGGGTGGCTCGCGGCTTTGACGACACTCAGGGTTCTGGCGCTCTATACGACGCCGGATCAACGGCGTTCACAGCACTGTTACTTCGATGTACGACAAGAACGGAGCAACCTAACTCATGAGGCTTAAAGGTAGCCCACGATGGCGCACTCTGGCGGTGGCTGGCATCGGTAGCGCGATTTTGGTGAGCGCGCTGGCGGCTTGCGGCAGCACCAGCGAGGGCATCGCCAACGGTAAGAATTGCAAACACGTTGCCTTCCTCCTACCTGAGAGCGCCACCGCAGCCCGGTGGGAAGCCGCCGATCACCCCCTGTGAAGCCGCAATCAAGCAGTTCTTCCTGGCGCGACGGTTGATCGTGAACGCCCAGGGTAGCGCAGCGACCCAGCAGTCTCAGGCAGAGTCTGAGCTAACCAAGGGCGCCTGCATCCTCGTGGTCGCCCCGAAGGATAGCACCGGCTGCCGCCATCGTCGCGAAGGCCAAGGCGAGCGAAGTTCCCGTCATCGCATATGACCGCCTGATCGAGAGCGCGGATCTGTCGTACTATGTTTCGTTCGACGGCAAGCAGGTTGGTATGCTTCAGGGCCAGTACATCGCTGCCCATTACACCGAGTTCGTCAAGGGCGGCCGAACGTTGTCATGATCAACGGTTCCCCTACCGATAACAACGCCAAGCTGTTCGGCAATGGCGCGCACTCGATCCTCGATCCGCTCTTCACCGCGGGAGCTGAAGAAGGTCTATGAGCAGGCCACTCCTGACTGGGACAATGCGAAGGCCCAGGCTGAGATGGAAGCTGCCCTCACAGCGAACAACAACAATGTCCGGTCGCCTATGTCATGAACGACGGCATGGCGAACACGTCCATCGCCGCCCTCAAGGCGCAGGGTCTGGCCGGCAAGGTGCTCGTCACCGGTCAGGACGCTGAGGTTAGCGGTATCCGCAACATCCTCCTTGGCGACCAGTCCATGACGATCTACAAGCCGATCAAGAAGCTGGCGACGCAGTTGGCCGCCTCGTGGCCGCCATCAGCAAGGGTGAGGACACCAAGTCCATCGCCTCCGCCTAGATCGCCACGTCCACTGGCGCGAACATCCCGTCCGTCCTGAATCGATGTGACCTCCGTTGACAAGACCAACATCGCGTCACGGTCATCGCCGACAACTTCGTCGCCAAGGCTGACGTCTGCCAGGGCGTCCCTGCTGGCACCGACGGTGTCTGCTAACTGACGGCAAGGGGCTTTCGCCCGCCGCAAACCGCCTGTCAAGGCGTGTGGTGAGGCGTATGCTGGCGTGAGCCCCTGTTCACCGCTCTATTGCCGGTTTCTCGCCCACAGGTGGGAATGCTTGGGCAGGCGCAAGTCGCCTACGCAAGCCCAATAGGGGTTGCGGGTTCCGCGCTACACCGGCCGCGCGGATATGAGCACTACCGTAGTGTAGACGGTGCGCTCCGCTTGAGCCAGAGTTGTTTTGAGCCTCGCTCGCCTGGCGATGGAGTCAACCGCCTTTGGGGGCCGGGCAGGCCCTTCAGGTGTCAACGTGATGGGTTGCCATGTGCGTAGCCTGAGCATCCACGGGCTGTAGCCCCGTGGAGTGTCAAAAACTGATCGCTGGTGTGTTGTCTGAAGGAGGGGGATCCGAATGAGCGGCGACGTTCATTCTTCTCCCTCGCGGATGCAACCCCGTCAGGTAGATGTATGGGACGGCCTCTGCGCTGTCCCATACGCTCTATCTGCGGCGTTCAACCAACGGCGCTGCGCAAAGCAAATCTTCAGGCGCCGATGTTATACTTAGCGCAGATGACGCCTAGTCTGACGCCAATGTTAGAGCGTGGAGGTACGTTATGACCGAGGGCAGTGTTCCTCTCCCCGCTGATCCATCGCCCAACGCGGCGGCAAAGCCAACACGCACTGGCGAGCCAGTATTGCGGATGACAGGGATCAGCAAAACGTTCGGCGCCGTACAGGCGCTGCAGAATGTCGATTTTGAGGTCTATGCGGGCGAAGTCGTCGGACTCGTCGGCGATAACGGCGCGGGCAAATCCACCCTTGTGAAGGCGATTGCCGGAGTCAATCCCCCAGATACTGGGGAGATCTTCGTCGGTGGCCGTAGAGTCACTATCTCACAACCCCAGGATGCGACGCGCTGGGGGATCGAGACTGTGTACCAGGATCTCGCGCTCAGCGATAATCTCGATGTTGTCGCCAATATGTATCTGGGGCGCGAGGACATTACCCCATTTGGTCTCGACGAGACGAAGATGGAAGTAGAGACCCTACGCGTACTCAAGCAGCTCGATGTGAAGACGCTCAAATCGGTGCGCACACCAGTCGCCCAGCTCTCCGGCGGGCAACGCCAATCCATCGCGGTCGCCAGGACAATCTTGCGCAATCCACGCGTGGTTCTGCTCGACGAGCCAACAGCAGCGCTGGGTGTGGCGCAGACGAAGCAGGTGCTTAGCTTGATCCGCTCCTTGCGCGAGCAGGGACTGGGCGTCGTCGTGATCTCGCACAACCTGGCGGATATCTTCGAGGTGGTTGATCGCGTGATCGTGATGCGTCTTGGCAAGCGTGTCGCCACGTTCGATATCCACGAGACAACACCAGAACAGGTCGTCGGAGCTATCACAGGCGCGGAATTTGGAGCAGCGGTCGCGGAGCAATAAGGCGCCTCCGTGACTCGAAGAGGAGTTCAGTTCATGACCACCAACACCGCGGGCAGCTCGGAGCCTGACGCCGTCTCTGCAGAATCGTCTTTAGCGCCTGGGGCCACAACGTCTGCGGACACTGGTGGCCTCATTAGTCGCGTGCGTAGACTCATCGGCAATGATCTGGGACAGCTTCCCGTCTTCATTGGCTTGATCCTCATCGCAATCTACTTCCAGATCGCGGGAGGTGGTTTCTTTCTGACGCCGCAGAATCTTACCAACCTGGTGCAGCAAATAATTACCATCGGCATCGTCGCGCTTGGCGCAGTGCTTGTACTGCTGATCGGCGAGATTGATCTCTCCCTTGCTGCAATCTCGTCCGTTTGTGGAGCAATCATGGGCGTGCTCTCAGCGCGTCATGGCTGGCCAGCGTGGGCGGCGATCGTCGCGGCGATCGTCGCCGGATTGTTGATCGGCGCGATCAACGGCTTCTTCGTCGCCGTCGTGCGCATGCCATCGTTTATCGTAACGCTCGCCGCATTGATCTTCTATCAGGGTCTGCTCTTGCTGATCCTGTTTCCGCAGACCACGCTGCCGATACGTGACGATGCGATCAACGCCATCGCGGTCACCTATCTGCCCGATTACCTCGGATTTGGCATTCCGCTGCTGGCGGTCGCGGTCTACATCGCGAGCCTGCTGATTCAGCGCAGTGCGCGACAGCGGCGCGGACTCCCGGTGATACCAATCGGACAACTGGCAGTGCGTATTGGCCTCGTCGTCGTGATCGTCGCTGCGCTCCTCGCGTTCTTCGAGGCGTATCTTGGGGTGCCGTTAGTGGCGGTCATCCTCGTGGGGCTGATCGTCATCTTCTGGATCGTCACGACACGCACCCGCTTTGGACGCCACATCTACGCGGTCGGTGGTAACACCGAGGCGGCGCGCCGCGCAGGTATTCGTGTCGTGAGCCTGCGCATCGTGGTGTTCTCGCTGGCCGCGATGCTCGCGGCGATCGGCGGCATTCTGCTCGCCTCGCGCCAGGTCTCGGCGGCGTCGGCGGTGGACCAAACGCTTCTGCTGAGCGCCATCGCGGCGGCGGTCATTGGTGGCGTCAGCCTCTTCGGTGGTCGCGGCTCAGTGTGGGCCGTCGTACTCGGCTCACTGGTCGTCGGAAGCCTCGAAAATGGACTGGACCTTATTGGACAGTCCACAGCAGTAAAAAATATGGTTGAAGGTGTGGTGCTCCTCCTCGCCGTGCTGTTTGACGCCATCGCGCGCAGACGGAACGCGACCGGACTGCGCTAGAGTTGGCGACATCTGGACCCGAAGGCGAGGAAGATCAACATGAGCGAGACGGAGGGCAGCGCGCCGCTGCGTGTGGGCGTCGTAGGGTATGGGCTGGCGGGAACTGTGTTCCATGCCCCGCTCATCGCCTCGACGCCGGGAATGGCTGTCACGGCTATCGTCACGGCGGATCAGGCGCGGCAGGCAAGAGCCAGGCGCGATTTTCCTCAGGCGCGCATCTACTCGTCGTCAGACGCGCTGCTTGCGGACGCCGCGCAGCTCGATCTGGTGGTGGTGGCGACCCCGAATCGTTTCCACACGTCCATCGGGGTCGCCGCGCTGGAGGCGGGATTGCCAGTTGTGATGGACAAGCCGGTCGCGCCTTCGGTCGCCGAGGCGGAGCGCCTGGGAGCGGCGGCGGAGCGCGCGGGCAAGATGCTCGCGGTCTTCCAGAATCGGCGCTGGGATGGCGACTTCATCACCCTGCGCCACCTGATCGAGGGCGACGCGCTGGGGCCGATGGTGCGGCTGGAGAGCCGTTTCGAGCGCTTCCACCCCACCCCAAACGCCGACGCCTGGCGCGAGCGATCCGCGCCAGAGGAGGGCGGCGGCCTGCTCCTCGATCTGGGCGCGCATCTGGTGGACCAGGCGATGGTGCTCTTCGGTCCGCCGGTCTCGGTTTACGCTGAGGTGGATACGCGCCGTCCCGGCGCGGCCATCGACGACGATACCTTCGTGACGCTACGCTTCGCCGGTGGACAGATGGCGCACCTGTGGATGAGCGTCGTGCCGCGCTTGCCCGCGCCACGCTACCGGGCGGTTGGGCTACGTGGCGTGTATGAGAAGCACGGCGTCGATCCGCAGGAGGACGCTTTACGTTTAGGCGGCCATCCAGGTGATGAGGGTTGGGGACAGGAGCCGTCAGAGGCGTGGGGACGGCTGGTAACCGAGATTGCGGGCATGCAGGTTGATGGGCGCGTCGAGACCGCGCCGGGCAGTTATGAGACCTACTATGCGCTCGTCCGCGACGCCATTCGTTCGGGTGGAGCGCCACCTGTCTCGCTGGCCGAGGCGGTGGCGGCGCTGCGGGTGATCGAGGCGGCGCGCGAGAGTTCGCAACGGGGAACTATCGTCCAGCTTTCGTAATCCCGACTGCTGGTCAGGCGCTCTCAGCTCTCCGGAGCACGGACTGAAATCCGACTGGGTGCCTGCGACCACGAAGCAGCTTCGCCAGCAGACCACGATGCGCCGACGAAGCTGCGCTCATAGGTGGTGACTATCTGCCCAATGGGAGGCGCATCACTGCGGTGTGTTTGCTGTCTCTGGCGAGATATTGACGAGCCACTCGACGCCAAACTGGTCGGCGCACATGCCGAAGGTGTCGCCCCACATGGCCTTCTCCAGCGGCTGGGGATCGTGCCGCCTTCAGCCAGCTTCTCGAAATAGCCGCGAAGGGCCGCTTCGTCCGTGCCCGTGAGGGACAGGCTGCAGTTAGCGCCGGGGTCGTCTTCCATGCGAGCGGGTGGGTCGGACGCCATCAAGACGAGGCCGTTGTCGCCGTCAAGTTGTGCGTGCATGACGAGGTCGTCGTCGCTGGGATCCTGCGAGGCGTGGGCGTCCTTGAAGGTCTGCACGTTCAACTTGCCGCCAAAGATGGAGTGATAGAACTCCATGGCTTCGCGCGTGTTGCCCCGGAAGTGGAGATACGGAGTGAGGGTGACTGGCATGCTTTGCTCCTTGTAACACGTCTCTCTGTCACAGCAGCTCACAGGTGTGCGGCGACACGATCGTCGCCCCATTCCAGTTCTGCGCATCTTGCCACTAGAGCAACTTGCAAGAAGCAAAGCCAGGCATGGGATGTGCTATACCCCACATTCCGCACCCCAGAATACGCACTTTTCTCAATATTCTCTGACCCCGACGACCTCAGGCCATTTCTGGCTTAGGAGCCACTTCGCAGGGACCAGATGTAACAAAAGAAGATTGCTACACGGAGAGTCTATTTTCGCGTGAACCGCGTAGAATCGACGCCGTTGCCCACGGCTTTCCAAGGTGCCGGTGATCCTGGGATATACCCGGTCGGCTGCTACAAAGCCTCATGGTGCCAGGATTTGTGGCTGATTTCGATAATTCCAAAAAGTGCTGAATCGGGGTGCGGAATGTGGGCTATACATAACAGTATGCGAGCCTATTCGACCGACCTCAAGGAACGCTTGGTGCGAGCGGTGGCTGACGGTCAGCCCATGCGAGAAGCCGCGCGCCGCTTTGGTGTGGCGGTGACCACGGTCAAACGCGCCGTGGTACAACAGCGCGAGACGGGCTCGCTGGAGCGCAAGCCGATTCCCGGGTGCCCGCGCCGCATTGGGACGGAGCAGGACGCCATCTTGCGCGCCCGGCTGGAAGCGGCGCCCGATGCCACGGTGCTGGAGCACGGTGCGTGGTGGGCCGAGCACCAGGGGCAGCAACTGAGCGAGGCGACGATGTGGCGGGCGATCCGCCGGCTGGGCTGGACGCACAAAAAAAGACACTGGCAGCCAGCGAGCGTGACGAGCAAGCGCGTGCCGCCTGGCGGGAAGCCGTTGCCACGCGCGACCCCGCGCAGGTCGTCTTTGTCGACGAAAGCAGCACCCATACCTCGCTGACGCGGCTCTACGGCTGGGCGCCGCACGACCAGCGCGCGACCGGCTCGGTGCCGCGCAACCACGGTCACAACACCACGCTGGTGGCCGCGCTGACCCCCGACGGGCTGCTCGAACCCTGGTTGCTCATCGCGGGGGCAATGACGAGCGAGACCTTTGAGTGGTACATCCGCGACGAGTTGGCGCCCCGGCTGCGGCCGGGACAGGTGGTGGTGCTGGACAACCTGAGTGCCCATAAGTCCCCCAGCCTGCGTGAGGCGCTGGCGGCGCGCGGCTGCGACCTGCTCTTCCTGCCGCCCTACTCGCCCGACTTCACCCCGATCGAGCAGGCGTTCTCCAAGGTCAAGGCCATCCTGCGGGGTCTCGGCGCCCGCACCCAGGAGGCCCTCCAAGCAGCGGTCCGTCTGGCTATCGCAGCCATCACTCCCGATGACGCGGCCGCCTGGTTCGCAAACGCAGGATACCCTCTACCTGCTCAAGATACTTGAAAGTTGCTCTAATCGGAAAAACGCTCATCTACCGCCGTTGAGCGCCTCGGCGAGTCGCAGAAAGCGGCTGGCCCGCTCGCGGTACCGTGCGCTCTGCGTGGAGTTGGGCGCCGCGACGGCGCCTGGTTCTGCGGCGGTGATATCCGACGCCTCGTTCAGCGCCTCACTCCACGTGACATCGCCGGTCGCAATGCGCGCAAGAATGGCCGCCCCCCGCGCCGATGCGTCAGCGGCTCCGCCTGCCCGTACGGGGAGACCAAAAACGTCGGCGACGAGTTGGCGCATCCAGGGCAGGTCGAGCACATGGCCCGACGCCAGGATCGCGCGTGGTCGTCCAGTCAGCGCGAAGAGGTCCGATGCGACCCACCAGGCGTTGAAGATGACGCCCTCACAGGCGGCGCGCATCAGGTGGGCCGGAGTATGGCGCGTGTCGAGGCCAATGAAGGACGCGCGCGCCTGCGCCGACCAGAGCGGCGCTCGTTCGCCCGTCAGGTAGGGCAGGCAGAACAACTCGCCTGTCTCCACTGTTCCCGCCTCCTCCAGCAGCGCAGTGAGGTGGCTTTTTGCCGCCGAGTCTGGCGTTTCGCCGCGCAGAACGCCACCGAGCCATTCCAGCGTATTGCCGCCGCTGTTGCTGGCCGCGCCGACGACATAGCGCCCTTGGTCGAGCACGTAACAGAAGGCGCGCGTCGCCGGATCGGTCATCGGCGCCGCGCTCCCTGCGCGTAGCGCGAGGCTGGTGCCGATAGTGAGCGCCATCGCCTCACTTGCCTCACTTGCCTCACTTGCCTCACTTGCGCCGTCCGAAATGACGCCGAGGCCGAGGTTGGCGAGCACGCCATCGGAAGCGCCGATCACGAAGGGTGTCTGCGCGCTCAGTCCCGCCGCCAGGAGCTTTTCGTCTCGCAGGCCAGTACGCACAGTGGTCGTGGGAACAAGCGTCGAAAGTCGCGTGGCGTCTACGCCGGTGAGTCGTAGCGCGTCGCCATCCCAGGCGTTCTCGCGCAGGTTGTAGAGGCCGGTAGCGCTGGCGATGGAGGCGTCCACCTCCCACGCGCCCAGCCAGCGCCGCCAAATCCACTCCTTGAGCGAGACGAAGCGCGTCGCCGCAGCGAAAACGTCTGAACGATGCGTACGCAGCCACAGCAACTTCGCCAGCGGCGCCATCGCGTGGATCGGAGTTCCAGTGCGCGCATAGAGCGCCTTGCCCTCAGGCGTCGCCCAGAGCGCGCGGGCCTCGCTTTCCGCGCGTCCATCCATCCAGAGCAGCGCAGGCAGCAGTGGACGCTCATCGTCGCCGACCGGCAGGATGCTGTGCATAGCGGCGCTGATTCCCACGCGCGCGACATGGTAGCCCAGCGTCTGCGCTTGCCTCACAGCCTGGGCGAGTACCGCAGTGGCAGCGTCTGCGACGGCGTCGGGATCCTGCTCCGCGTAGACAACGGCGGCGTCCGAATCCGTGTCCACACCTGGAGTGTCGAGCAGCGGGATGGTTGCGGCGGCGCGCGCAATCGGCTGGCCGGCGCCATCGTCGAAGGCGATGGCCTTCAGCGTGGTTGTTCCCAGGTCCAGGCCTATCGTACAGGCGCGCACTCTCAAGCGCTCGCTCATCCCCGCCGCCTTTCTTTGGCGCCGCTCCAGCGCGATTCAGCGCAGCACGCTCCGTACTGAGACGGCATCATGCGCACACGCATGGTAGCGCGCGTTGCGGGTGTCCGCAAGCAGCGGTGGATGATCGCGTTTGGGGGTGGCCCGATGACTGATGATTATTGCAGGTGAGCGCGTGTCTCGCAGCCAGGACACCGCGTCGTCGTCGGCGCAAGTTCGAGCTGGCGGCGCGAGAGCGGCTGGCCACAGGTCTCGCAGGCGCCGTAGCGTCCCTGGGTGGCGAGGGTGAGCGCATGCTGCGTACGCCGCAGATCGTCGCGCAGGAGCAGGCGCAAAGCATCATTCATCGCGCTTGTACTGGCGTCGTCCACATGCGCGTCAGGCGCCTCAAGCTCGGCGGTAGCTAGCAATAGCGCAACATGTTCGCGCTCCAGGCGGCGCAGCGCCAGGCCAAGCGTTGCGCTCCGTCCCCCACCAGTCCAACGCGTGGTCGGGTCGTCGCCCGGCGACTGGCCGAGAGCCGTAGCGGACGATAGCCCCCTCTGGTGTCAGCATTCTGCAGACGTGTCACTTCCTCCACAACCCACTCCTCCCACTGGGCGGGACGCGCCGTTGCGCCCTGGCTCCATGCCATACCGATGATGACCGTCAATCCGTCCGGACGATAGATGTCCTCACCGTGTACAACGCGCCTCCTGTGAAAGTGGCAACATGAATTGTGGATGGAGTGGGACGATATGTCCATTAGCGGGGGAGCGCGGCGCGACCATCGCGGGTGTCGCGCATCAGCCAGACGTAGGCGTCCTCCAGCCCCGGTTCGACGGGCTGCGCGTCGCCTGGTGGCGTCCCTCGCCGACGACGCGGTACTGCGCGCTGGCGGCGTGGCGCATCGTGGAGATCACGGTGTAGTCGCCTTCGGGCCTGGCCCGTCTGTGGTCACGTTCCAGACCTTGCCGCGCGCCGCCCCAATCGCGTCACCAATCGCGCCCTGAAAGATCACTGCCCCCTCGCGCATCACCGCCAGGCGCTGACAGGTTTGCCCGATGTCTTCGACGATATTGTTGAGAGCAGCACGATGCGATTGCCGCCAAGCTCCGAGAGCAGGTTACGAAAGCGAATGCGCTCCTCTGGGTCGAGCCCAGCCGTCGGCTCATCCACGATCAGCAGTTGTGGATCGTTGAGCAGCGCCTGCGCGATGCCGACGCGCCGCTTCATGCCGCCGGAGAACGTCCTGAGCTTGCGGTTCGCTACATCCGCCAGACTGACCATCTCCAGCAACTCGCCGACACGCCGCTTACGCGCCGCTCCATCGTCCAACCCTTTGAGGATGGCGATATAGTCGGGGAACTCGCGCGCGCTCAGATCGGGATACATGCCTAGCTCCTGTGGCAGGTAGCCCAGGAGGCGCTTCACCGCTTTGCGCCGCTTTCCGTGCGCAGATCATGTCCGCCGACGGTGATGGTTCCGCTGGTAGGGAGCAGGATGCCAGCCAGGATACGCATGAGGTAGTCTTGCCCGCGCCGTTGGACCGGCAAGCCAAACATGCCAGGGCCGATCTCCAGGTCAACGCCGCGCAGCGCCTCGACCTTGCCGCGATAGATCTTGCGCAGTCCTACCATCGTGATGTCCATGAAGAATACCCTTTCTTAGGTGTCTGACTTCGCGGGACTCTTTCCTGCCGCAAGTTGTCGGGGTCTATACGGTGCGGTTAGGCATACGAGGACTTGAGACCACTCCTTTCCGTATCCTCGCCAGGAGGCGAAGAATTGTCGGGAGGACGCTGCACCTTACCAATCAAATCGTGTTTGCGGGTTCCGTGGTAAATCGTTCCCACGGGTAAAAGCACGAACGCTTTGGACGTGGTGCGCTCCGCTTGAGCGGCGTTGTATTTCTCAGAGCTCACACTCGCCACGCCACGATGGAGTCAACCGTCCTCACAGGGCCGGGCAGGCCCTTCAGGAGCCAACGTGAGGGTTGGGCTGTGCGTTTCCTGAGAATCCTCTTTTGGGGAGTGTCAAATTACGCCTCGTGACCCAGCAGCGCCTCGTTGCGCCGCAGCAGCGCGGCGAAGACTAACAAAAAGGCCACCGCCATCGCCAGGAGAATGAGCCGGCTCTGGTCCACCAAACGGCGTCCGGCGCGAAGCCGCTCGGCAATGTCTCAAGCGTCAGGAAGAGGTAGGTGTTGCGCAGATAGACGTTTTCCAGTATCTGTCCTCGGAAGAACAACTCACCGAGCCAGATCATGCCGAGGATCGCTCCCGCCGCCACTCGACTGCGCAGCAGCAGAGCCAACATCGCCCCGGCGCAGATGAACCAGAGCAGTGGCGCCAGCCAGATGAGTTGATCGAGGGGCGAGGGCTGTGGCGCGAGCCAGTAACCCGCCTGGCGAGTCACAGCGCTGGTGGCGACGCCGACCACCATCGCCCACAGTGTCAGCAGTCCCAGGCGGAGCAGCGTCGTCGCGGCGTAGGAGCGCCGCAGCGTGAGGTGCAACTCGACGGCGGGATTGCCGGAGACGAGGTACGCCGCCGCGATTCCCGCGACCGGCGGGAGGCCAAACTCCAGCAGGAACAGCAGCCCCAGCGCCGCGTCGTTGTGCGCGCGCCCCGCCGTCCCGCCCGT
Source organism: uncultured bacterium (assembly GCA_963733745.1). Lineage (GTDB taxonomy): Bacteria > Chloroflexota > Ktedonobacteria > Ktedonobacterales > JADMIN01 > DASWAC01. The sequence continues at coordinate 35,502 of CAVTFE010000056.1, forward strand.
CGCCTGCACATCATAGGCGGCGAGCCACGAGACGCCGACGAAGATCGCTACCGCCAGCAGTGGCGGCCCGAACGTACGCGCTCCCAGGGCGCGCGCTTCGTAATAGAGCCGATTCATTGTATATTTCCCTTTATCCGCCACTTATCCGCCACTTATCCGCCACTTCAGGCGTTGCGGTAGCGCCACGACTGGATACCTGACGCGGCGAGCAGCGCCACAGCGGCAAGCGCCAGGATCACGGCGAGATTGACGAGCGCCAGCCATGGCGTCACGGCGATATGCGAGACGCCCATCGAGGGCAGGTCGTAGGCGAAGATACCCTTGAGCGCATAGGCGCCGTTGGCCGAGAGCAGCGTGCCGTTGGGCGTGAAGAATGGCAGGTCGTCGGGATTACTATTCGCCCAGACCCAATAGCCAACGAGGAGAAACTGGAACAGCGGCGCCCAAAGAAACGTGGTGAAGGCGAGCGCGAAGGCGCCAACGAAGAAGATCGCGGGCAGTGTCACCGTGAAGAACATCGCCAGCGAGCGCGGGAACAGGCTCGCGTCATGAAAATAGTTGGCGATGTAAGCTGTCTCCGCCAACTGGATCAGCAGGTCGGGATCGCGACGGCCAGTGTCGCGCCGAGATACTTGCCGAAGAGCCGCGACAACCCGCTGGCGGGCGCCACGCGCAACAGTTCCTCGACATGGAGCGAGCGGTCGCGTGGAATACGGTTGGCCAGCAACAGCCCGGCGCCTATTGGCAGCAGGAACGTCAGCCCAGAGGCCATGTAGCCTAGCGCCTCCTGGGAAGTATCGGTATTCGCCGATTTGCCGGTCGTCACGCTGAGGATGAAGAAGAGCAGCGCGCTGATCATGCCAAAACCGATCCACATCGCTTTGCGGCGCAGTTGCATCGCGAACTCGTAGCGAACGACGCCGAGAAACGCTGTAGGCTGGCTCATACTGACCGCTCCTACCTTACACGCAGTCTAGTTATCCATCGGAGCAAACTGCTCGCGGCGCGAGACGGCGACCATCGCCACCAGTAGCGCGCCGACGCTGAGCCCTAATATCCCAGGCGTCATACGTGCAAGCGCCTCCGGCGGAAAGCGAAACGTGAGACCTGTATCCACGCGCAGCGCGCTCGCCAGCCACGCCAGCGCGGCGCCCAGAGCCGCGACCGCTGGCCCGGTGAAGAGCGAGAGCGCCAGGCTCACCGTCGCGAGCAGTGTCATTGGACCAAGCCACGCCAGCGCCAGCCCCCAAAGACTCTCACCACGCGCGAGCGAGATCGCCAGCGTCCCAAGCAGCGCGAGCGCGACATCGAAGGCGAAGAGCAGGCCAAACCGGCTGAGTAGCACGAGGCGCGCTGAGGTCGGCGTCGCCAGCGTGATCTCCAGCCCTGGGTCATTCTCGGGCCCATAGAGAAAGGCGACACCCGCCGCCGCGATCAGTGGCAGCGCGATGGTCAGCATGCCGTCTCGACCGAGTTCGGCGCTTAACGAGGCAGCGAGGACACTAGCGAGCGCGATGCCAAGCGCGGAAGCGACCCAAACGCTCCGGCGCAGGAGTCGCGCCTGGGCGGTCACCACGTTCCAGAGATATGCGCCGGGCCTTGACCGAGACTCCGCTGGCCGGGCGGCAGGCTCCGCGTCGATGCGGCGCCAGACCTCACCTAGCAACGCCAGCGAGGGAGTTGGCGTTTCCACTACACGCTCACGCTCGACGGCGCCGATCTGCTCCCAGGCGCGCAACTCCGTCGCGCAGGCAACGCAGGTCAGCAGATGCGTGCGCACCGCCTGTCGCATCCCGGAGTCGAGCGCGCCGGCAAGATACTCTGGCAGCAGGTCGCTTGCGTGCTCATCGGCAAGTTTCATAGATTCTGGCTCGTATGTCATCGCGTTTCCTCACGTTCAGCGCCCAAGGTAACGCTCAGGGCGGCGCGTAGCAGTCGTTTCGCGTCGCGCAGCCTGCTGCGCACTGTGCCAATTGGCACGCCAAGCGCCTCTGCGATCTCCGCCGCCGGCATCTCTTCCCGAACGCCAGCGCGAGCGTCTCTCGATGCGCCAGGGAGAGCCGGGCGATGGCGGCCAGCAACTCTTCGTGTGTGGCCTGCGCCAGCGCGGCGTTCTCTGGCTCCGGATCGGCGGCGACAAGCTGGGCAAGCTCCGCGTCGCCAACCAGCGGCTCTGGGCGGCGGCGCAGGACGTTGTGCGCCTGACGATGGGCCACGCCGATCAGCCAGGTCTTCACCGTCGAGCGGCCAGCGAAAGACGCGGCGCTCTTCCAGACGGCCACGAAGGTCTCCTGGAGCAGGTCCTCGGCAAGATGCTGGTCCGGCGTCAGACGCAACAGATAGGCGAAGACGGCGCCACGATAGCGCGTGTACAGTTCGGTCAACGCCTGGCGATCGCCAGCGCCGGTCCGCGCGAGCAGATCGCGGTCGTCGTTGGTATCGGCTGAGATAGGAGGCATCGGGTCGCTTCTCTTGCCTGGTCGCTTGTCTAACCGCTGCGCCACCCGCGCTTCCCTTCCGCTGACCCGCCTCAGATGATCGCGTCATCAGGTGAGTAGCGAAGGCGAGTGGAAATGGAGCAGTGGCGCGCTATCCTGATCGATGTTCTGGTAGAAGGACGCTATAGAACTCGCCGAGTTGGTTTCGTAGCCGTTCCTCGTCCCCTTTGGCCTGCGCCGCTGTCATGCCGGTTTGACGGTCTCGCCGCGCAGCGTCTATACTTTACTCGCCCCTGGCGCCCATCTTCGCCCGGGCGGCGCCATGCCTTCACTTCGATGCGCATACTGGAGAACACGACATGTCAGAGAGTGATAGCGAAAAGCAACCCATGCAGTTCGACGACGCGACGCCAGAGGCTCCCATGAGGGGAGGCGATCTGGAGGCACAACTCGCCGCCGCGCGGGCCGAGGCCGAACAATATAAGGATAAGTTCCTGCGCGAATACGCCGACAAGGACAACTATCGCAAGCGTACCGAGCGCATGGCGGCGGACGCGATTCGCCGCGAGAAGCGCGATTTGCTGGAGAAGATTCTCGATGTCATGGATAACCTTGACCGTAGCATGCGCTTCCAGGAGACGATGGACCGCGACACGCTCCTCCAGACGCTACGCATGATGCAGTGGCAGTTGGGCGAGGCGCTGAAGTCGGAGGGGCTAACGCCGGTTCCGACGGTCGGCGAAACCTTCGACCCGTACGTGCATGACGCCGTCGAGACAGTGCAGACCAGCGAGCAGCCCGAAGGGGTCGTCGTCGAGGAAGTGCGCAAGGGCTACCGGATGGGCGACGAGACGCTGCGTCCCGCGCGCGTGAAGGTCAGCGCTGGACCAGGCTAGCCACCGGTTGAAGTCAGATTTTCGAGCTGGCGAGCGTAGCGGAGGTCAATTGCCGCGACGAGCGCGGAATCGCACGGGACAGCATGGAATACAAGGACTACTACAAGATCCTGGGCGTCGCCCGCGACGCCACGCAGGACGACATCAAGCGGGCCTTCCGCAAGCTTGCCCGCAAGTACCATCCGGACGTGAGCAAGGAGCCAAACGCCGAGGCGCGCTTCAAAGAGGTCAACGAGGCCAACGAGGTCCTCTCCGATCCCGATAAGCGGCGCAAATATGACCTGCTCGGTCCCAACTGGGCAGAGCAATTTGGCCCGTCGCGTTCCGGCGCGCGTCCACGGCCAGGCGCTTCCGGAGGCAATATCCCATTCGACTTTGGCGATCCGACTGGGTTCTCCGACTTCTTCGACGCGCTCTTTGGCCGGCGCGCAGGCACAACAGGCACGACGGCCCCACCGAACCCCACACGCAGCAGGCCCACTGGCGCGCCACCACCGCAACAGGGCCTCCGACAGGGCGAGAATCTGGAGCAGCCGCTCCAGATCACGTTCCGCGAGACGTACACCGGCGCGATGCGCACCTACACCATCCAGGTACCCGATGTCTGCTCGGCGTGTAAGGGCACGGGCGAGATTCGCGGCGACTCTGCGCCACCTGCCAGGGAACGGGGCAGGCGATGCGCACGCGGCGCCTGGAAGTGCGCATTCCAGCCGGGGTCGACAATGGCTCGCGCGTGCGGCTGGCGGGCGAGGGTCAGCCCCGGCGTCAATGGCGGCGCGCCCGGTGATCTTTTCCTCATCATCTCGGTCACGCCCGATCCCGCTTTCGAGCGCAAGGGCGAAGATATCCTGACCGACGCGCCCACGCCACTCTACGCGGCGATCCTGGGCGGCGAGGCGCCCGTCACCATGCCAGATGGCAAGCGTGTGCTCCTCACCATCCCGCCGGAGACACAGAACGGTCAGATCTTTGCCTGGCGGGCAAGGGGATGCCACGGCTCAAGGGCGAGGGCGCTGGTAATCTGCTCGCGCGGATTCAGGTCATCCTGCCACGTAACCTCTCGCCACAAGAGCGTCAGCGCTTTGAGGAGCTTGCGCGCGCACGTCCCGCAGGAGGCTGACGCCGAGCGCCTCGACTTGGACTTCACTCCTCTGGCCTGACCTGCAATAGTATTAGGAAGCATGGACAAATATGCCATGCGACCTATTCGCCAGGGCAATCCTGACGGGGTGAACTACTACACCCGCTATCCCATTGCCAAAGGCGTTTGGGACTACTTTGCGCAGAATGTTGTAGGCGCCATTCACGTCGGCGTTCAGGCAGCGCCCGTCGTTAGCGCGAAATAAGCCGCGTTTGATCCGCTTGCCAGCATAGGCGTCATGCGTGCCGACGGGTTCGAGATCGAGGAAGCTGCATCTGGAGGTGTAACTCTCCTCGCTCACGATGACCTGTATACCGACTAGTTCCGCCTTGTACTCAAGCATCTCGATGAAGCGCGCATGCGGGATCAACACGAAGTTTTGATTGGTCCGCTTGCCCAATCCAACCGTTTGTTTCCAGCCGTCATTCTTGCCGATCACCCTTGCCGATCACCAGTGTGCCGATCCGCTGCGCCACCAGCCAGTCCACGACGCGACGACTGGCGACGTGCAGGGAGCTCGTGATCTGCCGCTGGCGTTTGTCGGTGAGGAGGTCGAGTCGGCGTGAGACAGAAACGCCTGCGGGGAGTTTGGCTTGCAGGCACGCGCGGCGTTTGTTGTACCATTGGTTGATCGCTTTCAACGGTTGGCCCTGAACCAGAAGCGGCGTGAGGCCGGGCTGGTTTGCAGTTCCCGCCGCGAGATTGTTCAATCCAATGTCAATGCCCGCTCCCCGCGCCGGGTCCACGTCAGCCAGAATGAGGGTGCGCTCATAAATGATCTCCACAGTATAGTGGGTGGTGGGTGGCGTGCGGCACGATCCGCACCTGGTCGATACCGGCCTGCCGCGTTTCCACACGGATGGCTAATCCCGAGGGCACGACGTATCCCCGGTTCTTGGGCGCACGACTGATCGCCTGCTCGGTGTAGGTCAGCAGGTTGCGCCCCTGCTTGTCGAGGTATTTTGGCAGCTTGGGATGGCCGAGGAAGCGGGAACGGTCCGCCTTCCAAGCGGCACAAGCAGCGAAATAGCTTGTCCAGGCAAAGGCGATTTGTTTGTGCACCCATTGTGCGACCTTGGCGGGCCATGCCCCATACGCCCCATACGCCCCATACGCCCCATACGCCCCATACGCCCCATACGCCCCATACGCCTCACTCGTCTTCATCTCACGCGCTAACTCCTCATAGGAGAGGACGCGAGGGAGAGGACGCGAGACTGGTGGATAAACGCCTGCCGCGTCAGATAGAGCGCGGCGTTGTAGCGGTTCTTGGAGGCGAAGGCGGCGGCGTCAATCGCCTGCCAGCGCGAGTCATAGCGGTCGATGCGGTGCTGCTCAACCAGTTGAATCTGCGACCACCTCCGCTTCCGATCCCACCGGCGATTCCTGGCCAGTGAGTTCTTTCACAATCGTTTCAGTCTTGCGTTTCGCCCGGCGCTGCCCGTAGAGACGCGCACAGAAGGAATAGATGATGGCGACCAGATCGGCTAATAAATCTTCGCGCCCAGTGTCGGCTACGTTGACCACCTCAATGTGTCGCCCCTGCTGCTCTAGCAGTGTCTCAAGATAGCGAAAGCCAAAGCGCGTCGCGCGATCTTTGTGCTCAACCACGATGAGCACGACAGTTGGATCAATCAGGAGTTTCAGGAACTTGGGGCGGCTGTCGTCGACGCCAGAGCCGATCTCTTTGACCACCTGATGCGCCTGATAGCCTTTGGCGGCACAATAGCCCACCAGTCGCTCGGCCTGGGTCTCTAGGTTGGGACGATTCTCCGCTGCCGAGACACGAGCATAGACCGCCACTCGCCGGTTTCCTGGTGCTGCGTCGTGTTTGGGTTCTCGCACAATCACGGTCCCACTGGCGGCTTGGTAAGCATCGAGCTTTCCCGCTCGCCACCAACGCCAGGCGGTCTTGTAGTTCACGCCCACTCGCCGGGCATACTCGCTAAGTTTCATATCTGCATGATAGCCTATTTGTCCCCATTTGTCCACATTTGTCAGTATTTGGCAATAGTTATCGTGAAGGTTTTCTATACTTCCACTTACCTCGCCTGGCCAGCAATCTCAAAGTACACCTTGCGCGCCTGGCGGCTGGCGAAAAGCGCGACGCCTTCTGCAAAGCGCTCCAACGGCAGCCGGTGGCTGTAGAGTCCATCTACCCGCACCTGTCCCGATGCGAGCAGGTCCAGCGCGGCGCGCAGATCATCCGGCGAGGACGAATAGGTGGCCTGGATCGTCAACTCCCGATGATATATCTCGTCCAGCTCGATCTGGGCCAGCGCGCCAGGCGTCGCGGCGAAGAGGTGGACCGCGCCACCCGCGCGCACGAGGTCCAGCGCCTGCCGGAAGGCCGGCTCGCCACCGATGGTGAGCATGACCAGATCGGCGCCGCGCCCATCGCTGAGCGCGCGTACATGCTCGCGCAGTCTCTGGCTCCGTCGCGTTGAGGGCTGGCACGCCATACTCGCTCGCAAGGGCGATCCGCTCCGGCAGCACGTCCAGCCCCAATACCTCCATGCCCGCAGCATGGAAAGCCTGCGCCATCAGCAAACCGACTGTACCCAGTCCGACAACCACCGCCAGATCGCCAGCCTGCAACGACGAGCGGCGCACCGCGCGCACAACGCAGGCCAGCGGCTCGGTGAACGATCCCTCCTCATCTGCCAGCGCATCGGGCAGCGCCAGCGTGACATGTTTCACGTGCTCGCTCGGCACGCGCACATATTCCGCGAAGCCGCAAGGATCGAGATTGGAGGACTTGAAGGCGGCGCACATCGAGACATTGCCATGCTGGCAGTAGTGGCACTCGCCGCAAGGAACGTGATGCGCGACGACGACCCGCTGCCCAGGCGCGAACGCTGTTCACTCCCGCGCCAGCTCGACCACCACGCCCGTTAGCTCGTGTCCCAGTTTGACCGGCGGCGCGGCGCGCTGCTGGATCTTGAGCAGGTCACTGCCGCACAGGCCGCACCCAGCGACGCGCACGAGCAACTCGCTTGCCCCGATCGCTGGAATTGGGACCTCTTCAAGTTGGATGTCGTCATGCTGGTGGTAGATGATCGCGCGCATGAGTCATTCGCCCTTATCGGCCAGAGCGCCCAGTGGCGCAGGCTCCGCGCCGGGCGGCAGGATGACGGTCTTGATCCCGCGTCGCTCGCCGTTGTCTTCCAGCGCGGCGATGGTCTCGGCGAGCGGGCGGTTCTCGGTCAGGTAGTCGCGCGCGTTGATAGCGCCGGACGCGATGAGATACAGCGCGAGATGTATGTGGCGCGGCGTATGGTGAAACACACCCTTGATGGTCAGCTCGTCGTAGTGCAGCGCTGTCGCGTCCACCGGAAAGCGCCGTTCCTGCCTTCGCGCCACCAAAGAGCAGTATCTGCCCTCCACGACGCGCCATTCGCGTCGCCGCCTCCCACGTCTCGGCCCTGCCAACCGCCTCGATCACAACCGGCGCGCCACGTTCCCCCGGCGTTTGCGCACGCACCGCCGCGACTTGTTCATCAAGGTCCCATATCGGCGGCATTGACGGTGGCGACGGCGCCGAAATGGCGCGCGGCGGCCAATCGCGATTCATGGCGGTCGCTAGCGACTACCGAGAGGCCTCGCAGTGTCAGCGTATTCACGAAGAGCAGCCCAATGGGTCCGCAGCCGAGCACGACGGCGGTAGCGCCAAGTTGGAGGTCGAGCGCGTCCAGCCCATGCAAGACACAGGCCAACGGCTCGACCAGCGCGGCCTCGGCAAAGCTCAGATGGTCGGGGATGAGATACGTGTTGCGGCGAACGATGCGCTCCGGAACGACGATATACTCGGCGTAGGCGCCGTTGAGGAACTCCAGCCGCTCACACAGGCTTTCGCGTCCCTCGCGGCAAAACTCGCACTCGCCGCAGGGCGCGCTGTTCGCCGCGACGACCCGCTGCCCAACGGCAAAACGCTCGACACCTGCGCCGACCTCCTCTATAACACCGGCGAACTCGTGGCCGAAGGGGCTGGGCAGCGACTTGAAGATGCGTGGATGCCCCCGGCGATACGATTTCAGATCGGTGCCGCAGGTGAGCGCCGCGCCAACCCGGACCAGCAATTCGCCCGGCCCAGGCGTGGGAACCGGCGTCTCGACCAGCCGCGCGTCGCCAGGGCCGTAGAACAAAATCGCCTGCATCGAGGGCATAGGGTTCCAGGGCATAGGGTTCCTTCGAGGTCTTGCCGTTTTGCGGCTATGATCTTGCCGCTAGCGTTGTTCGCAGTGTAGCAGCAGCGGCGCGACCGGCGCAACGCGAACGCGATTGCGGGCCTGATAGATGGAGGAACGCTACAATAGTGGCAAACCGACGCTCGAAAATGAGCGCTAAGTCCGCACAGCGCGTGCAGGTCGAAAGAGCCCGGTAGCGTATGGATCCAGCCGCACAGCAGCTCGATGCGCTGCTCTGGTGGCGCACTATCCTTCTCATCTGCGCCATCATGTTGCTCGCCGAGGCTGGCGTCCTCACCTTTCTCACATCGTTGTGGCGGCGACCATGATACGAGCGCCTTCTTGCGCTGGCGCCGCTAGCCGTCTTCGTCTGGGCAATATTGGCGCGCTCAGGCGCACGTAGCATATGTGGCGGCGCAAGAGTACGCGACGTTCATTCGTGCGCACTATCCAGAGGAGTTTGTCTGGCGCGGCGGCGAGTTGACAGCAGCGGCCGAGCAGATCAGCCGCAGCGGAAGCCTGGTGATTATGGCGACCATCGGCGCTCTGGCGCTCGGCGCGCTGATTCTTTTGACGTATTGGCGCGAGACGAAGAGGCAGCCGCTGGCGACGCAAGCGGGAGCGACGACGGCATGGGAGGACTACAGCGCCGATGAGCTAGAGATCACCGTACAAGGACTTCGTGATCTCCATCACGCCGATGGCGAGTCCTCGTGAGGCATATGGCGCGCAGACGCGGCCATGGGCGCGTAAAGTGATATGCAAGGAGCGCATCGTATCACTGAGGCTATTGTCACGCAAGGACGAACACGTGGCATGGAGCGACGCTAAACAAAGAAAGGTCAGGGACGACGAACACACAACCCACTACGCGAACGGAAAGCGAAAATATGCGGCGAGACGCCGAGAGCCGCCAGATGGATGTCACGCTATCTCCAAACCACATCCCAATTATCAGCCGCGTGCCTGTTGCGCTCGTGGCGCTTCTCCTGCTCTGTCTCGTGACGGGATGCCAGGCGCCTTCAACACCTCCACAAGCCACTCGGACTCCCTCGCCCACACCTGTGATCCCGGTCACGCGCATCACCACAGCGAACGCGGCGCATCTCAAGCAATTGTCGTCGCTCAATATGGGGGATGGCATCGTGCGCAGCATCGCCTGGTCGCCCAATGGAGCCACCCTGGCCGTCGGATCGGCGCATCATGTGCGACTCCTCAACGCGAGCACAGAAGGGCGTGAGGTCATCCTGCCCGGCGATACTGGAGTCGTAGACGCGCTCGCATGGTCGCCTGATGGGGCGTTGCTCGCCGCCGGTGACGAGGATGGCGGCGTGTACGTGTGGGATGTCGCAACACGGACGCTCCATACGAGGCTACGAATGAGCGGTCCTCCGGTGTTCGCGGCGGCATGGTCGCCCGATGGCGCGAAGCTCGCCACCGGGGATGGAAGCGGCCACGTCATCATCTGGGACACGGCGACTGGCGCACAACTGGCTAGCTGGTTTGGGGATGCGCGCGGACGTTTCCATGAGTCCTCACGCCCACTCGCCGTCTATGGCGTCGGCTGGTCGCCCGACGGCGCGCGCCTCGTCTCCACCCGCTACGATGGTCTGCTCCAGTTCTGGGACGCGCACACGGGGCGCAACCTGGCCGCGCTGCCAACGAGCGACAAGCCCAACGCGCTCGCGTGGTCTCCCGATGGGCGTCTGGTGGCAACGGGCAACGACGATGGCGGCTCTCAAATCTGGAACACCGCTACGATGACTGCCGAGGGAGATTTCCTCGCGCATCCCCTCGCAGGCTGGGCCTATGCGACGCCATGGTCGCCCGACGGGACTCTGCTTGCCATTTCGCGCGGCTTTGGCTTGCTCCAGGTGTGGGATGTCGCCAGCGGCAAGGAACTCGCGGCGGTCGACGGCCACGACGGACAACAAGCAGCTTCGTGGCGTCGTGTGGTCTCCTGACGGGCTGCATCTTGTGACCGGTGGCGACGATGGGACGGTGCGCCTGTGGGGTGTTCCCGCGTGAGACTGAAGAGTGCGTCATGACTCGTCGCACACGTTCTTCGGCGCCCGTAACGATCATCGTAGTTTCTCCTGGACTCACGCGGCTTGTTGGGTCGCGGGCGCGAGGCGTATAATCGAAGTTAGTGGCGTCGCGCGCCACGACCGCGACAATGGGGTCCGGTATCCAGGCGTCACAACGGAGTAGCGCAGCTTTCTCTATCCGCTTCGCCGCGCGCCTCCCGCGCTGGCCTCGCCCGCAGATACACATCCCTACCGCCGCTAGTCGCCAACACGCCGATACGCCCGCCAGCTTGTGCGCTCACAGCCGTGTCGCACGGCGCATCGTAAGGAGACGGATTCGCATGTATCGAGGTCAGTCGGGCCACTGGTCGTGGCTCTTGCACCGCATCACCGGGCTTAGGCGTCCTGCTCTTCCTGCTGGTGCACATCGTGGACATCACCCTGATCGGCTTCGGTCCGAAGGTCTATAACGACTCCATCGCCATCTTCAGTCTGCCGTTCGTGCGCGTCGTCTCGCTGGCGCTAATCGCCTCCGTGCTCTACCACGCCTTCAACGGCGTGCGCATCATCATCGTGGACTTCTGGCCCAACGGCTACAAATATCAGCGGGCGCTCTTCTATACCGCGCTGGCGCTGAGCATCATCTGCTTCATCCCGATGGCGTTCTTCGTGATGGCCCCGGTCTTCGGCTTCTGCCCACAGGGGATGTGCGACTCGACTGGTCAGATCTAAGCGCCTCGCGCCGCTAGAGAAGGATTCCTCATCATGGCGACGACCATGCCAGAACGCCCGGCGACACGCTCCGTTGGCCCACGCCCGCGACCAGGACCCGAAAGCACGCGCTGGGAGACGTTCTCCTGGTGGTTTTTCCGCGTCAGCGGCGTGGCGCTGATCTTCCTCGCCATCATCCACCTTGTTCTCATGCACGTGGTCACCGACGTCTCGGCGACGGGATATGATTTCGTCGCGATGCGCTACGCCAACCCCTTCTGGCGGCTCTACGACCTGCTGCTGCTGACACTCGCGCTGTTTCACGGGCTGAACGGCCTGCGCATCATCCTCGACGACTACATCGCGCGGCGCGGCGCGCGGCTCGCCGTGCAGTCGCTGCTCTTTCTGGTGGCGATCACGTTCTGGCTGCTCGGCACGATCACCATCATCACGTTCCAGCCCGGCGCGAATCTCGCCAGCGCGCTGCTCGGTCTTTTCGGACGCTAACACTCCTCGCACGCGCCTGCGTATCGTCGAGGCAGGAGATACCGTATGAACTACCACAAGTTTGATGTCGTGATCGTCGGCGCGGGCGGCGCGGGACTGATGGCCGCGATGCAGCTCGCGCACAACTCCAGCATCGCCGTCATCAGCAAGCTCTATCCCACGCGCTCGCACACCGGCGCGGCGCAGGGCGGCGTCGCGGCGGCGCTGGGCAACCAGGAAGAAGACCACTGGAAGTGGCATATGTTCGACACCGTCAAGGGTGGCGACTACCTGGTGGATCAGGACGCCGCCGAGGTGCTGGCGCGCGAGGCCATCGACGCGGTCTACGACCTGGAGCACTGGGGCCTGCCCTTCAACCGCACCGACGACGGCAAGATCGACCAGCGGCGCTTCGGCGGCCATACGCGCAACTTCGGCGAGGGGCCGGTGCGCCGCTCCTGCTACGCCGCCGACCGCACCGGCCACATGATCCTGCAGACGATGTACCAGCAGTCGGTCAAGAACCAGGTCCACTTCTTCAACGAGTACCTCATGCTCGACCTGCTGATGAACGACGGACAGGCGTGTGGCGTGGTGGCGCTCTGCCTGCGCGACGGCTCGATCCACGTCTTCCACGCCAAGGCCATCGTGCTGGCGACCGGCGGCTACGGGCGCGCCTGGCGTGTGACCAGCAACGCGCTGGCCTGCACCGGCGACGGCATGGCGGTGGCCTATCGGCGCGGCATCCCGCTCGAAGACATGGAGATGTATCAGTTCCATCCCACCGGCCTCTACAAGATTGGCATCCTGCTGAGCGAGGCGGCGCGCGGCGAGGGCGCGTATCTGCTCAACAGCGAGGGCGAGCGCTTCTGCGTGCGCTACGCTCCGACGATGGAGGAGCTCGCTCCGCGCGACATGGTCTCGCGCTTCATCCTGCAGGAGATCGCCGAGGGACGCGGCATCGACGGCAAGGACTACGTCTATCTCTCGGTCACGCATCTGGGCAAGGAGAAGATCGACGCCAAGCTGCCCGACATCACCGACTTCGCGCGCAACTACCTGAGCGTCGAGCCATACTACGAGCCGATGCCGATCCAGCCAACGGCGCACTACGCGATGGGCGGCGTGCCGACCGACATCGACGGCCGCGTCGTGATGGACGAGCAGAACACGGTGATGCCGGGCCTCTACGCGGCGGGCGAGGTGGCCTGCGTCTCGGTGCATGGCGCCAACCGCCTCGGCACCAACTCGCTGGTGGACCTGATCGTCTTCGGGCGGCGCGCCGGCAAGCATATCGCGCAGAAGTGGCTGCCGGAGGCGGAGTTCGCGCCGCTGCCAGAGGACGCCGAGGCGCGCGCGACCGAGATGGTCGAGGGGCTGCTGGGGCGGAAGTCAACTGACGTCACGCAGGAGGCAATTCGCCAGGAGATGCGCGACACGATGATGGACAACGTCGGCGTCGTGCGCGATGAGCAGACGCTGCTGGCGGCGCGCGACAAGATCGTGGATCTGAAGGATCGCTACGCGCGCATCAGCCTGATGGACACGACGCGCACCTTCAACACCGAACTGATGGAGGTGGTGGAGCTGGGCATGCTGCTGGACTGCTGCGAGGCGACGGTGGCGGGGGCGCTGGCGCGCAAAGAGAGCCGTGGCGGCCACTACCGCCGCGACTTCGAGGCGCGCGACGACTTGAACTTCCTGCGGCATACGCTGGCGTACCGGTCTGGCACGCCGGGGCCAGCCGGAACTGCGCTACAAGCCGGTCGTCATCACGGAGTTCCAGCCCAAAGAGCGCAAGTATTAACGTCACGCTGACGGAAGGATAAGAACGATGGCGAGCGGCAAGGACACCGTGGCGCTCCAGGTGAAGATCAAGCGCTACCAGCCGGAGGAGCCGAGGGAGGCCGAGGCCTACTGGCAGGAGTTCCGCGTCGAGGCCGACCCGCACGACCGCCTGCTCGACGTGCTCAATAAGATCAAGTGGGAGCAGGACGGCACGCTGACCTACCGGCGCTCCTGCGCGCACGGCGTCTGCGGGTCGGATGCGATGCGCGTCAACGGCAGGAACCGCCTGGCCTGCAAGCTGCTCGTGCAGGACGTGGGCCGCCGCATCAACATCGAGCCGATGCTCGGCTTCCCGGTGATCCGCGACCTCGTCGTGGATATGGACCCGTTCTTCGCCAAGTACGAGAAGGTCAAGCCGTTCCTCATCAACGACGAGCCACTGCCGCGCACCGAGCGGCCGCCAATCGCCGGAGCAGCGCGAGCGCTACGACGACACGACGAAGTGCATCCTCTGCGGCGCCTGCACAGGCTCCTGTCCTTCCGTCTGGGCCAACCGCGAGTGGGTCGGCCCAGCCTCCATCGTCAACGCGCACCGCTTCATCTTCGACAGCCGCGACCGTGGCGCGCCGGAGCGCTTGCAGATCCTTGGCGACCGCAACGGCGTCTGGCGCTGCCGCACGATCTTCAACTGCACGGAGGCGTGTCCGCGTGGCATCCACGTGACCGAGGCGATTGAAGAGGTCAAGCGCGCGATCGTCTACAACTCGAACGAGGTCGAGTAGTTTCGACGCGCATCAAGGGTCCCCATTTCGTCCAGCGCCTATAACGTAAGATGAACAGCGCGTCACGCGTTCCTGTGTAGAAACTGGCTGTGCCGGCGCGGCTGGGTGGCGCGTTACAACAGGTGCGGTATGCCCGCAGGAAGGTTGCGCTTACGGAGAAAGGCGCTGATGTGGACATTTCGGTGATCATCCCGGTCTACAACGAACGCAACACGATCCTTGAGGTCGTGCAGCGTGTGCAGAAGCAGCCTTTTGATAAGGAGATCATCATCGTCGACGATTGCTCCACTGACGGCACGACCGCGATCCTCAAGGAGACGGACTGGCCGGAGAACGTCCAGGTCTATTTCCATGCAGAAGAACATGGGTAAGGGCGCGGCGCTGCGCACCGGAATCCCGCACGCGAGCAAAACGATCACCATCATCCAGGACGCCGATCTGGAGTACAACCCCAACGACTTCGGCGTGGTGCTCAAACCGATCCTCGACGGCGTCGCCGATGTCGTCTATGGCTCACGCTTCCTGGGCACTCACCGCTCGTTCATGCTGCACCACTACATCGGGAACAAGTTGCTCACCATTCATGACCAACATCCTCTACAACAACATCCTGACCGACATGGAGACGGGATATAAAGCGTTTCGCACGGAGATCATCCAGGGCATCAAGATCAAGAGCAATCGCTTCGACTTCGAGCCGGAGATCACCGCGAAGGTCCTCAAGAAGGGCTACCGCATCTACGAGGTGCCGATCTACTATGCGGGCCGCGACTATGCTGAGGGCAAGAAGATCACCTGGCGCGACGGCTTCTCCGCCATGTGGGCGCTCCTCCGCTTCCGCTTCATGGATTAGTTTGATGGATTAGTTTGGCGCATTGGCTCGTTTCTGGATGGCGCCTCGGCTGTTAGGGTGAACTATGGGAGAGTGCGCTGAGATACTTGTGCGCCGCCGCCCCGTGTACGAACGACCACACGGTTGAGCGGGTGTTAAACTTGCAAGATTACGCCGTTGTACACACTGAACCATACTGAACCGTAGCGCCACACTTCATCATGCCGCGTTCGACGTTAAGGGCGCTGACGTTAGCTGAAGAAGGGAAGCGCATGGCATGATTGGAGATCCAGGAGATCCACGGCCACCTGCCGCGAGGCGTTTTGGTAGGTCTCAGGGCATTACGGTGAGTGTGCTCGCCACACTTCTTATCGTCACCGGTGTGGCTGCGGTTATCGCAAATCGTCCCGCTCCACCGCGCGCCCGACAGCGACTGCCCCAGACAGCGATTGCGGCTACCCAGACCCTGCTCCCTGCTCTCAAAGGCAACGATTGGCCACAGTATCGCTATGACCGCGCCGGCACTGGCAACAACCCAGAGGGGCTCGTCGACGCCACCAATGTCTCACGGCTCAAACAGGCCTGGACCTGGGACGCGCCCGACGTGTTCGCCTCCACCCCCACCGTCGTGGGGCGCACGATCTACATCCCCAATGGCAACACGCTGACTGCCGTGAATCTCGATAGTGGCGCGCCGCTGTGGAAATATGTCACGACAGTCAGGGCTTCATCAACTCCTCGGTCGCAGTGGATCTGCAGACTCAGATCGCGTACTTTGGCACGCCCACTCACCGTGTCTTCGCCGTCAGTACTCGCGACGGGACGCTCGTCTGGAAAACCACGCTCGGCGAGCCCAACCAACCGGGGG
Organism: uncultured bacterium; assembly: GCA_963733745.1. Classification (GTDB taxonomy): domain Bacteria; phylum Chloroflexota; class Ktedonobacteria; order Ktedonobacterales; family JADMIN01; genus DASWAC01. The sequence goes on from CAVTFE010000056.1 coordinate 51,658, forward strand.
CCTACATTTGGAGCTCGCCGCTGTTGGTCAACGGCAAGGTCTACATCGGCTTGGCCTCTACCGCCAATCCGTGTATACGTGGCGCCCTCTATGCCCTGGACGCGGCCACCGGCACGATCGCTTGGACGCACTACACCGCGCCCGCAGGTAAGACTGGAGGAGGGGTCTGGGCGTCGCCGATCGCTTTCCCGCAGCAGCATGCGGTGGTCATGGCGACGGGCAACCCCTGTCCCGGCGCGGATGGCCTTGTCCCAGCCAGCGACCTCGAGCAAGACTCGATCGTCGCTGTGGATTGGGATACGGGAGCCACGCGGTGGGTCTACACCGCGATTGACCCAGATCCGTGTGACTGTGACTTTGGCGGCGGTCCAGTCAACTACACCTATGGCGGCCAACAGTACTTCGTCGCCGGCAACAAGTATGGTACCGTCTACGCGTTACGTCTGCAAGGCAACGGCGTGCAACTAGCCTGGTCCCAGCACATCGCCACCCTCTCCCATAGCAGCATATCCGGCATCACCCAGCCGCCCACCTATGCTGATGGGACGGTCTTCGTTGCCGGCAACAACGGCAACTCCGGGAACTCCGGATCCTGCGCCGGGGGGGTGTGGGCGCTGGCGGCGGACACTGGCGCACTCCGCTGGCAGGCCTGTACTCCACGCCCGACCGTCGCCGCCGGCGCCGTCTCAGGCGATGTGTACTTCAACGCCTCCTTTGGCGCGGTCGTGGCCTATCAAGGTCAAGACGGGGGAGGCGCTCTGGCATGCCGACCTCCCCGGCGCAGACGTGTATGGCGGCGTTACCATCTCCCACGGCGTGCTCCTGGTGGGCACGACCAAGACCTTCCTTTACAGCTTCACGCTTGATGGCCTGGCGCCATAGCGTCTAGCGCTTGGCACTGCCCTCATCAACAGTTGGTACTGCCCGAGTTGCAGGCGCACCGCCGGATTCTCGAGCGTCAGAACGTGTGTTATCCCGACTCAGAGACTGTTTGGTAAGGGAATACTCTGTCCGGCCGTCTGAGCCGATGTGTCGAGATACGGTGGCGCACACGATCATGTGCTGTGCTGCTACGTAGACACTGACATAGGCACGAGACCACAAGGCGACATGAAGGTGGCAGCGCCCCGTGGGACAATCCATCAGGCAGGTGGATGCCCTATACTGCGACGCCATTTGCGGGCAACCCGGCCGCCATCGACCTGCTAACCGGCGTAACACGCTGGGAATTTGATGGCGAGGCGGAAAACCGAGGAGGCATCCACTCCTCGGTCGCAATCGATCAGGAACGCAAGCTCGCCTTTTATGGGACGCCTGCGGCTAATTTCTATGCGGTCGACATCACAACTGGCAAACAACGCTGCCAGATACAGGTGCAATCGCCAACCACTGGCGCCTTCATCTGGAGTTCACCGCTGGTGATCAATGATCTCGTCTATGTTGGCCCTGGCGTCTCAGGGAGACAACCCCTGCGTACGGGGCGCTGTCTTTGCGCTGGACCCCGACACTGGCGACACGGCCTGGGTCCACTACATGGCTCCGGCGGGTGTGCTGGGAGGCGCTGTCTGGTCGTCGCTGACCGCTGATCCAGACGCTCATCAGATCATTGCCACGACAGGCAATCCGTGCCTGGCGTGACCGTTCTCCCTGAGGAGGACGCCTTTGTCGCGCTGGATTGGGATACCGGGGCAAAGGGTTGGTCGTATTCCTCGCTGCAATATGATACCGATGATTACGACTTCGGCGAGGGCGCGGTCATCTACACATATCAGGGACAGAAGTACATGGGGCAGGGAACAAGTACGGAGTGTTCTACAGCGTCAAACCTCCAACCGCTGGGTCTGGTCCTACGCTTGCATGGTCCCAGCGGGTCGTCGACCCCGACAATGGCAAGAACGGCGGTGGGGTGTTCCAGCCCGCGACGTTCACTCAGGGACTCATGATCGTTGGCGCTGGTTTTTACAGAAAGGGGCCAGAAAGCCACCCGCATTCATGCGGGGGATGAAAGGCCCTCTCCTCTTGCCGATTTCCTAACTGCCAGGCAGAATAGAGCAGTATGGACGAGCAGCACGCGCCAACAGTACGCAAGACGTACAAGTACAAACTCATGCCCACACCTGAGCAAGAGCGGGCGATGGCGTTTGTCGTGCGTCGCTGCCGTGAACTCTACAACGCCGCCCTCCAAGAGCGCAAAGCGGCGTGGCGGCAGTGCGGCGTGAGTGTGACCGAGGCGATGCAGAGCGCCCAATTGCCGGCAATCAAAGAAGTGCGCCCTGAATACCGCGACATTCACTCGCAGGTCTTACAGGACGTGCTCACTCGGTTGGACCGAGCCTTCCAAGCCTTCTTCCGCCGCGTCAAGAACGGTGGGACGCCGGGCTATCCCCGTTTCCAGGGAGCCAACCGCTACAACTCCTTCACCTACAAGCAGTTCGGCAACGGGGCCACGCTGGATAATGGCTTCCTAGCCCTCTCGAAAATTGGGCGCGTCGCTGTCCGCTGGTCTCGCCCGATAGCTGGAACGATCAAGACGGTCACGATCAGCCGAGAAGTGGATGGCTGGTATGTCTGCTTCGCCTGTGCGAATGTGCCCATACAACCCCTCCCTGTCACTGGACAGGAAACCGGGATTGATCTTGGGATAGAAGCCTTCGCCACACTCTCCGATGGCACGCGCATCTTCCACCCTGGTTGGTACCGCAAAGCGGAACGCGCCCTCAAAACCGCCCAGCGTCGCGTCACACGGCGCAAGAGAGGGAGCAACCGCAGGCGCAAAGCGGTCACGCTGCTCGCCAAGGCGCATCAGACGGTGCGCCGCCAGCGACAAGACTTTCATCACAAGGTTGCGCTCCAGATGGTGCGCACGAACGACACGATCTATCATGAAGACTTGCAGACGGCCAATATGGTCAGGAATCACCACCTCGCCAAGTCCATTGCGGATGCGGGATGGAGCGCGTTTCTTGACCATCCTGAGCTACAAGGCAGCATGCGCCGGTCGCTCAGTAATAGCGGTCAATCCTGCGTTCACCAGCCAGACGTGTTCTGGCTGTGGCGTGGTGGTCTCCAAAGGCTTATCCATCCGCTGGCACACCTGCCCTGAGTGTGGAACGAGCCTGCACAGGGACCACAACGCCGCCAAGAATATAGAACGGTTCGGGCAGAACCTTCGGGGAGCGGTGGCGTAGGTTGCCGCGAGGAACCGAGAATCTCCTGGCTTGAGCCGGGGGAGTGTCAACACTCCGCTCTGCCCAACTGCCAAGGCAATCTCTCCGCCCTCCGGCCGGACACAGGTGAACTCGTCTGGCGCAAATGCACAGCAGATCGTCCTATCGGTCCAGCAGCGGCCACGGGAGATATCATCTTTGTCAGTCAGGCAGACCGTGTCGTGGCGTACAAAGCGCAAACGGGCGACGAGGTATGGAGCGCGAAGCATGTGGGTACGTCCTGGGGTGGCCCGGCGATTTCCCATGGAATCGTCGTTGTGCCGACGGTGTCTGGAACGCTGGATAGTTACAGCTTGTGACGGTGAGCGAATCCACTCACATCTTGCGCCGCCTGGCGCTTAGCCAGGGTCAGTAGGACCTTCAGCGAAGTTTGATAGCCAGTTGGTCCGCCAGATGCAAAGCGGATTCGCGCTGCGCGCGTTTGTTGTGTAACTTAGAGTGACCCATCTGCGTATAGAGGGTGAGACGTGAGAGGCGTTCTATACGCTCCGCTTAACTGAACAGCTTGATGGAATCAGCTCGTTCGACCGCGGATCATGTGCGCTGGCGCCACAGAGCATTCCCCCTCATCGTCTTGGAAACCCGTCGTATCGCCTACATGGTGAGCCGCCAAGGAGCGCTCTGCCCTTGCTATAGCGGTGTTACCTCCGCGACCCCTGACCGATGTTTCCGCTTTGAAGCGCTGGATGACGCCCATGAACACTGAAGAAAACTTTGATTCGCATAGCGATGAACACCACGATACGCTCACTCTGGAGCAGGTCCTCGAGGAAGGCAAGCGCCGGGGCTATGTGCGTCGCGCCGACCTGGAGGCTGCCGTCCGCCGCGACCGTTCGCAGGGCGCGCACACCCTTTCTCCCGACGTCTCTGGTGCGGAGCACGCCAATACGCTCGCCTCACCTGACACAGAACACAACGAGCAGGATGAGGCTGACGAGTATGAGGCCGCCGTCGAGTTGCTCCTGGACGCCGATGTCGACATCATCGACAGCGACGACGAGGTAGCGCGCGTGGAGGAGGATGAGATGATCGAGAACAATATTCGCGCCATGGAGACCGAGGACGCCCCTACGGTCGCCGAGACGCCTGTCGTGCCGGAGGTGACGACGACGCGGCTGCGGCGTGTCCAGGAGCCGTCCAAGGCGCCGGATCGCAGCGAGGCCGCCGAGGTCGACGCGATCACGGCGTACCTGCGTGAAATCGGACGCGTGGCGATGCTCAGCCATGCGCAAGAGATCGACCTGGCGCAACGCATCGAGGCGGGCGATAAGGACGCCACGCAGCAATTCGTGCTCGCCAACCTACGGCTGGTGGTCAGCATCGCCAAGCGCTACGTTGGTCGTGGACTGTCGCTGCTCGACCTGATTCAGGAGGGTAACATCGGTCTAATGCGCGCCGTGCAGCGCTACGACTGGCGGCGTGGCCACCGCTTCAGCACGCACGCGACGTGGTGGATTCGCCAGGCGATCAGCCGCGCGGTGGCCGACAAGGGCCGCGCGATCCGCCTGCCCGTCTACGTCAACACGGCGCTGAACCGCGTCCGGCGCGAGCGGCAGCGGCTCGTACAGGAGCTTGGCCGCGAGCCGACCGAGCAGGAGCTGGCCGAGGCGCTGGAGATGGATGTCGAGCGGCTGCATGAGCTGGAGGCGGCGCCTGGCACGCCGATCTCGCTAGAACTGCCGGTGGGTGAGGACGAGGAGCAGGAGCTTGGCGATGTACTCGCCGACGAGAACAGCACCTCCCCAGAGGAGATCGCTACCACTCGCACGATGAAGCGCGAGGTACAGGAGGTCCTGGAGGACGTCCTGACGCCGCGCGAGCGGCTCGTGCTGCAGATGCGCTTCGGCCTGGGCAAGGCGGGACGCACCTACCCGCTGGAGCAGGTCGGACGCAAGCTCGGTATCACACGCGAGCGCGTGCGCCAGATCGAGGCCGGCGCGCTGGCAAAGCTCCGCCAGCCGAAGGTGTTGGATCGCCTGCGCAGCGAGTAGCGCTTAGAGTGTAGCAACGGGCTTGATCGGTTCGCCGGTCAGGCCCATTTTGTTTGCCTATACTAGGTATCAGGAGTTCAGGGCCGGAAACAGTTGACCCCATATGATTAGCTCACGGAGGCTTTGTAAGAGACTCGGGTACGTAACTCTGTTGTTGCGAGGTTTGAAAGGCAAACGCTGGACGATGGGAAATGAACCGACAAGAGGTGGCAGCATGCTGAGTAGGCGAGAAGAGTTGGAGCGACTCGCGCATGATAGCTTTGCTGATCTCCTGATCAGGAACGACTTTACGGAAGCGCCAGTCGAACGGAGTATGATCTCCACTGACTTCTACTTTACTCACAGAGATCATGGCTTTCAGATCACCCTCGAGTTCAGAGAAATGAGAATCTAACTCTATCTTCTTCGCCTCGTTGACGGCAGTGTACCCGAACATGGTTACATTTCAGGCGGTCATCGTGTATACACGCCAGATAGCGAAGATGCCAAATACAAAGCGCCTTACAGAAGAAGTCGTATCGTAGGCGGCGAGGTGGTGCGCATACCGCTGATGACAGAATCGGAATTTCGCCCGTCGCACGCCATGTCGTTTCAACGGCAGTGGTGAGGCGTGTGGCGGCTGCAGCCCGACGTCCCGTGTGGGTTCCATCCCAGTGCCGTTTTCTCGCGTGTGGGTGAGAAGGCAGACGTGTACGGCTCGATCAGTACCTGCTCCTTGGACCAGGCATCCGTGCAGTCGGCGGGGATACCGCCTTCAGGCGTCAACGTAGCTCGTTGGAGCATGCGTCGCCTGAGAACCCGCCGGGCCTCGGCCCGTGCGGAGTGTCAGCACCATCTGGAGCTTCTTGAAACACAGCCGCTGAGTGTGCTATTCCCCTCGACTGAGGAATTTCATCGAATCATGATGCCCACGGAAGAGAGATGAGCAGATACTCTCGTGCGTTTACTGCCCTATGTCGCCGGGCGCGTCTTCCCTCCATTCCCCTTTGGTAGAGAAGGGCTTTCGCCCGCCGTAAACCGCAGGGTATCAACCCTTGCGGTAAGGCGTCTGCTGGCTTTAGCCAATCATGCTCGCAATTGCCGTTTTTGCGCCGATCAGACAGAATAGAACGGTATGAACGAGCAGACGGTCCGCAAAGCCTATAAATACAAACTCAACCCCACTCCCACGCAGGAGCGGGAAATGAGGCGTGTGCTTGGCTTGTGCCGTTTGCTCTACAACTCCGCCTTGGAGCAGCGCATCACCGCATGGCAACGTTGTCGCATATCGCTTTCGCAGTACCAACAAGCGGCGGAGTTGAAAGACATCCGCGCCGCGATGCCGGAATACGCAGGCATCCAGCAACTGTTTAGGCGGACTTGCGGTGTAGGATGGGTGCATGAGAGCAGAAGAGCGGATCGCTGAACTCGAAGCCTTGGTGGACCAGCAACGCGAGCAGGTGGTGACATGAGCGACGACTGGATGCGCGATCGCATCGGCGCGGCGCAGCGTGGGGAGAATCCGCTGGTCATCGCGCGGATGCGCAGCGGCTTCGCGGTGATGGGCGACTACCAATTCCTGCCGGGCTATTGCGTGCTGCTCGCCGCGCCCCAGGTCAACCATCTGAGCGATCTGCCGCTGCCGGATCGCACGGCGTTTCTGGTGGATATGAGCCTGCTGGGCGAGGCGATCATGTCGGTGTGCCAGCCACGGCGGATGAACTACGAGATACTGGGCAACACAGACGAGTACCTGCATGCGCATGTCTGGCCGCGCTACGACTGGGAACCGCAGGAGTATCGCGGCGGCCCGGTCTGGCGCTACCCCCGCGATCAGCGCTTCGCCGACGTGCATACCTACAGTGACGAGCGTCATGGTGACCAGCGGCGGCGCATCGGTGAGGCGCTGCGGACGCTCGTGGCGGCGCATGGGCTGGAGTAGGCGGACCGTACCAGTTCAGTTATAGGCAGGGGAGAGCGGCACGCCAATGAAGAGCGATTCAAGCGCCATGAGCAGCTTCGTCCCCTGCTTCTTTAAGGTCGACAGGTAGCCGCGCAGACGGGCGAACGCTGTTGCCCCAGCCTCGGAACGGAAGCAGCCGGAGACTTTCTGCTGCGTCTTGAGCATGCGCAGGTCCCGCTCGGCCTGGTTGTTGTCGAAGGGGATGGTCAAGTCGTCAAGGAAGGCGAGGACCTCCCGCTGCCCGAAGGCGAGGCGTTCGAGCAGGTTTTGGGCTGGCGTCTGCTTGACGCGTCCACGCTGGCGGGGGCGGCGCTCGGGTGGGGGATTGGCCGCCAGCCCGGCGGCGAGCAGCGCGCGGTAGCGGGTCACGAGCGCCGCGCGGACCGCGGTGGAGAGGGAGCGCCGACCGACGGCGCGCGCCTCGTCGACAGTCGCCTTCATCTCCCGCAGCAGCGCCTTCATCTCCTTGGCCCAGGTCTGCTGATACTGTTCTTCGAGGAAGGTCAGTTCGCGCAGGTGATGGATGTTGCAGAGCGCGTGCCGGCACGCCGTATAGCGCCAGTAGGGCTTCCAGCCGTCGTGGACGCTCACGCCGGTGTAGTTGGGCAGAATCCCAATGGCGTCGGTCGCCTCGCGCCCCCGTTTGCTGTGAATGGCATAGTGGGTGAGGCGACTCGTGCTGGCCACATGCGCCCACGCGAGCGATCCGCCGCGTCGGACGCCGGTCTCGTCGTTGTGCAGCACCGGCGCGCCCTGCAGCGCTGTCTTGAGCTGCGCCTCCACCGGCGCCAGCGTCGCCGCGCTCTGCCGCACCCAGCGCAGCAGCGTTCCCACCGAGAGCGACACGCTGGCGAGGTCAGCGAACAGCTCACGGACCCGCCCATAAGGCACGAACTGCTGCTGCAGCAGATACACGGCGAAGGCCCGCAGGCGTGGCCCATACTGCGCCCGGCTCGGCGCCTCAGCGGGAAACGCACCCACCGACACCGCCTGGCACGACGGGCAGCGCAGGTGCAGGGCCTGGTGCTCCGTCACCCCCAGGCGTACCCGTGGCAGGTCCTGCACCTGACGGCGCTCCCGCAGCACCACCTCCGCCTCGTCAAGCTCCGCCTGGCAGGCCATGCAGCGCGCCGGGCGATGCTCCACCACCGCGTCGGGGGTCGCCACCAGGTGCAGCGTCTCACCGGGGTGGCCGAGCTGCCCTCCCGGCTTCTTCCCGGTGCGCCGCCGCAGGCTCTTCGTCTTGCGCCCCACCCCGTCGCTCGACGGCGGTTTGCTGCTGTTGTGGCTATCCTTGGCCAGCCGGGCTTGCAGCTCTTGCACCAGCGCCGCCAACTCGGCGTTCTGCGCCGCCAGCGTGGCAATCTGCTCCCGCTGGCGCGCGTTCTCCGCTCTCAGGCTGGCAAGGACGTCCTCGTGCTCCATCCCTCTACGCTACACCTGCTGCGCAAGTCCGGCTGAACAGTCGCGGCATCCACTCACATGTCTTGCAAGATGTACTGGCGCGGCTCGACAAGACGTATCAGGCGTTCTTTCGCCGGATGAAGGCGGGAGAGAAGGCGGGCTTTCCGCGCTATCAGGCGCGCACGCGCTGGCATTCGTTCACCCTTATGGAATATGGGAATGGCGCGCGACTGGATAACGGCTTTCTGGTCCTCTCCAAGATTGGGCGCATCGCTGTGCGCTGGTCACGACCCATCGAGGGGACGCCCAAGACAGTTACGATCTCCAAAGAGGCGGATGGCTGGTACGTCTGCTTCTCTTGCGCCGATGTGCCAATACAGCCTTTGCCGCCAACTGGACAGCAGACCGGCATTGACCTTGGGATAGAAGCGTTCAGTACCCTCTCGGATGGCACACGCATCTTTTCTCCCGGTTGGTATCGCAAAGCCGAGCGGGCATTGAAGACCGCGCAGCGCCGGGTCGCGCGGCGCAAGATAGGGAGCCATCGTCGCAGGAAAGCGGTTATCCTGCTCGCCAAGGCGCATCAGACGGTGCGCCGCCAGCGGCAGGACTTTCATCATAAGACGGCGCTCGCCCTGGTGCGTGCCAATGATGTGATTTATCACGAGGACTTGCAGACGGCCAACATGCTCAGGAATCACCATCTCGCCAAGTGTATCCAAGATGCTGGGTGGGCGGCGTTCCTGAGCATCCTCACCTACAAGGCAGCATGCGCCGGTAGGCGAGTCGTAGCCGTGCCGCCTGCGTTCACGAGCCAGAGATGTTCTGGCTGTGGCGTTCTGGTCGCCAAAGGCTTGTCTGTTCGCTGGCATAGCTGTCCAGACTGCGGAACAAGCCTGCATCGAGACCACAACGCCGCCAGAAATATAGAACGGGCCGGGCAGGCCCTTCGGGGAGGCGTGGCGGTAGCCGCGTCGGAGAACCGAGCATCCGTGGGGCTTTAGCCTCGGCGGAATGTCAACAGACTATGGGCGGTCTGCGTCGGAATGACACTAACGAGATCAAATCCCGCAGCGCTGAGCAGAACACGGAATTCCTCTTCAGTGCGCTCCTGCCCGCCGGTTCGCACCAACATGTTGAGGTCAGCAAGTGTCTGACTTTGCGTGGTCGCCGATGGGACGATGGCGCTAGGCAGATTCTTGCTCAATCAGCAGGAGTGTCATCTTTGGACGCATTGCGCGATGGCAGTTCTTGAGGATGGCGAGGGATTGCGCATCGTCCCAGTCGTGAATGACGTTCATGAGCAGGTAGGTATCGCCACCCGCTGGAATCTCCTTGAACATGTCACCTGCGACGAACTGGAGCCGCTCGGCGACGCCTGCGCCTTCCACCAGCGGTCCAGCGCTCTCGACGACATGGGGTTGATCAAACAGGATACCGCGTAGATGTGGATAGGCGCGGAGGATGGTAGTGACCAACTGCCCCCGTCCGCCGCCGACATCGACCAGGGTTCCACTGGTCGAGAAGTCGTACGCCGCGACCACGGCATCCGCTCGCACACGCCCATTGGCCGCAAAGCCCGCGTTCATCAGCGCATTCAGCTCTGGACGCTGCGCATAGTACTCGAAGACTTTTTGCACGCCGTACAGATGGCTCGTCGCCGATTCACCGGTCTGCACACACCGCAACAACTCACCCCAACTACACCAGGCGTCCTCGCCGACGAATGACAACACGGCGTCACGGACCGACTGGGGATGGTCTGCTTGCAGATACACTCCCATTGGGGCGAGTGCAAATAGGCCAGGCTCTGACTCATGGAGTATGTCGAAGGCGACAAGGGTGCGTAGCAGGCGGGCGAGTGAGGGCGCATGAGCGCCGGTTGCTGCCGCAAGCGCTTCCGCCGATTGTGGCTCGCCCGCGAGGAGGCCGGCTATTTCCAGGCGCGCCGCGACGTAGAGAGCCTGCGAGAGACGGAAACTCGTCGCCAAATTGAGCAGCCCGACACGCATTAGCTAGATCAGACTCAACGCCTGGATTGGACTGGGTCATGCGCGTCTCCCTTCGAGGGAAATTTCACCCTCAGTTGCGCTCATCACTCGTCTGTTTGCGGGACTCCAGTCTACCACTCCAGCGGCACCGGGCGCACGAAGTAGTTTTACCGCAAGGCGCGCACTGAGTAGAGCAACGGGATCTGTGGCAGATCATCGGGCCAGCGCCACCAGCCGTCGGCGTCCTGTCGCAACGTGGGAAACTGCCGCCAAAATGATAGGGGTACTCGCGGAGCGCCGCAATATGAAAGACAGCCTGCGCAATCCCGGTGGCGGCGACACCACCGACAGGTGCCAGGTATAAGCGGAGACGCCCTTCGACGGCAAATACTCCAACCTCGTCAGGCGCTCCATTGGTGAAGTATGAGCGCGCGACAACAAGGGCTATTTGCCTGAGACGCCTGGTGAAGCATCAGCGAGAGTAGGTGAATATCCACCAGCAGGAAACGCCCACCATGTGCCATATAGCGAGCGACGACCTCAGCCCAACGCGCAAGATCAGGCAGGAAACCGATCGTTCCGTACGTGCTGACGACGAGTCATCCAATCGTCATTCAGGACATCCGGCAAGTGATAGATATCGGCTGCGATGAAGCGTGCTGGCAGGCCAACATCATTTGTAAGACGCCGGGCGACCGAGATCGCCTCATGCGAGAAATCGACGCCGGTGACTATAGCGCCGAGCCGCGCCCACGAGAGCGTATCGGCTCCCATGTTGCATTGCAGATGCAGGTACGCCTTGTCCGCGACTTCGCCTAATTCGTCGCGCTCGATCGAACGCAGCGTCGATCCGCCCGCGCGCACGACCTCTACCGCCTGATGATGATCCGACGTGGAATCATGCGCTGTCCAGGCGTCCCAGAATTTCCAGCGCGATTCGTCTCCAGATAGTCGCCCACGCCTGTTGACTCGGATCGTCGGGCGCGTCCCAGAGACCGAAGCCGCGCAGCGTTGCCTCGATAGGGAATATTCAGATGCTCGTAGCCCAGGCGGGTGGCGACACGGCCACGCGGCGTGCGCGCGAGGAAGCCAAGCTGCAACAGGAACGGCTCGTAGACGTCCTCGATGGTCTCGGCGTCCTCGCTGATGCGCGCCGGCGAGCGTCTCGAGCCCACCGGGCCGCCGTCGAACTTCTCGATGATCGTCAGCAGCAGCGGCGGTCGGTGTCGTCGAGGCCCAGTTCGTCCACTTCGAGCGCCATCCAGGGCCGCGCGCGCCACCTCGCGCGGTGATGATGCCGTCGGCGCTCACCTGGGCGAAGTCGCGCACGCGCCGAGCAGCCGGTTGGCGATGCGGGGGTGCCGCGCGCGCGGCCGGCGATCTCGCGCGCGCCGTCCTCGTGCGATCTCGACGGCGAGGATGCGCGCCGAGCGGAGGATGATCTGCGCCATGCTTCCCCGTCGTAGAACTCCAGCCGGAAGGTGACGCCGAAGCGGTCGCGCAAGGGCGAGGTGAGCAGTGCCCAGCGCGTCGTGGCGCCCGACGAGGGTGAAGGGCTGGAGCGAGCTGGATCGAGCGGGCGCGCGGCCCCTTGCCGATCACGATGATCCAATGCGAAGTCTTCCATCGCCGGGTAGAGGCATCTCCTCGACGACGCGGCCCAGGCGGTGGATCTCGTCGATGAAGAGGACGTCGCGCTTTCCAGGTTGGTGAGGATGGAGGCCAGGTCGCCGGCGTGCTCGATGGCCGGGCCGGAGGTGCATCGTGATCTTGACGCCCATCTCGTTGGCGATGATGTGGGCGAGCGTGGTCTTGCCCAGCCCGGGTGGGCCGTAGAGCAGCACGTGGTCGAGCGCTTCGCCGCGCTTGTTCGCCGCCTCCAGCAGGATGCGCAGGTTACTCTTGACCTTCTCCTGACCGATGTAGTCGTCAAGGCGGCGCGGTCGCAGCGAATTTTCCTGGATCTCGTCGTCCATGTCCTGCTCGCTCATATTGGGGGAGACAATGCGCTCGCTCATAGCCCTGATCCTGTCGCGCATCCATTTCCGGCGTCAATACGAGAGTTTCGTTCTATCACGCTCGCCGGCAGTATATCATCTGGCGCGCCTGCCGCCGGAGCCACGCTCGCATCGGGCTATGACTGCAATACCTTTCGTCTCAGACATCGAGCGCGTCACCATCCGCAGGGATCAGCACCTCGCCGGAGAAGCTCGTCGCGGCCTCGGCGCGCGCCTCTTCCATCGCCATGTCCTCACCTTCACCGATATGCACCAACGCGAGCGACTCGACGCCACACGCCGTCGCCTGCTGCCCCGCCTCGTCGCCGTCATTTGCTTCGCATGCGCGCATTTCGACATGCTGGCGCAAGAAGGTGCTTTCGGTAATGAGCAGCCGCGCTCCACGCCCAAGTTCCGACAGCGCGGGATTTGGTTGTGTGTCGCAGGTATAGGCGACGGGGCCGCGTGGCAGTTCCATCCGGACGCCAGCCAGGGTACGGCGTGATCCATTCGCATCACGCGTGTCTGTAGCCTCCCAACGTCAGTTCTTCGCCATGCTCCACTTCATGGAAGGTGACGTCAAACGTCCAGTTCTCCGATGCAGCTCGAAGTCGAAGGCAGCGATGAGCTGCGTGCGACCGCCATCACCTCCGGCAACGCCCAGATGCGCAAGGGTTTCGAGCGCCCGCCGAGGCGATAGCTCTCGATGAGAGAGGGGAGGCTGCCGATGTGGTCAATATGCGCATGGGTGATGAAAAGGTCGTCGAGATCGTTTGGGCCGAGGCCCGCACGCAGCAGCGCTCCATAGGTATCGCCGCCACAGTCGATGAGCAGGCCGCCCTTGCCGTTCTCGCCGGTTATCGCGATGATGCTATTCGTGCGGCGCGCGGTGGGCAGCGCGGCGGCGGTTCCCAGGAATAACAGGCGCGCCATCGGGCGATCTCCTTTGGGTCAGCGTGGGACTAGCGCGAGCGCCACGGCTCACGGCGCGGCGCTGCGTCATCCTCACGTCGTGGACCGCTGGGATGTCCTTCAGGTACTTCCTGCGCGGGCGTCTGCGCCCGCTCGCGCCAATCGCGCATGCTCGACCCATGCGACTCCGATGGTCCAAGTGGCCTGGACGCTGGCATGGCGGGACGCGAGGCGTTTCGTGTCTTCTGAACGTTCAGCGCGCGCATCTTCGCGGTATACGACTCATGCGCCACCTGATCGACGCGGCGGTCGAACCAGACGCCGCGAAGAAGGCGACACCCACCGCAAAAAGCGCAAAAATCGCCAGGGCAATGACCGCGAGCGTGGAGCGCAGGGGGTGCTCTTGCAGGGTGGCGGGGATCGTCTCTGGGCGCAGCGCAAAGATCACCAGTCCCGTGATCGAGAGGAAGTAGAGCGCGGCGGCTATTCCGCCGGCCACGCCCGCCTCACGCGCGCCAGACGCGGAGGCGCGGTCGGGATGGCCCGCGACATGGCCCGCGACCAGCCCGCCGAGTATGGGGCCTGCAATCAAGGCGACTGCGCTGACGACGAAGGCGTCATCCCAACTCAAGATGCCGAGCGCGCCAAAGATGTTGACCACGATCAGGGGCGTCACGCTGGCGATCCAGCCCAAAAGCCCACCGACTTCACGCGCCAAACCGCATCCCCGCTCTCTCGGCGCCACGCTGCGTGGGGAACGCGCACGGGCAAAATCGAGCCAAAGTGGAGGTACGCACAAGTGTACGCGCCCGCCGTGCGAGCGTCAAGCGCGCGCGACATTGGGCATGCGGTATCTCCTGCATTCCATCTCTGAGCAAGAAGGGGAGGTAGCGCCTATGCGGGTGTCGAGGCGTTGCGGCGTTTGCGGCGAAAGATCAGGCGGTCGATCATCAGGTAGTTCACTATGGCAATCACGCTGGAACTGATAATGGCGGCGACCAGGACGGGCAGGGCAGTGCCTCCAGCGGATGAACAGTCCGTCGTTGAGCAGCGTCGTCACGGCGATGCCACTCATGAACCGCGCCCAGCGTCCCAGAACGATGAGCGGGGTCGTCTGGCTGCGTTCACCGCGCCGTTCAGCGCGTCGCGGTCGCGCCAGGTGAACGTGGCGCTGAGGAAGAAATTGACCTGCGAGGAGAGGACGAGCGCGACGGCGTTCGCGACGCCAGGCAGCCAGCCGAGGCTCGTCAGCGCATAGAGGACGCAGAGCTGCGTGAGTGTGGCCGTCTGGCCAACGAGAAAAAAGCGGATCGGGCGGGCCTTGCCAGAGAAGAGGCGGGACCACAGAGAGCGTTTCTGGGGCGCGGCGACCGCGCCCTGCTCCTCACGTACGCTCACTGGCGTTTCCCTGATCACTGCCATCTTCTCTCGCTCCGGCGCTCGCTGGCGATCCACACTAGTATCTACGACTAATGTCGACGACCTCTATCTACGCCTTCCTGCACAATCATACAGTTGCAGACCAAGCCCCTGACCATTGGATGCGTTTCCTGTGCCCGCTCCATGCCGAGGACGAGACGGCGGTACAGGTGTTAGTAACCCACGAAGTCGCGCTGGATGAACCGCCCGGCCCACCGCCGAACCCACCTCCACCAGCAGGAAGTAGCGGAGAGTCCCATTGGCGACGAGCGCCCGCAATCTGCGCTACTGTCAGGATCAGGATCGCTTCCTGAAAATCCGCCCAACGCCATCACCGGCTTGCCCGTCGCAATGATATACGCCGACGCGGTCATCGAGCTAGTCGTGGCGAAGAGGTATGAGCCAGCCATCGCGTGCGCTTCCAGATAGGCGATCAGGTCGCTGTTCACCTGGAGGTTCGTCGCGGAACCACCAGTCCGGCGCCAGCGCCAGTGGGAGGCGTGAACGTCCCGTTCCCCCGCCAGACGGTGGCGTGAAGCTGCCATTTCCTCCGTTGGGCGGCGCGCGGCCGGGGAAACCACCAGCAGGTGGAAACCCGCCATTGGCTTGCCTGCGCCCGGCGAATCCTCCGTTAGCGCCGGTTGGCCCGTTGAAGGCTGTGGTCTGTCGGGGACCGGCGACCGGCAGGTTTGAGGTGGATGGACTGGCGAGCGAGGCGCGGGACCCAGGCCGCGGGCGCGACCAGCAGCGCGAGCATCGTTCCCGCCACAATCCACGGCGCGGCGAGGCGTAGCAGATGTCGATAGCGCGAGGGCTGGAGGCGCACGATAGGCTCTACGCGCTGCATCGCAAAGTCGCCGTTCTCCTCGATCACCATCGGTTCATGCCTGCTGGTGACCGCGACGACTTCTT
>CAVTFE010000057.1:0-14662 GCA_963733745.1 uncultured bacterium
TGCTCAGAATAGGGACGATCATGCGCAAGAAAAAGTGGAGCGAAAAACGGCTCGCTCCACCTGTGTCTGCTGTAGACGCTACGCTCAACTCATTGGCTACTGCAGCGGCAATCCCTGATACATGGATTCCTGGTAGGAGCCTGGCTGGTATTTCTGCCGTCCGAGCAACCCACCTAGCGTGCCCATGCCGGCTCCTAGCCCTAGCAAGAAGAGCAGGCCAATGACCGCACTGATGACGCCAATGATGACAATGGCCTCATCGCTAAGTGGGCTGGAACTCACACTTGGATTTACCAAGCTCGCTGCGTCTCGAATCGCCCCAGGATCGGCAGCAGTCTGGGCAATAGTGATTATCGCGCCGACGACCCCGGCGATTGTAGCAGCGAGAAGCCCCGCCAGCGTACCAGCGCTCACTGTGCCGGTTTGCACGAGGCACCGAGGCGCCGCGACCAGAGAGAAAAAGTAAGAGCAACTCGATAAGCAAGACGACGAGCGTGACGGTGCTAGACACAATGATGGAGGTCGAGGCATCGGAGACCTTGATTCCAAAAAAAATGAAACGCCTCGGGGGTGAGATTGGCAGGTAACAGCAGCGTGCCGAAAATAAGCCCATTGATCAGGATAGGATGGCCACTCGCTTGTCGCACACACGCCTCCCTGGAACTGTCTGATGCCGTTCGCAGCAGCCTAAAAGTCGCGCGTGGGAACCATCTGTCCCGCCTCTTTCAATCGCGCCATGTAGACCTCGATGTCGTTCTGCGCGAGGAGTTGCGCCAGCGCCGTGGCCCAGGCGTAGATCGCGCGCTGGCGGCGCTGCCCGGCCAGCAGGCGGATGCGGAACGAGCCGTCGAAGCGCACGAAAACGCGCAGCAGCCGTGGGCGTGTGTTGGCTTCATAGATCTTCTGGTACGCCTCACGATGGCGCTCGACCAGCGCGACTGCTTCGGGGTCATCCGAGCGTGCCCGTCCGGAGGGGTCGAGTAGATCAGCGGCATCCTCCTCGGCGCGCGCTAGCTCGCGGATGCGCTGGTTCTCGGCGTTGCGTAGGATCGCTCGCGCCGTCAGTCCGCGCCGTGGGACCTGGCGCGTCGGAATGCCATGTTCGCTGTAGTCGGCGACCGCCGTGATGCGGAAGGCGGTGTCGCGTCCTGCTTCGGCGGCCAGCAACGTAATGTCGCGCAAGCGCGTTTGTTTGCCCTTGCCGCTTAGCATGTCGAGTTGCCGCACGACGCTGGGGAGGCGAAGCCGCACGCGCTCCGGCAACAGCGCTTTTTCCGGCAGGCCGTTGGTCTTGCCCTGGAACAACACGTTGCCATCCGCCTGAGCCATGATGCGCAGGAAATCAGCGCTGACGATGGCGGGCTGCATGCGCGCGATCTGGCGCACCTTGTGATATTCGGCCTCGTCGCCGAGCAGTTGCCGCGAGCGCCGCGCCACCTCCACCGCCAGCATCAACTGCGCCGATTCCAGGGCGAAGCGCTTCACCGCCTGATGTCCAGCGCCGCTCTTGCCATGCGACGAGCGCACATATTCGGCCAGCGCCTTGCGCTCCTCGTCAGGACGCCGCTTGAGCGCGTCGTGCGCCACGTCGAGCGGGGTGAAGCGCGAGACCTGGACCACCTCGACATCATGCGGCGTCACCAGCAGCGGCAGAAATAGCTCGATCTCCTCGTGGAACTCTTTCACGGTGGTCGAGGCGCGAGGCACGAAGATCAGCAATGCAATGAGGGCCAGCGCAAGGGCTCCCACGACAACGAGTACTTCCTGGTCCTGAGTCAGTGTCTGCACAAGGAGCGATGTGCCGAGATTGAGCGCGACGCCGAAGAGTGTAGAAAGCAGCACGACGCTGAGCAGCAACTCGAAGGCGCGCCCGCGCGCGGCGCGTGTCTCTTCCTGCAATTCCGGGATACCCGCGCCCGGTGGGTTCCGCATATGCTTGTCGCTTCCGCCTCTGCTGACCTCATTCGCTCGCCAAGTATACAGCCATACGTCGAATGGGTACAGTCAGCGCGCAAGACCCTCTCAGGGGATGAACTTACGCGGCGGGAACCAATCGGGGAAACTCGCGCGCAAGGTTTGGAGCAAGATAACGGGCGGAAGTGAGCAGAGGAAGGGGATGAGGAACGCGAGCGGATAGCGCAGCGGCCAGATCAGGCGCGACTTTCTCGGCTCGCCGATGCTAAGCATTGCTGGCGTCAGGATTAAGCCATAGGTGAAGACCATGAGCGGCGCGAAGAGGAAAAACACGAGTAACTGCCCCGGCAGCAGGAAGATTGCACGCTCGGAGTAGAGACCAAAGCAGCCGCCGAGATAGAACATCTCGACGCGCGAGAAGCCGATGAAGCGCGCCAGCAGATACCACCCGACGAAGAAGCCAGTGAAGGCGAACAGGTTCAGCGCCCAGAACTGCCCGATGCGCTGGAGGAAGAGCGGCCAGGAGAATCCTTCGCTCAGGTGGTTGACCAGCGCCGCGAAGATCTCCTCGATCAATACCATCAGATAGCCCAGGGCCATGAATTTGAGGAAGCCGGGGAATCGCCAGGCCTGGACCAGCCGGCCCAGTGGCCGCCGCCAGCGCCAGATAGGAAGGCCGACAAGCCCGAGCCAGAAGAAAGAGTATAGAAACTGCGGAACGAACGCGACGGCGGCGAGATACCACGCCCAGAAGATCAACGCCACGATCAGCCAGGCGACCGAGACGCGAATCAGCGCACGTGTCAGGCGTGACGGGCGTTTTGGCCCTAGCTGTTCCCCATCATTACTGGCATGGGCGCTTTCCATGGATGGCGCGGTCTGGTCAGCCGGCATAGTCATTGCGCGTCTGGCTTATCTGGCTCACCTGACTCGGGTGGGCGCAGCCAGTCCGGCAGCGACGGATCGGGCTCTTGACGCCGCTCGGAGAGCGGTTGCGACGCAGGTGTGCTGTACTGCGAAGAGGGAAACGGGTTGGACAGCGGTTGCGAGAACGGGCTGGAAGACGGCTCCTGCGCATCCGATCGAGGCTGCGACATGCGCCCAGAGCGCTGCGCCTGCACCCGGAGGGTCTCAACGACGGGGTCGAGGGGCGTGCCGCTCGCAGGCGGGATAGTAAAGGGCTGACCTTGTCGCGCGCGCTGGAGCGCGTCCGCAAGCCGGGTGGCCTCCACATGCGTGCGCTGCAACACTGCATCGGCCTGCGCGAATCGCGCCAAGCGGTTGATCAGGCTGTTCAAGCTCTGGCCAATCTGCGCAAGCTGCGGGCTGCGCACTTGCGGCGCGCGGGCGCGGAAATCACCATTAGCCAGACGCACATGGACGGCGAGCAACTGCTGGACCCCCTCTGTCAGATCGCGCGCGCGTTCGGCCTCGCGCTGTTCGAGTTGCGCGATCTCTTCGGCGCGGTCAGCGCGCTGGATCGCCTCGTCTGTCCCACGGATCCACAAATACGCCACCACGGCGACCATGAGTTCCAGCGCGATGGGACGTACCAGCAGCGAGATCGTTTGCAGCGTCGGGCTGGCATAGAGCGCCGCGTCCTGCTGGACGTTGGGATGATGCTTGCGGAGCGTAAAATCAGCCACCACCAGCGCCGAGTTGAGTCCGGCGACGGCGAAGATCGCCCAGCGCGGCAGCAGGGTCGCCGCGACCAGCACCGCGATGGCGAGCGCGTCGTAGTTTGGCAATTGGCCCATGGTCAGTCCAAGCGGGCTGGTGACTGTCGGCCCCATAATGACCAGGAGAATCAACGCGACCAGGATCGCGCCAGTCGCGTTTACCAGGCCACGGCGGTTCAGCACAGCGCAGAGGGTCAGGCCCACCGCAAAGAGGGAAAACGCGATGAGCGTCTGCGTGTCGCCAGTCACTAACGGAGAGACGACGACTAAGGCAAGAAACAGGCCCAAGATCAACCAGGAGGCGAGGCGGCTACGGCGCGTCATCTCGCGCTGAGCGACGGTATACTGCGGCGTATCCCAGCCTGCGCTCGTCAATCGCAGCCACCAGTTGACCCGCTGCGGCGCCGCGGTGATGCGTCGAGGCCGCGGAAGTTGTGGCCCGGCGTCGCGAATGAGCATGGTATGGTCCTTCCCGGATTCGCGTCGAGGCCCTCTCCATCGTCTCTACCCACCACGCGGCTGAGACAAGACACCTGCGCTGAGTGTTTCGCCTGTATTCCACGCACGGAGATCGAGGCCCCAGCTAGGTCTGACTGGACCACTCGTGCGCGATTTGACGGTGGAAAGGGACGATTCTGGCCTCATTTTATCGCTTGCTGTCAATACCACGCTACAGTGAAGGTGAGCTATTTCGAGTAGAAGGCGGAGGCCGTGCGCTCCTCCTTGACGCATGAGCGGAAGGCCGGAGCCGGCGACAGGATGGCGGGACAGACGCGGTTTTTCCTGATTCTGCCCCGTTAAAGCAAGCCAGGAGAAGCATGAACGGCGCAAATATCGCCGCTGGTCGCGCGTCTCATTGATCGGGTATGCTACCACAGGTTTGCTGGATCAGCGCGGCGATAGGCACATTGAAAGGGCGCACGAAATGGCGGAGTTCGCGGCCAATCTTGAGCGGTATATGGATATCATTCTGCGCGTCGGCGTCAACCTTCAGCCTGGTCAGCCAGTGACCGTGGGCGGCAGAGGTGTTCCACTCGAGTTCGCGGACATCGTGCGCCTGTTGGCGCGGCGGGCGTATGACCTGGGAGCCAGCAGTGTCAAGGTCACCTGGACTGATCCCGCCGTCGAGCGTATGTGGTTCGAGCGCGCCACGCCTGAAGCCTTGCAGACGCCTTCGAAGGCGCAGGTTGCGATGGGCCAGGAGTTCATCGACGCCCACGCCGCCTTCGTCGGCTTGATTGGCGCCGATCCAGACGCCTTCGAAGGCGTCGATCCCGCGCGTATGGGTATGGCAATGAAGGCGCAGGCCATCGCCTCATCCTCCATCCAGCAGCAAATCGGCTCGAATGTCATACCGTGGGTTGGCGCTGCGGTCGCGTCTTCTGCCTGGGCGCGCAAGGTCTTTCCCGACAAGACGCCAGACGAAGCGCTGACCGCGCTCTGGAACCATATCTTTCATGCGACGCGCGTGGATACGCCTGATCCCGTGGCGACATGGAAGGCGCACTCGACGGAACTGGGGCATCGCGTGAGTGCGCTCGACCGTGCGCATTTCGCTCGTCTGCGCTATCGTGGTCGGGGAACTGACCTGACCATCGAGCTACCTGCGCGGCATCGCTGGCTTGGCGGCGGCGCGACCGATAGCCGTGGCGTCAACTTTGTGCCCAACATCCCAACCGAGGAGGTTTTCTCGGCGCCACAACGCGACGGTGTGAACGGGACTGTGCGCGGGACGATGCCTGTCCTTTTGCAGGGTACAGTCGTGGATGGCGTCAGCCTGCGCTTCGAGGATGGGCGCATCGTCGAGTTCGACGCGACGCAAGGGCGCGAGGCGCTTGGACACCTGATCGAGACCGACGAGGGCTCGCGCTATCTTGGCGAGGTTGCGCTAGTGACCTCGGACTCGCCGACGTTCGCCACCTTCCCGCTCTACAACACGCTCTACGACGAGAACGTTTCCTGCCATCTGGCCATCGGCAACGCCTATCCCGCGTGCATCGAGGGCGCGCACGACATGACGCCAGAACAACTCGCGGCGGCGGGCGCGAACAGCAGCGCCGCGCACTGGGATTTCATGGTTGGCTCGCCTGAACTTGAGATCGACGGCGAGACAGCGGACGGCCAGCGCACGCCGATCATCCGCTCTGGCGCGTGGATGCTACGCTAGCTGCGTTTGCGCCAGGCAAACGTGTCTTTTGCGCAAAACAAACGGGGAGACACGGATTGCCCCGTATCTCCCCGCAAGTAGGCCCTATTCTAGCGTCCTAGCATTCATTATATGGGGTCGGGAGTGGGTCCAGAAAGTGGGTACATTCTGATTCTGAACCTCGGCGTTGATTGAAGGATCGCACCCTTCTGCGCTTGAGGAATCAAGGTATAGAACGTGTTGTGTCGAGCACCGGGAGCAATCGTCGGCGCAATATTCAATGATGTGATCGGTTCTCCCTGGTATCCAGATACTTGATGGATTCCCGCACCCATGCTATCGACGCCGACGCTCCTCCACCGATTCCGTCGAATGGCCCCAACGATCACATCAATCAGACGTCGGCGCAAATTGAGCCATGGACCCTCATGAGGGCGATCAACATATCCTGAGCCTAATTGGGACGCTTTCATACGCGGTCGTGCCAGAGCGTTGTACAAAACGAGACATGGCGCGATCTATCCATCTCGAACCTCACCTCAGCGCAGATGAACTGGCTACTCGGTACCGCAGGACCCAGGATCCGGTCGAGCGGAGTCACTGGCACTTCC
This sequence comes from uncultured bacterium, assembly GCA_963733745.1. Taxonomy (GTDB): domain Bacteria; phylum Chloroflexota; class Ktedonobacteria; order Ktedonobacterales; family JADMIN01; genus DASWAC01. The sequence continues at coordinate 6,351 of CAVTFE010000057.1, forward strand.
TCTGGCTCTTGGCGCGTGGCTTCACCGCCAAAGCCATTGCTAGCATTGATGGATACTCGGCGTACTGGATCTGCCAGATCGCGCGCCGCTACAATGCGCGCGGGCAAGACGGCGTCAAAGACCAGCCGCGTCTGGCTCGCTCACATGGACAGCTGCTGACCGCACCGCACTACGAGGAATTACGTGCGGCGCTGCGCAGCCGGGCTTCGCAGCACGACCGCTGGTGTGGACGCACCGTCGCCGCTTGGATGGCGCAGCGCCTGAGGCGACCGGTCTGCCGGCAGTTGGGTTGGGTGTACCTGCGGCGACTCGGCGCGCGTCTGCGCATGCCGCGCCCACGCCATGTGCGCGCTGCCCCCCAGGCGCAAGCCGACTTCAAGGCCCGTCTGCGTCCGCTGCTGCGCGAGGTGGCGGCGGCCTTCTCGCAGGCGAGGGTCGAGCTTTGGGCCATGGACGAGCATCGCATCGGGTTGAAACCAATCCTGCGCAAGATCTGGAGTCTGGACAAGGAGCATCCAGTCGCCCCAGTCCAACAGCTACCACTGGCGCTACTTGGTGGGCATTGTCCATTCCACCTCAGGACGCACGGTCTTTCACCTGGCGACCTCGGTCAGTATCTCCCTGTTTGAAGCGGAGCTTGCCGCCTTTAAGCGCCAAGCGGGTACGAGCCCCAAGAAGAAGATTGTGTTGGTCCTGGATCGGGCTGGCTGGCACGGCACCCAGCGCTTGCGCGTGCCCGACCATGTCCACTTGCTCTTTCTTCCGCTCTTATACCGTAAAGTGTCGTTCAGCCTCCCTGGACGTGAGGGAATGGGAGGTGGACGACACGGCGGGGCGCTGGGGAAAGTCTATGCCGCCCTTGCGGTGCGACCGCTTCGAGTAGATGGTCCTTCCCCAGCGTCTGGAGTCTTGGATGTTACCGACCATAGAGGGTTGTGCTGCGAGCACCGGCGTAGAAGGCCACGACCATCCAAGATCCTGTGCTGGTGTGGGGTGCTTCTCAAGGAGGGAGGCGACGGTGTGGTATGTCGGCATCGATTGGGCAGATGACCATCACGACGCGGCGGTGGTAGATGAGCTGGGGCATCAGGTAGCTACAATCCGTGTGGCGCACTCATCCGAAGGGCTGCGCCAGTTGACGGTCTTCCTGCTTGAGGTGGCGACACGTTCAAACGCGGCAGGGAGTGCTGCTGATGTAGAGCAGATCGCCTGTGTGGTGGAGACCAATCAGGGCTTGCTCATTACGGCGCTCTTGGAGGCGGGCTTCCCGGTCTACCCGGTGAGTCCCAAGACGCTTGAGCGGAGGCGCGCGCCGGCGGGCGCCAAGTCCGATGCGCTTGATGCGTACCTGTTGGCCAAGAAGGGGCGGAGTGATTTGGCCGATCTGCGCCGACTGACGCCGACTGGCGCCCGATAGCCCGCTGGTGCAGGAGCTGAAGGTCCTCACGCATGACCAAGACGGGCTCATACAAAGTCAGACGCGCCTGCTCAATCAACTCACGGCCTGCCTCAAGACCTATGATCCGGCGGCGCTGACGCTCTTCGCCAAATTGCAGCAGCCGACCACCACCGACCACCCTGGCCTTTCTGCGCGCCTAGCCAACGCTGGACGCCGCACGCGGCGCCTCCGTCGAGGAGCTGACCGCTTTCCTCCAGGCGCAGCCGCACTATCCGGGACCGCTCAAGGCGGCGCATCGTCTCCGGGAGCAGCTCCACGCGCCGCAGTTGCACGCCGATCCTGTCACGACCCGCGCGAAGACCCGTCTCCTGCTCGCACTCGTGAGTCAGCTCGTTCCTCGTATGGACCAACTCAGCGGCTATGACGAGGAGATTCAGCGCCTTTTTCTGCCCGATCATGACAGTCAGGTCTTCCTGAGCCTGCCCGGGACCGGCAAGCGCCTCGCGCCGCGGTTGCTGGCAGGATGGGGCGATGACCGGGAGCGCTTTGGGAGTGCAGCGAGTGTCCAGGCGCTGGCGGGAACCGCGCCGGTCCCCTATGAGAGCGGCAAGTTTGCGCGGGCGCGCAAGCGTCGGGCCTGCATCAAGCCCTGGCGCAACGCCTTGTACCAGTCTGCTTGGCAGTCCACCATGCAGGAGGAGTGGGCGCTGGCGTACTATCGCCGGAAACGGAGTGAGGGCAAAAGCCATAGCGTGGCCCTGCGCGCCCTCGCGAACCTATGGGTGCGCATTATCCATGCGCTGTGGCTCAAGCGCGTGCGCTACGACCCGGCTCTCTTCCTCGCTGCTCGACAGGCGCATGCTCGACCTGCCGCCTAATTGCCTTGACATAGAGGGTCTACTCGCCCGAGCTCCAGCCCGCAGAGGACTTATGGCGCTTGACGAATACGGCGCTGACCAACCGCCATGTCGCCTCGATTGAGGAGCTGGAGGACGCCCAAGCGGAGCGCTGTGTCGCCCCGCAGACCCGCCGTGATCTCGTGCGCTCGACCGTGTTGTTTCAGTGGTGGCCGCTGCGCTTCAGAAAGCGACAAGGGCAAAGGCGACCCTAGTCTCACTCGGCCAACGAGACACCATCTTCCCCTCAGGAGGTCACTGTGCGGACCTTGCAACACGAGTTCCCCAGTCATGTCGTGGGTCAATTCTGGAATGTCCACTCCGTAGCTTCTGCACCGCATGATCTGGAAGGTGAGCGGTGACTCCGCTCCATCTGCAGACATCACGTCGAGATACACCTGGTCGCTAATTTTCACATCCTCCTACGCCCGGCCTTGGACACACCAACGGGTGGAGTCCCTTTCTATCTGGTCTACCGTCGTCACCAAGAATACTCTGCGTTTGCTCATGGCGCCTCCCCTCTCTGTTTGGCCTCAAGCATAATTTGCTCGATCTGTTGTTGCGTGAGGCAAGGCATGGGTAATGAGCGCTTTTCGATCTACAACGGTATGATGCGACCAGGTATCATCTAGAAAACGCGGCCACTGCTCAACGCACAGCTCCAGTGGAACTAGGATAGGAAATGAATAAGTAGGAAATGAATAAGTACGAGTATGAGAGAAAATAGTGTCTCTTGACACGAGTATGGGAATCTTCTATACTTACGGCGCTCCGCTGCTGCATCAACAGTCGGAACACTGCCTACTTTCCGAGCCAGCGCACCAGTTGAAGTGAACGCCATCGCATATCGCTAGGAAACGTAGCATGCTGAGCGGTCAACGACTTGGGAGGTATTGGCTTCTAGAATCATTGAAGAGTGGCGGCATGGCCACGGTCTACAGCGCGACAGAGCAGGAAACGGGTCGCGTGGTAGCGGTCAAGGTGCTGTCCCCGATTTTCGCAACTGACCCAGCGTATGTGGCGCGCTTTAAGAATGAGGTCGCCCAAGTCCGCAAGCTGGCGCATCCCAATATCGTGCCAATTGAGTACTTCGGCGTGGAAGGGCCGTACACCTATTTCGTCATGCCGCTGTTCAAGGCCTCCTTGCGCGATGCGCTCCTTCGAAACAAACGACTCTCTCCCTCTTTCGCGCTGAACGTAGCCATCCAAATCGCCTCCGCACTGACCGCGGTCCACTCTCTCGGTCTGATTCATCGTGATATCAAACCAGATAACATCCTGCTGAGCGATGACCGAGCGCTGCTGACAGATTTTGGAATCGTCCGCAAAGTTGAGTTTACGGGCGCTGGCCAACCGCCAACGCTTGCTGGCAGTGGACTGCCTATCGGCACGCCACAATATATGGCGCCAGAACAACTATCCGGTCAACATGTCGATCACCGCGTCGATATCTATGCGCTGGGGGCGGTGCTGTATGAGATGCTAACTGGGCGGCCACCACATATCGCTAATACCCCATACTCGATGGCCTCACGAGCGCTCACCGATCCAATTCGCCCACCCGCTACGCTCACCCCAGCCGTCTCAGCAGAACTCGACGCAGTGGTGATGCGCGCGCTTGCTCGCGATCCGCGAGATCGCTATGCCAGCGCAGCAGATATGCGAGCCGCGCTCCAAAGCGTTCAGGAACAGCCATGGCGCGATATGCCGATCTGGGGAGGAGCGCCAAACCAGAACGTCATGGGGGCCGCGCCGCCGCCGGCCATTCCATGGTCCGTCGAACAGCGCGCAAACGGAGGAATCAGGGGCGCGGGAGATCAAGGCGGCAGTCATGGGAACCGGCATGGGCGGGATGGAGGGACTGAAGACAACAATGGGTCAGCGCGCGACGATGACAGGCGCAGGAGTCCCCAGCGTTGGTGGCTCGTCGCTCTGGCGACGGGGTTGGCTCTGATAGCGTTGGTCAGTGGTCTCAACCTGGCGGTGAACATCGTGACGCGAGGGGACAGTCAAACCACACCAACCTCCGCGCTCTCTTACGACTCGCTGGCCGCCACCTCGACCGCCCTGGCGCAGGCGGCCACACGTGTCCCACCTCCACCACCTCCCCCACCACCTCCACCGCCGCTTCCACTCATAGTTACGCCGATGACGGGATCATATCCATGCAATGGCTCCGTCGACACCATTCTGACAGTGTTCAATGCTGGCCCAGGCGCACTTACCTGGTCGGCTGCGCCCGTTGGTCCAAATAGCACAGGCGTCAAGCTGGACGTGTATGATGGCTCCCTCGCCGTTGGCGCATCAACGCCGGTGCATGTCACTGGCACACCCACTGGGAGCCCGTTCGATGTGAGATTTACCAGCAATGGCGGGAGCCCGACCGTTCGCTTTATCTGTGCTTGAGCCGACCTGGATTCATCGAGAGAATTAACTCTCTCCACAAACGGACGCAGGTTTCCCACGAAGATCCGCGCGCCGATTGTTGGCGCCGCTTCCTCTCTGGCCTATCATTGCGTCGTTCCTCAAAGGCGATAGACGAAACAGCGACGAAGCTGGCGATGCGGTGGTGACGGACGACCCCAGCCCCGCTGCTGGAGCAGGCGCTTGAGGTTTTGCCCCGCCGCGAGCAGGAGCGCCTCGCTATTGACGCGCCAGAGCCGTCGCAAGCGGAACCGTCGCATGCCATGCCACTGTTTGCCTTCTGCGAAGAGCGGCTCGACCCACACCTTGCGCTTGCGCATCGCCTTGGCGTAGGGCTCGCCCTGGTGGTACGCGCGCACCCGGTCAAGGTACGCCTCAGCACAGTGGCGGTGCACAATGCGCCCGTGGGCGCTGGGCGTACACTGGGCTTTCACCGGACAGGCATTGCAGGTGGCGGGAGCCGCACGGTATTCCACTTTCTCGGCGCTCAGTTCGCGTCGGTACGGACGCAGCGGCTGGCCCTGAGGGCACATATAGACATCGCGCGCCGCATCATAGCTGAAGCGCCTGGGGCCATAATAGGCGGTCTTGTGCTCCCAATCAGGTAGGGGCATGTAGGCGTGAATGCCCTCTCGTTCGAGGGCCGTGATGTTCTGCCAGGGTGCCATAGGTGGTGTCCCCGGTGGCGTGGTGTGGCCGCACATGGAAGCGAAAGCGGACGTGCCAGGCGAGATCGAGCATCGGTTGGTTCTCCATGACCTCGCCGGGGGCGACCAGCACGCCGAGGATGATGCGCCGTTTGCCCCCGTCCACTACATAGTGGGTCTGGTAGCCCAGGTGCGTCCCCCCGCTTTTCAGGCGCAGGGGTGTAGCGTCGGGATCTGTCGTGCTCACGCGGAAATCGGCGACACGCTGGTAGTAATTGTTGGGACCGCGGACCTCGCGCTGCGGTCTACCGTGCGCCGCGATCCAGTCATGGCGAGTGGTATTCGCCTCGGCGAGCTCTTCGCGCTTGGAGTCACTCAGGATGACTGGCAGCGGCGTGGGCTCGGCTGGGTTGGCCAGAGACGCAGACCCCCGTTCGCTCCCCTTCCTCCCCTTCCTGCGCTGCCTGCGGCTCGTCCTGCGGCTCGTCCTGCGCTGTCCTGCGGCTCGTCCTGCGGCTCGTCCTGCGGCTCGTCCTGCGGCTCGTCAGAGAAGAGCGCGCGCAGGTGGGCCTGGATCGCAGCGCGCGCCTCGACGGCAAAGCGGGGGCACGAGTGACTCCAGTGAGGCATCAGCCAGTACGTGGGTGGCATCGACGTAGAGTTCACGGCCCCAGACCAATCCCGCTTGCTGGCACTGCTCGACAATGGTCGCAAAGAATCGGCGGAAGACCTCCAGGCCGTAGCGGGTGCGGATGCGGGTTAAACTTGAATGGTCGGGTAAGGGCTCGCCCAGGTTGTAGCCCAGATACCACCGGACGCTGAGCCGGTCGGCGACCAGGCGCATGAGGAGCCGTTCCGAGCGTACCCCTTCGAAAAACATGACCAGCTGAAGCTTGAAAAAGACCATGGGATCCACGCTTGGTCGTCCACAGGGGGCGTAATAGTCCTGGACCAGATCGCGCACGAAGGAGAGGTCGAGCACACGGTCGAGGTAGCGGTAGAAGTGGTCTGCAGGTACCAGCTCGTCGAGAGAGATAGCGCGCACCGGCGTGAAGATCCGTGCTTTCGTGCCCATCATGGCGATCTCGTGCCTCCCGCTCACCCCAAGGCGCAGACCTGCCGCCAGGCGCCTCCCGCATGCGACAGCCGCACCTGCTCGGCTCATGATAGGCTATAGAGGGGTGGAACGGGCTATCCCCACGGATCCGCGGAGCGTTCACTGGAGCGCTGGCCACCGCGCGGGCAGAAGGAGGAGGAGGCGCTGCATACCCGACGTTCCCTGGCCGTGCCCCAGTTGCCGCCGCCCGAGACGGAGCGCTTCTACCGCATCTGGTTCGCGCTGCTCCACTACGTGAATATCCAGCGACTCCTCGCGCCGGGCTTCCCCGCTACGTGGGAAGAGGCGACGGAGGAGGGGTCGATGCCCCTCGACGTCGTGCAGGCGCTGCGCGACACGTTGTGGGCCGAGGACGCGTTGCGTGAGCAGTTCATTGCCGATAATCCTGCGAGGCTCCCCACCGCGGATCTGGCCCTCGTCGCCAGCTGGCAGCATCGCGTGGCGGGTCCCTTTTACATCTTTCGCTACTTGAAGAAGCACTCACTCTTCCTTTCCGCGACGAGCCCGGTCCAGGCCTATGGCGTGCTCGGGTTAGTCAGCCCCATCGAGGAGATCGTCGGCCCAGTGCTTCCGGTCTACGTCGAGGCCGTCTTGCTGCCGTTCGGCCAGCGGATCATCTATGACAGTTTGCTCGCGCCCTATGCCATCTACTTCGGCCCTGGCATCCGGCGCGACCTGCAGCAGACCTATCGTGACCTGCTGGAACGCCACGGCGTCATCACCAGCTTGCCATGGGAGCCTCGTCCTACGGACCTTGAGGAGGCCCGCGCGGGGATCGGCGCGCGCAACACTCGGGTGCTCGCCGCGTTTCGCCGCGAGCTCGGCTACGCTGGGCTCACTCCTACCAAGACGGCCGCCCATTGCGCTACCATCCACGCCCTGGCCCAGACGATCCTGTTGGACCAGATCCCTCCGCGCGGCCTGTTGGATCTGCGACCGACCGATCTGTCGGCGTACCTGCGCACACGGCGCGACCGTGACGCCCTCATCAGCCTGCGGCGGTTCGTCCGTTTCCTCGTCAAGACCGAGCGCCTCGATGCCGAGCAAGCGGAGGCCTTGCGCACGCTTCTCGGCTAGCCTCCCTGCGAGCAGCTCATTCCTGACCGTCTGGAGGCAGCTCCCAGGGACAGCACGCCGCCATCAAGAGAGCGACGAGCGCCGTCAACCCCCTTAACCACCGGGCGACGTTTGCCGCTTTTTCAACAGATGCTCATGGCCCCAAGGGCCACCACAGCGGATGAAAATGGGAGCGGAACGCGGTATGGTGAGGGCGGATGGTCCGGAGACGCGAAGGTCGGGCGAGCCTGGTGCTGTGAGCCCGCTCAACAGATTGACCTGAGTGTCCTGAAGGCACCACTGCCTGTTGCCCCGCTCGCTGCGGGAGCACGCACCTCAGACTCTACTTATCGGGCACTCCCGCGGCCGTCCATCCGCTGAATTGTCCCCTGTTTGGAAGGGAGAGGATCGCCCCATGGACGTAGTACATGCGCGGTGTTGCGGAATCGATGTCCATAAGCGCACGGTGGTGGCCTGCCTGCTCGTCGCCAACTCCGGCGGAGCGCTGAGCAAGGAGGTGCGCACGTCGGGACCATGACGCAGGACCTCCTCTGCCTGGCGGATTGGCTGACGGCCGCCGGTTGCACGCACGTGGCCATGGAGTCGACGGGAGTCTACACGCCTCCCCCAATGTTGCCAAAACGGTACTGAACTGGGAATATGTGGTCGAGATTCTGCAGGTCGACCTTCGCACGTCCACTCACAACCATCCGCTCCCTCTGTCTCACCGCGCCGCAGTCGTCACGAAGGCTCCAGTCCTGGAGGGTCCAGGA
>CAVTFE010000058.1:0-102194 GCA_963733745.1 uncultured bacterium
GTGGATGGCGCTACCGTCATAAGAAACGGCGATCCATGCCGGGCTTCCGCTCGCTGTGGGCCTATGGAACTGTTGCTGCCATCGCCATAGATGCCGTCAATCGGCGCACTGTCGCCATAGATGGTGCAGTACAGGTTCAGCGATACGCGGGTCGCCTGGATACTGCTGGTGTCGTGATGCGCGGCCCGCATGTCCTGCAGCGCTCTGTTCTGATCGTCAGAGCTGGCCTGCGCGAAATCGCCGCAACTCGAGTACTCATTCAGCGTGGCGCTGGTAACGCAGCCTCTTATCAGGAACACAACGAACAGAACGACGCCGATACCGAGGATGAGTCGCCACGCCCCGCCGATTAAGTCGAACCCCATACCTACTACAGCCAAGGCCGTTTACCCAGCTGCGTTGTTTTGCTGCGGCTGACCTTATTGGGCTTTCGCCCGCCGCAAGCCGCCGGGATTTCAACCCGTGCGGTGAGGCGGTTGGGGCGTTCGCCATGCGTCCTGCGTCCATTGCCGTGTCCTCCCCGTTGTGCGAGAAGAGGTGGGCAGGACACATTTGCGCCCGCACAAGCACCTCCTCTTACGGGGTTCCGTGGAATGTCGTTCCCACGGGTAAAAGCCGTAACCCGTCTTGGACGAGGTGCGCTCCGCTTGAGCGGCGGTCGTTGAGCTCACCACGCCACGCCGCGATGGAGTCAACCTCCAGTGGGTTCGGGCAGAACCTTCGGGCAGAACCTTCGGGCGCTAACGTGAGCCGTTGGGCTGTGCGTAGCCTGAGAATCCGCCGGGCTTTAGCCCGTGCGGAGTGTCAAATTCCCTCTCCCCTTTCCGAACCAGTTGCACATACACTGCTTGCGACCAGCAAATAACCTGTACAGGCAGTATATAGGCAGTGTCAAGTTGAGGTGAGTGACAGCAGTGGCCGTTGCAGCGCAACGTCGAGCATGCCACAAACGCTGTGACTGGACGCAGGTGACGCCAGAATTATCTGCTGGAAGGGCGTGGGCTATCGTATCTGGCTCAGTCAATAGAGACATGCCATGACTACGCTAGTTGGAGGACGAGGCGCATGCCCGTCTCGTCGCCGCGCTCGCCCATGAAGGCTTGGGCGCGATAGGCGCAGCGCGCCGTCATCGGCGAGTCGCTGAACGAGCCACCGGCCAGGTAGCCGACGCTCTGGCCTGGCTCGCCCATCGCGTTCGGACGCAGCAGCGGCGAATCCGGCGTCAGGCCGCACCACTCCTGCCGCGTCCGCCATATCCAGCGCGCCGTAGGGGCTGACACCCATCGGATACATGCCCACCGCCGTCGGCTCGCCCGGCCCGCCCTCGCTCGTGTTGGCCTTTTTGGCATCGAACTCATCGCCCCGGGTGATGCGCCATCCGTCCCGCGCGCTGCCTTCTCCCACTCGTCCTCGGTCGGCGGTCGCCAGTGCTCGCCCGTCACCTTCGTGAGCCAGGCTGAATAGTTGATCGCGTCGCGCCACGAGACGTTGGTGATCGGGTGGTAGGCGCGCTGCGAGACGGTGGCCCAGTCGCGCGGCTCGCGCATCGCCCCAGCGCGGACGGCGCAGGCGTACTCGACGACGGTGACCGGGTAGCGCCCGATCATGAAGGCAGGCAGGTCCACCGTGCGCATCGGAATCTCGGCGTCGGTCGCCTCCGGGTCGCGCTTGAGGTCGCTGCCGCGCAGGAACGGTCCAGCAGGCACATCGCAGAGCGGCGGCGTGATGACCTGGACGCCATCAATGATCCGGCCCCGAAGCCCATCTGCCCGAATGGCTGCGGCACGATCTCCGGCGCGGGGACGATCTGCTTCGGCGCCGCAGCCTCCGGGAAGACGACCGGCGATTCAGCGCAGTCAGCACCTTGCGCGCGGCGTCCTCCGGCGCGAGGTCCACCACATCCACCCACTGGCGCGTCAATAGGAACCCGCTCAGGTTGGACGGCTTGTGCATGACGGGCAGGATCGTGCGGCGTGTCGCCAGCGCGAGCTGCATCTCCTCTTGCACCCATTGCGAGGCGAGCGAGTCGGGCGTCAGGATGAGCACGACGACATCGCGGGCCTGCAACTCCTGTTGCAGCGTCTGCACCCACGCCGAGCCGCCGGAGAGGCCGTGCTCGTCATACCAGACGTCCAGGCTGGGGTCGGCGGTGGTCAGCGCGGCGACGAAGGGACGACACCAGTCGTTATCTTGCGAGCTGTGGCTGACGAAGAGGCGTGTCGCCGGCATGGGAATGCTCCTTTGGGTGCTGGAATCGCGCGGACATCAACCTTCACCGGCGCCATAGGCCACGAGCAGCCGCGCCATCTGCTTCGTCGCCAGCAGGAACTGGTCGAGCGCCATGCTCTCGTTGGGTGAGTGCGCGTTGGAGAGCGGATCGCCCGCGCCGAGCGTCACAACCGGCGTCTTCAGGAAGTGGCGGAAGGCCCAGACCGGCCCCGTCCCGCCGACCATCGGGTCGATCACCACCTGCTTCTGATAGACCTCGCCGGCGATGCGCGCGGCAAGCTGGATGAACGGATCATCGGCGGGCGTCGTGCCTGGTCGCTCGGCGCCGATCTTGGTCAGCTCGACATCGGAGAAGCCCTGCGCGTCCAGATACGCGCGCAACTGCTCGAAGATCACGTTGGGGTCTTGGTCTGGCAGGAGGCGGAAGTCCATCTTGGCGCTCGCCTCGGCGGGAATGACTGTCTTCGCGCCAGGACCTTGCCAGCCCGCGCCGATGCCCGCGATATTCGCGGTGGGATTGTAAACCGCCTTCTCGAACTCCAGCCCGGTATGCCCGCCGACGAACTCGCGCACACCGTAGTGCTCTTTGGTGAACGCCTCCATGCTCGGCAGGGCTTCCAAGAGGCGCGTCTCGACCTCGCCCGGAGCCTTGGCCGCATCGTAGAAGCCAGGGATGAGGATGCGCTCGTTCTCGTCCTTAATGGTCGCGAGCGCACGCAGCAAGCGCCACGCCGCGTTGGGTAGGTTGTGCGCGCTGCCGGAGTGGGCGTCGCGCGACATCGTGCGCACACGGTATTCGACGTAGAGCAGGCCGCGCAGGCCCAGATACATCGTCGGTCGCCCCTTATCATCCACGCCGCCGAACTCCCAGACGCAGGCGTCGGCCTTGAGCAGGTCGGCATGATGCTCGACGAATGACTCAAGATGCGGACTGCCAATCTCCTCCTCGCCCTCGACGGCGAACTTCACTCGCGCCGGATAGCCGCCGGTGACGGCGCGCACCGCGCGCATCGCCGCGATACGCGAGATGACCTGTCCTTTGTCGTCGGAGATGCCCCGCCCGTAGATGCGGCCGTCACGGACTTCGGCGGCGAAGGGTGGCGACTCCCACAGGTCCAGCGGCTCCTCCGGCTGCACGTCGTAGTGGTTGTAGCAGAGCAGCGTGCGCCCAGCCTGCTCGCCCGAATCCGCGTAGACGACGGGGAAGCCACCCGACGGCAGGATTTGCGTCTTGAAGCCCGCGCCGTCCAGCAGCTCGGCGACGTAGCGCGCCGCCTCGTCCATGTGCTCACCCTTGCTGGAGACGCTGGGGATCGCGGTGAGGCGCGTCAGATCCGCGAGCGATTCGTCAAGATGATCGTCTATGTAGCGATCCAGCGCAGCAATAGTCTGCTCGTGTTCGTTCACGTATCGCCCCCTGAGAGATGTGGCAATGGTGGAGCGAAGAGCGCAAACAGCCTTCGCCGCCTCCATCCTACCATACGTCAGGGGAGCGATGGTCACTTCATCAAGCGCTACGTGCCGGGGCGCCCAAGACGGCGAGGATCAGGCCAAGCGGCAGAAACGCCCAGGCCCATTCGCCGGGACGGAAGCCCTCGTTGCGGCGGTCGCTACGTCGCGCATGATAGGCGAACATGACGAGCAGGAGCAGCGCGGCTCCACTGGCCACGTCCATGAGCGTGTTGTACTGGATCATGACGCAATCCTCCTTGATGCGCGCCGCTGTTTGACATGACAGCGTAGGCGCCTTTGAGGCGACCATCCTTGCCGCCCGCTCCCAACTATAGCATAAAGCGCGCGCTTCCTGACAAGGCGCTGACGGACGAGGATAGCGATGATAGAAGTGCGGCAGCATAGCGCTCGAACTATACAGATGACCTGGAATTTGCTATACTCGCGCCGCGCAGTATGCTAGTGGTGTGATGCGGCACGGATGCGCATGGCCGGCGGGTCAGGGTGGCTCGCACGAGGTGAAATATGCAATGTCCATCCTGTGGAACGGCGCTATCCGAAGGCGCACAGGCGTGTCCGATGTGTGGCCGGATATTCGTGTCGGCTCCCGCTCCTGCGGCTGCCGAGCAGGCGTCAGTGGCACAGCCTACGCCGCCTCAGCCTGACGTAGCGCCAGATGCGCCAGATGCGCCAGATGCGCTCGCGCAGCCCATACCCACACCACCCTCGCAGCCACTCTATGGACCTCCAACGCAGCCCTGGCATGGCGCGCCGCCGAGCATGCCGCTCGCGGGAGTCCCGCCCACGGTTCCGCTGCCGCGACGCGAGCCATTTGATGGGCGCCGTTTCCTCATCGGCGGCATCCCGCTGTGGGCGGGAATCGTGGCTCTCCTCGCCGTTGTGGTGATGCTCGCCATAGGGATCTTCGCGCTCCACAAGGACTGGGCCGACAGCGCATGGATCGCGGCGTTTGTCGCGCTGGCAGGCGCTGGAATCATTCTCGTCGCTGGCATCGTTCTGCTCGCCCTGCGTCGCTTCCAGTGGCTGACGCTCGGCCTCTCGGCGCTTCTGCTTGTGGCGTTGAGCGGCTCTGGCGTGCTTGGGCTGACGAACCAGCCAGCTATCCATCGCTTGCAGGCGCAAGTCCTTGAGGATAACCAGCAATGGCAGGCGTCCATCCACGAGTATGGTTTAGCAGGGGAACAGACGCCCGATGCGCCCAACGTCGCGCGTGTCGAACTCAAATGGGGCGAGCAGTATTACGACATCCAACGCTATCGAGAAGCGACAAACCTCTACCTGCAGGCGCTCTCAGATGATAATGCCGATGCCAGTATCGAGACGCGGGGGGAAAAAGATCTCTATCAGGCGTACGTAGCATGGCTCTATGCCAATCCCTCCGATGACGTATACGATGAGATCAGTGCGTTCCTTGAGCAATATTTGCGACTCTCGATTTGTGACGCCGATTGCCTCAGTTTCACTCGGCCCCTCGCCGCTCTAGCATTATACAAACGTGGTGACGCGTTCCTAAAAAAAGGCGTTGCTTTCTGTGATACTGCGGCAATTGTCTACCAGGATGTGGCTACCAGATATGGTGACACACAGAGTGGGCAATTCGCCGCTTCGGCGCTCGCAGCGCCCGTGCCGTTCACAGCGGTTGTAAAGAACCTGCCCAACTCACAGGGATTACATGCCTTCCTATCAAGGAAAGTTTCGCCCGAGACACACGACTACATCACGTACTTCTCCGACGACTACGAAGCCATCATGGATTCGTCAGGAGTAGCCAAATTTCCGGCTGTCGCGCCAGGTCGCTATAACTTCTCCTTGCGCTTGCCGAATGGATTCCGTACATATTGGCGCTTCACCGATGTGTTTAATCCCTACACCAGCCCGGTCGGTCCACTTTGCGCTTCAGACGACGCGTACCCCTATTCATGATGGGTCAGGGCTACGAGCGGACGGCGAAGTAGGTGGCCTGGGGATTGGGGATGCGGCACGACGATGGCGGGGCGGATTCGCTCAGGTGTTCAAGGAATGTAGAGCCGAGGGACGCCGCGATACTGCTCCAGATCGAAGATGATCTCGGCCACCTTCTCTGCACACTGGCTGCGATAGTCTCTATCTGAAAGGAATCGCTTGCTGTCGCCAAAGGTGAGTACCGGCAACGAGGTGGCGGTCAGTTCATCACGCAGGGTTTGCTCGAGCGAATCCTGCTCGCGCTTCCTGCGATTGGCAGTGAGCAACACCATATTCAACTCCTGCGCCCGTCGCCACACCTCGCGGTCGGAACTGTTCGCGATCAGGCCAACCTCAGCGAAGGTGGCAAGGCGTAGATTGAGCAGTTCGGCCAGGCTCAGTGCCTCGATCGCACCCAGCAGCAAACTCGCATGCCCTTCGACGTTGTGATCGGCGAGGATCGTCGTCACGAATGTGACGCCTCGGTAGCATTGGCTAAGGCGTTCTTTGTAGCTTCTAGCGCTTGCTCAAGCGTCTCGATGCGCTCCTCCAGCTCGAGAATGCGCTTTCGCCGGATGCTGGCGAGCTTGGCGTAGAACGCGGCTTTATCCGCTGAGGGCGGCGTCTCTGGTTGGCGGGCGAGATGCTCTTCCAGTCGCTGCTCCCAGTAGCGCCGCTGCTCTTCGTCCGCGCGCACAACTTCCTCGTACTCCGCCTCGACCTCCTCGTGATGCGCCGCGATGTAGTCAACCGCAGCCTGCAACTGCGCCGAAGTCAAGGGAAGCGCCGTCAAAATCTGCTCGTGCGACCAGCCATCCTTGAGGTAGTCCATGATCAGGTAGAGCGTGATGCGCGTGCCAGAGACCGCCAGCCCCATGTCTGAGCGCCGGACGATAGATGGCGTCTCCGCGCCATTTTGTCCGTTCTGTCCGTTCTGTCCCTCTTGTTCGTTGTGCTCGGTCATAGCGTCCTCCCATCGTGGCCTGCTATTCGCAGTGTATCACGATGGGAGAATGGTCAGGCGCGGACGGCGAAGTAGGTGGCCTGGGGATGTGGGACGACGATGGCGGCGGTGGACTGCTCTGGGACGAGCTGGTACGACTCGGTGAGCGTCACGCCGATGGCCTCCGGGACGCCGAGCAGGCGGAAGACGCGCTCATGGTCGGCCAGCTCCGGGATCGCGGCGTAGCCCCAACTATAGCGCCGCGCGCCAGACTCACCCTCGCCCAGCCCCAGTTCGCGGTTGATGCGCGCATTGACGTAGTCGGCCATCGCCTCGGCCATCTGCACGCTCAGCCCGTGCAGGAAGTACGCCTCCGAGTAGTCGCCCGCCGCCTGCAGCTTCTCCGTCTCCACTGAGGCGCGCTCGCCCATCGTGACCACCTGGAAGCCCGCCACCGCTGGCGAACCATCCGCTGTGACGAAGTAATCCGCCAGGCTTAGACGCTCGCCGTCGGGCTGGCGCGGGAAGGGAAAGCGCTCGATCTCGCGCTCCTGGCCGTCGGGGTCCAGCACGAGCATCTCGTCGCCCTCGATGCGCACCGGGAAATAGCCATAGACCGCCTGTGGCCGCAGGTAGCGCCGCGTCCGCGCCTCGCGCAGCATGCGCTCCAGCCGTGGCTCGAACTGCTCGCGCACCAGCTTCTCATACTCCTCGCCGTGCGCCACGCCACCCCAGCGCCCACGGAAGAGCGCGTTGCGGTCCAGATACGCCGCGACATCCTCGACGGCGACGCGATCCAGCGCGCGTGGCCCCCAGAAGGGCGGCGTCACCTTTGGCGCAGGCGGGACGTTCGACTTGGCCGCGACGGCGACTGGCTCAGTGGCTTTGGCGGCGCGCTGGGCCTGCTTCTCACGCGCGGCGAACGCCTCCTTCTGCACGCGCTCGATCAGCGCATTCCGCTTCGCGTCTTCAGTCAACTGGTCCATTAGCTCCAGCCCCTCGAAGGCGTCGCGCGCGTAGAAGACGCCGGGATCATACGGCGCTTCCTGTCCCTCGCCGCCGACGAAGAGGATGCGCTGGCCGTAGGCGCGATTGATCGCCGCGCCGCCGATGATGACCGGGATGCGCATGCCGCGATGGTGCAGCTCGTTGACGCACAGCGGCATCTGCTTCGACGTGCTGACCAGCAGCGCCGAGAGGCCAATGGCGTCGGCGTTCACCTCCACCGCCTTGTCGAGGATCGTGTTCAGCGGCACCTGCTTGCCGAGGTCGTAGACGGTGTAGCCGTTGTTGGAGAGGATCGTGTTGACGAGGTTCTTGCCGATGTCATGCACGTCGCCGAAGACCGTCGCCAGCACGACCTTGCCCTTGGTGTAGCCCTCCGCGCGTCTCCAGATAGCGTTCCAGATGCGCCACCGCGCGCTTCATCACCTCGGCGGATTGCAGCACGAACGGCAGGATCAGCTCGCCGGCACCGAAGCGGTCGCCGACATCCTTCATCGCCGGCAGCAGCACGCCATTGAGCACGGTGACGGCGGCGTTGGAGAGGCCAGGCGTCGTGTCGCCGGTGAACTCTGGCTCGTCGGGCGCGCGATCGGTCACGGCGGTGTCGATCAGCGCCTCGATGCCCTCCTTGCGCCGGTGCAGGATCTGGTAGTGGATGCGCTCGTCCACGCTCATGCCCGCCGTCGGGTCGGCGACCTCCTCCTGCCGCTGCACGCCGCCATGCTCCTCGAAGTAGGTGATGAAGCGCGGCAGGGCGTCTTCGGAGCGGTTGAGCAGCAGATCGTCGACAGATCTGGCGTTGGTCGTCGGGAATCTCGGCGTAGGGGGTGATGTGCGCGGGATTGACGATGGCGGCGTCGAGTCCAGCCTGCACCGCGTGGTAGAGGAAGACGCTGTTGAGGACGGCGCGCGCGTGCTGGGCGACGCCGAAGGAGACGTTGCTGACGCCGAGGATGGTCAGCACGCCGGGCAACTCGGCCTTGATGCGGCGGATGCCCTCCAGCGTCTGCAGCGCGCTGTCGCGTAGCTCCTCCTGCCCCGTCGTGACCGGGAAGGTGAGCGCGTCGAAGAGCAGCGCCTGTGGCGGCAGGCCATACTCGCGCACGGCGAGATCGTGGATGCGCTTGGCGACAGCGACCTTCTTCTCGACCGTCTTCGCCATGCCCTCCTCGTCGATGGTCAGCGCGACGACCGCCGCGCCGTGTTCGCGCGCCAGCGGCAGCACGAGGTCCGCCTTCCCGCGCCCGATCTCCAGGTTGATCGAGTTGATGACGGCGCGACCGGGATACGTCTCCAGCGCGGCCTGCATCACGTTCGGCTCGGTCGTATCAATCACCAGTGGCGCCTCGATGCCCATCTCCAGCTTCTTCACCGCCAGGCGCATCTGCTCGTCTTCGTCGCCACGCTCGGTCACGGCCACCTGCACGTCCAGCACGTGCGCGCCGCCCGCCACCTGATCGCGCGCGACCTGCAGCAGCGTGTCGTAGTCGTCGGCGAGCAGCAGCCTGCTTCACCTTGCGGCTGCCCTGCGCGTTGACGCGCTCGCCTACCAGAAGCGGCGCGGGAACCTGCGTGAGCGTGGTCGCGGTGACGGCGGAGGCGACGAGCAGGCGCGTGCGCTTGGTAGTCTCGTCCTCGAAGGTAGCCAGGCGCTCCTGAGGGCGGCGCAGCGCGGCGGGATCGAGCGAGTTGAGGTGCGCGACGATGCGACTGATATGCTCAGGCGTCGTGCCACAGCAGCCGCCGACGACGTTGACGCCGAACTCGGAGACGAACTCGGCGAGCGCGGTGGCGAGCGGGTCTGGCTGCATGGGATAGACGGCCTTGCCGCCGACGTTGAGCGGCAGCCCGGCGTTGGGGATCGTCGAGATAGGCAGCGGGATGTTCTCGGTGAGCCAGCGCACCGACTCGCGCATGTGCTCCGGGCCGGTCGAGCAGTTGAGGCCGATCATGTCTACGCGCAGGTTGTAGAGGATGGTCGCGGCGGCGGCGATATCGGTGCCGAGCAGCATGCGTCCGCTCGTATCCAGCGTGACCTGCGCCTGGATGGGGACCATGCGCCCGGCCTCGGCGCAGCCACGACGGATGCCGGTGATGGCGGCGCGTACCTCGAGGATGTCCTGGCTGGTCTCGATCAGCAGCAAATCCACGCCGCCCTCGATCAGCGCGACGGCCTGCTCGCGGTACAGCTCGGCGAGTTGCTGGTAGGTGATGTTGCTGAGCGAGGGGTCGTCGGAGGAGGGTAGCATGCCGGTGGGGCCCATCGAGCCGGCGACGAAGCGCGGGCGCTCGTCGGTGCTGAACTCGTCGGCGGCCTCGCGGGCCAGTTGCGCGGCGGCGCGGTTGATCTCGTAGGTGCGGTCGCCGAGCTTATAGTCATCCAGCTTGAGGCGCGTGCCGGTGAAGGTGTTGGTCTCCAGCACGTCGGCCCCGGCGGCGAGGTAGGCGCGGTGAATCTCGCGGATGGCGTCGGGCCTGGTGACGACGAGGATCTCCGGGCAGCCATCGTACTGCGCGCCGCCATAGTCGTCCGCCGTGAGGGCCAGATTGAGAATCTGCGTGCCCATCGCGCCGTCATAGATCAGGACACGGCGGCGGGCTTCGTCGAGATAGCGGCTCTGTATTGGCATGGGGCGAGTCCTCTGGCGATGGAGATATGGACGCGGGGCGCACGGGTGGGTGACGGGCAAACGCATCCCCTATTGTACATGCTTTCGCGCGCTCATGCTTTAGAGCCAGCGTAGCGGCGAGATTGTTTCGCGTCGCGCTTACGGATGCAAAGTGGGATTCTCGATGCCAAGCCCTTCAGCCTGCGCAACCGCGAGCAACTGTATATCCGCGCAGACGAAGGTGGGCGCTGGTCTGCCAGCCGTTGCTTCATCGTCGCGGAAGGTCAGCGCGCAGGCGAGTTGGACGGCGTCATAGGCGCGCAAGGGATGCGTTCGGCATAAAGTTCCAGCGCGCATCAGCAGCGCCTGATTCACTGAGACCACTTGATAACGTCGTTGGGTGTGGACACGAAAGCGCGCGATGAGCCGGTCTCTATCGGCGATGGCAAGTCGTGGGGGCTGCTCACCCCTCATGCGGCAGAGGCTGGCGACGACTTCGACGAGCGCCACCTCTGCGATAGCGATTGTATGTCCAGCGCGTCCATGAACGAGGGAGCGCACCCAGCGATGGCCCACTTCGTCAACCTGGCGCTTTACAATAGCGGAGGTGTCGAGAAAGTAGCTCGCCATCAGCGCGGGCCGCGATCTTCGATCACCATCTCCGAGAGGGTGGGACTGCCAGGCGCGATGCTCTGGGCCAGACGCTCATCCTCCGCCTCCTCTTCAGGCGTGTCAGGCTCGCCGGTGGGATACTGATAGCTGCCAATCGTCTGCTGTTGGGTGTTCAGCGCCCTGGTAATCGCCGCATGGAGCAGTGACTCGACTGGTTCGCCGGTGCGTTGGGAGGCTGCCTGGAGCGCGGCGTAATCTTCATCGCTCAGTGTGATGTGGTATGCCATCAGAACCCTCAATTCCCCTGCCTGGCGGCGTCAGTGGCCGCACTCCCACTTTATCATGCGGTGGAGGCAGGCGCTGTGTGCTAGAATGCAGGCGTGCGCTACTCGATGCTGGTGCAGTGGTCCGATGAAGATCAGGCGTATCTGGTTACGCTGCCAGAGTGGGCAGATCACGTGCTGAGGCCCGTCACGCATGGCGAAACATACGAAGAAGCGATCAGAAACGGACATGAGGCACTGGAGGCACTGGAGGCACTGGAGGCACTGGAGGCACTGATTGCCTCGGCGCACAAGCATCAGGAGCCGCTGCCGGAACCGCGCGTCTTTCTCAGCGTGTAGCGTCCCTGGCAGTTATCCACTGCCTCTACCGTCCAAGGGCGCGGATGAGCAGGATGGAGAGCTCGAAGAGGATGGTGAAGGCCACGCCGATGATGAGTGGGCTATACGGGTCAGCGCCGGGGGTGATGAAACACGAGAGCAGCCACAGTCCGAAGAGGATGTACATGCGCTTGGCGCGCAGGAGTTGGCTGCTGATAATGCCCACTACCGCCATGAACGTCAGCACCAGCGGCAGCTCGAAGACCAGCCCGAACGCCAGCAGGAAGAAGGTCACGAAGCTGAAATAGCTATCGGCGTCAAGCGCCATCACGAAGTTGTTCCCGCCGTAGTCGAAGAGGAACGCCAGCGGATACTGCATCACGAAGAAACCGACGGAGACACCCGCCGCAAACAGACCGACGCCGAGCAGCGTGAAACGCAGCGCGTACTTCTTCTCGCGTCGTGTCAGCGCGGGCGCGATGAAGGCCCACGTTTCATAGAGAATCACCGGCAGCGCGACGACGAGGCCGAACGCCGTCGCCAGCATCAGCGAAACAATGAAGGGTTCGCCAGGCTTGGTAGCCAGCAGCTTGCCGTTTTGGATGAGGCTGTGCGAGATATGGGGCAACGGCCAGAGCAGGAAGTTGAGCAGGCGCTCCCAGATGAAGAGACCGACGATCGCGCCGACGGCGATGGCCGCGAGGCTGATCAGGATGCGGCGGCGCAACTCCTCGAGATGCTCGACGAGCGACATCGTCGCGCCCTGGTACTCATCCTCGTCCTCAGGCGTGGATGTCGCGTTGGGCGTCTCGAACTCTTCGCTCACAGCCATCGCGTTACCCCTCGCGTTACCCCTGCTGTGTCAGGTCGGAGATGGTGGAAGATATTCCCACTGCGTCTAGACCGGCGGCTGCTGTGGCGTCGGCGCCGGAGCCGTGGGGGCTGTCGCGGAGGTCGCGGTCGGCGCGCTCAACTCCGGGCGCGCGCTGGTAGTGACCTGCGGCGGCGGCGCGGGCGTCTCCTCGGGCTTGTCGGTGACATCGCGCATCGACTTCTGGAACTCCTTGATGGTCTTGCCAATCGAGGAGCCAAGTTCGGGCAACTTCTTCGGCCCAAAGATCAGCAATGCGATCAGGACCAGCGGAATCAACTCGTACCAGTGAAAACCTGGCATCTTGGCGTCTCCCTTCCCGCAACTTCCCTGCGCGGCTGTTTCTCGCGCGCTACTCGCTCGTTTTCTGTCAATCCTGTTCTGTCAATCCTGCTGTACCCTGGATTATACGCCACGAGGTCTATAGATGAAACCTCTGCGGCGAGCATCTAAGGCGCCGTCGCGGGCCAGATTGCGGCTCTACGTGTGGAACGATCTCGCCGCGCGTCACGCTCCGATGACGGGACTATCCTCACTATCCAGCTGCGCGCTTATCTTGTTTCTCGTCATATTCGCCTACGACTGACGAGCGCGCGAGGTTTTATCGATTGTGTCTGGGCAGCTCTATTCATGAGGAGGCGCACAAATACGGCAGGCAAGGAGAAGCCGCCAGCCAACCACTCCTGTCGAGCGGCCACACCAGCGGCGTCACTGAAAGCTATGAGAAGCCATGTGGAGACGGAGCGAGAGACCTTAGCGCACACCCGCCGCGCGCCGTGACGCCTTCTGTAGGCGGCTCTGGCGGACGTCTTCGGCGGTTGGCCCGAAGAGACCGAACATCAGCGCGCCGATGCCAAAGAGCAGCAGACTCGTCGCGAACCAGCCCCACGCCTGGATGCGCAACGTGTTGATGATGGCGAGAAGCCACGCGATGAGCGCCAGGAAGCCTGCGATAGCATACATGTGCAGGTTGAGCTGGTAGACCTTCGGATCGGTGTTGCTGCCGATGCCGCCGCCGCCAGCGAAGGTGCCGGAGATGATGATCGTCAGCAGCGAGATCAGTCCCAATGTGGCGATGACGCTCCGCTCGGTGACGTCGGTCTGCTGCGAAAGACACGCCGCGTAGCCGATGAATGAGATCGGCATGAACGTGTTGATGAGGTCAATCGAGCCGGTGGCCGCCGACCCCGCCCAGGCCTGCGGCCACCGAGATCGCCCCCACGGCCACCAACAGGACGATCCAGCCGAACGAGCGCTTGCGGAGCGAGAAGACAATGCCGAGTAAGTACGAGAGCACTCCGAGGATGATGCCAATGTAGCTGATGACGCCAAAGTTACCCTTGCCGATCAGGTCGCCGACGAAGAGCATGGTGGCGCCGAGCAGGCCAGCATACGCTCCTATGCGCCGTAGCAAGCCAGGAAGATCGTTCATGTCGTGGCTCCTCACACACAATTGCGGATAACATGACGGTTCACACGCCGCGGTTCCCTTGACTGTCTGTCGACTGGTAGCGCGAGTATCCCACACCGCGCGACGTTGCGCAAGCCGGACCAAGCTCTGGACAAAGCGGGACGCGCAGCGCCGCGCCGGTCGTCGCTCTGGTCGTCATTCCAGACGCTCCTGCGCGATGGCCTCGCGTAGTTGCCGCGCATGGTCTCGCTCGTGTTCCATCTCGATGCGCGCCAGATCGCCCAGCGAGACGCGCCCCAAGGTTGGATGCCGCCCCACGCGCGTCCACTCGCCCGGCGTGAGGCCGCGCAGGAACGCGAGAGTATCGTCGCTCACAATACGAAACTCGGCGAGCAGAGGTTCCAGACGCTTCCAGCAGTAACCTGCTATACGCAGCGCCATGCCCTCGTCGAACGACTCCAGCTCGGGCTCCTTCTCGCGTGCGACACGCCGCATCCGTCCACCCCAGACCCGCGCGCCATCGCAGACGTGCCCCAGAATCTCGGCTGGCGTCCACTTACCCTTGATCCCTTCAGGGGAGTCGGGGATGTCGTCGCCCATCGCGATGACCACGCGGGCGGCGGCCTCGACTTCATCAGCGGAGCGCGCCAGCGCCGCGAGCAGGTCCGCAGGCGCGATGCCCGTCATATAGCCGGACATATATCCCTCGTCTGTCAGGTCGTTCATCTTATTCATCCATACGCCGCGTCGCGCGACAATCTCCCGACGATCGGCCTGTGCATGTAGCGCGCAGCGTACGGTATCATCGTAAGTATTCTCGCCCGACATCATCCGCTTGGCGGTCCGCCTGAAAGGATATACGCCGTCATGGCACAAGACGAACTGAAGTCCGCAATTTTACAACGCGTGCCCGCGCTCTCCGCCATGCGCCGCCACTATCACGCGCATCCCGAGTTGTCCTTCGAGGAGCGCGAGACCGCCGCCGCCATCGCCCACCGTCTGCGCGAGCTGGGGCTGGAGACACGCGATCACGTCGGCGGTGAGGGCGTTGTCGGCATCCTGCGCGGGACCGCTGGCGATGGAGCCGGGCGCACGCTGCTGATCCGCGCTGACATCGACGCGCTGCCCATCGAGGAGATCAGCGACGCGGAGTATCGCTCGCAGGTCCCTGGCGTGATGCACGCCTGCGGCCACGACGGGCACATCGCCATCGCGCTGACCCTCGCCGAAATCCTCGCCGAGCGGCGCGACCAGTTGCGCGGCAATGTCGTCTTCGCCTTCCAGCCCGCCGAGGAGCGCGCCGCCGGGGCCAGCAAGATGATCGACGAGGGCGTGCTGGACGACCCCAAGGTGGACGTGGTGATCGGGCTGCACCTGTGGGCCACCTACCCGGTGGGCAAGATCGCCGTGCAGCCGGGCGCGGTAATGGCCAGCGCGGATGAGCTGATCCTGCGCGTGCGCGGGAAGGGCGGGCATGGCGCGGTCCCACACGAGGCGGTGGACCCCATCGTGGCGGCGGCGCAGATCGTCGTCGCCGCGCAGACGCTCATCAGCCGCGAGGTCTCACCGTTCCATCCCGCCGTGCTGACCTGGGGCGCGATCTCCGGCGGGACGGCGTTCAACATCATCGCCGACGAGGTGGAGCTACGCGGGACGCTGCGCACCTACGACGAGGCCGACCGCGCCTTTCTCAAGCGGCGTGTGGCTGAACTGGCGTTGGGCGTAGCGCAGGGCATGCGCGCGGAGGCCGAGGTGACGGTGGGGCTGGGGACCGGCGCGTGCGTCAACGATCCAGAGATCACGCAGCTTGTGCGCGCCGCCGCCGAGGCGACGGTCGGGCGCGAGAACGTGCCGACGGAGGACATGCGCCTGACGCCGAGCGACGATATGTCGATCTTCCTTGCCGCCGTGCCTGGCTGCTACTTCTTCGTCGGCGCGGGCAACGTCGAGCGAGGAATCACCGCGCCGCACCATAATGCGCGCTTCGACATCGACGAGGCGGCGCTGGGTATTGGGGTCGAGACGATGGCCCGCGCGGCGCTGGGGTATCTTTCCGCAGACGATCAGCCAGTCTGACGCTCAGGCGCGCAGATAGCCGTCGAGCCAATCGAAGGCGCACGCATCCACGAAGCCCTCAGGGCGTTCCAGAGCCAGCACCCATGAATCGCCGCAAGTCCATGAGGCTTTGTTGGCTGATCGTGATGAGGCCCTGGTAGGGGTGATCGATATCCAAGATGACTACTAAGAGGGTACCAATCAGCAATACCAGGAGCACGGTTCCCAACAGCGAACGTCCCCTCCCAAGCCCGGCCCGATAGCCCAGCACGCCCAACGACAACACCGACACCGCAAACAGCAGGTAGAGCGCGCTGCCCGGCAGGTGATTGAGACGTGCGGCGTCGCGGCGTCCCTGAGCGCTAATCACGTCGTTGAGCGATTCGACGAAGAGTTGAAGCGTGTTGGATTGTGGGTCTTGCTTGGCTGCCTCAGCGGCAGGCGTCCACATCTGTTGCTGGAGCGCATGGGTTTGATTCTTCAAGCCACCATCGAGATACCAGTTGGGGCGCGCGGACGCCAAGCGCAGGTCAACATACTGCCGCAGCAAGGCGGCTTCGGTGGTCTGTAAGGGCGCGGGGAGCAACTGCGTGCGTAGATAGGCAGTCTGGATCGCGGTCGTCTCTGCGGTCAGCGCTTGTTTGCGGTCGTCGAAGCGGGAGACCGCCATCGAGTAAGTAAAGGCGAGCAGGAGCCCCAGCACAGCGAAGAGCGCGGTCTGCACCTCGCGGGTATGATCATCGGACGCCGAGGCATCTTCTCCTAGTCGGGTTTTGGCGCGCCGCCCAAGCCAATAGCCAGCTTCGGTGACCGCCGCGAGCAGGACCAGCAGAAGGAGCCAGACAACGTATTCGTTGAGCTGATAGAGAAGGTTGCCGCTGGCGTCGAAAACGAGCGCGAGGAGTAAGCATCCAGCAAGGATGAGGACGCCAAGCAAGCCCAAGCCTTCTCCGGAGCCCATCCATATGCGCAGTGCGGCGATCCTGGGTTGGGGTGACGTATGCGGGCTGCGGGTCATGGGGCGCTCCAAAAAAGCGGATGGCGCACGGTTGCGCATCGTGGCATGGTACCTTCCAGTATAGGCGTGAATGGCACATGCTCGCCATGGCTCAGCAGGGTCTGCCACACTCCTGCCGAATGCGCTGGCATATCTGCTCGGTGAGTTGAGGAGGAATAGTAACAGGTAACCTCCCCCGTCCCATCCCCGATCACCAGGAAGCCCAAACCTTTGGCGGGTCAGTGGGCGCTACACCGAGATCGACCAACCTCCTATGCGCGTGATGCGTTCCGCTGGCGCGCACGTTCCTGATGCAGCGCATATGATACTGACGCGGTGTATATACTCATTGCTGTGGCGACGGCATAGCTTGTGTGGGAACTAGAGAATCGAGTGATGATCTCGTGAAGCGCATCCTGATCACGGGAATGTCGGGAACCGGCAAATCGTCGGTCATCGCGGAGCTGGCCGCGCGCGGCTACAAAGCTGTTGATGCGGACAGCCCCGAATACTCCGAGTGGCTGGAGGTCAGCGGCGACACAAACGCGTTGGGATCGCCGGAGTGGGGCGCGAGGGACTGGATGTGGCGCGAGGACCGCGTTCAGGCGCTCCTCTCCACCGAGGACGCCGATCTGCTGTTTGTGAGCGGGTGCGCGGCGAATATGGGGAAGTTCCTGCCCCAGTTCGATCATGTCGTGCTGCTGAGCGCGCCAGCCGAGGTCGTTGTGGAGCGCCTGGCGACACGGACGACCAACGCCTATGGGAAGCGTCCTGAAGAGGTCGCGCGCACGCTGGAGTTGATCGAGAGCGTCGAACCGAGGCTGCGCCGCGTCGCCGATCATGAGATTGACGCCAGCGCGCCCCTCGCCGAGGTTGTGGCGGAGGTTCTGCGGATCGCAGGCGAATAAATTCGCGCCTGTGGGCGTGCCGCCACAAGACCCGCCTGCGCAGGTCTCACGCAGGTCTCAAGCGCGCGGCGGTATCTGGCGTCCGCGTAGGCGGACGTTGTGGCCGTCAGGCCCCAAGGCGCGGTTTCAACCGCCAGCCTTGCTCAGCGGAAGAGGCGCTGGATGAGCATGGCGACGAAGACGCCCTCGATCACGATGCCGACGACAGATTCAATCGCGGCGACCCAGGCTGCGGGTGTCCACGCGCCGAGTTGCTCGAAGACCGCGCGACCATGAATCGCCGAGAGGCTGACCAGAAAGGAGTCCCACAGCGCCTGATACCATGGCTCCGCGCCGTAGCTGTGAACGCCAAGCGCCCAGAAGATGGCGGCGAAGACAGCAAGCACAAGACCATAGGCAATGAAGATGTTCGCCAGACGGTAGCCATAGCCGGAGAGTGCGGCGAAGAGCCAGGAGAAGCTCCAGCGCCCGAAGCGGCGACGGCGGAAGTTGAGCTTACGCTGCATGATCTGCGCGCGATAGGCGAAGACATCAGCATTCTCAGCTAGTCCTTGCCGCCGCAATTCCGTGGCGAGAAGTCGGTTAGCCCGCACCGCCGCCTCGTAGTCTTCGATGCGATCCTCACGGCTCTTGCTCTTGCCATCATCGCCCTTGGTGGCGCGGGCGCGTTTCTCGTCGCCCAGTGGCGCTACTCCTTCCCAAGAGACGACAGAGAGGTTGGCGTTGTCGAGGACGATCTGATCAAAGGAGGCACCAAAGAGGTCCGACTCGTTGAGACGCGTGTTCTTGTCAAGCTTGGCGGAGCGAAGATCGGCGCTCTTCAGGTTTGCCCTGGAGAGTCTGGTGCCCTCTAGGTGAGCAGCGCCTAGTCGTCCCTTCTCCATGTGTGCTCCATCGAGTTCGGCACGCTCCAAGTGAGCAGCACTGAGGTCGGCGCTCTCGAGATGAGCCCGTACTAGATAGGCATCTTGGAGCTTGGCGCCGCTTAGATTGGTGCCTTCGAAATGCGCATCTGCAAGGTAGGTATCCTCAAGATCTACAGAATAAAGATCCGCTTGCTCAAGATGCGCGCCATGCAAACGGGCCTTCTTCATGCTCACTCCGGCATGATTGGCGTCTGCCAGCTGTAAGACCGAGAAGTCGAGGTTTACAGGAAACCTCCGGATTGGCCCCAGTAGCGCAGTGCGTGCGGCGGTGAGGTTGGGAAGTGGCTGTCCAAAGTCAGGCTTGGCGTGCACGAGAGCGCGTGCAGCGAGATAGAAGACATCGGCACCCGTGAGGAACAGTCTACCGGACCCACCAACGCGATCAAAAGGTCCCCTACGTTCGCCGTGGTCGAGTCTCTGCCTCCCAGGCTGCCAAGGTCGCCTCCAGTTCGCGTTGGCGCTCCTCTCAGAGGAGTGGAGTAGAGGCGAGAGATTCAATCTGGCGCGGCGGGCAAATGAAAGCGCCCACCCCATCGGGCAGGCGCTCGTCTGTATGGAACGAGGGATAGAGACTACATCGCCTCGCGCAGAGTGTAGGTCGCGCTCGCGCTGCGCAGCTTGGCGAGGGCGACCATCTCCAGCTGGCGGACACGCTCGCGCGAGATGCCCAGTTCTTTGCCGACCTCCAGCAGCGTGCGGCTGCGGCCATCGCCGATGCCGTAGCGCAGGATGACGACCGACTGCTCGCGGCCGGTCAGCTGCGAGAGCGCGCGGTGCAACTCTTCGCCGAGCAGATGCTGCGAGGCGATATCGGCGGGCGTCTGGACGCCGGGGTCTTCGAGCGTATCGGAGAGGGCGAGGCGGTTATCAGTGTCGGCGGGGGCATCGAGCGAGACGGGCTGCTCGGTGATGTGCAGCAGGTCGTCAACTTCTTCCATCGCCATGCCCGCGGCCTCGGCGATCTGCTCGGGCAGGGGATCGCCGCCGTTCTCCTGCGAGAGCTGCGAGGCGATGCGGCGCACCTTGCGCAGCCGCGTGGCGACATGCTCGGGCAGGTGGATCAGGCGGGACTGCTCGCCGGCGGCGCGGCTGATCGCCTGGCGAATCCACCAGGTGGCGTAGGTGCCGAAGTGGCAGCCGCGTTGCCAGTCGAACTTTTCGGCGGCGCGCATCAGGCCAAGATTGCCCTCTTGGATGAGGTCGATCAGCGGGACGCCGGAGTTGGTGTAGCGGCGCGCGATGGAGATGACGAGGCGGAGGTTGGCTTCGACGAGACGCTGCGGGCGCGCGCCATCGCCGCCCTGGGAACGCTTGGCGAGGATGATTTCTTCGTCGTGGGAGAGGAGCGAGAGGCCGCGAATATCGTGGAGATAGCTCTGGAAGGCGTCTTCCGCGCCGTCGGCGCCGCCATAGTGCCCCGCGCCCTTGCCGTAGAGCGCGTCTTCTTCTTCGGCGCTTAGCTCCTCAAGCTCGGCGTCGGTCGGCTCGCGGTCCTCGGTGGAGACCACCACCGTGATGCCTCCCTCAGCGCTCCCCTCATCATCGTCGCTATCTGCTGTATCCTCAATATGACTGGCGCGATCCGCGCCTGCTACAGTGTCCGCAGTGTCCTCGCCGTCGAACGCCTGCCGCAGAATCCGCTCTGCAGCGCCGCCGAACGACTTCTCAGATGAGACGGCCATTTTGCGCTCTCCTCTCCCAGATCTCGCAGTGGACCTGAGACCTTCTGGCTCGCGCCGCGCGGTTGGCGCCACATCACTGGCGCCATTCATCAAAGTCATCGAGACTTCACCAATCTTGCCCAAATCGCCCTCAGTGTACACGTCACACTTTTGTGACGCATCGGGTGAACACCTGACTTTTCTCTACGGGAAATATCTTACTTCATCTACGGAAGCTTTGGAAGCCATGTTCCGGCCGCTGGCGCCAATGGAAGGCGTGAGAATCGCCGGCTGGCGGCGGCTCGCGGCGTGGTTGTTGGTCTCTCTGCTTATAACACTTGTACGTTCGACGGTTACCAGCGGCAGGAACAAGTCCAGCCTCGGCGCGCCATCACGGAACTGCGTTTGCGGCGTCTGTCTCCGGAGCCCGCCGTGTCTCCACCGTGATGACATAGAAGACAACACAGAAAAATGAGGCGGCGGCGCCTCGCTGGCCTACCTGGGGCTCACCAGCATGGCGTTGCGCCGCCTTCTCAAGAACACGTCTGACATGCGCCTATTTTTACGCGGCTCTGTCTTTACTCCCAGCGGAAGGCGCGGAACGAGAGCACCAGCGCCGCGACCATCCACACTGCCAGCGCCAGCGCGTCGGTCCGTAGCGCCGCCAGATCAGCGCCGTTGTTGATGACCTGACGTAGCGCGTCGTTGAGGTAGGAGAGCGGCAGGATGTGGATGAGCGGCGCTAGGAACGCGGGCGCGCTCTCGGTCGGGAAGTACGATCCGCCGAGGAACATCATCGGGAAGCTGATGAGGAACGTCAGGCTCGCCGCGACCTCGGCATTGCGCGCAAAGCTGCCGATCACGAAGCCGAGCGAGAGCATGGCCAGCGCGCCAAGCGTCACAGTCAAGCCGAGCGCCAGCCAGCTTCCGATGATCTGCACGTTGAAGACGAGAATCGCGACCGCTAGCAAGACCGCGCACTGCGCCAGCGAGAGCAGCAGCCGCGCCGTCGCCTGGGAGCCAATGAGCGTGCTGCTGACGCAGCGGTGTCGCCGCGAGCCGCCGCAGTGTTCCCTGTTTGCGCCAGGTCACCAGCGCCGTTCCCACCGAGAGGTTGGCGTACATCAGCAGCATGCCGAGCATCCCAGGTGTCAGCCAATCGATCTGGCGCAGGTGGTGGACGCTTACCGCCTGCTCATCCAGCGTGACGGGCGATGGACGGCCAGCGGCCCTGCTCGTTGAGGCCGGCGACGATGCTCTGGACGGCCATGCGCGCCGACGCCTGCGTGACGGGATTGCTCTGATCGAAATAGACCTGGAGCGCGGCGTGTCCCTGCGTCAGATCGGCGCCGAAGCCAGACCCAATGACGATCACCGCGTCACGATCTCCCGAACGCAGCGCCTGGAGTTCCGCGTCGTCGCTCCCAGTCGAGACCTTGAGCGAGTCGCTGGCGCCAAGCTGGGCCACGATCTGCTGGGAGGTCGCGGAATTGTCGTGATCGACGACGCCCAGGCGTAACTGGGGATCGTTCCCGCTTCCGAAGAGCCAGCCGAAGACGAAAATGGAGATGAGCGCCAGCCCCAGGCTGGTGATGAGCAGGGTCCGGTTGCGCAGGAGCATGCGCAGTTGGGCGTACAGGGTGGCGAGAAAGGTTCTCATGGTGAGCGATCGCTTTCGGTCTATGGGGTATACCAGCTAGTCGCGCAGGCCACGTCCGGTGAGCTTGAGAAAGACGTCTTCCAGTGTCGGCGCATGCGTTTGCAGCCGTTCGATCTGTGTATCGCGCTCCCCGGCGAGCCGCAGCAGGGCCACCAGCGTCGCTTCCAGTTGATCGGTGTAGATGAGCGCATTGTCTTCGCGTAGCAGCGCCTCGATGGCTCCTGGCAGGCCGCGTAGATCATCCGCCGAGAGTAGCGCTCCTGTCGCACCAGGGATAAGCGCACACTCGATAGTGGCGCTGGCTCCGAGCGTCGCGATCAGCGCGGCAGGTGTATCCTGCGCGATGATGCGACCCGTGATCCATGATGGCGATGCGGTCGCAGAGGATCTGCGCCTCGTCCATGAAGTGCGTGGTCAGCACGACGGTCTTGCCGCGCTCGCGCAGGCGCTGGACCTGCTCCCAGAGGAGGCGACGGCTCTGCGGGTCCAGCCCGCTGGTTGGCTCGTCGAGGAAGACCAGCGTCGGATCGTTGACCAGCGCGAGAGCCAGCGCGAGGCGTTGGCGTTGCCCACCGGAGAGATCCTGCGGAAACGAATGCGCCTTCTCCTCCAGCGCCACCTCGCGCAGCAGCGTCTCCGGCGCAATGGCCTTGGGATAGAAGGAGCCGAAGAGCGCCAGGGTCTCGCGCACCTGGAGGTACTCGAAGAGGCTGGTCGTCTGAAGCTGCACACCGATGCGCGCCTGAATCGCGCGCCGGTTGCGCCTAACATCCAGCCCATCTATGAGGACCGTTCCACCATCGGCGGCGCGTATGCCTTCGAGGATATCGAGCGTCGTGGACTTTCCGGCGCCATTTGGGCCGAGCAGGCCAAAGATCTCGCCGCGCCGTATCGTGAAGCTGACGCCATCCACGGCGGTCACACGGCCATAGCGCTTGACCAGCTTCTGCGCCTCAACGATTGCCTCGCCCAGTTGCGCAGCCTGCCCTCCACCGGAGGACGCTGCTGATTCGGTATCCAGAATGGCCATCATTCCCCTGCCTTTCGTTCGCCCAAGAGGCGTGAATGGACGCGTATTCACCGCGCCGCTTCAAGGGTAGCCGGGCGGGAAGCAAAGCGCCTGTGCCAGTGGTCATCTTCTGGGTCATGTGTTTGTCTGGTCGCTGGCAGCCGCCTACGTGACGTTCGATAGATGAAGGCATGCTCGGCGCAGAGGAAGGCATGACGTTTGGCACAGGCGACGCCAACACGTGCGGATATATACTGGAACTGAAAGAGGCGCGGATAGAGGCGGCGCTAGCGTGACCGGCGCATAGTCGAACAGCGCGGATCGAGGCATGTATGGCAGGAGAAGAGCGAGGACTCCTGGCGAGAGCGACACATCTGCTGCGCACGAGCCTGGTCTTCGACAATGTGCTTGACGCGACTGCTTACATCATCGTCTGTGTCGGCGCGGTCGTCGCGCTCCTGCAGGCGTCGCCGTCGGCCACAGCGGGAATCGCGCTGGTCATCGGCGGGACGCTGGCATGGCTCATCCTCTTTCGTGTCTTCAGCAGTCGCGCGCTCACTGTTGATCAGGCCACGCTTCTGCACCTGACGATGATCGCCGTGACGTTCCTCGTCCTCTCGGCGACGTGGCTCGGCGCGGGATTCGACTGGCTCCTTCCGCTGGCGACCGTCGCGCTGCTGCCGTTCCGCATTCCGCTGGCGCGTGCGATTCTCTTCACTCTCCTCGTCTGGGCTGGTACGGTCGCAGTGCTGGCGCTGCTTGAACGGCCAGCGCATCTGGATCAGCTCATGTTCAACCTGAGCACGCTGACGCCCGCCTTTCTCTTCTGCTTCCTCTTCCCGCTCGCTGTGCGCCGCGAGGGCATAGAGCGCGCCCGCGCCGAGGCGCTGATCACAGAGCTTGAGGCGGCGCAGCGGCAATTGCGCGCTTATGCGGCGGAGTCGGAGGAGCTTGCCATCAGCCGCGAGCGCAACCGCATGGCGCGCGAGATTCATGACACACTCGGCCACTACCTGACCATCCTCGCGGTACAACTGGAGACCGCGCTGAAGATGGAGAAGCTGGGCGATGCGCGTCTGCACACCGAACTGGTGGAGGCGCGACGTGCGGCGGCGGAATGTCTCGCCGAGGTGCGCCGGTCGGTCGCGGCGCTGCGGCCCGCCGATCTGGCGGCGCTCAGCCTGCCGGACGCGATAGGGCGGCTGGTGAGCGAGTATGAGGCGCTGGACCCCACCATCGAGATCGCGCTGGATGTCGAAAGCTCGACGAGCGCGCTCGACCTGGAGCAGCGGCTGACGCTCTACCGCTGCGCGCAGGAGGCGCTGACAAACATACGCAAACACACCAACGCGACCAGAGCATTGCTGCGGCTGCGTGTTGACGCGCAGGTGGCGGAGTTCCTCGCACTGGATAACGGAAGCGGCGCATCCTCTGGCGAAGAGAGCGCGCCGGGGTTTGGGCTGCTGGGGATCCGTGAGCGCATCGCGCTCCTTGGCGGGACGTCGTCAATCGGGCCAGAGCCAGGCAAGGGCTGGCGTGTGCAGGTGACGCTACCGCTCGGGCGGAATGCGCCGGAGAGTGGAGCAAAGACTGGCGACGCAGGAACGATGGAGCATGGACATGCCGCTTCAGCCATCGGATGATGCGCCCGTGCGCGTGCTGCTGGTGGACGACCAGACACTCCTGCGCCAGGGATTCCAGCGGCTGCTGGAGCTGAGCGACAGTCACGTGCAGGTCGTCGGCGCGGCGTCGGATGGCGTGGAGGCGCTGACGCTGATTGAGCGACTGGAGCGCGAGAACCGGCTGCCACAGGTCGTGCTGATGGACATCCGCATGCCGCGCATGGACGGCGTGCAGGCGACCGCAGAGATTCGCGCGCGCTGGCCCTCGGTCCGCGTCCTCATGCTCACCACTTTCGACAACGACGAGTATGTCTTCGACGGTCTGCGCGCGGGGGCGAGCGGCTACATGCTGAAGGACGCCAGCGCCGAGGAACTAGTCGCGGCCATCCACGCGGCGAGCCGGGGTGAATCGCCGCTGCAACCCTCCATTGCGGCGAAGTTGGTCGCAAGGCTGCGCGCGGAAACTCCAGGGGCGCCTATGGCGACAGGAACGACCCAGGGCGCGGAGATGGCCGAATTGACCGAGCGGGAACGCGAGATCCTGCGCCATCTGGCGCGCGGCGCGAGCAACCGCGAGATCGGCGAGGCGCTCTACATCACCGAGGGAACGGTCAAGAACCACGTCTCGAACATCCTCAACAAGCTGGCGCTGCGCGACCGCACACAGGCGGCGCTCTGGGCGCGCGAGCATAGCCTGATGTAGCTGTTGCCTTTCACTGGCGCGTGTGTCGTACACTGGTGCTGAGACGGCGTGGGTAATTTTCGCCTGTACTGTATAACTGCGCCGTGCCATTTTGAGAAGCGCAAAGGAGCGTGAGAGGCCATGGGCAGGCCGCGCATCTACGTCACTCGCAAGTTGCCGGAGCAGGGGCTTGCGCTGATCCGCGATTACTGCGACGCGACGATCTGGGAGGACGAGTTGCCTCCCCCGCGCGAGACGATCCTGCGCGAGACGCGCGACGCCGATGGGCTGGTGAGCCTGCTCACCGATGAAATTGATGGCGAATTGCTCGACGCCTGCCCGAAGTTGCGCGTCGTCAGCAACATGGCCGTCGGCTTCGACAACATTGATGTGCCCGCCGCCACCGCGCGTGGCGTCCTCGCCGGCAATACGCCTGGCGTGCTCACCGAGACGACCGCCGACTTCGCCTTCGCGCTGCTGATGGCCTCGGCGCGGCGCATCGTCGAGGGGGCGGACTACGTGCGCGCGGGCCGTTGGAAGACGTGGGGGCCGATGCTGCTGATGGGCGCGGACATCCATCACGCGACGCTCGGCCTCGTCGGGCTGGGACGCATCGGCGTCGAGATGGCCAAGCGCGCCGCTGGCTTCGATATGCGTGTGCTCTACTATGATGTGTTCCGCCGCGAGGACCTGGAGACGGCGCACGACATCACGTACCTGCCGCTCGACGAGGTGCTGGCGCAGGCCGATTTCGTCAGTGTCCACACGCCGCTGACTGATGAAACACGCCACCTGATGAACCGCGAGCGGCTGGCGCAGATGAAGCGCAGCGCGATCCTCATCAACACGGCGCGCGGCCCGATCGTGGAGACCGATGCGCTGGTGGAGGCGCTGCGTGATGGCGTGATCGCCGGGGCAGCGCTCGACGTGACCGATCCGGAGCCGCTGCCCGCCGATCATCCGCTGGTGGGGATGGAGAACTGCCTCGTCGTCCCGCATATCGCCAGCGCCAGCGCCGTAACACGCGGCAAGATGGCCGAGATCGCCGCGCGCAACCTGATCGCCGGGCTGAAGGGCGAGGCGTTGCCCGCCGGGCTGAACAACGAGGCGCTGGGGACGGGGCGCTCGGCGTTGCCTCGCGAGTGGGAAACACAGTGAACAATAAGCGCTCAATGGGGAGCGAGAGGAGAGAACGATGAGGTTGGCGAGCCGCATGGAGCGGCTGGGGACGGAGACCGCGTTCGAGGTGCTGGCGAAGGCGAAGGCGCTGGAGGCGCAGGGCCGCTCGATCATCCACCTGGAGATCGGCGAGCCGGACTTCCCCACGCCGGAGCATATCGTCGAGGCGGGCTGCCAGGCGCTGCGCGACGGCTACACCCACTACACCCCCGCGCCGGGCATCCCAGAGCTGCGCGAGGCCATCGCCGCCGACGCGACCGCACGCCGCGGCGTTGAGTTCTCGCCGGAGGATGTCGTCGTGACGCCCGGCGGCAAGCCGATCATGTTCTACGCGCTGCTCGCGCTGGTGGACGAGGGCGACGAGGTCATCTACCCCAACCCCGGCTTCCCCATCTACGAGTCGATGATCCGCTTCGCCGGTGGCAAGGCCGGTGCCGCATCAAGATGGAGGAGGCGCGCGACTTCTCGCTCGACGTGGCGAAGCTCTGTGACATGATCGGTCCGCAGACGCGCATGGTTGTCCTCAATTCGCCGCACAACCCCACCGGCGGCGTCCTATCGCGCGCCGACCTGGAGGCCATCGCCGAGGCCGTGCTGCGCCAGCCGGAGACGTTGGTGCTGGCCGACGAGATCTACAGCCGGATGCTCTACGAGGGCGAGCACACCAGCATCGCGTCGCTGCCGGGCATGCGTGAGCGCACCATCGTGCTGGATGGCTTCTCGAAGATCTATGCGATGACCGGCTGGCGGCTGGGCTATGGGCTGCTGCCGCACGAGCTGGTCGCGCCGGTCGTGCGGCTGCTGATCAACTCGGCCTCCTGCACCGCCGCCGCAACGCAGATGGCGGGCGTCGCCGCGCTGACCGGCTCGCAGGCGCCGTCTGAAGCGATGGTGGAGGAGTTCCGCCGCCGCCGCGAAGTCGATCGTTCGTGGGCTGAATGCGATCCCACGGCTGAGTGCGAAGACGCCGCACGGCGCGTTCTACGCCTTCCCTAACATCAGCGAAACCGGCATGACCTCGCGCCAGATGGCCGACCTGTTGCTGAATGAGGCGGGCGTCGCGGCGCTCTCCGGGACGGCGTTCGGCGCGTACGGTGAGGGATACATCCGCCTAAGCTACGCCAACTCCGTCGAGCAGATCGAAGAGGCGCTCGACCGCATCCGGCGCACACTGGCGGAGCATGCATAGGGACTTCGGCGCGATGGCGCAAGTTCTCTGTACCTCGCGCCGTATCATGTGATAGAGGGTCGCGCGACCGCCTGAAAAAGGACTGGCGGGCCGCCGCGTCGGCGAACCCCCTATTGCTCCGCTTGCCTGTTGCGTTTCGCGCCTGATTGTTGGCAGAATAGGCGGAATGGGGATGACACGCGCCGTCTGAGGAGGAAAGACGGCTTCGCTCGCCATTCATCCACGCATCGCTCTACTCCCTGTCTGGAGGCCCTGTCTCGTTGTGTCCGACGATCTCATAACAATCGATGACATACTTCGCTGCCCCACCTGTGCGCGCGCGCTGGAAGAGGTGTTCGTCAACCCTGCCGGCGAGATGATCGGCTGTCGCTCCTGCGCTGAAGAGGCGGGTCTGGCGGGTGAGAGCGTTTCGCTGGAGGAGTGGTACGCGCCTGAACTCGTCGAGGAGGCGCTCAGCCACTATGCGCTGACGAATGCGCATGCCGGAAAGCCCGCGGCGACGGCGACCCAGCGCCCACGCCTGCACTATTGGGAGGTGCGCGCGGAAGGACGGCGCTACTTCCTCAAGCGCTTCCAGGACTGGTATCCGACCGAGGCGATTCGCTACATCCACAGCATCCTGCGCTGTCTTGAGGAGAACCGTCTGCCGACACCGCGCGCGGTCCTGAATACAGTCGGCGTGAGCTTTAGTGAGGCGGGTGAGTCCCGCTGGGCGCTCTATACCGCGCTCGACGGCGCCACGGTTGATGACAACGGCTGGATGTGGGGCAGGCCAAAGGCTG
This sequence comes from uncultured bacterium, assembly GCA_963733745.1. Taxonomy (GTDB): domain Bacteria; phylum Chloroflexota; class Ktedonobacteria; order Ktedonobacterales; family JADMIN01; genus DASWAC01. Next base: position 28,367 of record CAVTFE010000058.1, read on the forward strand.
CCGAGACGCTCGCGGTGATTCATCACACGCTCAAGGACTTCAGTCCCGAGGGCGAGGCGTTCACCCCGTGGGACGCCTGGACAGAAGAGACGGTCGCGAGCGTGCTGGAGAGCTGGTCCGACCTGGTGAGTCTGCCTCCTGATCTGCTCGACTTTGTCCACGACCGGCTGGTCATACGTTATTTTGGCGAGCTGTATCAACCGCTGCCCAAACAGGCGGTCCACGGCGACTTCGTGCTCAACAATGTGCTGTGGCGCGGGACGGGGGCGAGCGCAACCGTCACCGGCGTTCTCGACTTCGAGCGTGCGCACCGCGACACCGTACTCTTCGACTTCGCCTGGGGACTGGGTGACCGGCGACCACCGCTGCTGCGCGCGACGGTTGCGGCCTACACGCGCCTGCGTCCGCTTTCCGAGTTGGAGCGCGAGGCTCTGCCGGAGGCGATGCTTCTGGGCTGCGTGATGGCGATTGATATGCAGTTGATGTACTTCCAGAACATGGGCGCGGTAGAGCGGCTGGGGAAGGACCTCTACCAGATGGCGCGTGACCTGGAGCCGCTGCGCAAGGCCGTCGCGCTTAAAGCGTAGCTGTATAGGCCGTCACCGCTGGACCGCGATTGTTGAATAGCGGCTCCCTGAGCGCACTATTGAGCCTCTTGAGGCTTGGGCTGAACGCGCACGCCCAACAGAAACAGGCCAAAGACGCCGCACACAACTGGAACCCCAAACAACCAATTATAATAGGCGCCCCAGCGATCAAATGCAGAAAAATAGGCTGCATTCAGGTCATCAACTGTACATGGCGGCACAATCGTTTTCAGTTGGACAACGTCCCAGTGCTTGATCGCCTCGCTTGATGGAGCGAGGAACAACCACATCATGCTGGCTGCGAACGCCACACACAGCGCTGGCGCGAGGAGATAAGGATAGCGCTGCGCCTGCCGAACCAGCGACGTCCTAACGATCTGGGATTATTCACATAGACGAGCGCAGTCACGATAACAGAAAGCAGGAACAGGACCCCGACAACGAGATCGACCGCTGTCTGTGGCGCTTGAAAGCCCGGCAGCGGCGCAGGTTCAAGGTGACACATGACGTTCTCTGAAGCGCAGAGTTACTTCTTGGTTGGCGATGGCACGACCGTGAGTGGCTTGCCACGCGCGCTGCCCTTCGCGGTAGGCTCGGCTTCCAGTGCGGGCTGGATGCCGGTCTTGCGCGTGCGTCCCGCGCTCACCGGGCCAAGCTCGCCGTCGCCGGGGTAGACCAGCTTCGCCTCGTGCTCCGGCAGGATCGCCGCCACCTCTTTGAGCACCGCGTCGAGGAACTCGTCTTCCGGCACCGTGCGCAGGTAGACGCCCTTCTTGTAGATCACGCCCTTGCCGCGTCCGCCGGAGAGGCCGATGTCGGCGTCGCGCGACTCGCCGGGGCCGTTGACGACGCAGCCCATCACCGCGACCTGGATCGGCGTCTGCACCTTGCATCAGCCGCTTCTCCACCTCGTTGGCGATCGTGATCACGTCGATCTCGACGCGACCACATGAGGGGCACGAGACGAAGGTGACGCCGCGCTGGCGCAGGTCCAGCGAGCGCAGGATCTCGTAGGCGACGGGAATCTCTTCCTCCGGCTCGGCGCTCAGCGAGACACGGATCGTGTCGCCGATGCCATCCGCCAGCAGCAGGCGCGAAGCCGATGCGCCGACTTGACCGAGCCGGTGACGAGCGTGCCTGCCTCGGTGATGCCCAGGTGCAGCGGCACGTCCGAGACTGCTGGAGAAGTTGCGATAGGCGTCCACGGCGGTCAGCACGTTCGAGCTTTTCAGCGAGACCTTGTAGTTGTAGAAACCGAGGTCGTCGGCCCAGCCACAGTATTCGAGCGCCTTGTCCACCATGCGCCCCACCAGCTCCTCGCGCTCGCGTGCGGCGCTCCTCGACGGGATCGGACTTGACGAAGGTGCCGTCGTCGAGCAGCTTGACCTGGACTTTGCGCATCGCCGGGCCGCGCTCCAGTGCGTCGAGCGAGCCGGAGTTGACGCCGATGCGCATGGCGATGTCCGCCGCCTTCGCCGCCTCGACGATCTTGACGAACGACTCATGCCCATGCAGCAGGTTGCCGGGATTGATGCGGATCGAGTCGGCGCCCTGCTCGATGGCGATGAGGGCGAGCTTCGGATCGTAGTGGATGTCGGCGACGAGCGGAATTGAGATGCGCTTCTTGATCGCGCCGAGTCGCTAGCGCGTCCTCTTCTTCCGGCACGGCCACGCGCACGATCTCGCAGCCGACCTCTTCGAGCCGGTTGATCTGCGCCACCGAGGCGTCCACGTCGCGGGTATACATCGTCGTCATCGATTGCACGGCGACAGGCGCGTCGCCGCCGATCAGTACATCGCCCACATGAATTTGTCGCGTCTTCCGTCGCATGCGTCTCTCCCGGCGCATCTTCCGTCCGCGTTATCTGGCGACTTGAATACGCCGCCGTAAATGATCGAGTTGGTCTAGTAGAAGTCCCTGTGGGTCTCAATGCCCCACCAGTTATAGCATAACGCGCATGAAGGGGTTGTGGCGCGCACCCATGTGCCAGCGCAGATGGCGCGTCAGGCGCTGTCAGTAATAGATAGTGCGTGTTCGGTGGTAGGGGCGCATGTCGGGCGTCGGCGTCTGGCTCTCGCTCCACAAGCGATAGTCAATTTCGCTGGCGATACGCTATGATGCCCTGCCGGCGAGCGCACGGCGGAGTAGCTCGACCGCCCAGACCGTTCCTGCGCGGATCTCAATCTCCGGCGCGGAGCCAGCCACGATCTCCTGATACGCGTCCACGGGCGCCGCCAACTCCGGTATGTAGACCATCACACCCTGATAGCGCAGCAGTTGCGGCAGCTTATAGTCGGCGAACGCGGTCAACTGATCGAAGTCAGAGATCGTGCCGAGGCCCTTGCCTTCGAATGCCGTGATAAATATCGGCGACACAGATCTGTGCGCGCTTGAAGAAGGGAACGGATTGGCCGTTCCAGGGGGCGACATCCGCGAAGGAGGAGAAGTCGCGCGTCAGCAAGAGCGCCAGGCTCACGGCGTCGCGCCCTGCGGCTTATGAGCGCATTGGCGAACTGGCCGTCGTAGCGCTCCAGCAGGATGCGTCCTACCTCGCGTGCGTTGGCAAGCCGCTCGGCGAAGAGCGGAATCGGCGCGGCGCCTGGCGCGGGACGCAGGATCGTCGGCGAGCGTCTCTTCATCCAGCGCAGCGAGAGATGCCGCGTCATAGAGTGGGCGAGCCCTCCTCCATAGCGCTGGCTGAGTGAGGCCGCCAGCGCGTTGTAGCCATCCAGTGTCTCGCCGCGCCATTCGACCCGCCAGCGCGGCTCATTGGGAAACGCCCAGAAGCAGAAGTTGAGCGCGTCGAGCAGCAGCAGCCAGTTGAGTGTGCGCTCCGTCCCGTCGAAATAGTGCATCTCCGGGAAGGCGGTGTTCTCCGGCCACGCGTTCGCTTGCCCAGCGCGCCGCCAGCCGTTCAATGGCGTCCAGGTCAAGCCGGACGAGCGATGCTTCCCGGACGACACGCGCTGTCCCTGTCAGCACGCCCAGACGGTCGTTGGCGGGTGGCTGAAGCAGATCCACAATCTCATTTGGCATGGCCGTTCCTTTGTTAGCGGGCGTTCAGGCGGCGAGCTTTCTTCAGATGGTACAATGCGCGCGTGGCTGGCCATCAACGGCGACGGTCGCCCGTGGCGCGGAGACGCTTGACGCCCAACGAAGGGGAAGGATGGATTCCATGCTTGCGCGCGACATCATGACGACCCACATCGTCTGCATCGAGACCGGACGCGAGCGTGCGCGACGCCGCGCGGCTCCTCTCGACCTACCACATCAGCGGCGCGCCGGTAGTAGACGCCGACGGCGTGCTGGTGGGGCTCGTCACCGAGGCGGACATCATCTCGAAAGCTGGCAAGACCGTCGCCGACATCATGACCCGGCGCGTATTGAGCGTGCCGGAGGATACGGCGGTTGACACGATCGCGCAGATGCTCACGAGCAACGGATACAAGCGCGTGCCAATTTTACGTGGAGGAACGCTGGTTGGCATCGTCAGCCGGGCGGACATCGTGCGCATGATGGCGAGCCGCTGGGTCTGCGAGAAGTGCGGCGCGATCCAGCATGGCGCGCGACCCACGGAATGCTTTAGCTGCGGCGCGGATGGCGGCGCCTTCGAGCGCGAGATCGAGCCACGCCCTGAACTTTCACGCCGGCAGTAGAGGGCGCGAGACCTCACCCCCTGACCCCTTCCCTCACAGGGAAGGGGGAACCTTATGCCGCGAATTGTGCTGTGGCTCTGGCTCCCCCCTAAGAAGGGGGGCTGTGGGAGAGGTCATCCAGGCGCGATTTCAATTGCCCGCCCCCACATGGCGCTGCACGATCCTTGCCTGCGCTTAGATACCAGACACGAGCATCGAGACGAGCGTGCTGAAGATTGGGCCAAAGAGGGCCAGCGCGCCAATTGCCAGCAGGGCCAGCAGCGCGATGATGAGCACGAACTCGGCGATGCCCTGGCCGCGATCGCTGTTCAGATTCCGCATCTGGGTTCCATCCTGTCTCTTGCGTGTCTCCCATGCAGTATAGCGGCTCGGCCTTCGCAACACAAGCGGCGCGACTGCTGGGAACAACATCTGTACGAATCAATCATCTCTCTGTCACACTATTCCCGCCGGGCTGCTCAAAAGCGGCGTTTTTTTCGCCTGACGCTACCTTGTGAAGCCGGGCGATTTGCATAATCCGGAAACTGTGCTAGCCCAGTCGGGTAGGGAGTTTTGTAGCCAGGGCAGGCGCACGGTACAATGGCAGGCAGTCATTGCCGCTGTTCATCGTGCGCTGTTCACTATTTCCGCGCCTGGCGTCCGCTGAGTTCCAGACGCTTCGATCCATCATCACGCCGCGTAGTTGCGAGCGGAAAGGGGCGCATGCCATGCCACATCCCTGGGTGTTTGCCATCGCCAATCAGAAGGGTGGCGTCGGAAAGACCACCACCTCGATCAATCTGGCGGCATGTCTCGCCAGCCTGGGCCGCAAGACGCTGGTGATTGATCTCGATCCGCAGTCCAATACGACGACCGGGCTGGGGATAGATGCGCACCGCGTCGGCAACTCGATCTACGAGCTGCTGGTGAACGACAACATCACCGTCAACGACGTGCTGCGCGCCGATATCCGTCCCAACCTCTCGCTGATTCCGGCGAAGGTGGATCTCTACGCCGCCGATATCGAGCTGGTCTACATCGACCACCGCGAGTTCCGCCTCAAGCGCATCCTCGACTCGATCAAGGACACCTACGACTTCGTCCTGATCGACTGCCCGCCCTCGCTGGGACTGCTGACGGTGAATGCGCTGACCAGCGCCGACGGCGTGGTCCTGCCGCTGCAATGCGAGTACTTCGCCCTCGAAGGCATGCAGCAGTTGTTGAACACGATCAAGCTGGTGCGCGACCGGCTCAACCCGAAGGTCTTCCTATTCGGCGTCGTGCTGACGATGTACGACCCGCGCACGCGCTTGGCGGCGGAGGTGGTGGACGAGATCACCCAGCACTTCCCCAAAGAGAAGTTCCAGAGCATGATCCCGCGCAACGTGCGCCTCTCCGAGGCGCCGAGCTATGGGCTGACGATTCTTGAACACGAGGCGCGCTCACCTGGCGCGCTGGCATATAAGGCGCTCGCCGAGGAAGTGATCGAGCGCGCAAACTCGATGGAGGCGGCACATGTCTAGCAGACGAGGTCTTGGGCGCGGGCTGGACGCGCTCATTCCCGGATCGGGGCGAGCGCAGGCCGATGTGGCCGATGGGTATGCCGCGCCGTCATCGGCGCCACGCCAGCGTGACCTGGACGAGACTGCCTCCGGCTCCAGCGTCTATCTGATTCCTATCGACGCCATCGAGCGCAACGAGCAGCAGCCGCGTTCGCCAGTGCAGGAGAGTGACGACCTCTACGAGCTGGCGAACTCGATCGGCGAGTATGGCATGCTCCAGCCGTTGATCGTCTCCTACGAGGGCGACGACGAGCAGGGGCCGCGCTATCAACTGATCGCCGGTGAGCGTCGCTGGCAGGCCGCGCGCATGGCGGGCCTGGATGTCGTCCCCGCGATGATCCGCGAGGCAACGCCACGGCAAATGCTGGAGATCGCGCTGGTAGAGAACCTGCAGCGTGCGGACCTGAATCCCATCGAGACGGCACATGGCTATTCGATGTTGATCGAGGAGTACGGCCTGACGCAAGATCAAGTGGCCGAGCGCGTTGGGCTGAACCGCGCGACGGTGGCGAACACGCTACGGCTGCTGAAACTGCCGCAGGAGATCCTCGACGCGCTGGTCATGATGCCCGATATCTTCACCAAAGGGCACGCCAACGCCGTCCTGATGGTGAACCGCGACGCCGACCGCATCGGGCTGAAGAACTTGATCGTCGCACAAGGATTGAGCGTTCGTGAAGCCGAGGATAAGGCTCGGCAGTTCAACGAGGTCTCGCTCCAACTCGCGCCGGACCGTCGTGGCGGCGCGGCGCGCGCGCAGAGTCCAGAAACACATATCCTCGAGCAGGAGTTTACCCGCGCCGTCGAGATGAAGGCGCGCTTACAGCGCACAGTCAAGGGCAAAGGCTCGCTGACGCTCTATTTCACCAACGAGCAGCAGTTGCAGACGCTCTATGAGCGGCTCGTCGGCGCGCAGCTCGGCCAGCGGTCGGGAAACTTCGGCGTCTTCGCCGATCCAGGCGCGCAGGCGTTGCTGGATAGCCCGTACGGCGACTTCGTGGACGAGGACGCCGACTCCTGATTGCGCTGATCGCGCTCGATTTCACCGTGCGCTCGCCCGGCCCCAATCACCTATGCGCCTTAACGCATCTCATGGCGCATGCGTAGACCTTGCGTGACCGGCGTTCGTCGCGCGTCCCGCTCTGCTTGACATCTTCCCCAGTGGCGCGCTACGCTCGCAAGGAACGTGGCTGGCGTATCTGCGCGACCAAGGCGAAAGAGGCGGGGTGACACATGAGCGACGGGGCGATCGCGCGCTACTATGGCCGGAATCTAGGGATGATGGCGGGGCTGTTCGCCTTCCTCCAGGTCATGGTCTCCGTTTCCTCCGCGCGCGCCAACTTGCTTCTGATGCGCGCCACACAGGATGTCATCACCAACATTACCAACAACATCGTGCAGACGCCGCTCAACCTGCTCTCGGATCTCGCGCCCACGCTTATCGCCACCTACGCCGCGATGGTTATTACCGGCGTCATCATGCTCGGTTTCGCCTTCCGCGCCGGACGCATCACCGCGCAGGAGATCGGCCGCCATAGCGGCGCGCTGGCGGGTTTCTGGGTCGCGCTGATCAGCGGAACGATCTGGATAGTGGTCTCGCTTCTTGGCGCGATCATCCTGCGCGCCGACGGCACGATCAGCGGGGTGCTGACTTCTGGCGCGAATGACCGGCTGGTCCCGCAGGTCGTCTGGCTGCTGATTCAAGAACTGCCATTGGCGCTGCTGGGATTGGGATTTGGCGCGCTCGCCGGCCTCATCGGCGCGGCGACGGCGAAGATCACCCCACGGCCTGCGCAGGCGTATGCGCCATACACGCCGTATCCCGCGATACCCGCGCGCTTCCAGCCCTATCCCGCGCAGGGAGTATCAGTCGTTGAGCGCGCCAGTGAATCCGCCAGCGAACATTCCCGCCTATCCGCCCGCGCCGGAGTTCTATCAAACGCAACAGGATTCCAACGCGCAGGGATGAATCAAGACCGCTCGTGGCCCAAACTCGTGGTCATGCGTTTCAAAAGTGCGGTAATGCGCGTAGCGCCATCTGATTGTGTATTAGCGCATGGCGCATGAATGGTAAGGGTATGCCGGATGCAGGCTCCCGTCGAGACCAATGAATTCGCGCCTCTTGCGACGCTGGCGCCAAAGTTGCGCACAACGAGGTATCGTGGGATTACCGCGCTCTTCGCCTTGCTGGCTGTGGGCGCCAGTCTATTGACACATGCCTTCGCGCCCGCGCTCATCGTCGCCATCTGGCAGGATGCGCGCAATGCGAGTCCCAGCGTTGCGCTCGCCTGGGCGCTCTTTCTCGGATCGTTCCTTCTCGCCATCATCGTCATTATCCTGAGCGCGTTTCTTGCCGCGCGCGCCGCTTCCGAGCGCACCGGACGCCGTGGGGCAGGTCTGGGAGCGGCGGCCATCGTCGCTACCTGCGGCGCCATTGCGCTCGCCTTTGGCGCTATAGGGACTGTGCTCACCCAATCCAGCCCGCTCACAGTGGTCAACAGCCCGCCTCTGGGCGTCGCCGCGCTAGCCTATCATGAAGGCCTGGCAGGGGGCCTCGCGCTCTTTTACTGCGCCGCCTATCTTCCGTTGCTCCTCATGGCGAGTGTGGCTGGACTCCTTGGCGCGACCCGTGGCGCGAGTTTGTTCCTGCGCACTCGCGCGGGCGCGCCGACCGTTGCGCTTCCCTCACGAGTTCAGCGCGTGGCGTGAGCTATCCCTCTGGCGCTGATCGTCGGCTTGCCCTCAATAGCATCGCGCGTGACACAATACCTCTGTGGCGTCTGGACGCAGGATGGCCTGGCGCTACGCAATCGGAGGTGATTGACGGCGATGAGCGACGCAACGATAGACGAGACGATCGAGGTCCGGCCCGCGCGCGAGGATGACCGCGAGGCCGTGCTGGCGTTCTGCGCGCGCACGTGGGACGACGGCGACTATATCCAGTACGTCTGGGAGGACTGGCTGAACGACACCAGCGGCGCGCTGCTCGTCGCCACGCTCGCCGGTCGTCCTGTTGGCCTTGCCCATCTGCGCATGATGTCGCCAGATGAGGGGTGGATCGAGGGTGTGCGCGTTGATCCTGAGGCGCGCAGGCGTGGCGTGGCGCGTGTCCTGATCTCACGGACGCTGGCGACCGCGCATGAGCGTGGCGCGACGGTTGCGCGCTACTTCACCTCCAGCGACAATGTCGCCTCACAGCAGCTCTTCGACCGCTTCGGCTTCGTGCGCGTTGCGGAGGTCCTGCATTTCACGGCGGATTCGCTGGGCGCCGATGAGCGCGAGGGAGAAGAAATCGCGCTTACGCACGCTACTGAAGAGGACACCGAGCGCATCTGGGCCTGGCTGGAGCGCTCGAACCTGGCGCCGCTCAACGGCGGACTGGAAATCCACGAGTGGGCGGCGCAGGCCCTGACCGAGTCACGCTTGCGCGAGCACCTGGCGGCTGGCCGGGTCTGGACCCTGGACGAATTGGGTAGTCTTGCCGCGCTGGCGGTCATCGAGCGAGTCGAAGGTGAATCCGACAACCCGGATGATCCGCCGATCCTGAGTGTGTGGTACTGCGATGGGAGCGCCGACGCGCTCGGCCGAATGGGCGTTGCGTTACGCGCGCTGGCGATGGCCCAGGACCTGCCACGTGTGGAGTTGTGGCTGCCTGATCTGCTGATTCTGCGCGACGCGATGGATGGCGCGGGATTTTCCGCGCACGAGCCGATGTGGGTCTACGCGCGAGAACTTTAGATAATTTGGTTGAGACGCATCCACGAGCGTAAGGAGCAGGGGTATGGCCGATCAAACTTCGTCTGGAAAAGCGTCGAGATCACCTGGCCGTTGGATGAGACGACCATGTATGGCACGCTGGTGAGACCATCTGGCGCTGGGCCGTTTCCCGCCGTCGTGATGGTGGCGGGCAGCGGACCGACCGACCGTGACTGGAACTCGCCACTGCTTCCTGGCTCGAATGGCAGCGCGCGTCTGATCGCCGAAGCGCTGGCGGCGGCTGGGATCGCCTCGCTGCGCTATGACAAACGCGCCTCCGGTCCGCATGTGCAATGGAGAATATGCGGACGCTGATTGGCAAGATGAGCATGCAGAGCCATCTCGACGAACTGGTGAGCGCTATACGAACGCTGGCGGGGCAGGCGTTTGTCCGTGACGAGAAAATCTTCGGGCTTGGCAACAGCGAGGGAACGCTGCATGTTCTGAACTACCAGATTCACCATCCTGCGATTCCGCTCGCGGGACTCGTGCTGATCGCTCCTCCCGGGACGTTCCGTCGGCGCTGTCGCGCGCTCACAGCTTGCCGCGCAGGCAGTCGGCATCCCAAATGGGCAGGAATTGCTGGGGCTGTATGACGCCGCTATAGAGCGCTTCATGGCGGGGGAACCGATGAATCCCGATCCGGCGTTGCCGGAAGGCGTGCAGATGCTGCTACAGAGTTTGGAGACCCCGGCCAACCTGCCCTTTGCCCGTGAATTGTGGTTGGCCGACGCGGCGTCGCTGCTCAGCCAGGTGGATGTCCCGACGCTGGTCATCATTGGGAAGAAGGATATCCAGGTAGACTGGCAGGCGGATGGCGAGCCACTCCAGCGCGCCGCTACAGGGAAGGCGAATATCACCTTCCTCTTCCCCGAGAACGCGAATCACGTGCTCAAGGAGGAACGGAGACTGCGGTCGGAGGTAACGATGCCCGATGCGATGCCGCGCTACAATGCGCCCGATACCCACCTGGACCCCGACGCGATGTCGAGCATTTTGTCCTGGCTGACTGCCCACACCTGAGCGTGATAGAAACGGTAAGAACCAGCGCAATTGCCAGCCGCTTGACGTTTGCCGGGCGAACGGGCTAGAGTGATGCGGGCATCCTATCACCCAATGTTCATCTATCCAGCGTTTATCGCATGCGCCGAAAGGATTGCGCGCCATGCAGCCGTCCTGGACCTCTGCTATGAATCTTCCGCCGGAGGTCGCCTCAGCGCTCCTCGCACAGTACGTATCGCTGCTCCAGCGAATTATCGCAGTCGAACGCGCGCTCGGCGTAGAAGAGTGGTGGCTCCTTGGCCGCGCCATCCCCGAGGCGGGACAGGTCGCGGAGGTCGCCAGCCTGTTGGCGGTGGCGCGTGGAGAGCTGGAACAGGCGCTGGACGAGCAGTTCGACTGGCGCATGCCGGTCATGGACACGGATGCGCCGGAGCAAGAAGGCGAGCTTGAAGTGGCTTCGCCCGATCTGGCTAGCGATCCAGCATGGGCGCAGGCGCGCCAGGAAGAGGCGAACAGACTAGTACGCATGCTTAGGCAAAATCTGCCGGGCATGCAGTCCTTCGCGGAGCAGTTGCGCGCAAACGCCGGAGATGCGGGCATGCCAGCAGCCGCGCTCGGCGCTTTGGGCATTGTGCAGGACCGGCTAGGGGAGGCCATCGAGACACTGCGCGAAAAGGAAAACTAACTGCCTGCGCTGATCTCTGCGTTTGACCGCTCTATCCTGACGCTGCCCGTTGCGAGCCACGAACCTTGTATGGTCAGCCATTCGCGCGCTACACTGTTGATTGACCATTCAATTAAGAGTAAGAGGCGCGGCCATGCCACAACGCGATGACAATGACTTCGAGCGGCGGCGGCAGCAAATCATCGACGGCGCGTTACAAGTCTTCGCCAGCAAGGGATTCGAGACGGCGACCACCAAGGACATCGCCGAGGCGGCGGGCATCAAGTCCCCTGGGCTGATCTATCACTACTTCACCGATAAGGCCGACCTCTTTCGCCACGTGATCGAGCAGCGCGTGCCGGTCATTGATTTGTTCGACCATTTTGAGGCCTTCAGCGCGCTGCCGCCGCGTGAAGCGTTGACCAAATTCGCGCGTGGACTGCTCGGCGCGACTGATTCTCCGCAGACGGTGGCGATGATGCGGCTGATCGCCGGTGAATCCATCCGTCATCCAGGGGTCGCCGAGATGCTGAATCGCCTTGGCCCTGGTCGCGGATTCGCTTTTATGCGGGGCTACATGGAGCGCCAGATGGAGATTGGGATGCTGCGGCGGATCGAGCCGGGCGTCGCGGTGCGCTGTTTCGTCGGTCCGCTTCTTGCCTTCATCATGACAAAGGTCGTCTTCCCACAGCCTGATACGGACTCGCTCTCGACAGAAGCCATGGCGGAGACCGCGGTGGACGTTTTCCTGCGCGGGATGGAAGCCCACGACGTCTGACGTGCGCCGAGACAGGAGGCGAGTAGATGACAGAAAAGATAACGACAGAGGCGCCGCAGCTTGCGCCGACGGATCATGAGATCGTCGAGCGGCGTCAGGCGGCGCTCTGTGTCGTCGGCGCCGGCCCAGCCGGCGTGATGCTCTCGCTTTTCCTCGCGCGCAAGGGTATTCCGGTGATCTTGCTCGAAGAGCACATGGATTTCGACCGCGACTTTCGCGGCGACACGATTCACCCCATGACCCTGGCGGCGCTCGATCAGATCGGCCTCGCGCGCAAGATGCTTCAGACGTTGCCACATAGCGAGATTCATAGCGCGAGCATCGAGACCGCCGATGGCCCCTTCACGCCGATCAACTTCAGCTACCTCCATACGCCATTTCCCTTCGTCGCGCTCCTGCCCCAGAAGGACTTTTTGGCCTTCATCACCGAGAAGGCGGCGCGCTATCCCAACTTCACCCTGCTGATGGGCGCGCGTGTTGAGGAGTTGGTGGTGGAGGACGGAGTCGTGCGAGGCGTGCGCTATCGCGGCCAGCAGGGCTGGGGTGAGGTTCGCGCGCTGGTGACGGTGGGCTGCGATGGCCGCTTCTCACGGCTGCGGCGATTGGGCGGCTTCTCGGCGATCACCACCTCTTCGCCGATTGATGTGCTGTGGTTCCGGCTGCCGCGGCGACCAGTGGCAGATCGCCTACATCATCCTCAAAGGCGGATATCAGGACCTGCGCGCGCAGGGAATCGAGGCGCTGCAGCAGATCATCGCCGAGACCGCGCCGGAGATGGCCGATCGCGCGCGCCTGCTGGAGAATTGGCGGCAGGTCTCGCTGCTCTCGGTCGCCTCGGATAGGCTGACTCGCTGGAGCAAGCCAGGATTACTGCTGATCGGCGATGCGGCGCATGTCATGTCACCTGTGGGTGGCGTCGGCATCAATTTCGCGATCCAGGACGCCATCGTGACCGCGAACACACTCTATGAGCCGCTGCGCCAGGGACATGTGACTGAGATCGATCTGGCGCGCATCCAGCGGGAGCGTGAGTTCCCGACCAGGCTGATTCAGGCGATTCAGTCGCGGATACAGGGCGCCTTGCTCCGCTGACACATGAGTCGGGCCAATTGCATGTCCCAGGATGGCTGCAGATGGCGCTCCGCCTACCAGGCGTCAGCGGGCTGCCGCCATATGTCATAGGTATTGGATTTCGCCCTGCGAAACTGCGCCCAGAACTGATCGCGGAGAAGCCGATGAGCGCGTCTCGCAGGCCCTGAGCGCCGCTCGGCTGGCTGCGAGGGAAGGCGACCTTGTGCTATACTGTTAGGGTCTGAAAGTCCTCATCGGAAGGATCACAGCATCGATCACACCCAGGAGTCTGGTAGCCGCCTGACGCACGGAGCGCGTTATGGCAGGTTCTCCTTATCCCCGGTCCTGGCGAATTTCACGTATCTCCAAGCCGCGACGATGCGGCGTTTTGCTGCGAGGAAGCGGCGAGTTTGCGATTAAGGTATGTATGGCGAGGCGCGCATTTTTGCGCACTGCGGGACGGATCTCTGCGGCCCTCGCCGCATCGTGAGCGGCCGCCAGGACTGGCGCGTCTGAAAGCGCAGGTATGCGCTGCGCGCGAGATGTCCAGATGGCTGGAGGCACGCGACACAGGAGGTGACATAGATGGGTCAATCACAACAGCCGGAGCAGCGACGTCAGCAGATCGCGGTTATCGGCAATTATCTGCCGCGGCAGTGTGGCATCGCAACATTTACGACCGACTTTTGTGAGGCGCTCGCAGCTAAGGTGCCAGAGGCGAGCATCTTCGCCATTCCTGTCAACGACACTGAGGAGGGCTACGCCTATCCGCCACGTGTGCGCTTCGAACTGGATGAGAGCGATGTCGAGTCCTACCGGCGCGCGGCGGACTTCATCAACCTCAACGGCGTGGATCTGGTCGTCTTGCAACACGAATATGGCATCTTCGGCGGCATCGCCGGCAGCCACATCTTGGCGCTGCTGCGTGAACTGCATATGCCCATTGTGACGGTGCTGCACACTGTCCTGCGCGAGCCGGACCGCACGCAGCGCAAAGTGCTGGCTGAGATCGCCAAGCTCTCGGACCGTCTCGTTGTCATGAGCGAGCACGCCGTCCAGTTTCTGACCGAGATCTACGAGATCCCGGAGGAAAAGATCGCCGTCATCCCGCACGGCATCCCTGATGTGCCGTTTGTAGATCCGAACTTCTACAAGGACAAGTTCGACGCCGAGGGTAGGACCGTACTTCTGACCTTTGGATTACTCTCTCCCAACAAGGGCATCGAGAACGTGATCGCGTCGCTGCCGGCGATCGTCGAGCGCTATCCTGACGTGCTTTATATCGTGCTCGGCGCGACACACCCGCATGTCGTCCGTCACGAGGGCGAGGCGTATCGCCTGCGCCTCCAGCAGTTGGCGCGCGAACTGGGTGTGGAGAAGAATGTCGTCTTCTACAACCAGTTCGTCCGCATTGACGAGCTGGTTGAGTTCATCGGCGCGGCGGATATGTACATCACGCCGTACCTGAACGGCGAGCAGATCGTCTCCGGAACGCTTGCCTATACGGTCGGCACCGGCAAGGCCGTCATCTCGACGCCGTACTGGTACGCCGAGGAACTGCTGGCGGATGAGCGTGGGATGCTGGTCCCATTCAAGGATCCCGCCGCCATCGCTAAGAGCGTCATCGAGTTGCTGGAGAACGAGGCCGAGCGCCACGCGATGCGCAAGCGCGCCTTCCTCTATGGCCGGGAGATGACCTGGCCGCAGGTCGCCGAGCGCTATCTGGAGTTGTTCCAGGAGATTCGTGACGAGCGCGCGCGCGCGCCGCGCTCCGCCGAGACCGCGTTCCGCCGGGAGCAGCGCCCGCGCGAGTTGCCGCCGATCCGCCTGGGGCATCTGCGCCGCATGACCAATGGCGCCGGGCTTTTGCAGCACGCCATCTACACGATTCCCAATTATGACGAGGGCTACTCGATTGACGATAATGCGCGCGCGCTAATTGCCACGACCTATCTAGAGGAGTTGGGCATCAGCTCGACGGAAAAGACAGCGGAGCTGGCGGCGCGCTATCTGGCGTTTATCAACTTCGCATTCAACCCACAGGAAGGGCGTTTCCGCAACTTCCTCTCGTATGGCCGCGATTGGCTCGAAGAGGTCGGCTCGGAGGATAGCCATGGCCGCGCGCTCTGGGCGCTAGGGACCGTGGTGGGGCGCTCGCTTGATGAAGGACTCGTTGGCGTCGCCAGTCCGCTCTTCGAGCGCGCGCTGCCAGCGGTTCTGGGCTTTGAGTATCCGCGCGCCTGGGCGTTCGCGCTGCTGGGCATCGACGAGTATCTCAAGCGGCTCGGCGGCGATCGTGGAGTGCAGCAGGTGCGCAAGGAGCTTGCCAGCCGTCTGGTGGCGCGGTTCGAGGCGGCGCGCTCGACCGACTGGCTCTGGTTCGAGGATGAACTGACCTACGACAACGCCACCCTCGCGCGCGCGCTGTTGCTGGCAGGCGCGGGCATGGGCAAGCAAAAGTATGTCGCCGTCGCGCTGACCTCGCTCAAGTGGCTGATGGAGGCTCAGCGACCTGAGGGCAACTACTTCGTGCCGATCGGCTGCAATGGCTTCTACTCCCGTGGGGAGGAGCGCGCGCGCTTCGATCAGCAGCCGGTGGAGGCGTTCTCGACAGTGGCTGCATGCCTCGACGCCTACCGTGTCACAGGGAACGCAAACTGGCGCGCGCAGGCGCAGGTAGCCTTCGACTGGTTCCTGGGCCAGAACGATCTGCGCCTCTCGATGATCGATCCGGCGACAGGTGGCTGCTACGACGGTCTGCGACCGGATGGCGTCAACCGCAACCAGGGCGCGGAGTCCACGCTGGCGTACCTGCTCTCGCTGCTGGAATTGCGCCGTGTGGAGACCGAGCTGGAGGCGAAGGCGCTGGTGGACGAGGAAGCGGCGGCGAGCAATCCGCGCTTGCGCGTAGCGACGGCGTCTGGGACCACTGAAGACGCGCTTACCACACGGTAGTGTGGCGCGTCTCCAGAAAATTTCATGGATGACAGAAGGGCGACGGCTTCAAAACCGCCGCCTTTTCTTTGCGTAATCTTAGTGGAGGTAGGCGATGCGTCCTATACATGCGTGGATTCTTCGCCACAACCGTTACCTTCATGATGGTGAGGCGTCGGAATCACATGTAGATGTTTCCGACGCGGCATCACCGGCTGCATTATCCTTCCATCCTTCCCTTAGGCTCAACGACGAGCGGAGCGCCCCCATGTACGAGAATCGTCTCCACGAAGTCCTTTTCCACCGTCATCCACGCAACCCCATCCTCCGTCCCGAAGACTGGCCGTATCCGATCAATACAGTCTTCAACCCGGCCGTCACGCGCTTGCCAAACGGCGAGACACTGCTGCTGTGTCGCGTCGAGGATCGCCGCGGCCACTCCCACTTCACCGTCGCGCGCTCGACGAACGGCGTGGACAACTGGGAGATCGAACACAATCCGTCGATGCGACCGGAGCCACAGCGCCACCCGGAGGAGCTGTGGGGAATCGAAGATCCGCGCATCACCTACGTGCCTGAGCAAGAGTTGTATTATGTGGCCTACACCTCGTATTCACGCGGCGGTCCCAGCGTCTCGCTCGCCAGCACACGCGACTTCGTCCACTACGAGCGTGTCGGCGCGATCATGGCGCCGGAAGACAAAGACGCGGCGCTACTCCCACGGAAAATCAATGGGAAGTGGGCGCTCATCCACCGGCCCGTTGGCCCGGAGGGGGCGCACATCTGGATCTCGTACTCGCCTGATCTGGAGTACTGGGGCGGGCACCGGCTGATCCTGGAGGCGCGTCGTGGCTCCTGGTGGGATGCGAACAAGATTGGCCTCTCCACGCCGCTGATCGAGACGCCCGATGGCTGGCTGATGATCTACCACGGCGTGCGCACGACGGCGTCTGGTTCGCTCTACCGCCTGGGACTGGCGCTCTTCGACCTGGAGCAGCCGGAGCGCCTCCTGCTGCGCGGCGACGAGTGGGTCTTCGCGCCGGAGGAGGAGTATGAGCGCAATGGCGACGTGAACAACGTCGTGTTCCCTTGCGGCTACTCGATTGGCGACGACGGCGACACACTCTATATGTACTATGGCGCCGCCGATAGCTGCATTGGCCTGGCGACCGCGAGCATCCATACGCTGCTCGAATGGCTCAAGCGCAACAGCCAGTACACCCACGTACGCTACTAACAATCCCGAACGCCACTGCGGCTCTGAGCGCCGATCAGGAGGAATCTCATGGAAAGCGCGGAATTGCAGAGCGTGGCGGCGTTCGCCGCGATGATACAGGCGACGCTGGATGATGCAATATCCCGGCTGGGCGTCGATTTTACCGGACTTGAGGTGATCTCCTTCCGGCAGACGTGGCCAGACGCGAGTTGTGGCTTCGGCGGGATCGCCGCCCAGGTCCTCACCGACGCGCAAACGGTGGTGGTCAGCGCGCCGGACGGATCGCTCGCGCTGGTCTATGTGCGCGGCGAGTTCGCCTATGTCGTCGAGCGCCCAAACCAGGCGTTCTGGGACGCCGTGTGCGAGCGCCAGTTGCCCGGCGCGGCGGCCGATCACGCAGACTTTGGCGACTGACCCGCGATTCGTGAGAGAATAGGCGGTGTGGAAGCTGAGCTTGTGACGCGCTACTGTGCGCTTTGCCGTACGCTCAACACAATGAGAGCTTCCTGCGTAAAGATTGGCGATAGATCGCGTCGAGGATAGAGCGGCGCCGATTCCCCCATGGTCAGGCCAGGAGGCTCTCGTGACATACCCGCGTTTCACCCAGCGTTCGCGCCTGGCGGCGGTGACGCTCGCGCTACTGCTGCTCTCGCTCGTGCTGAGTTCCTGTGGCCTGTCCACCAGGATCACAGGCGGATCCACGACCGGCGGCTCGACGAGCGATACGCCTGATGACAACGGCAGCGGCCTAGGCGTCAACGTCTACTCGCCCTACCAGATGCGCGTGGCGTATGGCGTCGAGTCACTCTATAAGAAGGGCATGACCGGCAAGGGGCAGACCGTCGTCATCATCGACTCCTTCGGCAGCCCCACCCTTCAGAAGGATCTCGACGTTTTCTCTGACAAGTTCAATTTGCCCAAGACCACGGTCAAGGTGCTTGCGCCATTCGGCACGAAGCCAGTTCGATTCCAGTGATGATGACATGTCTGGCTGGGCGGTGGAGACGACGCTGGACGTAGAGATGGTCCATGCGCTGGCGCCGGGGGCGAATATCACGCTGCTCACCAGCCCCGTCTCGGAGACCGAGGGCGTGCAGGGCTTCCCCGAGTTCCTCCAACTCATGCAATACGCGCGCGATAATAACCTCGGTTCGGTGGTCTCGCAGAGCTACGGCGCGTCGGAGATCAGCCTGGACGATACGGCCGGCAGAGCGCTCGTCGCACAGATGAGCGACTTCTATCAGCAGGCGACGACCCAGAATAAGATGACCTTCTTCGCTAGCTCCGGCGATGGTGGCGCCAGCGACTACGCCGACGCCGAGGACGCCGCGAATCACGTGCTGGCGAACGAGCGCACGACGAGCTTCCCACACGCGGTCCCCTGGGTCACGTCCGTTGGCGGGACGGTGCTCACCATTCGTGGCTCCGCCGCCAGCGAGACAGCCTGGCAGGATAGCGGCGGCGGATTCAGCGAGTTCTTCTCGATGCCATCGTACCAAGCTCAACTGCCGGACGCGACAGAAGCGCAGTTCCAGGGACGTCGCGGTGTGCCGGATGTCTCGGCCAGCGCCGATCCCGGCCATGGGCTGGCGATCTACGTCAACGGTCACTGGACCGTGGTAGGTGGCACCAGCGCCGCCTCGCCGCTCTGGGCTGGGTTGATCGCGGTTGGCAATCAGATGGCGGGGCGGCCGCTCGGCTTCATCAATCCCGCGCTCTACAAGATCGGCGCGTCGGATAAGGCGAAGACAGACTTCCGCGACATCACCACCGGCAACAACAATCAGCCGGAGGTGGGCGTCGACGGCTTCCCGGCGGTGGCCGGGTGGGATCCAGTGACGGGCCTTGGTTCACCCATCGCGGACAAGCTACTGCCCGACCTCATCGCGGCGACGAGTTAGCCTGCGCTCTGGCCTGCGCTAGTGCGCTATCGGGCCTGTCATGAGGGCGCGCACTCCGGCGGCGACGACGAGCAGGACCGCAATGGTCATGATGATGACGTCGCGGCGCACGCGGTTCTGGTCGCTGTAGACCCAGAGTACAGGGATGAGCGCGAGTACGAGCAGGCCATAGACGTAGTGCAAAACGTTGCCAGCGCGATCGCCCGAGAGGTACAGCAGCCCGCCAAGGACAGCCTGCAGCGCGCCGAGGGCGAAGGTCACGATCAGCCCGTAGCGGAACACTCGGCGCACTTGGTCCACCGGATCAGACGCTTCCACGGTCTTGCCACGGTACAGCACGAGCCACACGATGCCGACGATGAGCGTCAGCCCGCCGATGATCTCGACAAGCCAGGCGTTCAGGTTGTGCAATGAGAGCAGAAAATCCACGCAGCGTATCCTCCAGCTTTCATGTCGTATGCGCGGCTGATGAACGATTCCGCCGCGCGTCGGCTTCGACTATACGGCCAGAAGCGGTGATCGCGCAACTGGCGGGAGACGCCAAGCCTTTAGCCAAGCCTTTATATGTGCTGTGACTACAAGACTCCACGGATCTATGCTCATCGCATACGTACATATCTCAACGCGACCAACGGAGTCACCGTACATGAAGGAAAGACATAAACAGGGCTATGTCAACTCGAGAGGATGAAGGCGATGACCACCAGACGCCGCTATGCACGGCAAGCCATTCTCCTTGCGCCCGTACTCCTCGCCCTGGCTGTGGCGCTCGGTTCATTTCCACTCACTGCGCACGCAGCCCCTGCAACGCGCGATGGCTGTCTCGGTCCGGTGGCAGGCCAGCGGGTCTATGACTGCGCCAATCTTCTCACATCGGAGGAGGTTGCGGATCTCGAACAGCAAGCCGCAGCGGTCGCACAGGCTGGCGCGCCGACTGTTGTCTACTTGCAAGCGCGCTCGGCGACCGCAGAACAAACGCTGCAAGACGCGATCGACTTAATGAATCGCTGGAATGTGGAGTCCAAGCCCGGCGCTCATGATGGCTTCGTGATGTTCTTCAACCTTCAGCCGGATGATCTTCGGCACGGTCAGGTTGCCCTTTACGCGGGAGAGAAGCACTTTCAACACGGCAATCTTCCTCAGGAAGAACTCGACCGTATCCGTACTGATGTCATGACGCCGCTACTACAAAATGGTCAAACTGTCGCAGGTATCGCCGCAGGATTGCAGATGGTCGCCCATGATCTGCGTTATGGGCCGCCGCCTCCGCCCGCATCTCAAACCGTGTCCGCGGCCATTGGGCGTCTCCCATTCACATTGCTGGGCATACTGTTTGCGATCGTGGTGGCAATCCTCTATGAGCGGTTGAGGAGACAGGCGCCGATCGGCAGTGGGAGTAGCGATACTGAATTCAGCCCGCTCGCGGCGGAGAATCATCTGGCTCCTGCATTGGCGGGAGCGCTCGTCAATGGGCGCGTATCGGATGCGCAGATCGAAGCGACAATGCTCGATTTCGCTCGACGCGGGCTTCTGGTCATGGAGCCTACAGGCAAGGACAAGGTCCAAGTGCGACTCGTAGGAGATGGCGCAGGGCTTGTTGGGTTCGAGCAGGAACTCTGGAACGAGCTCACGATGCGAGCAGATCCGGGGACGCGTATTCTCTCTCGTGACGCGCTCGCTGCGATGCGGACGGGCTGGGGACAGGCAAAAGCCCTGTTGCGCCGCGACCTCATAGAGCATGGCTGGTATGATCCGGAGGCTGCGGCCGGTCGCCGCCGACCTCTCTATATCGCTGGCGCGATTGGCGTCGGTGGAGCGCTCGTCGGTGTAGCCTTGCTGCTGCTCTCGAAAGAAGCCTGGGCCACGATTGGACTCGTCCTCTTCGCTGCTGGCAGCGTCGCCGCTTTCGTCCGCGGCTATGCGATACCCGACACTACGGTCGAAGGTGAAATGGCTTCCGTATCCTGGCGCGCCTACCGTGACACCGTGTCGGACAGCGCCTATGAGCCGAATCTGGATACGGACCTCCCGTATATTGTGGCGCTGGGCATCCTGGGAAAACTCGCTCCACGTCTGAAGGCGGCGAGCGAGCGTGGCTACTCCCGGCATGGTTCCGTCCCGATGAAAGCCAGCGCGGCGACGGTCAGCTGGGATGGACGACAGGCTTTTATCCCTACTGGATGCTGTTCCACACCAGCATGACGCCTACTTCCAGCGGCAGTGGCAGCGCATCTGGCGGCTACTCAGGGGGTGGCGCCGCTGGAGGTGGAGGCGGCTCTGCTGGAGGATTCTAGCCCGCAGATTGGCTCTTTCGCGCGGATGGCAAGCGCTTCCGTCGTCGCGCGCCAGCCTCGACTATAAGGCCAGAGGCGCTGATCGTCCAACTGGCAGGAGCGCAAACGATTGCAATCGCACCTGAGGGCCGCTCGGCTACCAACGCGCCTGTGCGAGTTTCTCTCGGCCTCTCGACTTGCGGTGGGCATGGGGTTGGTATAGTGTGACACCCATATCGATGCGCAACCGGCTAGGCGCCGTGCTTTGTTTTCGTGATCACGACACAGGATGTCAGGAGGCCGCATGCGGGCAACGCGGTATGAAGGGAATCCGATCATTTTGCCTCGGTCGGAGTGCTGGTGGGAGGCCAAAGGAACACTCAATCCAGCAGCTATCCAAGATGCTCAAGGGCATATCCACCTGCTCTATCGCGCTGTCGGTTTCGATGGCATTTCCCGCTTTGGCTATGCCTCTACCTATGACGGCGTCGCAATTGACCAGCGTCCTGAAATGCCAATATACGAGGGCGATATTGACGATCCCGCTGTACGGCTAGGTGTTGAAGACCCACGAATCACCGGGCTTGAAGGTCGCTTCTATATTACGTACACCCAGACATCGCTTTATGCGGCGAACGCGCCTTTCAAAATCCCCAACGAGCAAGCCCCGTGGCGCGTGCGCGCTGGCATGCTCGTCACCGATGACTTCACTCATTTTGAGAGCCTAGGCCACATCATGCCCGATGTGGACACGAAGGACTGTGTCCTGTTTCCCGAGCGTATCGGTGGGCGCTACGTACTGCTCCACCGGATCTATCCTGATATCCAGATCGCGTATAGCGATGATCTGCGCTACTGGGAGGGTCATCAAACCCTCATGCGGACGCGGCCTGGCTCCTGGGAGAGCGAGCGTATAGGCGCTGGCGGCCCTCCACTCAAGACCGAGCTTGGGTGGCTGCTGTTCTATCACGCTAACGAATTCTTTCAGAGTGAGGGCAACAGGAAGCGCTATCGGATTGGGATGGCCATGCTCGATTTGGAGCATCCCGACCGTGTCCTCTACCGCCACCCTGAGCCACTATTGGAGCCGGAGACTCCATATGAGCGCACGGGCGCCGTCAATGATGTCGTTTTCGTGTCGGGTGCTGTAGAAAAGGATGGTTTGTACTACCTCTATTACGGTGGCGCTGATGGTGTCTCGGCTGTGGCCACCGTAGCGAAAGACGAGGTACTCGGTCTCGTGAATTCTGCTCGCCTTTCGAACTAGTGTGCGCCTGGGGGCTCGAAGAGGATGTGATCTCCCGATGCTCGAACCGGTGGGAGCCTGAACGAATTGGGAACATGATCTCTGCCCCTGAAGGCGCCGAGAGATAGTGGCAGACAGCGCCTGTCAACGTCTTGCAATCCGGATTTCCCGAAAAAGGACTAGGGGAGATTTCGGGGCTGTCGCACAGCGTTTCCAGTCGCGGCTCATAACTCGGCGTCGCGATCGCTGGCATGGTGATCGTATCGGATCTCGTCAACGGAAACGCAGGCTACGCGCTCGCGCTAATTGTGCTGACCGCCTTCGCGCTGGTTGACCTGGTCGCGGCGATGATGCTGCCGAGCGCTTCTGCAGGACCGAGGGCATTCATTTAGTAACTATGCTGTCTCATCGTACATCGCCCAAAACTGCTGGGTGAATCGCCAGGCGAGTTTGGTCACATCGTCCAGGGGATGCGCCGTCGCGCCGGATACGACGAACCGCGGAAAGACGCCGGTCCCTGCCTGCATGGCAATAAAGCAGAGGGATACTCCATCTGACCGCGCACGTAGCGCTGATAGCTTCCTGGCTGTCTCAGTTGTGAGGTCATACTCTTCTACCAACTGGAGCGCGCACGGCATGCACAGTCGCTTGATGTGTGGTTCGCCGCCTTTGCGCCTCAGTTGGATTCGCATCTGGGTTCGCATTGCTCCCGCGAGATGTGATTCCAGCGCTGCCTCCGCTGCTCGTGTTCGCGGGGCCATGAGGCTCAGGCGATATACGTAACGAGGCGCTTCGACGAGGTTGATCCACATGGGCCGCCTGCGATCATAAGTCTCACAGCCCGTCGTCTCGCAATAACCGCTGCCTCCACCACGCCAACGGATGATGTCTGCAAGCACAGCCGCACGTTCACCCCAGAAGGGCGCGGTGGCGAGGTTGTCGTGACTCAAGGTGAGCATTCCTCTTCATTACTGATTGCGGTCCGCTCTATGTACGCTCAACAATGATCAGTGTGTTCGATGTGTCGGGTAGGAAAGGGATACAGCACGCTGTGCGCTGCACTGTGTCTGCTCTCGCGACGAGCGAGCGCCAATGACCCGTTTGTCTTATTTTCACGTGGCTCAGGAATCAGAGTGGTTTGAGCGTGTGGTTCTTGCGCTGTACGGCTGTCGTACAATGTGGGATGCCTCGACTCACCACGAACGAACGACAGGAACGAAGGGATGGCGGCAATGGCGGCGCTTGAACGCGCGGTGGTCATCGTGCTGGATGGCGTGGGCGTCGGCCAGGCGCCTGACGCCGCGAGCTATGGCGACGAAGGCGCCAACTGCCTGACGAACTGCGCCGAGGCGGTGGGCGGCCTCTCCCTGCCGGCGATGGGTCGCATGGGCATCGGCAACGTCACGCCGATTCGTCGGACGTCTCACCGGCTGCTGAGTGCGGCAGGCGCGTACGGGCGGCTCATCGAGCGCGCGGCGGGCAAGGACAGCACGACCGGCCACTGGGAGCTGATGGGCGTCACACTGGAGCGTCCGCTACCAACCTATCCGCATGGCTTCCCTCCTGATCTCGTCGCGCGCTTCGAGGCGGCGATCGGGCGCGGAACGCTTGGCAACAAGCCCGCCTCTGGCACCGAGATCATCGCCGAACTGGGCGAGGAGCACGTGCGCACCGGCAAGCCGATCCTCTATACCTCGGCGGATAGCGTCTTCCAGCTTGCCGCTCACGAGGAAGTCATCCCACTCGACGAGTTGTACGCGATGTGCCGCACGGCGCGCGAGATGCTGACCGGCGAGAACGCGGTCGGGCGGGTCATTGCGCGGCCATTTATCGGGACGCCTGGCGCCTTCACACGCACGCCGAATCGCAAGGATTTTTCGCTGGAGCCGCCACAGCCAGACGCTGCTGGACGCGCTCAAAGACGCTGGCTACGACGTGGTCGGCCTTGGCAAGATCGAGGATCTCTTCGTCTTTCGTGGCCTGACACAGAGCGAGCACCCGGTACGAACGCAGGCGTAATGGAGGCGACGATGCGCGAGCTGGCGCGCCCGTTACGTGGCCTGCTCTTCGTCAATCTGGTGGATTGTGACCAGCTCTACGGCCACCGGCGCAATCCGCAGGGCTACGCGCAAGCGCTACAGGAAGTGGACGCCTGGCTACCGCAGGTACTCGCGCAGCTTGGCCCGCGCGACGCGCTCTTCATCACCGGCGACCACGGCACCGACCCAACCTTCAAGGGGACCGACCACACGCGCGAGTGCGTGCCGATCCTTGTCACTGGCGCGCCGATCACGCCGAACGTGAACCTCGGCGCGCGCAGCTTCCTTCGCCGACCTGGGCGCGACGCTAGCGGAGGTCTTCGCCGTGGGTCCGCTCGCCTCCGGGACGAGCTTCGCCCGCGAGATCGGGCTATACGAGATTGGGCTGTAGAGGAAGCGTACCAGATGCAGTCGGGATGGCGTGGCTCACGCCATCCCATTCACTTTCCAAGCCGTGTGAGGCGATGTCAGATGCCCGATGGCGGACCACGGGTTGTGACCGCCAGAGGTCACGACGGCTCCAGCCGGTGTCCCGACCGTGAACTGGACGATGTCGCCCGATATAAAGCTCGCCGAGGCCCAGAAACTTCTCCCATCCCAGTTCCAGGCCGGATAACTGCCAGCGTCGGTGGTGTAGAACGTGAGTCCAGGGTCGCCCCTGAGGCCCGGTGACGTCACGCTTGCCGTGAACACACTCGGCGCGGGCAAGGCATGCGTCACCGCTACCGTGGCGCCGTTGGGCGCAAGCTGCATCGCAGCGAATGATGCGGCCGTCGCGTAGCTCGCGATGCGCGACGCCCCACTGCCGTCGGCGTTGGCGTAGAAGAACTGGGAGCTTGCCACTCCGCTGGACGTGGTCGACGGGTTGGGCGTCACCTTCTGGTAGACGATATGCGCAGCCGTCGGAGGAGACATCAAAGCCTGGCGTGAGGCCAGAGGTAGCATAGGAGCGTGTGTGACGCGCACTGGCAATCCCAGCCGCTGCCGAGGTTCACCGATCCGCCTAGCGTGGCGTGGGTGGACAGGTCGAATCGCTGGAGGGCGTAGTCGTACTCGACGTTCGAACTCAGACGTAATGGTGTTGATCGTCTCGGTGACGTAGAACAGCGTATGGCCGCGCAGTGCCGCGTCCACGAGGGTGATCTGGTGATTGCCGGTCTCCGTTCCAATCGTGGCAAGGGTGGTCGGCGCGCCTCCAATGGTGACCTGTTCAATATTGAGCATGGTCAATGAACCACAGGGTGCTATTGTCAACCCAGCCAGCCGATCGCTGTCTCGAAGGAGTACAAGCCACCTGGGTCACGCGCGACCAGGGTTGCGGCGCCGCTGCTCACGTCGACTACATACAGGTCGTCCGCCGGGCCGATGTCGCCGCAACTGGTGATGCTCCAACTGGTCACGATATGCCGCAAGTCAGGTGAGAACACGGGCGGGACGAAGTTATCATCGCGCACACACTCACCCGACGGGACGGTTAGATGAGTGATCTGGCTCGCCGCTCCCCCGTTGAGACTCGCCCAGATTTGGCCGACACCCGCACTGTCGGTCTGGAACCAGGCGAGCGCGTGCGGGGGAGGAGTGGGAGTGGCGGTGGGGCCGCCGGTCGTTGCTCCGCTGCCGGATGTGCCGCCACCGATGGCGCACCCAAAGATCGCCAGCGCGAGCGCCAGCAATCCACTTGCCGTGATGAGACCGCGTTTGAACTGTTGCGCCATGAATTCATGCCTCACAAATCCTGTCCAGGTCAGACAACCTACGCCTGGTAGCGCAGAGTATAGCAGGCGTGGCATGTGGCGTATATGATCCAGTTCACAGTTGTTCAGTAGTCGCTCTCACAACTCCGTGTGGCTGTGTACTGACACACGGGTGCGCTGCTTGCCGCATCTGAAGCCTCGTCAGCGCCAGGGAAGCGCGGCATACTTGCCTGCGGACATGGGAAGCAGGCCGCTCTGGAGGTGGACCGTTCCATGCACCGGCGGATGAAAGGCAGCGGACCGTGCGCGTCAAGATGATCCTGCCAGCGCTGACCGAGGCGCTCAGCCCCTATTTCCGGCCCATCAAATATTCGCTATTTCCTCCGCTCGGCCTCGCCACGCTGGCGGCCTATCTGGATGAGAGCGACGAGGTGACACTGCAGGACGAGCATGTGGAGCGGCTTGATCTGGACGACGATCCTGAACTGGTGGTCATTCAGGTCTATATCACCTCGGCCTCGCGCGCGTATGCCCTTGCCGATCACTACCGCGCCAAAGGAGCCTACGTCGCGCTCGGCGGGCTACATGTTACCTCACTGCCGGATGAGGCCGCGCAGCACGCCGATAGCGTCTTCCTCGGTCCGGGCGAGGATACCTGGCCGCGCTTCCTCGCCGACTATCGCGCCGGGCGCCCACAGCCGCGCTATGTCTCGACCGTCCGTACACTGGCGGAGTTGCCGCGCGTGCGTCGCGACCTCATCAAGCGCACGCACTATCTCGTGCCCAACTCGATAGTCGTCTCGCGCGGCTGCCCGCATGTCTGCGACTTCTGCTACAAAGAGGCCTTCTTCCAGGGCGGACGGTCGTTCTACACGCAAAAGGTGGACGACGCCCTCGCCGAGATCGAGCGTCTGCCGGGGCGGCATCTCTACTTCCTCGACGACCATCTCTTCGGCGACCCGCGCTTCGCCAGCGCGCTCTTCTCCGGGATGCGCGGCATGGGGCGGCTCTGGCAGGCGGCGGGCACGGTGCAGTCGGTCATCAGGCCGGGGCTGCTTGGAGCAGGCGGCGGCGTGCGGTCTGCGCAGCCTCTTCGTCGGCTTCGAGACGCTCAATCCCAACAATTTGCGCGAGCAACACAAATATCAGAACCTGAACCGCGACTACGCCGAGGCCATCCGCCGCCTGCACGACCTTGGCGTGATGGTCAACGCGAGCTTCGTCTTCGGCATGGACGAGGATGACGAGAGCGTCTTCGAGCGCACCGTCGAGTGGGCGATCTCGCATGGCATCGAGACCGCGACGTTCCACATCCTGACGCCCTATCCCGGCACGGCGCTCTACACGCGCATCGAAGGCCAGGGACGGCTGCTGCATCACGACTGGGACCTGTACGACACGCGCCACGTGGTCTACCAGCCCGCCAAGCTCACGCCGGAGGCGCTGGAGGCAGGCTACTGGCGCGCGTACAAGCAATTCTATCAGTGGGGTTCGATTCTGCGCGGGGCGTGGGCAAAAGACGCCTGGGGCGAGCGCATGCGCCACGTCGCATACGCGGGAGCATGGAAGCGGCTGGAGCCGATGTGGGACCTCATCATCCGCGCCAAGCGCGCCTCCGCGATGCTGCCCGTGCTGGAGAGCGACGCTCGCCGCCTTCGGGACACGATCTTCGCGGAAGGCTGCGCGGGAGCAGCGGAATACTGAATTTGTCGGTCCGGCCTTATCTGCAGAGGCGAAACAGGTATCGCCCGAAATGGCGGGCGTGATTGCTCACACCCCTACGAACAGATTGCCAGTTATCCAGAAGACTTCGACACAAGAAGACAGCGGAGCCAGCGCGACAACAGCAACGTCAGTCGTTGACCATCTCCATGCGCGGGACGAGGAGCGGGTCAGCGGCGACCGCCTCCTCGACCTCCTGACCTGAGAGCGCCGCCAGCTCCTGCGCCGAGGTGAACTGCTCCTCGTAGAGGCGGGCGTAGAGGCCGCCCTGCGTCCAGCAACTCGGCGTGCGTGCCGCGCTCGACGATACGCCCTCCGTCCACCACCAGAATCTGGTCGGCGGCGAGGATCGTCGAGAGGCGGTGCGCGATGGCGATGGTCGTGCGCCCCTGCATCACCGACTCCAGCGCCGTCTGGATCAGCCGCTCTGAGTGGGTGTCGAGCGCGCTGGTCGCCTCGTCCAGGATCAGGATGCGCGGGTCTTTGAGGATCACGCGCGCGATGGCGATGCGCTGCTTCTCGCCGCCGGAGAGCTTGTAGCCCCGCTCGCCGACGACGGTATCATAGCCTTCGGGCAGCTCCGCGATGCGCTCGTGGATCGCGGCGGCGCGCGCCGCGCGCTCCAACTCCTCGTCGGTGGCGTCGGGTTTGGCGTAGCGCAGGTTCTCGCGGATCGTCGTGTGGAAGAGATACGTCTCCTGCGTCACCACGCCGATCAACTCGCCCAGGCTCTCCAGCTTGATCTCGCGCACGTCGCGCCCGTCAATCTCTACCGCGCCGCGCTCCACATCGTAGAGGCGCGGCACGAGGTAGGTCATCGTCGTCTTGCCCGCGCCGCTGGGGCCAACCAGCGCGGTGAGCTTGCCCGGCTGGGGCCGTGAAGTTGAACGTCGTCCAGCGCGGGGCGCTCGCTGTCGGCGCGATAGCGGAAGGTCACATCGTCGAACTCGACCTCGCCCTTGACCTGATCTGGGCGTAAGTGCGCGGCGTTGGGCTCGATCCACGATCTCCAGTGGCATGTCGAGATACTCGAAGATGCGCTCGAAGAGCGCCAGCGCGCCCTGCAACTCGACCTGCACGTTGAGCAGCGCGCCGACCGGGAAGAAGAGCCGCGTCTGCAGTGTCGTGAAGGCGACGAGCGTGCCGACGATCTCGGCGACCTGCGTCGGGCTGGAACTGTGGCCAGGGCCGAAGGCGAGATAGCCCGCGAGCAGGTAGACGAGCGCCGGGATGATCGAGAAGAAGGTTCCAATCACCATCATGAACCAGCGACCCACCATCTGCTGGCGGATCTGCAGGCCCACCAGACGCTGGTTCTCTTTATCGAAGCGCGCGATCTCCTGCCGCTGCCGCCCATAGGTCTTGGTCAGCAGGACGCCGCTCACCGAGAGCGTCTCCTGCACCATCGAGGACATCTCCGCCAGCGACTCCTGCGTCTCCTTGCTGACCTCGCGCCGCACCGCGCCGACGCGGGTAGTGAGAAAGATGAAGACGGGTAGCAGGCCAAGCGAGAGCAGCGTGAGCTGCCAGGAGAGCACGAACATGCCAATCACCGTCGCGAGGACGGTGGTGAGGTTGGCGATGGTCGAGGTCGCGGTATCGGTGACGACCGTCTGCACGCCGCCAACGTCGTTGGCGAGACGCGACTGTATCTCGCCGGTGCGGGTGTCGGTGAAGAACTTGAGCGGCATGCGCTGCAGGTGGGTGTAGAGCCGGTTGCGGAAGTCGCGCATCACGTTCTGGCCGATGCGCGAGTTGAGATACGTTTGCCCGACGCCGATGAGTCCTGTGATAATGGGAACGATAATCATGACGGCGACGAAGAGGGCGAGCAGGTCGAAGCGCTGCTGCCCGAAGCCGATGGAGATCGAGTACTTGAGCATCAGCGGGTTGATGACGCCCATGACGCCGACGACGATGATGGCGGCGAAGACGATCAGGACCTCGCGCAGATAGGGACGGAACGAGGTGGCCACACGCCGCACCGTGCGGATATCCGTCTTCTTCGGCGGCTCATCCGGCCGGTTCATCATTCGCCGGTAGCCACCGCCACCCATCCCAGAGCCGCCACCATACATCATCATGCTGTTTCACCTGTATAGTTCCAGATATTCGCCACGCAGGGGCGACGTTGGCCCAATTGACCAGGCCAACGCGCCCCAACGGCTACTACGTATAGTATAGGCCGCGCTCCTCCAGCGCCGCCTTACCCATTCGACCAGGACTGCGGCGCCATGGCGGTCGGGCGCGATAGATCGCGCCCTTGCAGATAGATCAACACTCTCCAGCCGCCGCTAGCTCTTAGATCTGCTCGACCGGCCCGCTCGTCGGCGTTCCTGGCTCTGGCGAGGGGCCTTCGGAGCCAGGCGCCTGCTGTCCCTGTTGCCCCTGGTTGAGGAAGTTCAGCAGGTCGGAGCGGGTGCGCTGAACGATGGCGCGCAACTGCGCCAGGCGCTCTGGATCGTTGACAGCGGACAACACTGCCATGCGGGTGAGTCGCGCTACATCCTGCCCCTCACGGGCCAACTCGCGCATCTCCGGGCTGGCGCGCCAGCCGCCCCACGGGCCGCCACGTCCGCGACCATGTCCGTGCTCGTGGCCGTGCTCGTGGCCGTGCTCGTGGCGCTCGCGCTCGCGGCGCAGACTCTCGGCGGGATCGCCCCAGCCCCATGGGCCGCGTGGTCCACGTCCAGGCCGTTGCGCCTCCTCGTCGCGGCGCTCCTTGAGCGCCTGCCGCCCGGTGTCGGTGATCGCGTAAACCTTCTTGCCCTCGGTCGTCTCGACCGTCACCCAGCCGCGATCCTCAAGGAGTTGCAGCGTCGGGTATACCGCGCCAGCGCTGGGAGTGTAGAAGCCACCCGCGCGGCTCTCCAATTCCTTAATCATCTCATAGCCATGCTTTGGGCGCTCCTGTAGGAGGTCGAGCAGCGCGTACTTCAGGTCGCCGCGACCAAACATGCGTGGACCGCCAGGGCCAAAGCCGGGACCGAATCCCGGTCCAAAGCCAAAACGGCGCCCCATGCGCCAGAAAAATGGGCCGCCACGGAATCCAGGGCCACCCCATGGCCCCTGTCCTCTGCCGCCCCACGGGCCGCGTCCGGGGCCATAACCCGGACCATAGCCGCCAGCCCATCCCATCGCGGGTTGCGGCGCATCAAATTCACCGAACATCTGTGTTCGCTCCTTCTTGCGAACGCCTGCGCATATGGCTCTTTTCTGCTGCGCTCCACCCTGGAGCGCGTGTTGTGTACATCCTTGCGCGCATTCGCTGATAAAGATATATCTTATTCTCATCGCGTTGTCAAGGGTTAAGATATATCGTATCGCAAATTGGTCAAAAAGAAGGGCCAGCGCTCCTCCGGAGGAAAATGCTGGCCGTTGGATCGAAGAGCATGTCGCGGTGAACTCTACTCGCGTTTCAGTTGCAGGTCCGTGCCGGGCGGCAGATTGGCCTGGCGGGCGATCTCTTCAAGTGACATCTGCTGGAAGCGCGTCTCCAGAATCTTGGCGGCTTCCTGTGTGTCCATCTCGATGGGGAAGTCATCTTCGAGCACCTGCTCGCCGACAACCGTGCCATCATCCAGCATGATCTTGCGGCGCACGCGAATGTGCTTGAGTTTTGGCGCTGCTGGTTGTGGCGGCGCTGCTGGCGGTGTTTCGGGTAGCGGCGCCGTTCTGGACGCCTCTGCGGCGGCTCCGGCAAGTGGGGTGATGACGGCGGCGGCGATGTCTTCCAGCCCGACGGGAGATTCGCTGGATTCGGACTGGTCTTGCGAGGTAACTTGCGGGCCGCTTAGGCCTGGCTGCGTTTGTGCAGCCGCCTCGTCTGCGGTAGATGCGTTCGGCGGCGCAGCGTACGCTCCTGGCCATTCCGGCGCGGCGTCGGTGTTTGGCGCGCCATCAGGAGCGCCGGGCCAGATCGGCGGGCTTTCGGGTTGGGGAGTCGCGCTGGCGGCGACTCCGCCGGTG
This sequence comes from uncultured bacterium, assembly GCA_963733745.1. GTDB lineage: Bacteria > Chloroflexota > Ktedonobacteria > Ktedonobacterales > JADMIN01 > DASWAC01. The sequence goes on from CAVTFE010000058.1 coordinate 60,417, forward strand.
ACGATCTCTGGGGCGACGGGCGGCACATAGGCCGAGGCGGTTGGCGGCAGGGTCGCCGTGCTCGGCGCGCTGGGTGGGGTAGCGCTTTGCTGTGGGGCAGCAGAGTAGTCTGGCGCAGGCGCCGGGGTTGGCTCGATTGTCAGCGGCATTGGTTCGGGTTCTGGCGAGGTGGCGACGGGTTCAGGCAGAGACTCTGTCGCGGCCGCTGACGGGAACGCTGTGCTGGCGTCAAGGGCTGAGGCTATTCCAGCGTCTGCCACCGCAGCAGGCGCTATCTTTGGCTGTGTTGGCGGTTCCTGTGGTTCGGAGGGAAGCGCTTGCCGCTCAGGGATCGGCGAGATCGAGGGGCCAGCCGGAACCATTGTGGCGAGCAGGCGGCTCATCAGCGCGGCGTTGGCGGCGTTGACTTCGCGATCGATCAGGGCGAGATCGAGCGCCTCCCAGATGAGCGCGCAGATGAGGGTGATGACAGCAAGGGAAAAGGTGGCGAACCGTAACACATCGAGAATGCCGAGAATGGCGAGTCCTACGGCGATCAGTGGCAGGAGCAGCCGCAAGGCCGCCGCGCCCCACTGGCCGAGGTAGATGCGGTGGGCTCCGAAGACACCGAGAAAGTAGCAGAGAAGAAACGCTGTCGTCGGGTTCTTCGCATGTGCATCGTACGCGCGCTGGAGAGTCTCCTGCTGGGCAGGTGAGAGTTGTGGCGCCAGATCATATTGCACACTCATAGTTCCTGACCCTCCCAGGCAGTTGGATTGATGTATGGCGCTTGGCCTAATTTGGCCTGGCGCCGCTCATGAACTGCAAGACTCGAAGCGCGCCAGCCTGTAGCATAGCGGGTTAGATAGCTGGCGTCAAACAAGAGGCGGATGAAGTGGAAGAGCCACAGATCATTACAGTTTTGCCGCGTGGGATGCAGTCTGCGAATCTTGCGCCATAGCGGCGGTGTATGGTATAGTAGCCCTGCCTACGTGGGCTGTGTGTCCATGTATGGCCCATTCCGGGATCGTCTAGTGGTAGGACAGCTGACTCTGGATCAGTCAACCGTGGTTCGAATCCACGTCCCGGAGCCGATACCATATGTTGGGGTTGAGCGTCGCTCAACCCCTTTCTTTTGTGTCTGAGCGCCTCTTCCTCTCGCTCGCAGCGCCCCTTCTTGCCCGGCGAATCAGCCGTGCAACATGGGTAGCACAGTGCCAGCACACCGACTGCACACGCGCGCACACTGCCCACACTGAGCGCACAGGTCCCACACACCGGCAGCACACCCGCTGCACACCCACGACACACTTTTTCGCCTGCACGCCACCTCGCAGGGTAGCCTGTTGGTGAACGAGTCGAACACGCGTTCTCGCTGGCCAGACATCGCCGCGAGGACACGACCGAGTGGAAGAGGACCTGTCTTCATGTCACGCCGTGACAAATTCACCGCGTCAAAAAACGGTCAAGGAACGCCTCACGCTCTGCCTATCCTGCGGCTCGATCTCGTCATCGACGAGTACGAACGCGACTGCCGCCGGCGTACGCTTGAGCCCGAAGACCATCCGCAACTACCTGCAGGCCTGCGGCGCCGCCTGCGCCTACTGGGAGGGAGCAGCTCGGTCGCCCGCCCACCCTCGACGATGTCACCGTGCGCGCAAGCCGAGCGCTATCTCGACCATCTCCTGGAGCGTGGCAAGGCGCCCACCTCTCGCCGGTAGGACGGCGGACCGGCGCTCTCCGGGAGTCGCTACGCACCTATCTGCGATCGCTCAAGGTCTTCTCCAGTTGGCTCGCTGCGCCCAAGCAAAGCTACACCGACGACAACCGGCTGAAGTTGCTGCCAACTGCCGCGCAAGAGCGAGACCTACAAGCAGCCCCTTGAGCCGGAGGAGGTCCAGGCGCTGCTGGATCAGTGCGACACCGGCACCGTCTGGGGCACGCGGGATCTCGCCATCCTGCTGACCTACCTCGACGGCGGCTTGCGCGCCATGGATCTCGCCAACTTGCTGGTCGGCGATGTCAACCTCGAGACCGGGCAACTCTTCATCGCGGCGAGCAAACGGCAGAAGTCGCGGACAGTAACCGTGGGCGATACGCACCCGCCGCATGCTGCGCCGCTACGCCTTCCTGCGCGACGCGAGCGTCGGCAGCAAGGCAGCAACCGATGCGCCCTTCTTCCAGAACAAGCGCATCGCAAGTTTGGCTATCGAGGGCCTACGCCGGATCCTGCCACGATCAAGCGCCAGGCAGGCGTGGAGCGCGCCTTCCTCCACCTGCTGCGCCATACCTCGGCGGTGCGGACGCTGGAGGTGCCGGGCTCGGATCTGGTGACGCTGCAGGAGAAGCTGGGCCACGCCGACATCACCACGACCCGGCGCTACATCCACATGAGGACCAAGACGCTCAGCGAGCGCCAACGCGCCTTCAGTCCCATTGACCATCTGCGTCCAGCAGGGCTCATGCGACGCCTTCGCCGCCGACACTCAGCCGCCGCACTACTACCGCAAGCGATGAGCGCAGCGCCAAGCCTCGCCAGGGAAGGTCCTCGCAAGCGATGGCCAGGCAGGAGGAGCAGCTCATGACGCTCCGAGCCTACACGCGGCTCGCGCGTCCACCATGCGTCGCCACATGCAGAAGCGCCCGAGAGCTACCGGTCAAAGCATGCTCTCGGACGCCTCAGACAACGCCGTTTCCACGATCGTTGCGTCTCCCATTGTCGCATAGGGCGACATCCATGGCGAGATGCGACAGACCAACCAAACCACCAACCATTCCACCTTCTCTAAAGGAGAAGCATCCCATGTTTGCTGTGATAGGAACCGTCGACAACTACACCATCCTGCCCTCGCCTGTCCTCGATGACGCAGATCCCAAAGGCTATCGCATCGAGCAGCGGCTGCAGGTGACCGTGAAGCTCGCCGCCAACGAGCGGCAGCAATACACCGTCGAGTTCCGCCTCGGCGATGAGTCACAAGCTCCCTCCACTGACCTCCTCACCAAGTGGCTGGAGTCGGGCGAGCTGGTCCAGGCCTTCTGCGCTGGGCTGGCAGCTCGGCCCTTTGTCCATAGCAAGGAGAAGACCTACCAGCGCCGCGGTCGTGCCGTGCAGATCGGCGAACAGACGGCGGAACTCGACGCCTTCGTGGTCTTCGCCGGCTCGGCCATGGCCGTGCTCGAGCCTGGCTCACCGCTGGAGGAGCAGGTGAAGCAGGCGCGTGCCGTCTTCAAGCGCAGCCAGCGGGCGTATCGCGATCAGCGCAACGCCGCGCGGGTGCAGCAGATGGAAGCGCAACTCGAGGAGCGGGTGCGCCAGATGCAGGAACGTCGCGCCCAGGCGGAGGCCGAGAAGGCTGCCGCTGGTGAGGCGGTTGGCGCCAACGGCCGTCGCCGCTAGTTGAGCGAGCTGGCGCAGGGAGTGTGGGTGGCTGCTTCACTCACGCTCTCTGCTCCTGCCTCTCCATTCCCTGAAAGGACTTCCTCCCAATGGAAGCGACGATACAACGTACTCACGCATCGCCGCAGCTGGGGCTGTTCGCCTCGCTGCGCCGACTGCTCTTTGGCGATCGCGCCAAACGCGCGCATGTCTCCGACCATGGCGCGTTCATGCGCACGCTTGGACGCGCCTGGGCGGTGCCCATGACGCTGGTGTTCAGCTTCGGCGCCTTGATCACGCTCGGCCAGCATCAGATCACGATTCTGGTCGGGCAGTATCAGCGCCATGAGCCGCTCGACTTTGTGGTCCTTGCGCTCCTGGCGATCACCTTCGTGATTGTCGGTGGCATGGATCTCACGCTTGCTCAACTCCGCCGTCGAGCTCCGAGATGCCCGACTGCGCGGCGTGGATCCCGCCAAGGATCCCTACACGCGTGGCGCTCGGCTGCGCGTGTGGCTGGTCTCGCTGATTGAGTCAGCCACCTTCATGAGTGTGGCCTACCAGCTGGAGAAGCCGCCCAGCTTCTCCAGTCGATCTGCTCGCCGCCTCGGTCGCCTGGGCGTTCATCGTCGCCAGAGCGCTCATTGCGCCCATCTGTGCGATGTATCTCGCCACACTGGGCAAACGCGCGATGGTGCGCCGCGAGATGTATGGCAATCTGCTGCTCACCATCGGCGGGACCATCCAGCAGATCCTGGAGAACCTGCAGTTCGCCGCCGATGAACGCCTCATCGAGCCGCTGTGGCGCATGCAGGTGCTCGTCGATCGCGCCAGTCGCGCCACCACCGATGAGGAGATGGATGCGCTCGACAATGATCTGCTCAAGGCGCTCGGCGAGCTGCGTCATCTGCGCGATCGCCTCCATGGCGCTGAACGCATCTCACGATGCGCAGCTAGACCCTGGAAGGCGCGTCTGCTCCGCAGGATGCGAACGTAGCATCGACACCAGCTGTGGAGGAGATCTCCGACGAGCTCATGCCCGTGGGACGGTACAACGCGAAGCGGCTGGATGATCGATTGGCGGCCACCCGATGACACGAGCCAATTCTTCATCCCTCACGCCAGCATATCTGGCGCGGCTGTCTGGTCTCGTCCTGATGCGCAACTGCTCCTCCTGGAGTGGGAGCGACGCTTCCTCACCCGACGCCAGCCCTATGCGCGCCAGCAGGAGGATGGCTCGTACCGCTGGGTGTTCCAACGACTGGATCGTCTGGCGCTGCTTGCCCATCTGCAGGGCAAGGAGACGCTCGCACTCGCCTCGCGCGACGAGCTGGGCCAGTGTCGCTGGGTCTGTGTGGATGCTGATGCGCCAGATGGCCTTGACCAGCTGCGCCTCGTCCAGCAGGCGCTGGAGGAGCATGGGTTGCCCAGCCTGCTGGAGCAGAGTCGCCGTGGCGGGCATCTGTGGCTGTTCTTCTCGCTGCCACAACCGGCGTCACTCGCGACCGGTGTGGTTCAGGGAGTGCTGGATCCGCTCTATGCTTCGAGGCAGTTGCCTCAGGTGCTCGAGGTCTACCCTGACCACACGGAACTGGGCCATGCCGTGCGCATGCCGCTGGGAATCCACCGCCGCACTGGGCAACGCTATCCCTTCCTAGATCAGCATGGCTCGCCCATCGATCTGGAGGATCTGCCAGCGGCGATGGCGTTCGCGCTCGCTCAGCCCGCGATCCGTCCCGAGCAGCTGCGCGCCGTCGCAGCCAACTCGGCGTCTCAAGCCAGGCCAGTGCGAATACCGCACCAGTGGCGTCGCCAGTCCTCCGAGTCAGTGCCATCCTCGACCACGTCTGCGGTGATTCGCTGGGTGGATGCGCAGGTCAACCTGTTGGATCTGCTCGAGGAGCTCGCGCCAGCGACCGATATGCGGCTGGCGGGACAGGGGTATCTGGGGTGGTGTCCCTTCCATGACGACCAGGCGCCAGACGCCAATGGCGATCCTGGCACACCTTCCTTCTATGTCGTCCACAACAGCCGCTATGGCTGGAGCTGGCGCTGTCTGTCCACCAACTGCGTGCACGGAGGGACCGATGCGCCACAGCTTTCGCCTCTTCCAGGAGCTGCTCCAGCTCGATGTGGTCAGCGCGATTGGCGCGGCCCTCACTCGCTGGCCTGAAGCTGGAGGTGCCGAATCGCATACGAGAAAGGATGAATCAGATGCCGACGATCCTTCCCCAGATCGATGAAGCAGATGGCGTGTTGGACGAGCTGCAAGCGTGGTTCCTGGCGCGCGCCGACGCCGAACGCTGGGTGTATACCAGTGTGCTGCGTCAGCTCGTCAACCGCATGTACCGCGATCGCGACTACCTCGACCGCCGCAAAGCGCGAGGGACGCCACACCGCCTACGACTATGCCGTGGATCGGGATCTCAAAGCCCTCGCCTGGGCGATCCGCGCCATCGTGCGCTACACCCCGGCCGAGGAGAAAGCGAGACCCGAGCCACCCAAGCCACCACGCAAGCCCTCACGCCGCTTATCCGCTGCCGAACGTGCCAAGACAGCAGGGCGTCCGAGCTGGAATGGGCAGCCCAAACGCGACTGGACCGGTCCAGATCTGCCTCCTCGGACACCACAGCGCTAAAGGCAGATCTGGCGCAACGCAAAGATTTCACGAAACCTCGCACCTTGACCTGGAAGATGCGCCCGCGCTCCTGGTGCGGGGCGTAGCCCCGCGAGGGGCCGGCGGCGTGTAGCCGCCGTGCCCCGTCTGCGCGGGGAGATCCCGAACGCGCGGGCGCTCTGCCCGCATCAACCGTTGTTTTCGGCCGCGATCCAGGGTGGATCGCGGTGGGCGCAATAGTAGTATCACGCGCCCCTCAAAATACCCACATTGTCATCGTCATTTCGCGTGAGTGCCCTAGAATTCGGAGGTCAGCATGGCTGAAGAGGTCGAAAAAGTGACGCTGCCCTTCGATGAGGCTGGTGAATACGCGTCCTGGCTCCGTTCCTGCTACGGATGGCGCGCTGGCGCTCTCACCTGCAGACTCAGCGGGTGCGAAGGCGGCAGAAGAGGCAGCGCGACTGGCCGAGTATGCGCAGGCGTGGGGCATCACCATTCCAGCGGACTTCACGCCTGCCACGAAGGCGCAGGTCGCCTACTGGCGCGAGCTGTGTGGCGCCATCTCGCTGACCGGCGCAGATGGCATACGTGACAGCGGCTGGCCCGCAGACCTGACGCCCTCGAAGCCAACGCTGCAGGCTATGGCTGACCGCAACTCATCGTCCGCCGCCGGAGGGCATGGCATCTGAAGCGGAAGTGGCATGCCTGGCTGCAATATCTGCGGCTTACGGCTGTGCCGACGCCAGCGCTGACTATTGCCGAGCGTCCTGCGCCAGGACTGCCGACCTATGCCGAACTCCAGGTGTGGGAGGCGGTCTGTCGCTGGCTGGATGGGCAGCCGCAGTGTCGCGCTCGATTGCCCATGGCAGATGTCCCTGGTGTGGGCGAGGTCTCCAGTGAGACTGCTCCTCGCCATGCGCAAGGCGCGCCTGGTGCGACATCGGAGTGACTGCGCCTGGGCGTTGTCTCCGCGCTGGAAGACGATTCTGCTGGAGTTGTGGCATGGCATCACCAAAGCCGAGGGCGAGCGCTCTTCTGACACAATTGGTGAGCCTCTTCCGTTCTCCGTGGCGGCAGGCATTGACACGTGGTACCTCAACCGACTCGATGCCGCAGGACTGACGCCAGAGCTGCGGATACAGCTGGAGGATCTGCAGGAGATGGCGCGCCACAACGATGAGGAGGTCGAGACGCCGTGGCGCTACGATGGCACACCGCTGTTGATGTATCGCGCCGGCGTGAACACGAACCAGGGTGGAGGCGTGAGTTGGTCCTACATTCTCCGCAATGCCTCGCTCACGCTGCTCATCCGCAAGACGCCCCTCGGCTCGATCATTGCGCAGGCGCGGCTGGGGTCGGAATGCTTGTGGCGGCTGACGCCGCGACGGGCATTGGATGAACTCGATGCGCTCGTGCGCCGCATGTGGCGAGGCAGTCTGCGCCATCCACGCAAACAGCAGGGCAAGTGGCAGGTGAGCCAGGTCCATCTTGCCCATGACATCGCCAATACCTCCCTTGCGCTGGAGCAACTGGATCGCTATGTCTCCCGTTCACGTCGCCAGAGTGTGTTTGAAGCGGCTCAAGCCGATCTCCACGCGCCTCTATGCGGTCGTGGATGGACGGCGTACTGAGGACTGGGCTAGAGTGGTCGATCCGCTGCTGGATCTGGCGTGGGAGGATGCGTTTGCGCCAGAGGATGATGACTTCTCGATCCATTTCTCGACGACGAAGGACGATCGTGCGTCTGGCAGAGGAGCCAGCGACAGACCCGTTCAGCCGAGGAGCGCTCAGCGCAGGTGTATCGCTGGGGCAAGCGGCTCTCGGGGGTGACGTGGTCGCCAGGTGGCGCGATCTCCTTCGTGCAGTACGACAAGACGCTGGAGAGCCGACTGCGCAACAAGCGCTTCATGGAGCCGATCTGGCGCGCAGCAGGCTGGGATGGCAAGGCGTCAGTCATTCGTCATGAGGCGCGCCTGCGGCGTGATGCGTTGCGCACGCTGGGATTACCAGCGGATGTCCAGGGCAGCCTCGATGATCCGTGGACCTTCCTCGAGCATCTCGCCGAGGTCTGGGGCTATGTCGTGGGACAGGCTCCCCACAATGATGACGCCGCCACGGATTGCGCCACGACTGCCTCGCCGATAGACGTTGCCTGGATCCGGCGCGTGGTTCCTGATGCAGACACGAACCGCTCGCGTTGGCCCACTGATCCGGTCTGGCAGCTGGTGCAGACCGCGCCGTTCACCGATGCTCCCACCAAAGCACGTCGGCTTATGCGCCGTGAGCAGCATGTGCATGCCGTCGAGCAACTTGATGCGGGCGCCTATGGCTATCTGGTGAGTCGGACAGCATTGCTCCATCCCAAGGGGGAGACCTTCGATGTCTCGATGGGACTGCGTGGCCTCTTCCAGGCGCTGACCAAGATTGCCGCCCAGCCAGACAAGGACTTCGGCGAATTGGTGCGACACCGTCGCCGCAAGCGGGGACTGCCTGTTGCGCCAGCGGGCAACGTCTTACCCTTCCTCCCAGCGCAGGTCAAAGAGGATCCAACGGATCTGGGAACCGTGGATGGTGCAGCAGAGATCGCGATGCGCGAGGGCGCGCCTGCTGACGAATTGCATGCTGCACGACTACGCTTGGCAGAGCGACGAATGGCGGAGGCGTTGGTGGCGTTGGAGGATGCGGAGCGCCAGCAGATGCATCCTCGCGTCGCGGCTCAGCGCGAGCGGGCCTATGAGCAAGCGCTGGCCGCCTACAGAGCACTGCACTCGTCCCCGTCGGATGCGTCACGATAACCAACCAGCACCCATGCTCCCTATGGCCGCCTCGTGCAGAACCGGTCCTGCCGTTCGCGGTGAGCTCAGCCACGCCGCTCACGTCCCTTGATCTGTCGCCGTCTGCTCTTGTTTCTCGTAGGCGACCATGACGGCGGCGACTGAGCCGTAGAAGGCGTCTCGCCACGGCTCGATCACTTCTCGATCACTTCTCGGTCACTTCTCCAGCGCCTGAGGATGCCGTCACGCAGGCGCTCCTACGCTGTCGCTTCGCGGCGCTGTCCCTTCTGCTGGCGCTGCTTCTTCGTAGCGTTCGCTGATGACCATGTCGGCATCCGCGATTTGCTGGTACACGCGCATATCCAGTTGGAAGGGCCAGGTGTCGTACAGAAAGAACTCCGCCGGCATCCACAACGCCACCCAGCCGGCGCTGAGAATGAACACCATTGCCAGCACGAAAAACACCGCTTGCAGGAGGCCATTGATTCCCGACTGCGACAACCAGGTACACAGTACCCCCAAGACGAGACAGGGGAGCAGGACAAAGCTGCCCATCCATAGCGAATCCACGCCCTGATGGCGCAGCACCTGCAGATCCTGGCGACTCTGTTCGGCTTGGAACTGGCAGTAGCGCTTCATCCTGTGCGCTGAGGTCTTCTGCCAGCCCGTCGGTGATCTTCTCGGCTGGCAGCTCAATGGTGACCCGATAGGTGTCCGGTCGTTGCATGAGGACTCGGGTCTGGACCTTGACCGCACGGTAGAGCTCCTCCATCCCCGACACAGAGCGGTCGGAGCCAGGGTCAGGGTCCACGAAGAAGCCTTCTATTTCGTCGAGGCGTACCGTCACGTCGCGCATCTGTTCTGTACTCATGCTCTACGCTCCTGACACTCAAGCGCCCCTTGGCGTGCCCCTGCTGTACACGGCTGTATATGCGTGCACCAGAATCGGTCACCCGTCTGCTATGGGAAGGATAGGATGTCTGACTCGCAACCACATCACGATGCGCCACCTGCGCTTCACACGACGATCACAGGTGGCTCTGGAATAGGCTTAAGCGGTGTGACTAGCGGCGGAAAGCTGCGAAGTGCGACACCGGTCGAACCGGTGCGGTGGCGCGCCTTGGCCATGAAGACGGACGCCCGTAGAGCATGGAACAGATGGCGGCGGTCAGGCTGCCCATCGTACACCCGGAGTCCTCTGTATCAGACAGCCTCGCTTCAGACGCCGGTCTGCGCCGTGATTCGCCCACTCTTGACGGCGGCCACGAGCACCGCGTGATCCTGTTCGGTCTGATCCGCATACGCCTCGGCGAAGTCCGCGATCGCTTCATCAAGGCGCGCGCTGCCACCCACATAGGACGCCAACTGGATGCGATCCCCCGAGCGGGCATGCGCGCGCGCCAGCGTCCAGCCGCAGATCTGCGCATCGAGGAGCCACCCTTCAGGCACCAGCATCTCCTCGGGCGCCATGGAGAGCTTCATGTCACGCAGCTGACGCACATAGAAATCCTGCCCCGTCACACTGCGCGTCCATCCGAGGAAGATGTCGCTCGACGCCTGCATCAGGCGCTGGCCCGCCACCACGCGATGCCCGTGGTGATGATACCTGCTCCTGGGTAGATGCGCCTCTAAGACCGATGCCTCCGCCTCCTTGACTTGCAAGAACAACGGATCCGCATCGTCGCGTCCCACAAACAAGCCGATGTAGCAGCGGGTGCCCACACTGCCTACACCCACCACCTTGAGCGCCAGGTCCACCAGGTGGTACTCACGGAAGAGATGCTGGCGATCATTCTGCAGCGTCTCGCGGTAGGAGCGCGCGACCAGACCGAGGTTCTGCCGCTGCTCCGCTGACTCGACTGGTGTCACCACGGGGGGATCCAGCACAATCTGCGGACCGCCATCAGTGATGGTCGTCAGCTTGGAGAGCGCCTGCAGAGCATCGCGATTCTGCGCCTTGGCCATCCGCGCCTGGATCCGCCCTTGCTGCTCAGAATTGCCGAGCGGGAGCACATCCTTCATGCGCAGGCGCGCATACCACACCTCCAGCGTCGTCTGCTCGGCAAACGCGCGCATCTGCGTGCGGTAGGACTCGACCAGGCGCATCACCACCTCGCGACAGAGGGTTGGGCGCAGGCCACACGTGCGTCCCGCCACGAGGAAACTGGCGGCGAGGCGCTTAAGATCCCACTCCCACGGTCCTGGCAAGGTCTCGTCGAAATCGTTGATGTCGAAGACCAAGGTGCGCTCTGGAGAGGCAAAGGCGCCAAAATTGGAGAGATGACAATCCCCGCACAATTGGACGGTGAGACCGGAGACGGGGGTACTGGCCAGATCGTGCGCCATCACCGCCGCCGATCCCCGCAGGAAGGCAAACGGCGAGGCGAGCATCCGTCCATAGCGAATGGGCACGAGGTCACTCAGGCGCGTCTGCGCCTGCGCCTCGAGCAAGTCGATGGGATCTGGTCGGTCCGGTGGCGGCGCCCAGGCGGCGTGGCTGGAGCGCGGTGTGGTGGCGCGTAAGGCGCGTCCAACGGCCCACCGCTGGGTGACCGTCAGAGTTCGACTTTGGGAACTGTCAGGTTCGACCTCATCGCCGAGCGGTTTGCCCATGCTGTCCATCGCGCCACTCTCCTGACTGTGATTGCCAACGCCGTCTGTCTGGGTCAGCACGAGGACCAACATCGTGGGTTGGTCGGTGTGTTCGCCCGTGACGCGATTTCCAGCGCCTGGAATGCTGCGGCGCAGAGGCAGGTGCAGTACAGGTCCAGTATACGCAGCACGGCGAGGTCTCTGCCTTGTTGATTAGTGGGTATGTCGTTGACGCGCTATCCCTGCTATACTACTCATTCAAGTGCGCTTGCGTGTACTACTGCCTGTACCGAAGCGTCCCCTTGCCCCATGGCCACCTGATGTTTGACGTGAGCGCCATGTCGCAGCAATCGCCTCCTCTGCTGTACAGGCGATCTTGAGCCCGCGGTTTCGGACGGCGTTTGACACGAAGACGAGCATCCTGAAGTGTCGTTACCGCGGACCCCATGCTTGTTTGGCGGGACTCAATGGCCACGTCTGGGTCGTGTAGAGCCGTTGTCGAGCCAGTTCTCGTTGGGAGGAGAGGGAGAAAATCACCCTCTCGTCATGCCCACGGCCTCTGTGAAAGGGCGCACCCATGACAGTAGCTGGAGTCTCTGCGGCGGAACAAAAGGAAGTGAACAGCTATGAGCTGTTCATTGGGGCGCTCTCCGTCTTCTCGATCGTCAACATCGTGCTCTCGCTGGTGCTGCCGGACTCTGCTGTCCAGAGCGTGATTGTTATCGTCGACACGGGCCTGTGTGTCGTCTTCTTCGCCGACTTCCTGGGCCGTCTGCGCAAGGCTGAGAGCAAAAGCGGTTACTTCTTCCACCAACTTGGCTGGCTGGATCTGCTCGGCAGCCTCCCATTTCCTGGGCTGCGCATCGCCCGTGTCTTCCGTGTCGCGCGTGTGATCCGGCTCGTGCGCGCAGTGGGGATGAAGACGCTGATCGATAAGATCCTGCACGATCGCGCGGGCAGCGCCCTCTATGTCGTGCTCGTGCTCTGTGTGTTCGTGATCCAGTACGGCGCCATCTTCGAACTGGTGACGAATCGGACCTCGCCAGACGCCAATATCACGACAGCGTCGGATGCGGTGTGGTATGTCATCGTGACGATCACCACCGTGGGCTATGGCGACAAGTATCCGGTGACGAACCCTGGGCGTATTGTAGGCGTCCTCATCATGGTCGTCGGCGTCGGGCTGTTCGGTGTGCTGACGGGCTTCCTGGCCAATGCCTTCCTCGCCCCGAAGGACGAGAAGCCCGAGGAGAAGGGTGCGGAGCAGCCTGGTGGGCAACCGTCCGGCCAACCAGCCCCAGAGCCTGCGCCACTTCCAGCCACCGTGGGCCTCACCGCCCAGCTCGACCAGCTCAGCGCCGAGGTGGCAACCTTGCGGCGCTTGCTCGAGCGCTTGCCTGCCACTGACTCGACGAGTCCGCAGGCTCCGGAATCGCCCCCCACCAATCATCTACATGATCCCACTCAAGACACGCAACCATGACACGTGCGCGGATGCCCCTTCGGGAGCATTGGGCACAGATGCGGCTGGGCGTCTACTCCTCCAAGGGAATGCTGTCGCTGGAATACAAGCCCGTCGCACACCGTCGGAGATCTGCTGACTCAACCCCTCGATAAGTTGGAGGACGATGCCGAGCGCAAAGGTGGCATCCAGCAGACGTTCGAGGGCCACTTCAAGAAGGTGTACAAGTCGCGATTGACTCTCCCATGCGCTGTCTGAGAAGCCGGCATCCAAGTTGGTTGGGTTCATTCCGATCAGCGCACATGGTCATTTGAAATGGTCAGGTGAACAGGCGATGGTGGTCGTGCGAGCGGACCCCTCAAACTGCCTGAGAGGCTGCTTTCGCCGGGGCATGAGCGACTCTCTCACGCTGCTGGCGCGGGAAGCGTTACGAGCAGCAGATGCAGACTGACCAGCAGTGTCCAAGTAGGGAACAGCAGTTCGGCCCATGGCGGAAGGCCAGCGCACATCCGGAAGCGCGAGACATCCCACCGCAGTGGAGCCTATGTTGGGCGTCTCACAGGACCGTCACGTCTGCAGGGAACAGGCGCACACTCCTGTCACAATTCACACTTGTGAGAAATGGTTTGCGAGCGACGCGAGGCGACTGACGGACGTGGAAATGAAGTCACAGCCTACCCTATTTTCTGGGCAGGAAGCGCCCTCGGATTTGATACTCAAATTCGTCTGCGTCGAGAGTGGGTCTCCTGGTGTATACCACCGGCTGTGAGCAGCTGGAGGACGTGGGTGTCCTCGCCGTCGCAATATAATCTGGTACAATAAATCGCTATTTGTCGATGACTTCTCAATTAGGGCGCTCTCGGCGCAGCCCACGGGGATTCTATGAGCCTCAACTCCGCTACCTCACGTGTAGCGCTGGCGACCTTCCCACTGTTGCACACCAAGCAACACCCACCACAAGCGCACCGCGATTGGGTCGCGCGCCCCCGTCTGCTCCAGCTGCTCAACACGGGTCTCACGCATCCGGTAATGGTGGTGTCGGCTCCGGCTGGTTTCGGAAAGACTACCCTCCTTGTCCAGTGGTCGTCCGAGAGCGCTCTCCCGCTGGCATGGATGTCGCTGGATGCACATGACAATGAGATCACGCAGTTTCTTGCCTACCTCATCGCCGCCATCCAGAGCCTATTTCCCAATAGGTGTGCTGAGACTGCTCATTTACTGAGCGCGCTTCGACCAGCGCCAAGGGATCTCCTTTTCACCACCTTCATCAACGAGCTTGACGAGATACAAGATCAGTACATTCTGGTCCTGGACGACTATCATTTCGTCACCGATGAATCGATTAACGACTTGCTGGCAGAACTGGCGCTCAGTGCGCCGGGCGGACTGCATCTTGTTGTCGCTGCGCGCGCTGATCCGCCCCTACCATTGGCGACGTTACGCGCACGAGGCGACCTGACAGAAGTACGCGCTTCGCAACTGAGTTTCACCGAGAACGAAACCAAATCGTTCCTGGATCCAGTGCTCAACGCCGACGCACGCGCCGACGCACGCGCCGAGGTCTACGACATTGTCAGCGCGCGTATTGAAGGATGGATTACTGGGCTCCGGCTTGCGGCGCTCTCACTGCAATCTGGGCAAACGCTGGAGGCGTTTGTGAAGGCCCTTCAACAGAGCGGTGGTCGCTACGTGATGGCGTACTTGCTCTCCGAAGTCTTGATGGGCCAATCGCGTGCAACGCAGGACTTTCTGCTCCGTACCTCGATTCTCGATCGCCTGTGCGCAGGAGTGTGCGAGGCGATTCTTGATGAGACGGAGCCACAAGCGGTTGATCAGCTCGTCGTAGACAGCGTTGAGCGTCTGAATCTCTTCCTCGTTCGGCTCGATGAAAACGAAGCCTGGTACCGCTATCATCAGCTGTTTCGGGAGCTCTTGCAGCATGAGTTGCAGTCACGCGCCTCCCATGACGAGGTCGCCGCGCTCCATCGAAAAGCGTCCGCATGGTTCGCTAACCACGGCTTCGTGGAAGAAGCGATCCGCCATTCGCTGACGGGGGAGGATTTCAGCGGCGCAGCGGCATTGGTTGAAGCGCAGGTTCATCCGCTCATGAATCAAGAGCAGTGGCGTGTGCTGGACCAGCACATCCGCATGCTGCCTGAAGGTGTTGTGCGGCAGCGTCCAAACCTCCTGCTCGCACAGGCGATCATTCTTAATGTGCAACACCGCCTTGACAAGATTCCTCCGCTCTTAGCGGAAGCTGATGTGGCGCTTATGCGCGCGGACCTGGAGATGGATCCGCAGGGTGTTCGCGTGGCGCATGGCCTGATCGATTTCCTTCGCGCGCAAGCTCTGTATTCTCAGGGCGAGGGGAAAATGGGATTAGCAGCGGCTGAACGCGCGGCGCAAGCGCTGCCCCCTTCGGCAAGCTGGGCGCGCGGCAGCGCGCTGCTCTGCCTTGGCCTGTCCCAGCAGTTGACTGGCCAGGGCGACGCAGGCGCCGTGCAGCTTCAACGGGCCATCGATGACGAAGTAGCGCCAACGGCGCTGAGTGTCCGTGCCTTACTGGGACTGTGCCATATCTACCGCCAGCGCGGTCAACTCGACCGCGTGCTCGCATCGGCGCAGCGCATGCTGTCAATCTCACAAAGGAATCACTTCACGTTGGACATGAGTTGGGCGCACTATTTTCTGGGCTGCGTCGCCTATGAGAGGAATGAATTAGGCGCGGCTGGGGAGCACTTTCTGGCCGTCTCCGAGCAGCGGTATCACAGCAACCTCGTGTGTGTCTACGACAGTCTGGCTGGTTTAGCCCTCACCTATCAAGCGCAAGAAAGAATGGTCGAGGCGCAAGAAACCCTTCAGGAAATGACGGAGTACGCGCTCGAGACCAACCATCCAGACGTCTACCGCGCAGCCTCGGGATTGCAAGCGCGCCTTGCTCTCGCGAATGGTCAAGCAGAACTGGCGCTGTCGCTCTTCCATGCGCTCGATGGATCGGAATATCCCCTCTTCTTCTTGAATCCGTCGCCGGTGACTCAAGCGCGCATTCTTGCAACGCAGGAAAACGCAAGCGATCTGCCACGGGCAGTCGAGTATCTCAAGAAGCTGCGACAGTTCGCTATGACGACGCACAGCGCCTGGCACTTACATACCATCACGGGTCTGCAAGCAGTGGTGGAGGCGCGTCTAGGCAACCATGCCGGCGCACTCTCGTTGCTGCGCCAGACGGTTCTAGCCGTGCAACCGCACCGCTTCATCCGAACATTCGTCGATATCGGCGCGCCAATGGATGAGTTGCTGAGGGAGCTGCAGGCTGAAGGTGTAGCGCCTCCCTATATCGACCGACTGCTCGCTGCATTCCCATCACTGCACACACACATAGGGTTCAGTGGCCCGAGGGGGGCGACGCCGAACGCTTTGCATCGGCAGAGTGAGACGCTGCTGACTGAACGTGAGATCGAGGCGCTCCGGCTTCTGGCTCAGCGCTATTCCAATCAAGAGATCGCTCAGCAACTGGGTATATCATCATTTACTGTTCGCTCGCACGCACGCAACATCTATCGCAAGCTCGAGGTGAATAATCGGCGCAGCGCCGTCGCGAAGGCAAACGCGCTTGGCATGCTCAGTATACCGCTAGGTCAGTAGCTGCTGAGCTTCCTGCGCTCGCTGGCCTGCCTCCATCTAGTCACTAAATGGTCAACTTTTGACGATGCGCTCTCGCGCATCGCCGCGTATCCTTGGATCATGTCCGATGGTTGTGGACACGAGTACGCTTGTTCGATTGGTAGTCAGATGACAGGAGACGGCGAGCGACTGACACTATCCGATCCAGCTGTATACCGAATCTGTGTACAAGGCATCATCGAGAGCAGTTGGAGTGAGACCTTCGACGGCTTCACAATTTCCCACGAGTTCTTGGATGGCCCCCACCCGAGGAGTTATCTGCAAGGACGTGTCCTTGACCAAGCTCAGTTGTTTGGGATGCTGAATCGGCTCTATGGTCTCGGTCTGCCACTCATCCTCGCTCAAGTCATCTGGTGAGGTCACTCCTGCAGTTGGGCGACTGCTTGAAGGCTGGGCAAGACGCAGCCAACTGGAAGGAGGAATAGTCGTTTAGGTAGAAGCCTAGCTCCACGATGGAGGATAGCGCGACACAGATGACGCCGCAATGGCGGCGATAGGAGACCGAACATGATGATGCGACGACGGAGGGGCAGCCCCCTGGTGGCGGCGGCAGTAGTCGGTGGAGTGGCACATCACGCAGGGAAGACGAGCGCGCAGAACGCGGCGGCGGAGCAACAGCAGAGCCAGCAGATCGCCGACCTGCAGGCGCAGAATGACCAGTTGGCCGCTCAACAACAGCAACAACAGCAGCAGATGGCGCAGCAACCACAAGCGCCGCAGGCGGCGCCTCCGCAGTATGCTCCGCCACCACCTCCCGCTCCAGCGCCTGCTCCGATGCCGGTAGCCGCCGCGCCCAGTCAGGATGACAAGCTGGCGCAGCTCAAGCAACTCGGTGAGCTCAAGGACGCTGGTGTGCTGACTGAGGAAGAATTCGCTGCTGAAAAGGCGAAGATACTGAACGCATAGTGGGATGCCTGGTGACGACGAGTAACGGACAGTGCCCAGAGGAGTGGAACCATGACGACGGAGAAGAACGGCAAGACCGCGCAGGCGAAGGATGTAAAGCATACGCAGCACACGCAGCACGCGACCGCCACGCAGCAGCGCAGCGCCACACGTGCCGAGGGCGCTAAGCTGGCGCAGGCGGGCAAGCAGGACGCGAGGGACGCACGCGCGGACCTGAGGGCCGCGCGCGACGCCGAAACAGCGCGCCGGGAGACGCTCGCCGAAGGCGCCAGCGACCTGACCCGCGCCGAAGATCTCGAACGGGTCGCAGGCAGAGTCGGCGAGCTCAGCGAGATCGTCTCCACCGCTGGAGCGCGTGATCTCGCCCAAGGCGTCGAGATGCTGGTGGCGTCCGACGATATCAAGGCGATGAGCGCGGTGGTGGCGGTGATGGGAGCAGAGGATCTGGAGCAGGGGCTCGCGCTGGCGCGCCTCTCGGGCGAACTGCGCGCCGCTTACACCCTCGTGCAGCGCCTGCACATGCCGGTGCTCGCGGCGTTCCTGGACGACCGCAGCGAGCGGTTGCACTACATGGCGGTCGAGACCGCGCTGCGCGCGAGTAGCACGCGGGCGCTGGGCACAGCGCTGGTCGCGACTGGACAGGATCTGAGTGCGCTGAGCGCCGAGGAGGTCGCCGAAGGGGTGACCCGTCTGGCGGCGTCGGCGGCGCTGGAGGAGCGGAGCGGCGAATTAGCGGAGGCGGGCGAGATCTACGCCGAGGCGGGGGCAGATGAGCTCATGGACGCACAGACGCTGGGGGATGCGGCGCGTGGGCTAGCGAGCGACGGGGTGGCGGAGGCTGCAGTCGCGGGCGCTGAGCTCGGCGCCGCCGCAGAGGCCAGGCAAGCGACCACGCGACGGTGAATTTCTTGCGTTCGTCGTGAGCGGGAGAGGCGTAATGGGCGTGATGGGGGTGGTGAGCCGATTCGAGTTGCCACCCCCATGAGATCCGGCTCACTGCTCCCAGTCGAGAGAGGCGATCCCCGTGAAAGCATCCTCCGATGCAAGGGCATTCCTCAGACGACATCAGCTCGGGCGCTGACTGATGGATCAACACTCCCCCTCGGCGCAGCATCGCATTGCACGGCAGCGTACTGGACGCCAACAGGTCATGCCACTCAAAGACCAAGTCAAGGGTCAAGGGGCAGCACATGGAGAGAGCCAGGGAGTTGGGGCGGCAGAGGCGATGCGAAAGTGGCGCGTTGCATCCTCTGTACAGAGAATTGACGAGAAAGCGAGCGATCAATGGCGGACGACAAGAACGAACAATTGGTGATGGGCTATTTTGCGAGTAAGGATCAGGCGGAGCAGGCGGCGGACGCGCTCAAAGCCTGGGACAAGTCCAACGACGACATCAAGGCGGGCGCTATCGCCGTGTTGAGCAAGAACAGCAAGGGCAAGATCGAGACGACCAAGTTGGGGCGTAATACGGGTAAGGGTGCGAAGGTTGGGGCGATCACTGGTGTGATCGTCGGCATCCTGTCAGGTGGAGTGTCCCTCCTGGTGAGCGCGTTCTGGGGCACGGTCCTCGGCGCTGGCGCCGGGGCGGCGTCCAAACAGGGGATCGGTCTCAGCGAAGACGAGCTCCACCACATGGGCGACGAACTCACCGAGGGCCATGCGGCGCTGCTGGTGGTGGTGGACAAGACGGAAGTGGACGTCATGACGGCTGAGGTGACGCGCCTGGGTGGGACGGCGCAGGCCAGTGAGATCTCCTCTGAGGCGGTCACACAGGCCCAGCAGGCGCTGAACTCCGCGCCTGCTGCGACAGCCACGCCGGACGCGACGGCCACCCCAGCGCCGACTGATCCACCGACCGATACACCGACCAATACACCCACAGGCAGCGCCTAGTTGCCGGGCATTCAGCCGGCCACTGACAAAGCCGAGTTGGCGGGGCGATCGCGGTGAGCAAGGCGTTCATCATGCGCTGTTTGCGTGAGAGACGTCTTGCTAGGCGCACTTGCCAGAGGGGGTAATCCAGCGTGCATCTGCACTCCCTGGCGCACAGGTGAACGAGCGCAGATTCGGCGCATGCGAACGCATGTGCATGCGCGGTGAGGGCTTGCCTCACCGTTGATAGCGAGAATGTAACGCGGCTCAAGGAGCGCGTCGTGGTGTTCCCTGTTTCGCCGGGAGGTGTTGTGATGTTCTTCCAGATTGTTTTCGCGTCGCTGCTCCTCATCCTGATGGGGCTGGCGCTCTGCTTCGCGGGCTACCGTTTCTTCCGCATTCTGCTGCCCATCTGGGGGTTCTTCGCGGGCTTCCAGTTCGGCGCGACTATCTTCACCAACATCTTTGGGCAAGGGTTCCTCTCTACCGCCATCAGTTGGGTAATCGGGCTGCTCGTGGCGATCACCGCCGCGGTGCTCGCCTATCTCTTCTATGCCGCAGCGGTGGTGCTGCTTGCTGGGTTCGTCGGCTATGAGCTCGGTGTGGGCTTCATGACGTGGATCGGCTTCCAACCGGGCTTCATACCGTTCCTGGTGGGGCTGGTCGTCGCGCTGGGCATCGTCGCGCTGGCGATCATCCTGCGCCTGCCGAAGCTGCTCATCCTCCTCCTCACCGCGTTCGGTGGGGCGGGCGCGATCCTGGCGGGCTTCTTCGTGGCGCTGGGACGGATCTCGCTCGACAGCCTGAAGTTCGGCGAGGTTGGCGCGATCATACGCGACCACTGGCTGTGGGGGCTGCTCTATCTGGCCATCGCGGCGGTGGGCTTCGCCTTCCAATGGTGGTCGACGCAGACCTACGTCCTTGAGCCCTACACAACTGACATCGTGACAACTTCCAGCAGCGACGCGTCCGTCACGGATACCGTGGGGGCCGACGCGTCCCTGACGGATACGGCGAGCGCCGAGGCGCCGCTGACGGATAGGGCGAGCACGGACGTGTCTGCAGCCAGCGCGTGAGCAAGGCGTCGGACGAAGGCGTCGGACGAAGGCGTCGGACGAAGGCGTCGGACGAAGGCCGATGGATCGCGCGCTGACGCCTTCAGCAGCGAGGTCAATCGCGATCCAATTGCCCTCGCGAACAGCGAGAGGAGGTGGCTCGCAGCATACTCTGGTCCCACTGTGATACCTGATCCTCTCCATCGAGACGTAGGGACAAGACGTGACAAGACGCGCACATGCAACGCAAGGAGAACATGCTATGAGTACCGGAACGACGACACCACAGGAAACCTTGCAAGGATTGGCCCAGGGCGATTTCTCCACGGTGGATGCCCTGAAGAGCATGCTTGTAGACACCTATGAGGCGTCAGGTCTGGACCCACAGACCTTCATGTTAGTGCGCATGGCGGCTCTTGCGGCCATGGACGCAGCCCCTGTTTCCTGGCTGGTGAATATGACCGTTAGTGGCGAGGCAGGCCTTGCGCCGGAACAGCTGCTCGGGACGTTGATTGCGATCGCGCCGGTGATCGGAACTGCACGCGTCGTCTCGACAGCCAGTCATATCACCAAGGCGTACTATCTCGCGGGCAAAATTGAGGCAACAGCCGAGCAACAACAGGCTGAGCAGGGCCAACAGGCTGGCAAGGCCGTCAACCGCCCGTCAACCGCTTGGCCGCCGAGCATGCGTGTCACGCCGCCGACGATCCCTGTCCTCGGCTGAGGTGACGACGTGGTGATCTTCATGCGGGGCATGCGCCCTGTGTCGCTAGAGATTCCAGCAGGCGCGGCTGTCTCGGGCCGCGACCAAGGGACTGGACAGAGTGGAGAGAAAGCGCGGGAATGCTGGGCGGCGCGCCACCTGCAGATGGGCTCGTGTGCTCGTCCCACTCGTCGCCGTCCCTGCATAGGCAGGGCAGCTTCATCCTGCAGATGATGGTTCGCGCGCCACTGGCGTATGGGCGGCCGCAGTGGCCCGCTCCGCAGACAATGGTTGACGGGCTCAATGAAACAGGCAGGTGTGCGGGCAGCCGCAGACCACAGCAGAAGGAGAATGGTGATGCCAGGCCGAAGAGACGACCGACAGCAAGAGCGTGCGGCGTTTGGACGTGGTGGGAACGCCACGCAGTATCAGATGCGCCAGAACCTGGTCTCGATTGGGGATGACTTCTGGATCGAGAACGACCGGGGCGAGCGGGTCTACAAAGTCGATGGCAAGGCGGTGCGTGTGCGCCAGACCCTGATCTTTGAGGATCCGCACGGACAGGAACTGTGCAAAATTCAGGAGAAGATAGCACGTGTCAAGGACACCATGGACATCGAGGGTCCAGGTGGTGAGAACCTGGCGACCGTCAAGAAGGCGCTCATTACGCCGGTACGTGAGCGGTGGACGGTGAAGGTTGGCGCCGGTCCCGACATGGACATCCAGGGGAACCTGCTCGATCACGAGTACACCATCGAGGCAGGCGGGCAGAAGGTCGCCGAGGTCTCCAAAAAGTGGTTCCGCGTAGCGGATTCCTACGGTGTTGAAGTTGCGCCGGGACAAAATGACATCGTCATTCTGGCTGCGACCGTCGCGGTAGACATGATGGCGCATCCCACTCGGTAAGCAGTCGAAGCGAGGTGTAGACAAAGGCGACGCGCGCCTTTGGTACGCGCTCGATGAGACTGAGTGGTGGCAGTGCTGCTGCTCAACCTGGTGGAGAGAGGGCGGCGTGGCGCGCTGGCTGCGTCGCTCTGGTAGGGAAGGCTGATGAGCATGCAGAGACAGAGACACCGCATATTGGCGCAGATCAGGAAAAGGGGTCTTCCCATCGGCCTCGCGCTTGGTAGTACCGTGCTAGCGCTCCTGCTAGCGCTCCTGCTACGCTCTGGCGGCGCCAGTGGCAAGCGCTTCCCCAAGTCAGACTGCCGAGGTTCAGGGCAACGTGCATGCGGCGCTCCCCGCCGATACGCCAGGTCCAGGCACACCGGTGAGCACCTTCTCCCCACCAGTCATCGTGACGCCCAACGCACTGACTCCGACAGCTGGTCTCCCGACCACGACCGCAGTTCCGACACTACCGCCAACCACCACGGTTCCGACCACAGTTCCGACCCCTAACTCCACCACGGGAACGGTGACCACCGGAACACCCACCACCGGAACACCCACCCCTGGCGGTACGCCGACCACGACGCCGACTGGCTCCGCCAGCGCCACGGCGACGCTGGGGCATGTGCCGGTGGGCACGGTGAGCTTCACCTTTGTTCCCGCCCTCCACCTGGCGCACACCACCATGAATGTGACGGGACTGGCGCAGGGAGGCACGGGAGTCGCGGTGGTGCTCAGTGGCACATGCAGCGCGCCAGGTGGAGTGATCTGGCAAGGCGCAAACTTCACGGCGGACGCCAATGGGAAGGTCACCAACTTCAAGGTCAACTACTCGAAGGTCAACGGCGTGCCCGCGGGCTCGATCGCTGCCATCGAGACGGTCCAAGGGGGCAGCGAGACGCGTGCGAATTATCTGCTTGCCTGCGGGCCGATTGTCAGCACAAAGAAGGCGGGCAGGAACACGGGCTCGGTCACGCTGGGGCCGGTTCCCGGGTGTCCCCAATGGCGCCATCACCGGCAGCGCGACGCTGGCGCAGGCCAATGGCTCGCTCGTCGTCACGGTGAAGGCGTCGGGTTTAACCCCGGGCGCAACGAACGCCACCGCGCTGGACCTGGGCAGTTGCCAATACCAGAGCTACGTCCTCTATGACCTGCCGCCCATGACCGCTGACTCCAGTGGCAACGGATCGGTGACGATGACCATCAATAACGCCGAGGCGCTCTCCGCCTCGAATGACTGGTACATCGCCATCGATTACAACTCAACGATCAACAAGGCCTACTTCATGACCGTCGGCTGCGGCAATGTCGTGGTCGCGGGGTCGTAGTCGGTCGCCGATGATGTTGGGGGATGGCAGGAGGGATGAGGAGGATGACGACCATGTTTCCGTGGAAACGCAAAGCCGAACAGCCGTCGGCTGCAGGAGATGACCTCCCCGGCTTCACCCGCGCACAGCGCGCACGCTTAACGAGACTGCGTGCGCATCTACGCTCCCGTGCTCCCGATCTCACGTGCGGACCCGATGCGCGCCGCTTGCAGTTCGCCCGCTGGCTCGTCAGACACGGGCGGCTGAGCGAGGGTATGGACGGGCAGGAAGCTGCCCGGGCCTCCCAGCTGTCGCAGGCGCCGCACCTGGTGCGCCAGTCGTGGTGGTGGACGCTCGTCTATCTGGCGCTCGCGCTGCTTGGTGTGGCCGCGCAGTGGCTGCTGACGTCTTCTGGTTACACGCTCGACGCCTACAGCCGAGACGTCGCGCTCGCCTGAAATTGGAGACAGGAGAGGTCTGCAGGGACGGTCGCGTTGTGACTTAAATGGGGGATTCGCAGTCGTTACTAGGGCGGATGAAATGGACGCTCCTGTCAGCAGCACCCACCGTCGCATGAAGAAGAGGGAGCATGCACATGGCCAAGAAGGGTAAGCACAAACACCAGCACGACGAAGAGGGCGCAACGCTGACCAGCGAGCCAGCGGCAGGGCTGAATGGACACAGCGCCCAGCGCAAGCCGATGAGCAACAAAGAATATCTGAGCGCGCTCAAGCCGCTGCAGGTGGAGCTCGTCAAATTGCAGACGTGGGCAAAGCACGCCGGCTTCCGCGCCATGGTCGTCTTCGAAGGGCGCGACGCCGCCGGCAAAGGCGGCTGCATCAAGGCGATCACCGAGCGCGTCAGCCCGCGCGTCTTCCGCATCGTCGCGCTTCCTGCCCCCACCGAGCGCGAGAAGTCGCAGATGTATCTGCAGCGCTACATGGAACACTTCCCCTCGGCGGGCGAGATCATGCTCTTCGACCGCAGCTGGTACAACCGCGCGGGCGTCGAGCACGTCATGGGCTTCTGCACCGACGAGCAATATCGCGGCTTCCTCCGGGTTACCCCCGAGACCGAACGCGTCGTGATTCAGTCGGGGATTCTGCTCTTCAAATATTGGCTGGAGGTGAGCCAGGAAGAACAGACACGTCGCTTCGAGGGACGCATTCATGACGGACGCAAGACGTGGAAGCTTAGCCCGATGGATCTAGAGTCCCATCGCCGCTGGTATGACTACTCGCGCGCGCGGGACGCAATGTTTGCGGCGACCGACACGCTGGAGGCGCCCTGGTATGTGATTGACTCCGAGGACAAGAAGCGCGCGCGGCTGAACTGCATCGCGCACCTGCTCAGCCAGATCCCGTACGAGGACATTCCCAGCAAGCCCGTGAAGCTGCCCAAGCGTCAGGACGCCGAGGGCTATGTCGAGCCCAACTGGCGCCGACATGCCGTTCCTGAGGTGTACTGAGTCAACCGGGGTGAGTCAGGTGTCCTGATGCATCTGCTGCCCCATCGAGTCGGAGCAGGAGACTCATTCGCTCCACGCCGACGTGAGCCGGGCAAGGCCGGTGAAGGAGTACGTCATGAGTTCGCCAACGACCACGGAGCAAGGCGCGGCCACAGCAGGACCAGCCTGGCATACGCTGAGCGTCAGCGATGCGGTCCAGCATGAAGAGGTGGATCCTGCCAAGGGCCTCAGCGCCTCCGACGCGGCCGAGCGCTTGCAGAAATTTGGGCCGAACGCCTTCGCCGCCGCGAAGAAGGAGCCGGGGTGGCGCACCTTCCTGCGCCAGTTCCGCGATCCAATGCAGATCGTCCTGTTGGTGGCGGGCGCCGTCAGCGGGATCGCGCTCCGGCAGTGGGGCACAGCGATCGTGTTGTTTGGTCTGGCGCTGCTCAACGCGGTGATGTCGCTGCGACAAGAGGGCAAGGCTGAGGCCAGCGTCGCCGCGCTGCAGAAGATGCTCCTCGTCAAGACGCGCGTGCGTCGTGGTGGCGAGATGCTCCAGATTCCGGCGGATCAGGTGGTTCCCGGCGACATCGTGCTGGTCGAGGCAGGCGACCGGGTGCCAGCAGATGGACGCCTGATCAGCGCAGCCACCATGGAGATCGACGAATCCGCGCTCACCGGCGAGAGCGCGCCCGTGCCCAAGCAAGTGGACGCGGTTTCTGGCGTCGAGACGCCACTGGGCGACCGCGTCGATATGGCGTACATGAACACCAATGTCACGCGTGGCTCTGGCGAGATTCTGGTCACGGCCACTGGCATGCGACCGAGGTCGGGCATATCTCTGGCATGCTGCAATCGACCGCGCTTGAAGAAACGCCGCTGACCAAGCAGCTCAACACCCTGACCGGGCAGATTATCGTGATCGCGGGAATTGCGCTGGCTCTCTCCATTGCCATCGGCTACGCTCGTGGGACGCCGCTCGACACCCTCTTCCTGACCGGTGTCGCCTTCGCCATCGCGGCGATCCCAACGGGCCTGCCGGCCGTCGTCACATTCCTCCTCGCCACCGGCACCACTGCGCTTGCTGCAGTGGGCGCCATCGTCAAGCGGCTGCGCGCGGTGGAGACGCTGGGAGCGACCTCGGCCATCAACTCGGACAAAACCGGCACGCTCACCCTCAACCAGATGACGGCGGTCGAGATGGCGACCTTCGGCCAGCGCTACACCGTCACCGGCAGCGGCTACGCGACCGATGGACAGATCACGCGCGTTGGCGGCCAGCCGAACCCTGATCTGGAGCCGTACCTGCTGCCGATGGCGCTCGCCTCAGACGCGGAGGCGAAGGATGGCGCGCTGGTGGGCGATCCCACTGAGGGCGCGCTCGTGGTGCTGGCGGCCAAGGGCGGCATCGACGCCACCACCACCCGCCAGGAGTATCCACGGGTGGCGACGCTACCCTTCGACGCGACCTACAAGCTCATGGCGACCTTCCACCGTATGCAGGACGAGTCTGGTCGCGATGTGATCCGCTGTTTTGTCAAGGGCGCGCCTGATCAACTGCTCGCCCGCGCGAAGACAGGACTCGGCGCCGATCAGCAACTAGTAGCGGTGGACACAATCCGCGAGAAATATCTGGCGCACAATGCGAGCCTGGGCAAGCAGGGTCTGCGTGTCATGGCGCTGGCGCGCAAAGACTTCGATCCCGCCACCTTCGATCCCAACGCCGATCTGCTGCCGCTCATCAGCGACCTCACCCTGCTCGCGCTGGTCGGTATCGTCGATCCGCCGCGCCCCGAGGCTCAGGCCGCGATTGCCAAGGCCCAGGCCGCTGGCATCCGGGTGCGCATGATCACTGGCGATCATGCCGTCACCGCCGCCGCCATCGCGGAACAGTTGGGCATCCCTGGGCGCGCCATCACCGGCGCGGAGTTTGGCGCGCTCAGCGAAGAGCAGGCGCAGGCGCAAATTGGCGAGATTGGCGTCATCGCCCGGGTCGCCCCGGAGGACAAGGTCCGACTGGTCAATGTCTTGAAACGCGCGGGCCATATCGTCGCCATGACCGGCGACGGCGTCAACGACGCGCCAGCGCTCAAGACGGCGGACATCGGTATCGCGATGGGCATCACTGGGACTGATGTCTCCAAAGAGGCGGCGGTGATGATCCTCACCGACGACAACTTCGCCACCATTGTGCGCGCGGTGGAGCTAGGGCGTGCCCTCTACGGCAACCTGATGAAATTCATCCACTTCCAGATGGGCACGCTCTTCGCGTTCATCCTGACGTTCCTGGGGGCGGCGCTCTTCAACATCCTCGGCGGCATTCCCTTCCTGCCGTTCCAGACGCTGTGGATCAACTTCACGGTGACCGTTTTCGAGGCCATTGGTCTGGGGATGGGCGCGCCTGAGCCAGGGCTGATGGAGCAGCCGCCGCGTCCGGCGCATGAACAGATTATGCCGCTGCGCCTTGGCGCGCGACTGGCAGGCGTTGGCTTTGTACGGGCGGCGGTGACACTGGCGGTGATGGCGTATGTGGCTGGATCGCAGGGAGATGTCGTGGCGCGGTCGATGGGTCTCACCGTCTTCTCGCTGGCAGCCATCTTCGCCGCCCTGGAGACCAACGACGACCTTGGCTCGGTGTTCAGCAGGAAGACCATTGAGAACACCAAGCTCATACAGTTGAGTGGGCTGTCGCTGCTGGCCACCTTCATCGTCGTCCAGTTCGATTTCATGCAGCGCATCTTCGACACTGCGGCGTTGAGTGCGAATCAGTGGCTCGTCTGCCTCGCGCTCGCCTCGATCGTGCTGTGGGTGATGGAGATCATGAAGATCTTCCGCCGCCGCGCCGCCGCCCACGCGGAAGCGACCACCACACCGCCAGCGCCCGTCGCTGTGAGCGCGGTATAACGCGAATAGTGGGGACAACGAAGCGCGCATTGGCGTAGTGGCGTGCGCAGCTTCTATCCGATGCTGGGCCTGGCGATCACGGCCATTGTGGCGCAGTCAAAGGCGGAGCGAGGAGCGTCACAGCGTGCTCCTGGAGCTTTATCATGCCGCTTATCAGCGCCGACACGCTCGCAAGTGAGCAGAGCACCTGTGTCTGCGCGTTGAACGCAGAGACCTTGACGAACTCGGCGCTGCAGCGTAGCTGCAGAGTGAAGTGAGGAGGCCCACTTGCACACCATGCACCGCCGCTATCCGATGCGCAGCCGCTATCCGCGACTGTCGCTCCTCGATCGGAGCGCGCTCAGGATCGAGCGGTCAGATACACCAGCGCATATCGCTGGTTTGTGCCTCATCAGGGCCGAGCCGCTGCTTGATGCGACCGGCGCCCTGGATCTCGCGCTGATCAAGCGCCATTTCGAGCGGCGCCTCGTTCGCGTCCCAGCGCTGCGCCAGATCATCCAACCGACGCCTCCGCTCGGTGGTCCCCCCGTGTGGGTCGACGACCCCCACTTCTCGATCGATCGACATATTCTCAGCGCGCGGCTCGCTCCACCGGGGGATGAAGTCATCCTCCTCAGAACCGTCGAGCTCGTGCTGCGTCAGCTGCTTGACCGCTCCCGCCCCCTCTGGGAGGTCTGGTTCCTCACCGATCTGGAAGACGGACGAGTGGGGATGCTCGTCAAGATCCACCATGCGCTCGCCGACGGCGGCGCCGCCATCGCGCTCATCATGTCGCTGCTCGACCTTGCGCCAGACGCGCCAGACGCGCCAGACGCACCCGAGCCACCTGCTAGTGGGTGGACTCCCGCGCCTGCGCCCGCACCGCGAGCGCTCGTCTGCGACACGGTTGGCAGTCGACTGGTTGCGCTCCGATCAACGCTTGCACACCCGGTCAAGGTGGCTCACGGTGTCGGGGCGACGCTCACCGATTCAGCCCAATTTCTTCGCCGCTGGCATGCCGCTCCGCGCACATCATTGAATGCGTCCCGCGAGGAGGGATGTCGCATTCGCGCCCTACCGCTCGACCTGGAGGCGGCGCACGCCGTGGCGCATGCGCACCATGCCAAGGTCAACGATGTCGTGTTGTCGGTCGTGAGCGGAGGTCTGCGCGAGCTGCTTATCGCACGTGGCGAGGCTGTCGCGGGCCTGGAGCTGACGGCGCTCGTCCCCGAGACGCTGCGGGCGGAAGAGGCTACTGGAGAACTGGGCAATGCGGTGGGCATGTTGCTGGTGCGGCTGCCCGTTGGGGAGCCTGACGCGCTGGGGCGACTGCTGCGCATCGCGACCTTATCCCAGGCTGCCAAGGCGGAGCAGGATCCCCGGTACATCAGTGATCTCTTGGGTATGGGGGCTGCGATCGGGGTGGCCCGACCGTTCATTGCGCGACAGCGGATGGCCAATATCTTCGTGACTGACGTGCCTGGCCCACCCGTGCCTCTGTATCTCCTGGGCGCCAAGATCGATGAGGTCCTGCCGCTCATTGGACCCGGCGGGAATGTCACGCTGATGTTCGCGGCGCTCTCCTACTGCGGGCGTCTGAACGTGCTTGTCACCGCCAATGCAGCCGCCTATCCCGACCTCGAGGTGCTCGTGGCTGGGATGACATCGGAGTTGGGAGGACCTCACGGAGAGATCGGCCACAAGAGCGCTCGCACCGTTCGCGGAAGCCGAAGGAGAGCGTTCGACCGCGTCGTATTTGTCGCGTTGTCGCATCGAGGATGAAATGGGAGCGCCTGCGCCTACTGCACTTGGCAGTATTGTCTACCGACTCTGGAGAGCCGACTGGCGCTGACGCCAAACTCGTCATCGGCTCTTTGTTGCTCCAGTGGGTCGTGCAGTAGCTCTCCACGAGGTGGCGCAATGCGCTCGAGTTGCAGCGGTTGCACCATTCTGAGCAATAGCGACCGCTTGTGTGGTGGCGTAGAATGGGGGTAATTCGCTGACCAGGAACCATCGGGAGCGTAGGGAGGTAGGGACATGATAGGCAGCAGACCGACCCCGACACGAGAATCGTCCTACAGTCGGGATCGCATCATG
This sequence comes from uncultured bacterium, assembly GCA_963733745.1. Lineage (GTDB taxonomy): Bacteria > Chloroflexota > Ktedonobacteria > Ktedonobacterales > JADMIN01 > DASWAC01. The sequence continues at coordinate 90,065 of CAVTFE010000058.1, forward strand.
GCCTTCAGTGATGGGGTGTTCTCCATCGCGATCACCTTGCTGGTGCTCGAACTCGTGCCGCACATCGCCAGCACCGTGACGGGCGCTGACCTTGTGCGTGCGCTGGTGGACCTGGCTCCGGAGCTGGTGGCGTACCTCCTCAGCTTCCTCGTCATCGGGCGGTTCTGGGACACCCACCGCATCGTGTTCCGCTTCATTTCCGTGGGGGACGCACGGGTCTCCTGGCTCAACCTGTTGATCTTACTCTGGATCACGCTGATCCCGGCCACAGCGGCAGTCTTAGGATCACACTGGGAGGAGCCAGCCGCGCTCATCCTCTACGCGCTCAACCTGCTCTTGGCGATCACCTCGTACTGGGTGCTGTTGCGGTATGTCTCCTCTGCTGGGTATGCGCGAGAAGAGGGGCTGCCTGCAACGGCCCCCACCTACCTCAAACGGTATGCCGGCGTGAGCGCGGTCGGCTACGCCCTGGTCATCCCAGCCGCATTCCTGAGTCCGTTCGTCGCCCTTGCGCTGGTCCTTCTGACCACGGCCTTGGCCCGGGTCATTGCGCGGCGAGTCCTCACTTCGAGCGTGACACCGCAGAGCGGCTCGGCATCGAGTCTTCAGAGTCAAGACGCAGACCCAGTAGACGACGAGTGAGACGACGTGTGAGCGGGTCTTCCTGTACGCGCTGGTCTGATGACCTTGGTAGACGCACACAACGATTCCAACATCGTGCCTTGCTAAGGTCACCGGAGGAAACGGACAAGATCGTATGCGAGTGTTTGGCGTTGTCCAAAGAGCACGTACAGACACCTGGCAGGCCAAGTCAAGCCTGAAGCTGCGCCGTTTTGGTGGACAGAGAATGACCAGGCGGCGACCGACAGTTCTGTGAGCCTCTTTCAAAACGTTGACGGTCGACCAGGAGAGAACAAAGTTGCCCGTTACCTGGAGAAGAAGCAAGGGAGCAGATCGGACGCGCCGTGTTCCTCCTTGTACGCCTGACCAGAAAGAGCTGTCGGGAGGTGTTTCCAGAGGGCGGTTGAGCCTGGAGAGCACTCTGCTTCCAGGGAAAGCGTACGGAGTAGTAATCAAGAGAGAAAATGCGAAGGGAGCGGATCCATGTCAACTCACAACGAACAACCATTGCTCAATTGGTGGGCCGAGGGGGATACACCCGTCCATACCGATTCGCAGGTGGACTATCTCGTCGATGCCTACTCAACCTTCCTCGTGATGTGTCGCCAACTGCTCCTGGCTCGCAAGTACATCTACATTGCGTGCTGGGGGGTGACCCCCTTGATGGACCTGGTGCGTGGACCGGACCAGCGTGCAGGTCCAGACGGCAGTCCGCAACAGGAGGCGCTCCTGGCTGAACTTCGTGCGGCGGGTCTCCAGCCGCCCGAGATTGACTTCTGGTGTTCACACGCTCTGACCCTGCAAGCAGTGCTGGGGTACATGGCGAGCAAGGGTGTCGAGGTGAAAGCATTGATCTGGGCCTCGCCAGAGCACTTCTCACACGACGATCCGAAAAAGGCGCATGAGCAACTCACCCAGGTCGGTGTGTCCTGCATTCTCGATGACAGCGCCCAGGGCATTCTGCATCACCCCATCGAGTCCTTACATCAAAAGATCGCGGTCGTGGATGGCACACATGCCTTCGTCGGCGGCATCGATATGGTGGTTGAAGTCAGTGGCGATTTCGACCGCTGGGATACGCACTCCCATCACTACTCCTCATCTTTGCGTGGCAACGAAAAGGAACGCGCCCCACACAACTGGCATGACGCTCACGCTCTGATCGAAGGACCCGCCGCAGCGGACGTGGAACACAATTTTCGCCAGCGCTGGAACGATGTCGTCCTGCGGCACAAGTGGGACAGCCAGCTGCTGGTTCCCGAGCACCCAGTCCCGCCTCCAGTGGAAAGCGCAAGCGTGGCGCAGGTGGCCCGTACGATACCCGCGCACACCTACAGCTTCGCTCCACAGGATGGTATCCAGGGCATTGCCCAACTCTATGCCAATGCACTCAGCAATGCGCGCCACTTTGTCTACATGGAGAACCAGTACTTCTGGACCCATGCATTCTATGGGATTGATCGTCCGGGTCTGGGAACCGATAGCCCAGACATGGAGCGCAACGTACGCGAGCTCGCCGCGGCATTGCAGCGTGGCGCGACCGTCGCACTGGTGCTGCCTGATCATCCGAATACGGGTCGTGATTTCACTGATGCCGGGCTTGCCCGCTTACGTGCCGAAGCCCCAGACGCAGCGGCACAGGGGCGCATTCAGAGTTTCTGTCTAGCTGCTTCAGCAGAGGTAGGTGGAGAAGAACGCTACCGGCCCATCTATGTGCACGCGAAAGTCACGATCGTCGACGATCTCTGGTCCACGGTCGGCTCCGCCAATCTGAACAACCGGGGCATGCGCGACGACACCGAAATGAATGTCGCAACGCTTGATGCAGAACTGGCGCGTGGGTTACGCATGTTGCTCTGGGCTGAGCATCTTGAGCTGATTGGTGAGGAGAGCATGCGGACGGCAGCCTTGTACCTGGGGCGCCAGCGTCACAGGCAACGTGCGGATGAGCAAGCGACAGAGCTTTTGCAGTCTCTACAAGAAACACTCGGTGACCCATTGGCAGGTCTGCATTTGATGATCGAGCACGCGCAAGACAATCTGCGTCGTTTCAAAGCCAAACAACCCCTGGTGGGGCACCTCCTCCCCTACTTGACGGGCGAGGAGGCAAAGCAGCAAGGATTGATTTTCCACGAAGAACACGGCTGGGTAGAAGCGCCGTAATCGCGGGAAATTCAGGAATCAACAGCTGTCACCGTCTGCTAGCTTGCGATACGACACAAAGATCGCGTGCTATGACACCATCCTGTGGCGGACTCTGCCACTCATCTTCGACGACGAGCAAACGCCATTCATTTCAGTCTGGAGGGGTCATCAGATCAGGATCACTCGTTTAGAGGATCGGGGGCGACTCTACCCGCCCGCAGAATGGCGTCCGTAGCTTTGAATACGTGCTGAATGGCGCGATCCGGCGGCCGTTCATCATCTAACCAATGTTGTATATATCCGCGACTCACTGTAGCCGTCGCGTCGTCGAGCTGGCCAGATTCATTCATGGCCAAGTATGCGACGGCCTCAGCCTGGAACTCGGTAAGACCTCGATGGGTGGCGTATTCCTCGCGCCGACTGGGGATGGTGTGGCCTAGAACGATATGCCCCAGCTCGTGAAACGTCGTCTTGGTGCGGTTGACTGCGATCGGATTGATAGCGAACTCCACCCCATGTGACCAGCCTTGGAGGTTCCCGTTGGTGTTATCAAACGGCACCTCACGCACACCGAGCTTACCCAAAGCTGTTTGCAGATCCCAACCTGGTGTCGGCACTGGAGGGATCTCTGGGCCTTCAGTATCGGATAAGCCGAAGACAGCGCGCACAACCTTGAAGCCTACTAGCCGAGCTACACGCTCGCGCTTCTCTTCTGGTGTCTCATCGGAGCTGGGCTCCTTGATGATGACCGGCACGATCACCTCTTTGGCCCACGCACCCTTCACGACATGCCTACCTAGTGAAGCCCAACGCTTGTAAGGTGCTACTGGCTCGAATAAGCCCTGCTGACGGAATAGGAGCATGTTTGCCATTGAGTAGTCATGAAAGCGGGAATACGTCGAACCAAGATCACCAGGGGCAGTCAGAGCTTCGTCGAGCAGACGTGGCCAGTTTACCCTGGTATCAGACATCACCTTCCTCTACTTCAATCCCTAATTCCGTAGCTATCACCGCAGCCCGCCCCAACAGATATGTCTCAGTCTTAGGGTCATACGGCACATCAGCGTGGGCAAAGTCATCAATCTCGTGTAATCGCCCCATGCGTTCAAAATAGCGATTCCACGCTTGTGTATATTGCTCAGGGTAGAAATAGACTACGCGGACTTCAGACATGACCTATGCTGCTTCGACCTCTAACGGTTGCGTAGTGGCCGTTACTGCCGTCGCGCCAACTTTCTTAGCGCGTGGTGCGCGTGGCTTAGGTTGTTTCTTAGGCTCATACCGCTGATCCATTTCGCGCAGCAGTCTAAAGACTACGTTGAACAGGAAAACTTCCCTGCGGAAGATTGCGTCGATATTTTCCCTTGTCGTGGGTGTCATGTCTTCGGGTAACGCATCAAGACGATCGCGCTCAGCATTAAGAGCTTCTGCGCTTTGCCTGATCCATTCGCTGTCATAGATGCTTAGAATGACCGGCGCTGCCTCGACCTCGATTACTTCTGGTTTTCCGCCCGTTGTTGCTGTTGCTAATTCACTCATCGCTGATCCTTTCTAAAATGTGGTTTAATAGTCGCTCGCTTATCACTCGTTGCCGCTCACCTAAATGCGTATTGGTTCCCTCTGGGTCGTAGTAGCCCTCGGTCCATTGGCTGAACATCACTCCATCGTCATCAGTGGCGAGCATTGGATAGTAGCATTCGTCCGCATAGCACTCACCAGGCTCTTTGTCGAACACGAACGTCCAACCGTCGATGACATACGGACCCCAGTAAGCGTCAATCAGTTTCATCGCCTACATATTCCGGTTGTTTACCCGCTCGCCACAGCGCCGCCCATTCCATAGGTTTGAAGCGTGACTCAGTAGCAGGGTCGGGTCGGCGGTCCCAAATCACATATTCATCAGAAGCTGCTGGGGTGTAAGCTCGTACATCCTGCCGTTTGAAGGCGCGCCATACCAGTTCGAAACATGCCTCCCGGTCGGGGAATTGCTCTGCCGGAATGTTATAGATGCTTTCTGCATTCTCTCGGGCGAAATATTCTTCGGTGGTCAGTTGTTCGCTCATATGACTCCTTAATGGTGCATGTCCAAGCTGGTCACCCACAGCTCACCAGGCTCGATGTCTTGGATTGCCAGGCCGTAGTCTTTATCGTTGTTGATCTTCTCGCCCCAAATGCTGTCGTCGCCGTAGAGGTAGCAGTCATGGGTGTAGCCGCCGATCACGGCAAACTCGTGGCGGGAGCCATAGTAGTCGCGCGGCTCATCGGGGAAGTCGTTCTGGTAGATCTGCTTATCCGTGTAGTGTGCAAGCATCATTCGGACAGCATGTAAGGCACGGTTGAAGGTTTCGCGATTGGCTTTCAGTGCATCGTCGACCAGCAACTGTCCCATTACCGAGACAAGTTGATGCGTATAGCCGTTCTCGTCAAAGCGCTGGGAACCCAGGTCATAGTAATCAAACTCCCGGCGTTCGATCAGATCATCAGCGAAGGCAACGGCGTTCTCGTGTGCTTCTTCATGGCTCCCAGCTTGCCCAATAACACGGATCAAATAGTGCATGACCCTCCTTTCGTTACGTTGCCCCCTATTTGTTCTTATGCCACTGTCTCAATTTTGAGACAAGCCGTAGAATTGACAACGTATTCGAGGGTCAAGTCCGAGATCGATACTGTTGGTAAATGCAGATCAAGCGACGGCTAATCGTGCGAAGCGTGAACGCCGCGTGGTGGTTGGTACGTCGCCTTCGAGCCAGTGGCGCAGGCGACTGAGATTCATAGCTGCCGCGGTCGCCACGTCCTGCAGATGGGTCTTGCGCAGCCCGCGATAGCGTGCCTGGCGCAGGCCGAACGCGCGGACCCCCTGAGAGATCGCGCCTTCGATGCCAGCACGCTGGGCGTAGAGCGCGGCGAAGTCCTCGGTCTGTTGCCGTGACCGCGCGACGCGGAGCAGCTCATGCTCGCTGCGTGTTTTGAGGGTGAGGGCACGAGCGCCGCCTCCCGTCTTGGCGCGTGTGCAGTGGTCGCGCACTGGGCAGGGCAAGCAATCTGCTGGAGCAAACGTGACATGCACCACGGCCCGCCCACGTGACGAGGTCGTCTCAGACCACCCCACACTGGCGCGACCTTGCGGACAGGTGACCTGGCGGCGATCCCAGTCGATCTGGAAGCGCTCGATGGTGAACCCCTCTGCGACGCGCCCCTGCCATTGACGGTCAATGTAGACCGGCCCGATGAGATCAATCTGGTAGCGCGTCTGGCTGCGCGCCAGATTCCGAGCGCTGGTATAGCCCATGTCGACGAGTTGCCGCGCTGGGAGCAGGTGGCGCGAAGCCAGCGACTGCTGGATGGTGAGCAGTTGCTCCACATCATGCGCAGGAGCGAGGGTGGTGTGCACATGGGTGATCAGATGCGGCGCCTCCGCATCGCAGGTTTCGGTGAGATGCGCTTTGTACCCCACCCAGTGACGGCCGCGCTTGATGGCGTAGCGCGCCTCCGGCTCGTAGGGCGACTCCACAATCTCACTCGCCTTGGGCAGCGCTTTTGGGTCGCACAACGCGAACCCTCCATCCTGGGCGCGCGTGAACTGTTGGCTCCAGATCTTGCGCAGCACCGCGACTTCAGGCGCCTGGCGCACCTGCTCAGGAGCGTCTGGGGTCTGGGCGGCATCGAGGAGCTGTTGCCCATCCGCACCGACTTGGGCGGCATACAGGCGGCGCGCCTGCTGCCCTTTGGGGAGGCGTTCCTCTTCGATGCGCCGCGCATAGCGGTCGTACCAGTCCGGACTGACCTGGGTGCGCAGCCAGTCTGGCGCGACCGTCGCCAGCGCATTCAGCGTCGCGCGCAGGGTCTCTGCGACGCGCTCGAGTCGGTACAGCGTGCGGACGACGGCCAGGACATGGGTCGAGTCTGTGCGCTGTGTGCCGCGCGCTTTGAGATAGCCCTGCTGTGCGCATGCCGCTACCAACACGTCCAGGAGGCGCTCTTCCGCGGATCCAGCCACGAGCCTGGCGCGGAACTCGGATAAGACCGAATAGTCGAACCCCGCGTCGGTCAGCTCCAACCCCAGCGCGTACTTCCAGTCGATACGAGCGCGCACGGCGTCGGCGGCCTGGCGGTCAGCGAGCCCTTCGGCAAATTGCATGACGGTCACCACTGCCAGGCGCCACGGCGGTATGACGGGGCGACCACGTCCCGCAAACAGATCGGCGAACTGCTCATCACGGTAGAGGACTCCGAGAATATCCCGCATCTGCATGTAGCGATTCCCTTTGGGAAAGGCCGCATGAGCGACACGCGCCGTCTCCTCAGGAACCGGGGTGATAGGCGTCGGCTGCAGCGTCATGGCACTCCCTCCTCTCATAGGTATGCCTACTCTACACCCCTTGCCCTACTCCACTGCTAGTTTGCCATGAATTTACCAACAGTATCCGAGATCTGGTGTACTTTGCTGCTCTGGCAGATCCATACAGATCCCTATCTTTAAGGGGTGTGCTGTTGGAGTTGGAGGTCCTCCTGTTCTGCAGGGGTTGAGCGCCACTGCGCATACGCGGTCATGTCGAAATGGTGCTTCCCCGTCGTCCACGCCTCATCCTGTTCCATGAGCAGGGCGCCCAGCAGGCGGATCACCGACTCGCGGTTGGGGAAGATGCGGATGACCCGTTCACGCCGGCGCACCTCGTCATTGAGCCGCTCGACGGCGTTGGTGGTGCGCAGCCGTTGGCGATAGGGAGTGGGGAGCGCAAGGATCGCGGTGGCGTCGTCGCAGCCCCGCTCGAGGGTAGCGACGGCGGTGGGAGCGCGGTGCTGGTAGTCGGCGCTGACCTTCTCGAGCATCTCGCACGCGCGCTGTCTGGACATCAGGCGCCGCGAAGATGGTCCGCACCCGGCGATGGACCTCGTCTTGCAGCGCCTTGGGCGTCGCATCGCTGATATTCGCGGAGAGATGCGTCTGGCAGCGCTGCCAGGTCGCGCCTTGGAACTGCAACCGCACCGCGTTGACCAGGCCACCATGAGAGTCGGACACGACGAGATCGACTCCCGCCAGACCGCGTCTCTTGAGCCAGACGAAGTACTCCATCCAACTGCGTTCCGACTCACTGTCCCCCAGCTGCAGCCCCAGGATCTCGCGATAACCGGCATGTGTTCACCCCAATGGCCAACAAGGCGCTGCGCGCGCGCACGCGTCCGCCTTCGCGGATCTTGAGTACCAGCGCATCCACCAGCACGAACGGAGAGCGCTGCTCGGCGAGCGCTCATTCCAGGCGCTGACCAGCGGATCAAGCCCTTGGCACAGATCCGAGACCGTCGATTTACTGCACGCCTTGCCGCACAGCTCCTCGGTGATCTGCGCCACGGATGCCGCGTCGAGACCCCGTTGACGACCATCTCCATCAGCGTGCAGACCAGCGCCTGTTCGCTGCGCTGATAGCGCGCGAAGAGCTCGGGGGAGAAGGAGCCATCCCGCACCTGCGGTACACGCACCGCCAACGTCCCCACCCGTGTGGTGAGCTGCCGCGGCTTGTACCCGTTGCGATACCCGCGTCGCTCGGCGGTGCGCTCATAGGGCTCCGCCTGCACGTGCGCGGCCTGCCCATGCGCGGCCTGCCCATGCGCGGCCACTTGCGCCTCCAGCACCTGGGTGAGGACCTGTTCGAGCAGATGCGCTAGCTGCTCGCTTTCACCAAACAGTCGTTGCACCATCTCCCTGTCAAGCGTAAGCTGGTACTGGGTCATCTCGTCCTCTCTTGGCTGACTGGTGTCCTAGACAACCACCAATCTACCAGAGAGGCGAGAGCCTTTCCTACCGTGCTCCCTCAAACTACAGAAGATACCGGATACTGTTGGTAAATTCATGGCAAACTAGCAGTGGAGTAGGGCAAGGGGTGTAGAGTAGGCATACCTATGAGAGGAGGGAGTGCCATGACGCTGCAGCCGACGCCTATCACCCCGGTTCCTGAGGAGACGGCGCGTGTCGCTCATGCGGCCTTTCCCAAAGGGAATCGCTACATGCAGATGCGGGATATTCTCGGAGTCCTCTACCGTGATGAGCAGTTCGCCGATCTGTTTGCGGGACGTGGTCGCCCCGTCATACCGCCGTGGCGCCTGGCAGTGGTGACCGTCATGCAATTTGCCGAAGGGCTCGCTGACCGCCAGGCCGCCGACGCCGTGCGCGCTCGTATCGACTGGAAGTACGCGCTGGGGTTGGAGCTGACCGACGCGGGGTTCGACTATTCGGTCTTATCCGAGTTCCGCGCCAGGCTCGTGGCTGGATCCGCGGAAGAGCGCCTCCTGGACGTGTTGGTAGCGGCATGCGCACAGCAGGGCTATCTCAAAGCGCGCGGCACACAGCGCACAGACTCGACCCATGTCCTGGCCGTCGTCCGCACGCTGTACCGACTCGAGCGCGTCGCAGAGACCCTGCGCGCGACGCTGAATGCGCTGGCGACGGTCGCGCCAGACTGGCTGCGCACCCAGGTCAGTCCGGACTGGTACGACCGCTATGCGCGGCGCATCGAAGAGGAACGCCTCCCCAAAGGGCAGCAGGCGCGCCGCCTGTATGCCGCCCAAGTCGGTGCGGATGGGCAACAGCTCCTCGATGCCGCCCAGACCCCAGACGCTCCTGAGCAGGTGCGCCAGGCGCCTGAAGTCGCGGTGCTGCGCAAGATCTGGAGCCAACAGTTCACGCGCGCCCAGGATGGAGGGTTCGCGTTGTGCGACCCAAAAGCGCTGCCCAAGGCGAGTGAGATTGTGGAGTCGCCCTACGAGCCGGAGGCGCGCTACGCCATCAAGCGCGGCCGTCACTGGGTGGGGTACAAAGCGCATCTCACCGAAACCTGCGATGCGGAGGCGCCGCATCTGATCACCCATGTGCACACCACCCTCGCTCCTGCGCATGATGTGGAGCAACTGCTCACCATCCAGCAGTCGCTGGCTTCGCGCCACCTGCTCCCAGCGCGGCAACTCGTCGACATGGGCTATACCAGCGCTCGGAATCTGGCGCGCAGCCAGACGCGCTACCAGATTGATCTCATCGGGCCGGTCTACATTGACCGTCAATGGCAGGGGCGCGTCGCAGAGGGGTTCACCATCGAGCGCTTCCAGATCGACTGGGATCGCCGCCAGGTCACCTGTCCGCAAGGTCGCGCCAGTGTGGGGTGGTCTGAGACGACCTCGTCACGTGGGCGGGCCGTGGTGCATGTCACGTTTGCTCCAGCAGATTGCTTGCCCTGCCCAGTGCGCGACCACTGCACACGCGCCAAGACGGGAGGCGGCGCTCGTGCCCTCACCCTCAAAACACGCAGCGAGCATGAGCTGCTCCGCGTCGCGCGGTCACGGCAACAGACCGAGGACTTCGCCGCGCTCTACGCCCAGCGTGCTGGCATCGAAGGCGCGATCTCTCAGGGGGTCCGCGCGTTCGGCCTGCGCCAGGCACGCTATCGCGGGCTGCGCAAGACCCATCTGCAGGACGTGGCGACCGCGGCAGCTATGAATCTCAGTCGCCTGCGCCACTGGCTCGAAGGCGACGTACCAACCACCACGCGGCGTTCACGCTTCGCACGATTAGCCGTCGCTTGATCTGCATTTACCAACAGTATCGACTCTCGGACTTGACCTGTTGTGCTTTGGCGACGCTTGCATGGTGATACACCGAACCTCTATGTGTTTCTGCACTGAGATGACAGTCCTCCGGTGTAACCGCATATTGGCAGTGGTCGTCTCAGGCAGCAAGTTTCGGATAGCACAGGATGCAGCCCAGCTTGCGACCTGGCGCCAGGGAAGAATGCTGGAAGTATCCGCGTCACAAGACCCTGCGCGGTGAGCGCTGCCTCGCAAATATGACGTCAACGTCTGTGCGACTGGTATCGAAAACTCTCCTTCGCAACAGACGCTCGCTATCTATCTGCTGCCACACCGGTTCTCCTGTTAGAGACGCGCCGGCATCACCGAACAATTGTCAATGCGCGTGTCTTCCTGTGTGTTTGGCCACTTGTCGCTTGGGATGATGTGAAGTGGAGGCAAGATCATGATGACTCTGTTGCGTCTTCGGCAAGGTATGAAACAGGTGGCATACGCCAAGGCACCAGGCGCCGCTAGAAGTTCAGCCTCGGCGCAAGCAAGAATACGTCGAGTCCGCCCCTGGAACGTTGCGTTGAGCATCCTTGCCGTTGCGCTCGGCGTCTCGGGCTTATCGTATCTCTCCTTCGGGAAGGCGTTTGCGGCGGCTCCGGCGAACACTGCGGTGACCCTCTATAAAAATGGGCAACAACATCTCGGACAATACCCCAATGAGACGATCCTGAATAAAACGAATGTGAACACCGCCAGCTTCGGACGCGTCGCCTCGTATCCAGTGGACGGCTCGATCTACGCTCAGCCACTGTTCCTTCCCAACATCTCCACGTCTAGTGGCGAGCATAATCTCGTCATCGTGGCAACCGAGCATGACAGCGTCTATGCTTTTGACGCGGACCACACTACTGCGACTCCTATCTGGCACACAAGCTTCCTCATCAACGGCGCGACATCCGTTCCATCGTCGGTGGTGTACACGGGACAATATGCGACATCTCACCAGAGGTTGGTATCACCGGCACGCCAGTTGTCGACCTGGCGAGTGGAACGCTCTACGTCTCGGTGATGACATTTGAGAACAGCGCCTGCATCCACCGACTGCATGCGCTCGATATCACTACGGGCAAGGACAAAGTACCTCCAGTGGTTGAAACGGCGACCATCCCGAGCACAGGAGACGGCTCGGCCAATGGATCGCTTACCTTCAGGCCGTTGACACAGAACCAGCGTGGCGCATTGGTGCTACTCAACGGCGTCTTGTATGTTCCGTTCGCCAGCTTCAACGGCATCTACCCCTATCACGGCTGGATCCTAGGCTACAACGCGAGTTCGCTAGCCCAAACCACTGTATTCAACACCACCCCAGATAGTGGTGAAGGCGGAATTTGGTCCGGTGGCGGGCCGATCGCCGTGGACCCGACGGATAACAGCCTGTTTGTGCCAGTTGGGAATGGAACATTCAATCTCGACACAGGAGGAGTTTCCGTTGGTGACTCGGTCCTGAAGCTGAGCACGGCGAACGGGCTGCATCTGACAGACTATTTCACTCCATTCAACCAAAGTTGCCTTGACATCGCCGACAAGGACCTTGGCTCCGGCGGGATACTGATCCTGCCCACGCAAACTGGAGCCGCGCATCCCAATGTGCTCGTGAGCGCCGGCAAGGAAGGGCGTGTCTACCTGGTGACCGCACTTCCCCCGGCAAATATGTCTCAGTCGCCGATCCATGCAATAACCAGAGCGTGACAACCTACGACAAGATCGTACAAGAACTACCGCCCATGACACTTCCTGG